>JAKEET010000131.1 GCA_022616435.1 Gemmataceae bacterium
AAGGGTCTGCGCGTCAACGGGCCGGTGCCCGCGGGCAAGAGAGTCACCTGCCCCGCGTGCCAGAGTCCGTTCGTGACCGGCGGCGACGGCACGGCGACGCCACAGGCGCCGGGCCCGGTCAAAGCCGGCTCGGCCAACACTGGCGCGGCCAACACTGGCGCGGCCAACGCCGTTCAGGCGAAGCGGCCGGCGCCGGCGGTTTCCAAATCCTCGCCCCGTGCCCCGGCGAATGGCGCCCCGGCGAATGCCGGGTTCTCCACCAAGCCGCAAGCCAAGAAGCCGGTCGCTCGGCGCGTCGACGTCGTCGAGGAAGTCGAAGACGTCGAGGACGTGGACGACGTGGACGAAGTGCGGCCGCGCGGCCGGCGCGTGCCCCAGGACGATGACGACGACCGCCCGCGCCGCCGCCGCGACGAGGATTACGACGACGATGACGACGACGACCGCCCCCGCCGCAAGAAGAAGCAAAAGAAGAAGGCGGGCAGCCTCGGCCTGGTCCTCGGCCTGTGCGGCGGCGGCGTCTTGCTCGTGGTGCTGGTCATCACCGGGTTCGTGTGGCCGGGGTTCTTCCTGGGAAGCCGCCAGCCGGCGGCCGGCCAGCCGGCCGTCGCGGCCGTGCCCGGCGGGGCCGCGCCTGCCGCCCGCGCCGAGCCGAATCCGCTGGCCTTCTTGCCGGGCGACGCCAACGTCGTGGCCGGCATGAACGTCACCCAGGTCAAGGCCATGCCCCAGTTTCAAAAGATCTGGACGAGCCTGAAGGAGCCGGGGAGCCCGTTGGGCAACATGTCGCCCGAGCTTCGCAACCTCATCGACACCACCGACAGCTTCTTGATCGCCGGCAATACCGATCGCAACGACATGGCGATCTTCGTCCTGATGACGACGCAGCCGTACGATCCGGAAAAGCTCAAGGCGCACCTGGGCGCGCCGATGTCGTTTCAGGGCCAAACCGTGTATCCGCAGAAGGCCCCCGCTTCACAGCGGGTCCTTGCCGCCATGCCCAGCCCGAAAATCCTGCTGATCAGCCAGTTGCCGGCCGAGCAATTCGCGGCGCTGATCGCGCGGGCCGGCAGCGTGCAGCTCCATCCCGACTTGCAGCAGCAAGTGGCGGCCGCGCGCACGAGCCACCTGTGGGCCGCCATCCGCTTCGATGAGCTGATCAAGCAGAACATGCAAATGGCCATGCAGAACGTCGGCCAGGGGGCGCCCCCGGACTTCCAGCACGTCGCCGGCATCGTCCAGCGCGGCAAGGGCGTGAACTTGACGATGGACGTGATCCAGAACCAGTCGCTGAAGCTGAGCGTCGCGATGGTTTGCAACGACGCCAACGACGCGGCGCAGGTCCGCAATTCCATGCAGAACATGTGGAACACCCAAGGCAGGAAAGGGCTCGAGGGGCTCGGCGCCCTCGCCGGACCGGAGCTGAACCCGTTGATCAACGAGGTCACCCAGTCGCTCGCCTTCGACCAGCGCGAGTCCACCGCGGCCATGACGGTGCAGGTCAACATGAACACGATCCAGCAGCTGGCCCAGGGGCAGAATCCGGGCTTCATGCCGTTCGGCCCCGGCGGCTTCAATCCGCCCATCCCCGGCTTCAACAAGAAAGGCCCGCCCGGCTTCGGCCCGCCCGGCTTCGGCCCCGGCATCAAGAAGAAGAAGACGTTTTGATGAGCGGCCTGTCCCACTTCGACGACCAGGGCGCCAGCCGCATGGTCGACACCAGCCAGAAGCCGGAAACGCTGCGCGAAGCCCGCGCCAGCGGGCTGGTGCGGATGCAGCCGGCGACGCTCAAGCTCATCCGCGACCAGGGCCTGTCCAAGGGCGACGTCCTCGAAGTGGCCCGGCTGGCCGGCATCCAGGCCGCCAAGCGCACCGGCGAGCTGATCCCGCTGTGCCATCCGCTGCCCATCACGGCCGCCGCCGTCGATTTCGCCTTCGAGGGGGACGAGCTGCTGCACATCTCCGCGACCGTCCGCATCTTCGGCCGCACCGGCGTCGAGATGGAGGCGCTGACGGCCGTCAGCGTCGCCGCCCTCACGGTGTACGACATGTGCAAGGCGGTGGACAAGGGGATCACCATCGAGCGCATCCGCCTGGAAGCCAAGACCGGCGGCAAGAGCGGACCGTTTCAGCGGTCCGATCCCTAGCATTACATTGACGTTGCACCCCGTCCGGCTATCATTCACTCTGATTTGAAACTTCAGAAACTTCGTTCCGCACCGTTATGGGGCGGGCTGTCGTGCGGTTAGGACTCCGCGGACCGTCTCCAGGCCGACTGCGTCCGTGGGCTTTACGAAGGACCGGTCATGCACGCCATGCCAACGCACCAGATGCCAGCGCCCGCCATGCCAGCCGCCGCCATGCCAACCAGCGCCGAGCTGTTCGCGCCCATTGCCCGCGATCTGGAAGCCGTCGAACGCGTCTTGCGGCAAACGCTCGACAGCCGGCAGCCCGGGGTGGCCCGGCTGGTCAGCCACCTGGCCCACTACCGCGGCAAACGGCTGCGGCCCGCGCTGCTATTGTTGACCGCCAAGGCGTGCGGCGGCGTCAGCCCGGCCCACCACACGCTGGCCGCCGTCGTCGAGATGATCCACACGGCGACGCTGGTGCACGACGACGTGCTCGACGACGCCGCCGTGCGCCGCCATGCGTCGACGATCAACGCCGGCTGGGGCAACCAGGCCAGCATCCTCCTGGGCGACTGGCTGTTCACCCACGCGTTTCACCTGGCCGCGAGCGTCGACGCCCGCGCCTGCCGGCTGATCGGCGCGACCACCAACCGCCTCTGCGCCGGCGAGCTGCACCAGATCTGCGAGCGCGGCAACCTCGACCTCGGCGAGGACGCCTACTTCGACATCATCGACGGCAAGACCGCCGAGCTGACCGCGTGCTGCTGCCGGCTCGGGGCCCTCTATGCCGGCGCTGCCGAAGCGATGATCGAACGTGTCGCCAATTATGGCCGCTGCCTGGGGGTGGCCTTTCAGATTGCCGACGATCTGCTCGACCTGATCGGCGAGGAACGGGCGGCGGGCAAGTCGCTGGGCACCGACCTCCACCAGCAGAAGCTGACGTTGCCGATCATCTGGCACCTGGCCCAGGCGCCGGCCGAGCGGGCCGGGCGGGTGCGGCAGCTCTTGGAAAGCCCCGGCAACCACAAGCGTGAGAAACTGGCCCCGGAGCTGGAAGCCGACGGGGCCGTTGCGTATGCTCGCGGGCGGGCCGAGGAGTTCGCCGCCCGCGCCGCCGCCGAGCTGGCCTGGCTGCCGCCGTCGCCCTGCCAGGCAATTCTCGAACAGCTCACCGACCGGGTCGTCCACCGCGACTGCTGAATGAGCGTGGCTGATTCCGCTGCATTTCGCCTGCACCAACCCGAAGCGTAAGCGAGGGACTCCGCCTGCACCAACCCGAAGCGTAAGCGAGGGACTCCGCCTGCACCAACCCGAAGCGTAAGCGAGGGATTTCGCCTGCTCCCCTCGCCCCTCGCTTACGCCTCGGGTTGGTGTTGGTCACGAGTCGCTGCAATCTGCAATTTGCAATCTGCAATTCTTGCAAACCCGCCATTTTGACCTACGCTTGTCTTGATTGACTTCGCTTCGACGGGAGCTTTGGCCATGAACCGTACTCCATGGCGGCGCGCGGGTTTGCTGGCGGCGTTGATCCTTCCGGCCCTGGTCGTCCTGGGCGCCGCCCTGGACGCCCAAGCCCAGCCTCGTTTCGAGCGCATCTGGCGCTGCAGCAAGTGCGGCGGCAACCTCGGCAACGGCGTGCAGGCCCCGCCTTCCTGTCCGCATTGCGGCGTCCGGCTCATCGGCGGCCGCGACAACAGCTGGTACGGCCCGCGCCAAACGCGCAAACCCTCCTCCGGCGACAAGCAGAACAGCTCGCCCATCGCCACCGCCGCGGTCATCGTCGTCGTCATCCTCGCCGCCGTCGGCCTGGGGGTGCTGGTGATGAACAGCGGCACCAGCGCTTCGTAGTCGTCCATTGTTCTGGCCGCGAGACACCTTTTCGGATGGCCTCTGAGAAACTCTGCCGGTTCGGCCATCTCGGCAATTCGGCGAAAGTGGCGTGAGCAGGTCAAGCTTTGCCAGTTGTGGCAAGCGGCGTTGCCGTTCCTGGACCGCCGCGGCCCCGCGCCGGCGCAGTCCGAACGCCCCGCGGCCGATCTTTAGTAGGTAGCCGACCCGGCCCAGAGGACCCTCATGGACAGCCTGCGCCTAGCTCCGCCGGACAGCGTGTTTCCCAAGATCCCCTGCTGCCGCTGCGGCGACCGCGGCCGCGCCTGGGACCGGATCGCCGGCAAGACGCTGTGTCCAAGCTGCATGGAGCTCCTGGCGCTGGGCGAGGGCGAGCCGATCGTCGAGCGCACCGACCGCCGCCGCTGCGCGGTCTGCCATCACCTGGGGACCTTGCGTTACCTGACGTTTCCGTTGCGGTCGCGGCGTCCGGTGGAAGTGGATCTTTGCGCCGACCACATCCGCGCCCTGGTCGGCCGCCGCCTGGGCCCGCACGCCTTTGAGCAGCTGCGGCGTCAGCTCCTCGCGCTCGATTTGGCAACTCGCGAGATCTTCCTGCTGCACGAGGCGTTCTACGACACGTCGGGCCGCGCCTTGCAGCCGGCGGGAGATTGGGAGTTAATGTAGGGCACGGCCGGAAAAGGGTCCTGACACCTTTTTTGCCCCAGCCGCTGGCAGTAGTCGCCGAAGCCTTCGCCGTCCCGGCGATTCCGCTGGAAGTCCTCGAGCAGCGGCCGCAACGTCGGCACGATCTCCGCCATGGGGACCAGGTCTTTCAGCTCGAAGTTGAGGCGCGAGCCGACGAGATTGCCGCCGACGTAGATCGTGTACTTGTCGCCGCTGCGGCCGACGATGCCGATGTCGCTTTGATAGGGCCGCACGCAGCCGTTGGGGCAGCCGGTCATGCGGACGCCGATCTTGTCCTGGGCCAGCCCCAGCCGCCGCAGCTCCGCTTCCAGCTCGTCGATGATGCCGGGCAACGTCCGCTCCGCTTCGGAAATCGCCAGGCCGCAGGTCGGGATCGCCGGGCAGGCCATGCTGTGGGTCTGCACCAGCGACAGCCGGGCGGGCGGCAAGACGCCGTGGTCGCGCAACGTGGCTTCGATGTCGGCAATCGCCGGCGCGGGGAGATCGCAGAGCAGGAGGTCCTGCATGGGCGTCAAGCGGACCCGCGGCTGCCAGCGCTGGACCAGGACCCGCACGGCGGTCCGCAGCCGGAAGTCGCCCTCGTCCTTGATGCGGCCGTTCTCGATGGAAATGCCGTAGAAATACCGGCCGTCGCCCTGGGCCTGCCAGCCGAGGAACAGCGGGAAGCCGTGGATGTCGACCGGCCTGGGCGGCGTCAGCGGAAACGGCAGGTACGTCGCGTACACTTCGCGGAACCTGTCGATGCCCCAATCGTGCAGCACGTACTTCAGGCGGGCGCGTTTGCGGTCGGCGCGGTTGCCGTGATCGCGAAACAGCTTGATGATCCCTTCCGCCGCGGGCAGAAACTGATCCAGCGCGACATGGGCGACCGGCTGGGCGAGGAACGGAAAGGTGCTGGCGTTGCCGTGGGTGCGGCCCATGCCGCCGCCGGCGTAGAGGTTGAAGCCGGCCAGCCTGCCCTGCTCGACGATGCCCAGGAAGCCCATGTCCTGGGCGAAGATGTCCACGGAATTGTCTTCCGGCAGCGCGAAGCCCACCTTGAACTTGCGCGGCAGATAGACCTTGCCGTAGATGGGCTCGATGTCCGGGTCGTCGCCGCCGGCGACCTTCTGGCCGTTGAGCCAGATTTCGTGATAGGCCCCCGAGCGCGGCGCGAAGTGGGCCGCGAGCGCGTCGGCGAGTTCCTGCAGTGTCGCGTAGACCGGGGTCGCGAACGGCGCCGGGGCGGCCATCACGTTGCGGTTGACGTCGCCGCAGGCGCCGAGCGTCGTCAGCAGGCACTGGTTGATGCCGGCGATGGTCGCCTGCAGGTTGCCCTTGACCACGCCGTGGAGCTGGAACCCCTGCCGCGACGTGATCCGCAGCGTGCCGTTGGCGTAGCGGCCGGCGATGTCGTCGATCGCCAGGTACTGGGCCGCGGTGACCTTGCCGCCCGGAATCTTGCAGCGGACCATGAACATGTAGTACTTGCCCGTGCCCTCCTTGTGGCGGTCCTTGCGGGCGTCGCGGTCGTCCTGCTGGTAGGTGCCGTGAAACTTGATGAGCTGCTTGTCAGAATCGCTGAAATGGTCCGAGCCGCGGGCCAGCTCGTCGGCGATGCCGCCGCGCAGTTGCCGGCTGTTCTCCTTGATCGATTCGACAGCCGACCGTTTCGGCGGGGTGGACATCGGCGCCGCACTCACTGCTATCAGGGCGGGCGCGACACGCGCGGGGTGACGTTCCGGTTGGCGTTTCGCGCTCGAACGAAGTTGTTGTGGTCAATGTACGCGTCCGGACGCGGAAAATCCATACGAGCGCGGCGAAACTGCGCACGGTCATGGCGAAGTTGCCGAATGCGCCGATCCGGCAAGCGGGCGAACCCTGGCAATGGGGCGAAGCCCTTCACACTCCCCGTACGCTGCCGATTGGCCCATACGCCGGCCGCGCTCCCCGGCTTCAGCGCTTCGTCGGCCTTCAAGTTGCCG
>JAKEET010000132.1 GCA_022616435.1 Gemmataceae bacterium
AAGGCCGAGGGCAAGGCCGAGGGCAAGGCCGAAGGCAAGGCCGAGGGCAAGGCCGAAGGCAAGGCCGAGGGCAAGGCCGAAGGCAAGGCCGAGGGCAAGGCCGAGGGCAAGGCCGAAGGCCGGGCCGAGACTCGGCAAGAAATCGCCCTGCGCCTTTTGAAAACGAATGAGTTTTCGGCGTCCAGCGTGGCGGAGCTGACGGGCTTGACGCTGCGTCAGGTTCAGCGGCTGCGCAAGAGCATCGGCTGATGCTTGTCGTCCTGGCCCATTCCATCATCAAAGCGATTCGTCACCGTACGCCAACGGCGCGTCGGCCCGCAGGTCGGCGATCCGCAACGTCCGCCGGCCTTCCAAGATCGCCAATAGATGCGGCAGCACGAACTGGCCCCTCCAGCCGCGCGTCAGCAGCGACCCCGCCTGGCCGATGTCGCCGGCCATGAACGCCCGCACCAGGTTTTTCACGTCCTGATTGCTCGCGACCAGGTTTGGCGCCAGGTGCTCCTTGGTGGCAAAATCGTAGAGCGCCGCCTGAAGCAGGCTGACCGCCAGGCCGACCTGCGGCGGGTCCTGCTCGCGCTCCTGCAGCGCGGGACATTGCTCCAGAGGAACGCCGCGGCCGCGTTCGACGGCGGCGAAGATCTCGTCGAGGTGCTTGTGGGCCAGGCCGCGGATGACTCTCAGATCGCGCGCGCTCTTCGCCGCCCGGCGGGCGATTTCGACGAGCAAGTCGTCGCGCACGATGACCCGCGCCGGCCGATTCAAGTCATGGGCGGTCTGCTCGCGCCACACGTACAGCTCGCGGAGCACCGCCAGGCGGCGGCGATCGAGCGAGCTGGCCCCACGCACTTTCCGCCACTTTTCGCCCACGGCCTCGGCACTCGGTTCCTCCGGCGTCGCCAGCTCCGTGAGGCGCTGGAACTCCTCCTCCGCCCACGGCGATCGATTCAAGTGTTGCAAACGCCCTTCGAGCTTTTCTTGCGCCGGCAGCAGGTAACGGACGTCGTCGAACGCGTAGTGAATCTGCGACGGCGTCAACGGCCGATGCCGCCATTCCGTCAACGTCTCGCCCTTCATGAGTTTCTTGCCGAGCACCTGGTGCACCAGCGAGCCGTGGCCGAGCGGGTACGGCAGCCCGGCCAGGCCCGCGGCGATTTGCAAGTCGAAGAGGCGGGCGGGAACCTGGCCGAAGGCGCGGTGGCACAGGCGCACCTCTTCCCGGCCGGCATGGACGACGACGCGGTGGCTGGGGCTGGCGATGAATTTCCAGAACCCGTCGAGCGCGGGAAACGCGAATGGGTCGATCAGGTACAGGACCGTCTCCGTGGCGACCTGCACCAGGCACAGCTCCGGATGATAGCTGGTTTCGCCGACAAATTCGGTATCGAGACCGAGTCGCGAACACTCGGCCAGGTGAGCGCAGCAGGCGTCGAGTTGATCGGCTTGATTGACGAGAAGTTCCTTCGGTGGCTCCATTTCCCTATTGTAGCGGGCGCGTCGCATATGCTGTTCGCCGTTACACAAACTGTCCTTCACTCACGCACCAGCCGCCGTCGATGGTCAGCACCGTGCCGGTGACGAAGCGGGCCTCGTCGCTGCACAGGAACACGGCGGCGTCGGCGCAGTCCTCCGGCTGGCCGGGGCCGTTGGCAAGCGGTTGCTTCGTCCGCAGGAAGGTGCGGATCACGTCGTCCGCGCAGGCCCGGGCGGCCATCGGCGTGTCGATCAGGCCGGGGGCGATCACGTTGATGCGGATCTTGTCCGGCGCGTACCGGGCCGCGGCTTCCTTGCTCATGGCGATGATGCCGCCCTTGGTCGCCGAGTACGCATACGTGTCGAAATAACGCGGCGAGGGCGCGAAGGCGAGCACGCTGGCCATGTTGAGGATGGCCCCCGGCCGCCGCCGGTCGAGGAAATGCCGGACCGCCGCGCGGTTCGTCAAGAACACGCTCTTGAGGTTGGCGTCCAGCGTCGCTTGCCAGCCGTCATCCGTGCATTCATGCAGAGGCCCGTCGCCGTGCCGGCGGCCGCTGATCCCCGCGACGTGGTAGACAACGTCCAGTCCGCCCAGGCTGTCGATGACGTGCTCGAACAAGAGCCCCACCTGCGTGGCGTCGGCGGCGTCGCACGAGCAAAACTGCACCCGCCCTGCCCCGCCGAGCGCGTCCACCGCGGCCGCGCCGTTCTCGACGGAGCGGCCGGCGATCACCAGCCGCGCCCCTTCGTCAAGGAAGCGCCGCCCCGCGGCAAAGCCCAGTCCCGTGGTGCCGCCGACGATCAGACAGTGTTTGTCTTTCAGCCGAGCGCCGTTCATAATGCACATTGTATCGTGGGTAGTGAGTGGTGAGAGTTTGTGAAAAAATGGGGACAGGCACCGGCCTCCTCCCCCGATTTCCAACGCGTTGGAGGGACGGCCGGAGCCAGTCCCCATTTTTTCACAAACTCTGAGTGGTGAGGTCGCCATGTTGACCGAGATGATCGGGCAGCGCGTGGTCGTCGATCTGAGCAGCCAGTTCGTGTGTCTGGGAACGCTGCAGCGGGTTGATGACCTGCACCTGGAATTGCACGACGCCGACCTGCACGACCTGCGCGACACGCGGACGACGCGGGAGAACTACGTGGCCGCGGCCCTCGCCACCGGCATCAAGCGCAATCGCAAACGCGTGCTGCTGGCCCGCGCCGAAGTCGTCGCCGTCGCGCGCGCGGAGGATGTGGTCAGCGAGTGAAGCGGCGTGGTGATGCTCCTAGGCTTTCCAAAACGCCACGAGACCTCGAACCAGGAACGCTGCCGCCCCATGCAGGTCGTTCCAGCTCTTGGCGGCGTCGCGACGGCGACCGCGCAAGCGGCGCCATGGATACTGCACAGCCTTCACGCCGATCTGCAGCGGCGCGTCCAGCGTCACGGCGAGCTTGTACAGGAATAGCTCGCGGCGGCTGGCGCCGGCCTTGCGAAAATAGCGGGCAAACCCCGCCAGGATGCTGGGCGACGCGAAGCCGATGTTCGCCTTGGTGCTGGCCCGGCCGACGTGGATGATCGTCACGCGCGGGTCATGCACGAGCACGCCGTGGCGGCGGGCCCGCAGGCTGAAATCCAGGTCCTCGCCGCCGAACAGGAACGCCTCGTCCCAGCCGCCCAGGTCCTCGAAACGACGCCGGTCGATCATGAGCGCCGCGCCCAGCAGCATGTCGACTTCGCACGGCCACAAGGGCGGCGAAGTCCGGCGGCGATAATCGCGATAGCTCCGCCGCATGATCCCCGTCAGCCGAAACAACCAGGTGCGGTGCAGGAACGCGGCCAGCGTCGGCTGCCGCCGGTAGGAGGTTTGCGGCCGGCCGTCTGTGCCGATGAGCCGCGGCCCGACCGCGATCACGTCCGGATGCGCGTCCAGGAACTCGACCAGCGCGCCCAGTGTCCTGGCGGGGACCACCGTGTCGTTGTTCAGGAACAGCAGGTGGGCGCCGCGGGCCAGGCGGGCAGCCTGGTTGTTGGCGGCGGCAAAGCCGCGGTTGCTCGGGTTGCGGATGAGCTGGACCTGCGGAAAATCACGCGCGACCAGGTCGGCGGCGCCGTCGGTGGAGGCGTTGTCCACGACGATCACTTCGAGACGAACGTCTTGATCCTGGTGAAGCAATGACGCCAGGCAAGCGCAGAGCAGGTCGCGGCAGTTCCAGTTGGCGATGCAAACCGACACGTCCACGGTTCGCGGAACAGAAATGTCTACCCCAGGCCGGCCGATGGCGACGTCTCGAAGCTCGGCGGCGGCGGTATGCGATCGCAACGGGGCCGAATCAAGTTGCTGCATGGGGCTCCTGATGTCGTGGGCCGCGCCGGTCGAGACGCGCTGAGAAAAATCTCGGAGCCACCGATGAAACACGGATCAAACACAGATTGACGCCAGATCAAGCATCGTCTCGCATTTCAATCTGTGTTTGATCCGTGTTTCATCGGTGGCGGCTTCAATCCAGATTGAAATCGATGGCGTTGGTCCGGCCCGGCTTGATTTCGCAGGCCAGCATCGACAGGTCGGGATCGCGGTATTTTTCGGGCACGAGGGACTGGGGATACGCAAAGCCCTGCCCGGCCGGCTGGCTGAAGCTGGTGGCGGCCAGGGCAGACACCGTGACGCGGTACCAGCCCGCGGCCGCCCCCGCCGCGTCGCTGGTGTAGAGGGTGTAGCTGCCGTCGTCGCGAATCTTGCCGACGGCGATGGCGCCGCGCTCGCCGCGGGTGGCGTCGGGGGTGAAGACGATGACGCCGCTCTGCAGCGCCAACCCCTTGTAGGTGACTTTGCCGTTCACGGGCGTCAACGGCGCCCGCCCGCACCCGGCCAGCACCAGCATCAGCAGCGCCGCCGGGCCGAGCCACAGCACCTGAAGAATCTTCATGGCATCCCTGCCTTCCTGACCGGGGATAGTAACAAGGCCGGCGAGTTTGGCCAAGACGGACTAGTCGCGGAGCTCGGCGGCGCAGGCGATCCGAAGGGGTCTGACCGTTTGGCCCCGGTTCGAAGAACCGGGGCGGAGAGTATCCGGAGCTGCACTTCATCCGCCGCCCAGCGCCTGTCCGCCCCGGTTCTGCGAACCGGGGCTAAACGCACGGGTGGCAAGCGTGGCACATTGGCAGCTTGGACGGCAAGCGTCCAAGGCAAGCGCTCCGCGTGTTCGCAACAACACCCGACGCACCAGCGAGTTGCGCCGACGCGTGCCGGCGGCCGGTGTTCAGCGCCGGACTGAAAACCCGTCATTCCGAAGCGTCGCTCCAAGCCGAAAAACGCTGAAGTCATTGCGGCGCTGAGGGTTGAGCGGAAACCACCTCAAACCCACGCACATTCGGCGGCAAGCTGGCGTTCTGGCATCCTCTGACTGCCAGACCCCACCTCGCCTTGACCGCTCCCTACCGCTTCGGTAGAACCCACCCGCTCTCGTTTTGGGAGTAACCCAAGTTGGGTAATTCAAGGTCGATGGGAAAGTCCACGAACGGGACAGGACGGTCCGGTCGACGCGGTTAAACAGAGGAGATGCCTGTGAAGCGCATGACATGGATGGTTGCCGCGCTGGTTTCGCTGGCGACCCTGAGCCTGCCTGGTCAGGCCCAGGCTCAAACCGGCAACCGCGTCGCCGTCGTCAACATCGGCGTGGTGTTCACGAAGTACCAGAAGGCCGTCAATTTCAAGACGGAGATGGAAAACACGCTCAAGCCTTTCAAGGAAAAGGCGGAGGGGATCAAGAAAAACATCCTCCTCTATCAAAACGGAATCACCGATCCGAAGACCGAACCGAAGCTCAAGGAGCAGTACCAGCAAGCGATCATCAACCTGAAGCGCCAGCTCGAAGACCTCGACCTGGAAGCGCGCAAGACCATCGGCAAAAAGCAGGAAGATCACCTGATCCAGCTCTTCAAGGAAGTGTCCCAGCACATTCAGGCCGTCGCCGTGGCCAACGGCATCCACCTGGTGCTCGGTTACGGCGAGCCGCCGGACGCCGATCTGATGACCTTCGGGAACATCAATCGCAAGCTCACCGGCATGGACATGGGCGGCACGGTGCCCCTGTACTTCCATTCGAGCCTGGACATCTCCGAAGTGGTGGTGCAATCGCTCAATCGCAGCATGGGAGTGAACGCCACGCCGACCAGCGGCGGCGGCAAGAACTAGATTCGCTTGGTCATTGGTCATTAGTCATTAGTCATTGGTCACTGACTAATGACTAATGACTAATGACCAATGACTAATGACCAACAACCAAGGATGACGGCGCCGTGAAACGAATCAGCGAACGCGCCCAGCGAACCATCGCCACGCCGGCCGAACTTCACGGCATCGGCTATCTCACCGGCAAGAATGTCCGACTGCGGTTCACGCCGGCCCCCGTCGCCACGGGGGTCGTTTTCGTGCGCACCGATCTCGGGCCGCAGGCGCGGGTCCGCGCCGTCGCCGGCGAGGTCAGCGACACCGAGCGCCGCACCACGCTCGGCCGCGGCGCCGTCAGCGTCAGCCTCGTCGAACACGTGCTCGCGGCCCTGGGCGGGCTGCGCATCGACAACTGCTTTGTCGAGCTCGACGCTCCCGAGCCCCCGGGGCTCGACGGCTCGTCGCGGCCGTTTGTCGACACGCTCTGCCGGACCGGGATCGTCGCGCAGGCGGGGCGGAAAACCATCTGGGGAATCGCCGATCCCGTCGCCCTGGAACAGCAAGGCGCCACGCTCACTCTGCACCCGGCCAATGACTCGCGGCTGCGGGCCAGCTACCTGCTCGACTACGGCGACCGCTCGGCGATCATGCGGCAAGTGTGCACGACCGACGTCACGCCGGAGGCGTTCGCGCAAGAGATCGCGCCGTGCCGGACGTTCGTGACCGAGGCCGAGGCCCGGGCCTTGATGCGGCAAGGGCTGGGATCGCGCACCGCGGTCAACGACCTGCTGGTGTTCGGCCCGCGCGGGCCCATCGACAATCACCTGCACTTCGCCAATGAACCGGCCCGGCACAAGATCCTCGATCTCATCGGCGACCTGTCGCTCCTGGGCGAAGACATTTGCGGACACCTGGTCGCGTACCGCTCCGGCCATTCGCTGAATGTCGAGCTGGTGCGGCAACTGCGACGGCAACTGGATCAAGCGCCCGCGCAGCGGGCGGTCGCATGATGGGCGCCAGCAGAAGGGAATCACGCATGTCCCGGCGGTTGCGGATGGCGGTGGTCGGCGTCGGACATCTGGGCAAGGAACACGCCCGCATCCTGGCCGGTCTTCCCGGCGTGGAGCTCGTTGGCGTCGCCGACGCCAATATCGAACAGGCCCAGGCCGTCGGGCAACGCCTGGGCGTCCCAGCGTTCCACGAATTCGGTCCGCTGCTGAGCCTCGTCGATGCCGCGTGCATTGCCACGCCGACGACGCTGCACGCGGAGATCGCCGCCGAGTTCCTGCGGCGCGGCATCCCGCTGCTCGTCGAAAAGCCCCTGGCGGCCACGGCGACCGATGCCGACGTCCTCGTTCACCTGGCCCAGCGCCACGGCGCCCTGCTGCAAGTCGGCCACATCGAGCGTTTCAACCCCGCTTTCGAAGAACTGCAGCGCCGGCCGCTGCAGCCGAGATGGATCCGCGCCCAACGCCTCGGCCCGTTCAGCGGCCGCTCGACCGACATCGGCGTCGTGCTCGACTTGATGATTCACGATCTTGACTTGATCCTGGCGCTGACGGGCTCGACCGTGCGTTCCGTGACGGCGCTGGGGATGAGCGTGTTTGGCGGCCGCGAGGACATCGCCAACGCGCGACTGCATTTCGAGAACGGCTGCGTCGCCGACGTGACCGCCAGCCGCGCCCATCCCACGAGCCAGCGGACCATGCAACTCTGGGGGCCGGAGGGCTATGCCGAAGCCGACTTCGGTGCGCGCAAGCTCACCTTGCTGCAGCCGTCGGAAGCGGTGCGCCGGAACGGCCTGAATCCGGCGCAGCTCGATCCTGACTCACGGGCCCGGCTGCGCGACGACTTGTTCCGCCGGCACCTGGAGCTGGCGACCATCGGCGGCGAGGCTCAGGATCAATTGACGTGCGAACTGACGGAGTTCGTCGCGTGCGTCGGCGCCGGCGGGCAGCCGCGCGTCACCGGCGCCGACGCCCGCGCCGCCGTGGCCCTGGCCGAACGCATCCTGTTCTCGATCGAGCACCATTGCTGGACCGGGCAGGCCGACGGGCCCAAGGGTCCGCACGATTTGCCGGCGCCGGCGGGGTTGCTGTTCGATCAGCCGGCGGAACGTGAAGCCGCTTGACGCGGCGCAGGACAAGCAGCTCACTTCGCCACGCCCGCCCCCCGCCGGCGGGCAATCAGCGCTCCCACATATCCCCCCTTGAAGCCGCTGTCGATATTCACCACCACCACGTTCGCCGCGCACGCGTTCAGCATCGTCAAGAGCGGCGCCACGCCGCCGAAGGCGGCGCCGTAGCCGATGCTCGTCGGCACCGCCACCACCGGGCAATCGACCAGGCCGCCGACCACGCTCGGCAACGCCCCGTCCATGCCGGCCACGACGACAATGGCGTCCGCTCCCGCAAACTCCTCGTGATGACGCAGCAGCCGATGGATGCCGGCCACGCCCACGTCGGCCAGCAAATGCACGTCCGCCCCCAGGGCGGTCGCGGTCGCCACCGCTTCCCGCGCCACCGGCAGGTCGCTGGTTCCCGCCGTGATCACCACCACGCGGCCTTGCTTCGGCCCCGGCGGCCGCGCGGGAAGCCAGAACGTGCGGGCCACGCGATCCTGCTGCCCTTGCGGATACCTGCGGGCCAGGGCTAGCGCTTGATCGTCATCCACCCGCGTCGCCAGGCAATCCTGACCCGCCTCGATCAGCTTCTGCACGACCCCTTCGATCCACTCACTCGATTTGCCGGTGCAGAAGATCACCTCGGGAAAGCCGCAGCGTTCGCGGCGCTGCAGGTCGACGTGCGCATAGCCAAGGTTGGCGACCGCCGGGTTGGCCAGCGCCGGGTTGGCAACCGGCGGCGCCGCCAGCTTCTCCAGAGCCGCGGCGACGCTGAGATCGCCCTGCTTCACCAGTTCGAGCAACTCGCGCAGGTCCTGAGGTTCCATCGCCGCTCTCGGCCGAGCAGGCCAAACTTGAGGAAAAATCGCGGCCGCGCCGGTTTTTTTCAAGTTCCACGCCGGCACGACCGATGTTATCGTTACCGCCGCTATTGTACGGCCAAATTGCGCCGTGACCGGCCGCGCCGGCGCGACAGCAGGGGAGTCGCGCCGCGGAACGCCGTCACGGGGCGTCACATGGCAGGGAGGTCGGGATGGCAGCCAATTCGTGGGCGCTGGCGTGCATGTTGACGCTTGGACAAGCCCCGCTCGGACAAGCGCAGAACGGGCAAGCGCCCAACGACGTGCTGATCACCAATCAACGCAGCCTCAGCGTGCCGGTGGACATTCAGGAGTCGCGCCGCGCCGAGCTGCGCGAGCTGGTGCTCTACGCCTCCAGCGACCTGGGCCGCAATTGGCAGCAGGTGGCCGTCATGCCCCCCACGCAACCAGCCTTCACTTTCACGGCTCCGATCGACGGCAACTACTGGCTGCGCGTCGCGGTCATCAACCGGCTCGGCAAGCAAGAGCCGGAAAACCCGTTTCAAGGGCCGCCGGATCAAAAAGTAGTGATCGACACGATGAAGCCGCTGTTGCGCATGAGAACGCCGGAGCGGACCGGCGACAACGTGGCGCTGGCGTGGGAGCTGCAGGAAGAACATCCGGACTGGTCGTCGTTTCGCCTCGAATACCAGCCCAAGGACGGCAACGGCGCGTGGACGCCGATCCAGGCCACCGCGGGCCTCACCGGCGAAGCCCGGTTCCGCGCCAACACTCCGAGCCCGATCACGATCCGGCTGTCGCTGAAGGATCAAGCCGGCAACCAGGCCATCGCCCCGGCCGACGCGGGCGGCGGCCCGATCAGCGCCACCGCGTTCTCGACCGGGCAGACGACAACTCAGGCGCCCGCGCCAGCCGCGCCCGCGCCAGCCGCGCCCGCGCCAGCCGCCCTGCCGGCGCCGATGTTCCCCGGCGTGCCGACCCAGCCGATGCCGCCGGCGCCCGGCCAGGTGCAATCGACGATCGTGCCGCCGCCGCATGTGGACACGCCACGGCCCCAGGCGCCGAGCCAGCCCATCAAGACGTTTCCCATGAACCCAACCATGAACCCGGCGCCCGCCGTGTCCGCGCCATGGACGGCGCCCAACACCAACAGCGCCGATGCGGCCAACGTCGTGGCGTCCACGCGCATGGCGCCCCCTCCCGCGGCCGCGACGCCCGTCCAGGCCGTGGAAAACCGGCGTCCGCTGCCCCCCTTGCAGTACGTCAATCATCCCGAAGTGACGCTCGAGTATGAGCTGGCCCGGGTCGGTCCGTCGGGCATCGGCAACATCGAGCTGTGGTGGACGCAGAACGATGGCCAAACCTGGGAGCTGTACGCGGTCGATCCGGAAGGCAGGAGCGGCACGATCCGGGAAGGCCGGCACAAGCGGACGGTCGAGCTCCCCGGCGAAGGCGTGTACGGCTTCATCCTGGTGGTCAAAAGCAAGGCGGGGCTCGGCAAAGCGCCGCCGCGCGCCGGCGACCTGCCGGAGATCCGCATGCACGTGGACACGACGGCCCCGGTCGCCGATCTGTTCAAGCCGCAGCCCGACCCGCACAAGACGAACACGCTGCTGTTGAAATGGCAGGCCCGCGACGACAACCTGACCAACACGCCGATCGTCCTGGAGTGGTCGGAGAAGCGCGACGGCCCGTGGCACGCGATCGCGCCGCCGTTGCCGAACGCCGCCGGCAAACACTCCTGGACCTTGCCGGACCGGCTGCCGGTGGAAGTGTACCTGCGGTTGCGGGTCCGCGACCTGGCGGGCAACGAAAGCGTCGCCGTCACCGCCGAGCCGCAACTGGTCGATCTGAGCGAACCGGAAGGCCGCCTGCTGAATGTGACGGTGTCGCCGCGGTGATGAATGTGGGATTGTCGTCACGGCCATTCACCAGATTCACTTCGTGCCGGCGGATCGTGGCCGCATCCGGCCGGTACGTTTCCCGATTCCCCATTTCTTGCGGTTCCGCCGGTGGGTGTCTATAATCACGCGCGTCGCACAGAGTTGCCTCAGGACACCGATGAACATCCATCTTCATGGTCCGCGTTGCACGAACCCGATCGAGCTGGTGAAGCTCCACCGCCGGGCGGGCATCACCAAGCCATCGACTGCTTTGCCGGGCAACGTTCGTCGCATTCCGTTCATCCTGGCGACAGCCCTGGCGTGGCTGCCTGCGGCGTTCGCCGCGGCTCAGGAGCGCGTTGATCAGCACAGGCCGGCCCAGGAGAAACTGGCCCAGGAGTACGTGAATCCCCTCAAGGGGCCGCCGGAGGACCTCCGCAAACTGACGCTGATCGCTCCGGAGAACCGAGAGTTCATGACGCTGGCGCCGGAGGGGCTGCGGATTCGCTTGCCGGCCGGGTTCGAGGGCGAGCGCAAGCTTCATGGCGTCAACAGCGGCATGATAGCCCAGGGGGACTTCGAGATCACCGCCAGCTTCGAGGTGCTCCGCGAGCCCGCTCTGGGGGAAGCCGGCGACCAAGGGACGAAGGTGCATCTGCTGTTGAACGTCAACAGGCCGCCCTGGGATCTGGCCGGGTTTTCCCGGCACCTGAAGGCGAACAAGCCGACCCAGTACACCGCCTGGCGCAACGCGTGGGATGACGCCACGCGCAAGAACAAGCAGAAGTTCAAAGGGTTTGCCGTCAAGGGGACGAAATGGCGCTTCCGCCTGACGCGGACCGGCGCCACCCTGTCCTATTTCCTGGCGGAGGAAGGCGATCCGGACTTCAGGCTCTTGCAACAACATGACTTCCCCCCGGACGACGTGAAGGACATCCGGGTCGTGGCCTCGACCGGCGGGCCGCTGGCCGCGCTCGATGTCCGGATCACGGACCTGCGGATTCGGGCGGAGTCGTTGCCCAACCTGCCGAACGTGGACGCGGCCGAGGCACGTGGAAAGAGCGTGGCGCCGACCGGAAGAGACTGGAGAATCTGGCTTGCGGCCGGGGTGGGCGTCATCCTGTTGTTGGGACTGGTCGTGGCGTTCTGGCAAAGCCGCCGCGGGCAGAGTCGCCGCGCCGCGAATGCCGGCGCTGTGAAGGAGTGAGGGGATTTGTCGGATGGAACTCCGATTCTGTCCAGTGGATTCTGATGCGGACAGTTCGGTCAGAATCGGAGTGCTAATGCGCCCGGCGCGTGCTCCGCGACTGGGGAACTGCCCGCGATATCAACGATCCTGAGAGTCGTGCGACCGCAACCGCCGCCATTGGTGAACTCATGGCTCGGACAGGCGATCGCGCCAAGGGCAAGGAGACGATCGAACAGGCCATCCGTGACATTGCTCCCGTCGTGCCCACCAGACCGACTCAACAGTTCCAACTCGTCCAGTTCCACTTGGCGGCCATCCCGCTGCACATGCTGTCTACCCGCGATTGGAAATGGGTGGTCGCTTATGTAGAGAAGGCCACAAGCCAGCCTTGGACAAAACAACTTGGTGTCGGTCTAACTGCCGACACATATCGGAATATGGTGCTGCGGTCTCTGGCTGCCGCCCAGGCGGAGGCGGGAGAGGAGGATGCCGCGCACGCCACCATCCGATCGATGCCGGACGAACGCGAGCGTGACTGGGCCTACACGTTTTGGACACAGGCGCTGGTTAGGAAAAAACAATGGTCGGCCTCTGGCCGCTCTTGTCAAGATCAATGATTCGCTCCAACGTGCTGCCATCGAGGCCGAATTGGGAGGCGCGCTGGCTGAGGTCGGAAAGAAGGATGAAGCCGCAATACACATCGCCGCCGCTCAGAAGACTCTCGATCAAGTCCTGCGACTTACCAGCACCGCCTTCACAAATCCCACGAAGCAAGCGTTGGCACCGGCGTATGCGGCCGTTGACATCAAGCTTGGCGAATTCACGAAAGCCGCGGAATGGGCTCGGCATTTCAACGCCAGTCACGTGCCGGTGCTGTCGCCGGACAGCAGCCTGCTCGCGGTGTTCGCCTGGCAAGACCTGCGCGAGCGGAAGCCGAACGTCCTCGAATGGCTGCGCCTTGCCAAGCCATCCGATCGCTGGTCCACCTTGAAGCTCCACGACGTGCGCGACGGCCGGGAAATCGCGGCGTTCACCAAGGGGAACGCGGCGTGCTTTGCCCCGGACGGTGAAACTCTGCTGGTGCTGAACGACGACCAGACGCTGCACGTGTGGGACATTCCGCCGCGGCCGCCGTGGTGGCGGATCGGCGGGGTGGGAGCGCTGGCGGGCGGGGTGGTGTTGCTGGGCGGCCGGCTGCGCCGGCGACGCGGCGGCAAGTGACGTTTCTTGGTGCGACGCCAACCTGCCCAACCTGGAAGCGGCAGCCGCGGCAAGCCAAGTGCGCCTTGCGCCGACCGGAGGTTGCTGGAAGATCTGGCTTGCGGCCGGCGTGGGCGCGATCTTGTTGTTGGGACTAGTCATGGGGTTTTGGCAAGCCGCCGCGCGCAGAGTCACCGCGCCGGGAACGCCGGCGCTCGCATCCGCCAGAACTGGTGAACCCAAGGCGGCAGCAAGCGCTGGCTCAACGACGAGCAGGACCCGCCGGACCGCTCGACGCTATCACTTTGGCTGAAGCGGGCGACGCAGCAGGGCCTGGTCCGCCACACGGCAACGGCCGTGTGCTTGACAGCACCGCTACTGGCTCCCGGGCTGCAAGCCGCTGCTCCGGCCCGGCAACAACGCCAGCGCCACGCAACAGCAAGCGTGGCGCGAGCGGTGCCAGGCGTATGCCAATGGTTTGCTGAAGTTGCCGGAGTCGGCGTGACCCCCAACCGTTGTGGCATGGTCTCCCGACCGTGCCACGCACCGCTTCGCAAGATTCTGGGAACGTGGCATGACGCAGCCGTTTGGAAATGGAGACCTCCGGTCGGGCCGGGTGGCACGGTCGGGAGACCGTGCCACAACCGGGGAGTGCCACTACGGAGGGGGAGCGAAGCCCAGATCCACGGCGGCACAACGTGGACGCCGCCGTCGCTGGTGCACGGCAAGCTCCTGGTGCGCAGCAAAGAGGGCGCGGCGGTCTGTCTGCAGGTCTGGTCATTTGCCGCGGCGAGGAGACTTGACTGGGCGTGCAGGCCGATTCGAGATATGCCGTGCAATGTCCGGGGCAATGTCCTGGTCGCCCGATCCTTTTCTCCGTGATTCAGCATGCGAGTGGGAAAGCGCCCGGATCGAATCTCGTACCGCATCCTTGTAGGCTTGCTTGCATTCGTCCGACAGCTCGGAGCGATCGATCAGCGAGAACACCTCACGTTCCTTCGCAACGGCAACTTGCATGATCCGCGCACAGCGAGCCTTATGCAGTTGCAAGCGCTTGCCAAACTCTTCGAAGTCGTCGTAGGCATAAAAGCCATTGGCCTGGTAGCTTGGCGTCTCGAAGTCATCCTTGAACATCGGCAAGGCGGTCCTCGTCTCGTCAGGCACGTGCAGCCGAGTGTTCAGCAGATCGTACGCCGGCGTCAAGGTGTAGTCGCCGTACTCCTCGTTGCGGATCAGTGAAAAGTTCTTGAGGTGGGCGTCACCGTTGCCAATCAAGTAGTTGAACACCACCAGTTGAAAAAACCTCTCCATCTCCACGGGATAGGCGGCGACGTGTTTGCGAATCAGCTCGCCGATCTCCTCGCAGGAAAAATCGTACTTGTAGTTTTTCCCGTGAGATTCCTCGGACCGACCGGCAATCTGGGCGAAATCCTCTTGCAGGCGTCGCGAGCCGTCTTCCTGCACGTCGAAGCGCCGCACCAGATAGGCCAGCTCACCGCCTGCAAACTCAACCAGTGCATTCTCAGCGACGGAGATGCCAAACACCTGCCGGGCAATCTGCATGGTCAGGTGCTCGTTCACGGGCGCCATGCCCAAATGCCGAAATGCACCGTGCGGAATGGGCTTGAGAATGTACTGGCCGCCGGTCTCCGTCAGTTCCAGCCGTCCCGCGCGAAGGGCAAGCGACATCTTGGTCTGGATCCCCGAGATCGACAGTCTCCTGCCGCTGACCGCCAGTCTGGCCTGATCGTAGACGGGCCGAGAAAAAGTCAGAACATGGGACACCTTCTTGCCGCCGAACAGGTTGCCGCCGAACAGGCGCTTCCGGCACGGCAGGCAGTAGGTGTCGTGTCCTGCTTTCAAACACCCCGGACAGTTTTTCATGAAAGCACTCGATCAAACCTCCCCTCTCCCAATCGAACAGGGGGAGAGGGGTCGGGGGTGAGGGGGTTTCGTTAGCGGCTCTAAATCTCCTCGACGGTGACCCCGCCGATGGTCTCGGCGCCGCAGGTTTTCAGCAGGCGCGTCAGGTGGTCCTCCTCGTCGATCCTGAGAATCCGGCATTGCAGCGCCTTGTCCTCTCCCTCCGCCAACAAGCCGAAAAAAAAGGGGAACAGCACCGCCGATTGAAAATCGGCCTCTTGCTTGGGCAAGGTCAGGCTGATCGCCGGCAACTCGGAGTTGCGCAGATATTCCGGCAGATACCGGAAGCGATAGACCTCCGCGTCCTCGCTCAGGATTCCCGCGAGAACTCCCCGGCAATAGACGTTAGCCTGCCGCATTTCGTCTCTCGCTCAAAGTCACTTCCAACCCCAGAACACCCGCCAGCTTGGAGAGCTGGCTGAGCGTCGGATTCCCTCGGCCATTTTCGAGTTCCGTCAAGCCGCGCAACGTCACGCCGGCCAGTTCCGCCAAGTCCCGCTGACGAAGCCGGAGGAATCTCCGCCGTTCGCGCACGAGTTGTCCGATTTTCTGGTTTGCCATTTGTCCTCAGAGCGCATCATAATGCGCTTCTTGTTGAATCTCTGAGTGGGCTGCATCTTTCTTCTATTGATGCGCATTATACTGCGCTTATACAAAATATGCTATCGAATCCGATTTGTCAAGAGATATGCGCATTATTCTGCGCTTCTGGGCGATCGAAAAATGCTGGTGGGAAAACAACGGCAGCTATTACGCAGACGCTGCAGCCGAGGGGCGACCAGAACAGACTGGAAGATCTGCGGCCGCCGTGGGCATCATCTTGTGTTTGCGACTGGTCGTGGCGATTTGGCAAAGCCGCCGCGCGGCAGCCGCCGCGCCGGGAACGCCGGCGCCGTGAAGGAATGACCGGCACTTTCGGCTCAAGGAGCGCGGTCCATCGTGTGAGGAGCATTTCCCTTGTCTCCTTGGCGTGTCGCGCCGACTCATACAGAAAGATTCCCTTCGCCATCCCTGAACTATGAAGGTGCTGCTTGAAGAAACGATGCAGGATCTCCTTCCCGTGAAAGAGCTCTCGCCGCTTCTGCTCCGACTTGAGCTTGCTGATCGCCGCATTCCCTTCCTGGAGCGCCGTAATGGCTTTCGCTTCTGCGTACTGGTCCTGGATTGATCGGATGTATGTCCCGAGCTGTGCCACGATCTCGGCGACCGGCGCCTTGGGCCGGAAAACGGCTATTCCCAGCGTGCCGAGAGCACGGCGCTCGACCTCGTCTTGCTCCGTCGTGTCGAGCAGGGAATCGATGGCTGCGGCGATGTCTTCGACGGTACTGAACGGGGTCTTCTCAAGGACACTCTGGAGCGCCTCCCAAATCGAGTTGGGGTCTAGCAGGAGGTTCTCGATCATCGCGACCGGCAGTAGGTGCACTCCATCGGCAGTCGGGACGGGTGAAAGGTCGCGGTCCAGAAGCGCGAACGCCTGCACCTTCGAGGAGAACGCCGAGATCGCTTTCGCCAAAGTTCCCCGGAGCTTGATGCACTCCCCTTTCCCCCCACCTGCGATCAACGTGACCTTGTCAAAGCCCGGGTGCAAGGCCCTATACAACTTGCGGTCCGCAACAGACTTCGTCGCCTCCTGGTCGCTGACGCCCTCCACAACGACAACCGTCTGGAGAGCCGTCACGTTAGACGTTGTGCCGAACACGTCTCGGAGGACACGCAGCCGCTCCTCGTCGGTCGCCAGCTGGACTAGCTGATTCTCGCCCGCTTCGATCAGTTCCACCGGCCTGAGGAGAAAGAGTTCGTCGAAGGTGGAGTACTCCACAACTGTAGGGGAGTGGGTCGCGAGAATGAATTGAATGTCGCCGTCAGCGACGAGCTTGCGCAGGTAGTCAAAGACCTTCATCTGGAGGTTAGGGTGCAAATGCAACTCTGGCTCGTCGATCAGCACGCACATCTCCGCGCGCTCCTCTGTCTGCTGATTCCCGCGCACCTCCCGGAGGATGGCTTTGATTTGCTTCTCGACGAGCGGGTAGAACATCTGGATGATCGATTTCTCCCCTGAACTGAGGTCGTCCAAATCTACCTCAGTGTTCTTAGTGTGGACGTTCCACAGGCAGCGGACTTGGGTACGGTTGGAGGTGTCGATACGGGCGAAGGAGAGGTGGGGAAGGAGGTTATTAGTCAACTCCCGAAGCGGCTTCCACGGGTCCCGAATCTTCCCCTTTTGGATTTCGCCCTCTCGGTCGTACATCGCAGCAATTGCCGCCTGCCGTTCGATCTCGATTTGACAGAGGCCGTGCTTCAAGTAGTTTGCGGTGTCGCCTCGTGTAGATTTGACACATTGCCGGCGACACGCATTCGAGCACCACCCTGGCCATGGGGGATGTCAAATACGGCGAGAATACCATGGCGCGTTGACGTGCGCTGCGAAGTTCGCTTCGCCAACGGCTGTCAATACTGCCGAGATAGTAGGTCTCGCTGCTGTAGGACACGACCGTATCTCCCCGTCGCCCGCGTTCGCAGAACGTCAGTGCTCTGATGGCTATTGGCGCGTGCCTCAGCGGCACTTCGAGTTTGCCGTCGAACGGGCGATCTTCCTCACGGTGCTGCATCGCCTGTTGGCGCCCGGCAGCGACCGCGCCGCCGACAAGTGGAAG
>JAKEET010000133.1 GCA_022616435.1 Gemmataceae bacterium
CCGGTCGTTGTGGGCCGCGCCCAGGAGGTCGCCGAGCGCGGCGCCGGAGTCGGACGAGCCGAACTGGGCGATGGCTTCCTTCTCGTCGGCCAGTTCCATGGCCTTGACCGAGAGCGACACGCGCCGGCTCTGCTTGTCGAAGCCGGTGACCATGGCGTCGATGCGGTCGCCCACGGCGAAGCGATCGGAGCGCTGCTCGGAACGATCGCGCGATAGGTCCGACTTGCGGACGAAGGAGCGCAGCGCGTTGCCTTCGCCGAAGGACACTTCGATGCCGCCGGTGGCCACGTCCACGACCTCCACGGTAATGATCTGGCCCCTCTTGAAGTCGGCGTCAGCCATCGGGTCGGAAGCGACCTGCTTGATGCCAAGCGAGATGCGCTCCTTCTCCACGTCGACGTCGAGCACCTTGGCCTTGACCACATCGCCCTTGTTGTAGCGGCCGAGGGCTTCTTCGCCCTGGGCGTCCCAGGCGATGTCGGAAAGGTGGACCATGCCGTCCAGTTCCGGGGTGAGGCCGACGAACAGGCCGAACTCAGTGATGTTCTTGACCTCGCCTTCGATGACCGAACCCACCGGGTGGTCGGCCAGGAAGTTGTCCCACGGGTTGTTCTGCACCTGCTTGATGCCGAGCGAGATGCGCCGCTTTTCGCCGTCCACGTCGAGCACCTGCACGTCGACTTCCTGAGACGTGCTCAGGATCTTCGAGGGGTGCAGGTTCTTCTTGGTCCAGCTCATTTCGCTGACGTGCACCAAGCCTTCGACGCCCGGCTCCAGTTCAACGAAAGCGCCGTAGTCGGTGATGTTCGTCACGCGCCCGGTGAACTTGCCGCCGGCGGGGTACTTGGCGTCTACGCCGTCCCACGGATCGCTCATCAACTGCTTCATGCCGAGACTGATGCGCTGGGTTTCCGGATTGATCTTGACGATCTGGACTTTCACCGTGTCGCCCACATTGAGCACCTGGCTCGGATGGTTGACGCGCTTCCAGCTCATGTCGGTGACGTGCAACAGGCCGTCGATGCCGCCCAAATCAACGAACGCGCCGTAATCGGTGATGTTCTTGACCACGCCTTCGCGCACTTCGCCTTCCTTGAGCTGGCCGACGATTTCGGCGCGCTCGGAAGCGCGGCTCTCTTCCAGCACGGCGCGGCGGGAGACGACGATGTTGCCCCGCGCGCGGTCCATTTTCAGGATCGCGAACGGCTGCACGATGTTCATCAGCGGGCCGACGTCGCGCACGGGGCGGATGTCGACTTGGCTTCCCGGCAGGAACGCATTGGCGCCGCCGAGGTCGACGGTGAAGCCGCCCTTCACGCGGCCGACCAATGCGCCGTTGACGGCCTCCTGCGCGGCGAAGCTCTTTTCCAGACGCGTCCAGGCTTCTTCGCGGCGCGCTTTCTCGCGGGAGACGACAGCGTCGCCCAGGGCGTTCTCGATGCGGTCTAGATAGACTTCGACGATGTCGCCCGCCTTAGGAGCGCCGGCGCCGTCGTCGACGAGGAATTCACGGAGCGGAATGCGGCCTTCGGTCTTGAGGCCGATATCGACCACCACGAAATCGTGCTCGACGGCGACGACGGTGGCGGGAATGACGCGGCCTTCGACCATGCCGCGGGTTTCAAAGCTCTCGTTCAACAGCGATGCGAAATCGTCGCGGGTGGGGTTGAGCGAGGGGTTCTGGGCTGCTGCAGCCATGCGGTACTGTTCTCCAACGATCATAAACGGGCCAACCGGTTGGTTCCGGCAGTCTCGGCGCCACCATGGCGCCGTCCGATTTGGCTTGGCGAAGGTCCGGGAGACGGTCCTTGGACTGAAGCCCAGGACACGTCGCAGGCCCGCGCATAACGCGCGGCCTTCGTCGCCGTCTCTATAGGGAGAGAGGGCCGCGCCAGCAAGCGAAGGCTGGGGCCGCGGCCGGTTTGCCTCAGCCCGGATCGCGCTCGGCGGGCGGCCGCGCCGGCTGGGCGGGCGGGGCTGCGACGTTGGGGTTGGCGACCACGTTGGGCGGCACGCCGCCCTCGGGTCGGCGCACGCGGGCGGCCCCGCGCCACAGCCCGGCATAGTGGAGTTGGCCGCCCTCGACCCAGCACTCCACGTCCTTGAGGCGCGTATTGATGCGGCGGTTGCCGTCGATGGCGCCCCAGCGGTTGAGAATGGCCGGCCAGTCGGCGAATGTCTCGGCGACGGTCGGACCCGAGCCCGGGTTGAGCACCGCCAGATATTCGCCTTGCTGCACGGCGATGTCGCGTATGCGCCAGCCATTGCCCTCCATCGCCGTACGCACGGCGTGGAAGGAGCCCAGCGAAGTCTCGTGGATCAGCCGCTCGTCCTGCGTCCCCGGCCGCATCACGCCGTAGAAGTGCGGCTGGCCGTTGATGTTGGCCACGTCGATGTCGGTAAGGCGCAGGCCGCCGCCTTGATGCGCCAGCCAATTGGCGTGGAAGGAGGCGAAGCTGTTTTCGCGGATCGTCTGCTGGCTGCTGCCCTGCGCTTCGTTGAGCACGGCGACGTGGTTCGTCCACGAGCCCCCGTTGCTGGCGGCGTCGAAGTCTTCCAGCATCCACCCTTGCGCGGCGTACTGGTTCACTTCGTTCAGGAACGAAGTCCAGCTGCCAGCCTGGAGGAAGAGGCCGAACCCACCGGTGAATTGCGGGTTGGGTTGGTGGTCGTAGACCGCGACCCACCACAGAGTGCTGCCGTTCGGTTCGCGGCAGGTTTCATAGTCGATGACAAAGTAGCCGTTCTGAGCGAAGCCGGTCTGGCGCTGCTCGAACTCCTGATAGGTCTGGTAGCGCTCAAGGATGGTGCGGCGCTGCTGCGCCTGCGCAGGCGCGACCGCCGCGGCGCACAGCGCAGCGAACGCGGCGGCGGCGGGCAGCGATTTGAAGATGCGGCCGGCGATCGTCATAAGAGCCTCCCCTGGTTCGGGCCTCGCTAGCACATGGCGACGCTGTTTGCGCGTAACGCCCGTCACAATATAGGAGTTGACGTACCCAAACAGGCTGATATATTCTGAATTTACAGGGGATTCAGATGCCGTCCGTTCTTTCCGCCAAGCACTTTCACGACGAAGCCGCCGCCTATCGCTGGGTAGAGGCTCGTGTATGGCCGAACGGGCGAGTTTGCCCGCACTGCGGCGTGGTTGACGACAGTGGTGCGCTGAAGGGCAAGAGCACCCGGATCGGCGTGTACAAGTGCTACTCGTGCC
>JAKEET010000022.1 GCA_022616435.1 Gemmataceae bacterium
GCGCTGCAGCTGGAACGCCAGCGCGGCGGCCATCTGGGCGCCCGTCGGTTCGCCATCGATGGTCTCGGGCTCCGGCAGCAGGAGCCGCGACTTCAAATAGGCCAGCCACGCCGCCATCACCAGATAGTCGGCCGCCAGCTCGAGGCGCAGGCGGCGCGCCCGCGCCACGAACGCCAGATATTGGTCCGCGAGATCGAGGATCGAGATCTTCGTCAGATCGACCTTCTGCTCGCGCGCCAGATTCAGCAGCACGTCGATCGGCCCTTCGTAGCCGTCGAGGTCGAGCATGAACTGGGAGTCGCTGAGCACGCTCTTCGCGGGGTCTTCGAAGGCTTCCTCGTAGAGATTGTTAGGCGACATCGCGAGTCTCAGTCCAGACCGGTGAGGGGCCACATGAGGTCCCAGAGATACTGCACCGGATGGTGCATCATCCAGCCAATTATATCGAGGTCGATCCCGAGATTGCGGCCAACAAGCGGCAGAATGAAGATAATCCCGAGCACCAGCAGCAGCCCGTATCGAAACAGGTGCGCATAGACTTCAGCTAGTCCCTTGGGCAGGAGTCCGAGAAGTACGCGGCTTCCGTCGAGTGGCGGGATCGGCAGCAAGTTGAACACCGCCAATGAAATGTTCAATAGCATCGATCTTTGCAGCGTGCCTTCGGTCCAGTCATACGCTTGCTGTGGCAACGCAACTACTGCATTCACGAGGATCGCCGATAACACCGCGATCAACAGGTTCGCGGCCGGTCCGGCGGCTGCCACGAACATCGAATCGCGACGCGGGTTGCGAAGATTCCGGAATTGGACAGGCACCGGCTTCGCGTAGCCAAACAGAAACGGCGATCCTGAAAGGAACAGCATTCCCGGAATAAGCACCGTGCCGATGGGGTCGATATGGCGCAATGGATTGGCGGACACGCGGCCCAGGCGGTAGGCCGTATCGTCGCCCAGGCGCCAGGCGACGAAGCCATGCGCCGCCTCGTGCAGCGTGATGGCCAGCAGCACCGGCAGAATCCAGAGCGATACTTGGTAGAGGTCGACTGACAGGTGCCGTTCTCTCGGCTAAGCGGTTGCGAGCAGTTGGTCGAGGCGGGCTTCCGCCGAGGCAATGTTCATCGGCGCGAGTTCCGTCGTCGCGGCGGGGCCCCGAGCAAGCCGCTCGGCTGTCGCGTCGGAAATCGATCCGGCCACCGCCGCCACCGCGCGCATCTCGTCGAGGCGGCCGTTGCAGTGCAGCGCAAGGTCGCAGCCGGCCGCCCGGGCGCGCTTCGTGCGATCGGCGATGTCACCCCGCAGGGCCTCCATGGACAGATCGTCGCTGACGAGAACGCCTTTGAATCCAATCTCGCCGCGGATGATATCGTTGATCACCGTGGGCGAGGTCGTGGCCGACCGCTGCGGATCGATCGCCTTGTACAGGACATGGCTGGTCATTGCCCAGGGCATGTCGGCGAGACGGAGAAACGGGACGAAGTCGGTCTGGCGCAGCGCCGCGAGCGATGCATCGACTTCCGGCAGCGCATGGTGGCTGTCGACCAAGGCGCGTCCGTGTCCCGGCATGTGCTTGAGCACGGGCGTGATCCCGGCGGCCAGAAGACCCTCGCAAACCGCCCGCCCAAGGCTCGCAACCAGTTCGGGATCGGTGGCGAAGCCGCGATCGCCGACGACGTTGCTGGCGCCCTCGAATTGCAGATCGAGGACCGGCGCGCAATCGACGCTGATTCCGAGACCAGCCAGTTCGCGGCCCATCAGCTGGGCGTTGAGCCGCGCCGCTTCGAGCGCCGCGCTCACGTCGTGGGTGGCGAGGGCGCCGAAGCGCCCGGCCGCCGGTGCTTGCCGCCAGGCCGGCGGCCGCAAGCGGGCGACGCGTCCGCCTTCCTGGTCGATCAGGACGGGTGCCTCATCGCGACCGACCGCGCCGCGCAAGTCCTGCACAAGGCGGCGAACCTGCTCGGGGGATTGGCAGTTGCGCTGAAACAGGATGAAGCCGAGCGGATCGGCGCCGCGAAAGAACTGGCGCTCCTCCGCCGACAGCGTCGGCCCCGCACAACCGAGAATGGCGGCAGTTGTCATCGCGATATCATATTGCTACGGCGCCACGACCAGGCAGGCTTGGCTCTTCTGCTTCAGCTTGCCGCAGGCGGTCTCGGCGGCGGCGCGATCGGCGAAGGGACCGCCCTGCACGCGAAAGAGCGTGCCGTCGGCGCGATCGACCTTCACGACGTTCAGCTTCAAGCCCTTGAGGACGTCCGGATGGGTCTTCATCATCTTCTTCCAGGCGGCTTGCGCAGCATCGTTGGTCTTGACCGCAGCAAGCTGAATGCGGAAAGCACCCGTCGTCGCTGCCGTCTGGACGGGTTCGGGCACCGTGACGGTGGCCGTGGCCGCGGGCTCGCCGGCGGCAGACGCCGAGACCGACGTTTCGTCGGGCTGGGTAACCGTCCCGGCCGCCGGCGCGACATCGAGTGCTGGCGCCGGAATGCTCGGAACGGCGGTCGCTTCCGTCGTGGCCTGTGGTTCGGCGCTCGTCACGGCCGGCGGCGTCATCGGCGCTTCCGGCGGCGGCAGTAGTACTTCGCTTTCCTTCGCCGGTTTGGAGCCGGCCAGTTCGTTGTAGACGCGGATGTCCTGGTTCGGGACTTCGATGCCGCCCTCCTGTTGCGGCCGGATTTTTTCAGGCGCCGCGTCGGCGGCGACGTACGGCACTTTGCCGCTACCGGGCGCGGCCGGCGTCCTTTCGTAGATCAGCCAAGCGACGCCGCCGACGGCAACTATCGCAATTGCAGCCGCGCCCAGCGGCCACAGCCGGGGACGATGGGGCTGCTGGCCTGTCCGCTCCAAGGCGCTATCGCTGCCGGCACGCAATGTTGGCGGCGGCGGCGGAATATCGGGATCAGCCTCATCCTCGACCAGGTCGAACGCGGGCTCCGGCAGGAAGCTCGGCTGGTCTTCGTCCCCCGCCGGCAGGAGGCGGGGTTCGATGTGGCGTACCGCATCGCTTCGCAGCATATGGTCCCGACGGCGCGCGAGCGCGGGGCTTGTGGCCGGCTCCTCGCGCTCCGGATTGGGGTGCTTGGACAGCATCAATGCATCTCCTCTACGGGTTCGACCCCCATGATCTCGAGACCGGACGCAACGATCGTCGCGGTTGCCTGGACGAGAGCGAGGCGCGCGGCCGTCAACGCGGCATCGGTTGCGATCAGGAATCGCAAGCTGGCGTCGTCCTTGCCCTTGTTCCGCAAGCCATGAAAAGCGGCGGCGACATCATACAGGTAAAAGGCGACGCGGTGCGGCTCGTGCGCATTCGCAGCCGATTCCACGAGTCGGGGCCAGCCGGCAAGCAGTTTCGCAAGGCCCAATTCGGCGGAAGTGACGAAAGACATTCATGGGCGCTGCACGCCGCCGTGGGTCTCATGCTCGCCGAGCGCGAAGCGGTCGGTCATGCCGGCGATGTAGTCGGCGACGACGCGCGCCTTGCTCACTTCATTGCGCTCATCGAAGAGCAAGCGCCAGTCGGCGGGGAGCCGCGCCGGCGTGGCCATGTAGAGTTCGAAGAGGTCGCCAACGACCCGGCGGGCCCGCGCAGTCATCTGGTTCACCTTCTCGTGGCGATACATGTGCTCAAACAGGAAGCGTTTGAGCGCCCGGTCGTTTTCCGCCATCGCTGCGGAGAACGCCACGACCGGCTGGCCCAGCCGCCGCAATTCGGCGGCACTCTTGGGCTGCGACGCGCGCAGCCGACGGCGGGTCTCCTCTATCAGGTCGGTTACCATCAGGTCAATCAATCGGCGTATGGACTCGTGGATCAGCCGGCCGCTCTCCAAGCCGGGGTGGCGCCGCATGAATTCGGCGAATACCGGTCCGACCAGCGGCACGTCGGCGAGGTCGGCGACCGAGAACAGCCCGGCGCGCAGGCCGTCGTCGATGTCGTGGTTGTTGTAGGCGATGTCGTCGGCCAACGCCGCCGCCTGCGCCTCCGGCCCTGGCCA
>JAKEET010000134.1 GCA_022616435.1 Gemmataceae bacterium
ACGGCCAGCCGCGTGAGGAATCGCCACAGCGTCTGGCAGAACTGAAACAGCAGGCCGACCGCGACAATCATGCAGCAGACGTAAGGGATCATCCACCCGCCGTTGGTCACGACCGACAGCGTCGAGCGCTCGCCGAAGAAATAGCTCGGCTCGTGATAGCCGCTCTGATAGAACGTGTCGCCGAACAGGCGCAGCGGGTTGTTCATCCAGATATGCGCCTCGGTGGCGACCGGATCGCCGCGGGAGTTCGTCCCATCCAGGTGAACGTCCGAGGAATAGTCCTTGGGCGTGCTCGTGCCCAGGTAGTTGTCGCGGCTGACGTTGACCAGCGTGACCGTGTAGGGCTTGTTGATTCGCTTGTAACGCAAGTAGACCTCGTAGGTGCTGCCACCCGCGCGGACTTCCTCCAGAGTATCCAGGTTGGTCGGCGCCCACTCGGCCAGCGAGGTTTGCTCGACGCTGACCATGTGCGTGGTCAGCGGGTCGGCCGTGCCTTTCTCGAAGAAGCGGACGATGGCCGCCGGCTGGTTCTCCCCCTTGTCGACGCCGGTGACGGGGGGCCGCTCGACGAGATCCAGGTAGCGGCCGTGGCCGGCATCGACCTGGGCATTGCTCTTGTCCGCGGGCAGCCGGGCCATCTCGGCGTTGCGATAGAACGTGAGCACTTGCACGTCGAACGGCAACTGCTCGTCCTGCACGAGCCGATAGGTCGGCTTGCTGTCGTCGCTGGAGAAGAGCCAGCGGGCGAGGCGGCCATATCGGCCTCGGCCGCCGCCGCTCCCGGACTTGCCGTCATCCAGCAGCACCGATTCGGGAATGGCGATCGTCCGGTCCTCTCCGTCGCGGTCGGCGCCGCGCTCGATGATCGCCAGCTCCAGCTCGCGGATGTCGTGCACGTAGTTGGCCGCGACGCGGTCGGGCTGGCCGCTCCCCTTCTGCTCTTCCAGCGTGATCTGCGACTCGACGTGCGTCGTGCTGACCCACAGCTCGTTGAACATCAGGAGGCCGATGCCGAAATGGATCACCACGATGCCGGCCCGCTTCTTGAACGCCAGGATGCAGCCGGTCAGCAGCACCGCCCCCGCGAACGCGGCACTGATGAGCTGCGACAGGATGCGCATCGAAGGGTCGCTCATCCGCGCCCCGTCGCCGGCCGCGAGCAGATAAATCGCCACGCCGACCAGCGCCAGGGCGATCGGCAGCATCACCCAGCGATGGACGCGGCGCGCCGGATCGGCGCGGAGAAAGGCCCGCACCGTGACCGCGGCCGCGCCGGCGGCCAGCAGCACGACGCCCCACTTGAACGCCACCCACAGGGCGCCGTACGAAATCCAGCCCTCGGTCCGCGTGCCGTCGCGGTCTTCGTAACCCACGATCACCAGCCACGTCACCAGCAAGCCCAGGGCGATCACCGCGATGCCGCTGGCCAGCCGCAGCCCGCGCGTCTGGACCGTGAAGCGCACGGAGTGGGCCGCCAGCAAGTTGATGAACATCAGTCCGCCCAGCACCCAGCCGCCGGGGAAGGGAAAGCCGCCGGGCACCTGCGGCTTGCCGGGGAAGAACGCCGGCGGAAAGAAGATTTGCAGCTCGACCCAGACAAACGGCGTGCGGAAGTAGGTGCGCACGACCTCCCACATGTCGTACTTGGTCAGCGCCATCGTGCCGGCGAAGACCAGGAACAGGCCCATGCCCAAGAGCGCGACCGTCAGCTTCAGCGACGCCAGCGGCATCAGGGCGGCGCGGGCGACCGACCAGGCCGTGGTCTCGCCGCGGGCGGCAGTGCCGGCCGCGACAGTGCCGGCCAGGTTCGCCGAGCTGGAAGCAAGCTGGGCCTCAGTTGCCATAGGCCGTGTCCTCCGCAGCGGGTTCGCGCACGGCCAGCACCAAGGCTGGCAGGGCGCTCTCGATGAATGACTTGAAAGCGGCTTTCTCGCGATCGACGGCCACTAGCGAGCCTTCGAGCTTGAAGTACCAGGCGCGTCCCTTGGCGGAGATGATCGCGCCCGAGATCGCCTCGTGTCTTTGGCCCGGCCGCGGCGTGCCGTCGGGCGGCGGGGCCTGCACCTCGAGGTAGTACCCCTGGTGCTCGTCGATCTTCAGCGTGGGAAGCTGGTCGAGTTCCTTCTGCCCGATCTCACGCAGCCCCACCTGGCCGCGCCAGCGATTGACGTTGGCCAGCGGCGTGCCCTCCGAGAGGCTGATCGTGGCCCGCGCCCGCTCGCGCCCCTGCCCTGCCTCGAAGGCATAGAGGCTGAACTGCCCGGCGTTGGCGCGCCGCCATCCCGAGGGCGGCGTCAGGGTCACGGGCCGCGGCGTGGCGGCGGCCTGATAGACGCGGATCGGCTCCTCGCTGCCGCGCGCTAGCAGCATCGCCACAGCGGCGATCAGCACGGCGACGGCCACGAGAGAAATCCAGACAGAGCGGGGATACTTCACGGAGGGCGCCCCGAGGGTGAGGTTCTCTGGTTTTGTACGCGACGAGCGGGCCGCGGGTTGTTCACCCTACGGCCACGACGCTCAAAGGCGGGATCGGCCCGCGGCCGGCCTGCCGGCGCAAGGCCCAAGCGGCTGCCCGCGCCTATCGGCGGACACTCCGGTCCGCCCGGGTTCGGGACTATCTCCTGCACAGTCCCCGTTCTTGCCGGCGCGGCGCTGCCGAGAATGCCAAAATAGTCTCTCGATTATATGCGTGCCTGCGCGGCAAAGTACAGGCGAGCAGGCGGTTTTGGGAGGTGGCGCCTGCGGCGGAACGTCGCACGTCGCACGGGCCGTCGTGGCGCACGCGGCTCGCGTGCGTCGCACTCAACTGCCCGGCGACGCTCCAAAATTCGGGTCAACCGCGGCACCGGTCATTCTGATCATTCTGAGCGCAGCGAAGAATCCCGCCCCGGTGTACCGAGACCCTTCGCAGCACTCAGGGTGACAGCAATGGCTACGTTAGGGAGCCCCCGCACCCCCCTGCCCTACCCCGCTGGCTCGACTGGTGCCGTGCACGCGAGCCGCGTGCACCACGAACGGCGTGCACGACGAACACGACGCCCTGTGCGCTGCCTCGGCGACGGGTCAATCTTTTTGATAGCTACCGCAGCGGCCGCGCGGAGCGACGCGGCCGCGTCGGATTCATTTGTTGCCCGGCTCAAGCACCCGTCGCCAGCGCAGCGGCACTTCGGCGAATGCGGCGTTGTAGGTTATCCCCAAGGGCACCTCGATTGCCAAGCCTGGCTCGAGAAACAGCGGCATGTCGCTGAGCGCGTCGCCGACGGCCACGTTCACCACATAGGCTCGCACCGAGATGCCGGCCTCGTAGGCGGCCAGCGTCAGCAGCTTGTCGGGTGGAAGCGCATAGTCTTGGCCCGCGATTTCCTGCCAGACTTCGCCGTGGATGCCTTGGGGATCGCGCCGGCCTGGCGGGTGCAGGTCCACAATCAATAGATGAACG
>JAKEET010000135.1 GCA_022616435.1 Gemmataceae bacterium
GGAGGAAGCCGTGAAGAAGGGCGTCGGCTTCGAAGCCATGGCGGCCGCGACCGCCGCCGACGGCCGGTCCTTCGGCAAAGGGGCAGCCGAGCGCAACCTCGACGAGCAACTGCTGCCCTTGCAAATGAAAGAACAGGAACTGCTCGAAGACTTCGGCCCGGATCATCCGCAGGTGCGCTCGGTGCGCAAGCGCATGGAGCTGGCGCGCGACTTTCACCGGCAACTGACCGGCAAGAATCAGGCGGCGACCCGGCTGCTGGCCGACCCCGTGCAGGCGTATGTCGCGGCGCTCAAGCACGAGCTGCGCGAGAACGAGATGAACGACAAGTCGCTCACGCAGTCGCTGGAGAAATTCAAGGGGGAGGTCCGCGAGCTGAGCAAGTACGAGGTGGAGGAAGAGCACCTGCGCTCGGAAGTGCAGGGCCTGCAGCAATTGCTGGAGGCGACCATCAAGCGGCTCGCCGAGATCAACCTGGTACGCGACGCCGGCGGGTTCGACGCCCGCATCCTGTCGCGGCCCGGCCCCGGCTTCAAGGTGGCGCCCAATGCCCTGCAGATCATCCTCGCCGGGTTCATCCTGGGCGCCCTGGCCGGCGCCGGCCTCGCGTACCTGGCCGAGATCACCGACAAGAGCTTCCGCACGCCCGACGAGATCCGCCGCCGCCTCGGTCTGCCCGTGTTCGGTCACATCCCCGTGATCGCGGCAGCGCCCGAATCGGCACGCGCCTCCGGGCCAGGACAAGCCCACATCGATCCGCTCCTGTGCGCGCTACACGCCCCCAAGTCGCGCGACGCCGAGGCGTTTCGCGCCATCCGCACCGCCCTGTACTTCAGCGCGCCATGCCGGGGCGAGGGCCGGGGCGAGGGCCGGGGCGCGGGTGGGGGCGGAGGCCAGCGCGTCATCCAGATCACCAGCCCCAGCATGGGCGACGGCAAGAGCACCGTCGCCGCCAACCTGGCCGTGTCGATCGCTCAGTCCGGCAAGAGAATCCTGCTGATCGACGCCGACTGCCGCCGCCCCAGGCAGCACAAGATCTTCGGCCTGGCGGCGCCCGTGGGCCTCGCGGGCCTGATCGCCGGCGACAGCTCGGTCGCGGACTCCGTGCAAGAAACCGCCGTCCCTGGATTGCACCTGCTCCCCTGCGGTCCGGTGCCGCACAACCCGTCCGAGCTCCTGACCTCGCCGCGCTTCCATCAACTGCTCGATGACGTCCGCCACCACTACGACTTCGTGCTCGTCGATACGCCGCCCATCCTGGCCGTCACCGATCCGTGCGTGGTCGCCTCGCGCGTCGACGGCCTGCTCCTGACCGTCCGCCTCTCCAAGCAAGCCCGGCCGCTGGCGGAGCGGGCCAAGGAAATCCTCAACACCCTCAAGGTCCGCGTGCTCGGCGTGGTGGTCAACGGCGTCAGCGGCCGCGACGGCGCCGGCATGTATCGCTCGGATTACTACGCCTACGCCGAGGACTACAGCGAGGACCCGTATGTCGCCGAGAACCCCGACGACTACTTCGACCAGCCCGCGACGGCCGGGGATGAACCGGCGCCCGCGGACGGCGACACACGCTCCCGGAATGGAAACGGCACGACCGATACGCCGGCGACCGGGGCGCCGTCGCCCAACGGCAAGCACGCCGTGACTTCCCAGCAGCAACCATGATCCGGCAGCAACCATGATTCCGCTGGCCGACATCCACTGTCACCTGCTCGCGGGCCTGGACGACGGCCCGCGGACGCGCGACGACGCCGTCGCCATGTGCCGCATGGCCCATGCCGAGGGCGTGCGGCTGATGGCCGCCACCGCCCACCAGAACGAACGCTGGCGGTTGTCGCCTGAACAGATCCGTCAAGCCGCCGGGCAACTGCACGACGACCTCCGGAACGCCGGCGTCGAGGTGAGCGTCTTCCCATGTGCCGAAGTCATGGCCGAGCCCGACACGCTCGCTGCCTGGCACGAGGGCCGGCTGCTCAGCATGGCCGGCCGCGGCCAGTACCTGCTTCTGGAAATGCCGCGCGGCGTCTGCGTCGATCTGATCCCCACCGTCCGCGACCTGCGCGAGGCCGGCTTGCGGCCGATCCTGGCCCACCCGGAGCGCGAGGCCGAGTTGCTCCACGATCCGGGGCGGATCGAGGCGTTGATCGAGGCGGGTAGCCTGGTGCAGGTTTCCTCGGAAAGCGTCACCAGTCCGAAGAGCCGCGAAGACGCCCGCCGGCTGCGGAGCTGGTTTCGCCGCGGCATCGTCCACGCCGCCGGCTCGGACGGGCACTCCCCACGGCGACGGCAGCCGCGGCTGGCGGCCGCATACGAACAAGTCGTGCGGTGGGCGGGGAGCGCCGCGGCGGACCGGATCTTCAGCACCAACGGCATGGCGATCCTGCACGGTCTGCCGCTGGACCCGCCGCGACCGACGCCGGCGCGGCAAGCGTTGTGGTTTCTGCCGCGGTTCCTGGTGAGCGGGTGATTCCCAGAATGCCAATCTGCCAGCCTTGCCATCGTGCCACGCTTGCCAAGTTGTCCATCGGAGTGCTGCTTGCCACCGCCGCCGACAACTGAGGCAAGATTTCGGTAGTGGGTCAGATTGTCGCCTTTCGCTCCGCGAAAGAGCACGCCCTTTCGCGGAGCGAAAGGCGACGGTAGCCACACTGACCCACTACTGAGATTTCACTTGCATTGCCGGCCCGCGCCGGATGCACGGATCGGAGAGAAAGGGGTCGGGAGTACGCCCTGCCGCAAGGGATTGCCACGTTCGTTCGTCGCCCGGCCTACGGCAGGTTCCCGGTTGCCGTCGCGTTGAGGTCGCGCTGCCGGATCAGGTTGCCCAGGAAGTTGAAGCGGAGCACCGTGGTGACGTAACGCGTGAGCGCTTCGCCCATGGTTTCCTGGAGGATGAGCACGTCGCCGGCCTGGATGCGGATGTTCTCGCGCGGGTCGCGCAGGGCCAGGTTCAGATCGACGCGGATGGTGACCTGCCCGTAGCCCTTGGTCTTGCGCAGGATCGACACGTGGCTGGGCGACGGCGAGCCGAGGCCGCTGGCGATGATGGCGCCGGAGAGGTTGTTCTGGGTGACGCCGCCGTTGAGCAGCGGGCCGCCGGCCAGGGCGACGGCGTCCACGACCGACAGGTCGTAGTCGCGCGGCAGCACGTATTGCCGCGGGCTCAAGAGGCCGCCGGTGTAGAAGAATTCGGTGTCGCGGGCCTCGATGAAGACGATGTCGCCGGTGCGCAGGATCACGTCCTCGGGCGAAAACAGCCGGGGCGTCCCCGGCAAGGTGCGCAGCGGGATGCGGACGACCTGATCGGAGAGATCGCGGTCCATCTCGCCGGGTTGGGCGTCGAGTTTGCCGTTGGGTTTGGCCTCGGCTTTGGCGCGGAGCGAGCCGCGCTGGATGACGACCTCGTTCATGGCGTCGACGCCGGGGAGGCCGCCGGTGCGGGTGAGGGCGTTGAGGACGTCGTTTTCGTAGGCCGGCATGCTGATGGTCGCCCCGGTGCCGCGCCGGGCGGAGCCGACCGCGCCGGTGGGTGCGACCGTGAGGGCGCTGGCGTCCTCGCGGACCACGAGCACTTGATACGTCCGCGGCGCCACCAGCGACACCAGCACCGCCTTGTCCGGCTGGAGGAATTTCTTGTCCACGGTGTACGCCTTCAGGATCCGCTCCTGGACTTCGACGAGCGACAGGCCCTTCACCTGGACGGCGTCGACCATCGGCAGCCGCACGGTCCCATCGGGCAGGACGGGAATCGGATAGCCCAGGGCGGGCTGGGCGTTGCCGGCCTCGGCGAGCCGGACCGGCGGCGGGACGTTCTTTTCGCCGAGCACGCTTTCGATGTACACGCCGAGCACGTCGCCGACGTCCAGGCGGTAGACATCCGGCGGCGGCTGCCGCAGCCACGTGAGCGGGATCTGTTCAAGGGCCTGGCGCGGCGGCGGCAAGAACTCCCGCGGCAAGCGGCGGACCGGCACCCCTTCGGCGACCGGATTGGTGACGGCCGCGCAACCCGACGAAAGCACAGACGATACAAGAAGCACCACGGCGCAGCACAATCGAGCGCTTGGCCAATATCGAGCGCGTCGCCAAGGGGCGCTGCGGGGGCCCCGCATGTCCCGGGCGTGTGCGTGTGTGATTCCGCGGCACCAACCCGAAGCGTAAGCGAGGGGCGCAGGCGAAATCCCTCGCTTACGCTTCGGGTTGGTGCGGCAGAACGGCGCCCAGCTATATAGGTGCGTTCCCGCGGTCATTGCAGAGGCGTCCTGCTCCCTGGGTGCCATGCCCACGGCTTTGCGTGGGCATGGGAACCGACATCATGCCAACATGCCCACGCAAAGCCGTGGGCATGGCACTCTAACTATCGCGTTACCGTTCCTGCCAAACTTGCGGCGGCGGCCGGGTCTCGGGAGTCGCCGGGAATTGGCCGGCCGGCAGCGCCTGCGCCGCAAAGACATCGGGGATGATGGGCGGCACGCCGATGGGCAGCTCGACCAGCGACCGCAAGCCGCTGTCGTGCGCGGCCGAGGCGCCGTGCCGGAAACCCGCGTTCCAATCGTCAATGGCTTGAACCTTCCGCGGCGAGAGGTTGCAGAGCC
>JAKEET010000136.1 GCA_022616435.1 Gemmataceae bacterium
CGCCTTTCGAGTAGATGAACTTCCAGCGGTCAGTGCGGATCATCGCCTCTTCCCAGCCGAACAGATATTCGCTGAAGACATAATCGCGGCCTCTGGTCGTCGGCTCACGCCGCAGCGCCCGCCGAATCCAGCGCCGGAGTCTCGCGATGTCAGCCCAATCCCCAACAACCCAACGTCCGACAGGAAACCGGGCCGACTTTCGCCGAGCAACTGTCGCGGTTTGTCTGCTGCTCGCGCCGCTGGCGCCGCTCATGGCCCAGCCGCCCCGGCACAGGACCGAGCCGACTGAGCGCACGGGGCGGGAACCGCCAGCGCCGGCATTGACGGAACAGCAGAAGGCCAAGGTGAAGACGCGGGACCAGCTGGTGTTGCAGGCGCTGGCGCTGGCCAAGCAGAACAAGTGGCTCGAAGCGAGCGCCCTGGTGGAACAGAGCGTGGCGGTGTTGCGCGAGGCGCTGGATGACCTGCATCCGGAAGTGCTCAGGACCTGGGAGGTGCTGGGCCAGATGCATGTCTTCCGCAAGGACTACCCCGCGGCGCGCAAGGTCCTTGAAGAAATCGTGCGGCTGCAGCGACGGCGGCTGGGACCTGGTCACTGGCAGACCCGTGACGCCGAGCTTCAACTGGCCCACGTCGTTTTCTTGGGGAACGCCGCGCCGGCCACCAGAGCTCAGTTGGACAGGGCCTTCCAATGGATGAATCTGGCCGCGGCGGAATCGAGCCGCAGTCAGTTCGGCAAAGCCGAGGAGTTGCTCCGGCAGGCACTGGTGACCTGCCGAGAAGTCTTGGGTGAGGAGAATCGGCACACCGCGGCCAACGTGGCGATGCTCGCGTCGGCCCTGACCGAGCTGAACAAGCATGCGGAGGCGGAAAAGCTGCACCGGCAGGCGCTGGCGATCTTTGGCAGGATCCTGGGCGACGAACATCCCACGACGGTCGTCAGCCTGGCCAATCTCGCCTCCGACTTGAGTCGGCAAGGGAAAAACGCGGAGGCCGAGCGGCTGCAACGTCAGGCCCTGGTCAGCCAGCGCAGGCTCCTGGGAGAGCATGACCCGAAGACCGCCGAGCTCCTGAACGGCCTGGCCGTATCGCTGAGGAACCAGGGCCAATATGCCGAAGCCGAACACCTGTTCCGACAGTCCCTGGGCATCCACAGCAAGCTCCCGGCCCAGGACCACGACACCGCGATTGGCTTGAACAACCTTGCCCAAGTCCTCATGGACCAGGGCAAGCACGCGGAGGCCGAACAACTCAACCGCGCAGCCCTGGCTGTTTTTCGCAAGCTGCGCTGGGACACGCATCCCCACACGGCCACCGTCCTGGGGAACCTCGGCGTCAACCTCAGCTCGCAGGGGAAGTTCACGGAAGCGGAAAAGTTGTACCGCGAGGCCTTGGCCATCAGCCGCGCGGTCCTGGGCGAGGAACACCTCCAAACCGCCGACAGCATGAACAACGTCGCCAGGATCTTGATTCAGCTCGGACAATTCCCGGAGGCGGACCAGCTGTTCGGGCAAGCCCTGGCCATCTACCGCAAGATCGGCGGGGACGACAACCTCAGTCTCGCCGACACCCTGCGCCTGGCGGCCGCGATTCGGTTCTACCAGGACAGGTATGGCGAGGCGGCGCAGTCGCTCGGACAGGCCCTGACCATCTTCCGCCGCGTCCTGGGCGACGAGCATCCCGAGACCGGAATGTCCCTCAGCGTTCTCGGGCTCATCCTCCATGCGGACGGCGACTTCGCGGGCGCCGAACAGGCGGCTCAGGCCGCGGCCAAGGTTTTCTTGTCGGTCCGGCCGCACGTCAGCTTTGGCGGCTTGGACAGGGCCGGTTTCTCCCAGCCGTCGCCGCTCGCTTTCCTCGCCGCCCTCCGGGCGCGCCGCGGCCAGACCCTCGATGCCTGGGCGGCCTACGAACAGTATCTGGGCCGCGGCCTGTTCGACGACCTGGCCGCACGCACCAGCCGCCCTCTGACCGAGGCGGAGCGCGCCCGCGAGGAATCCTTGCTGGGCCAACTGGCCTCCGTCGAGAAGCGTTTGCCAGGTTTGCGCGCCGCCAAGAACCCGAAAGAGGCCGACCAGCTCCGCAGCCAGCGCGACCAGCTCCTGCTCGAACTGACCGCGTTCCAATCGGCCCTGGTCAAGCGCTATGGCATGGTCGCCGGTGAAGTGTACGACTTGATCCGCATCCAGAAGCAGTTGCCTCCGGATGCCGCGCTGGTCGCCTGGCTGGACTTCGAAAGCCCAGCCCAGGCCAAAGACCCCGGCGGCGAACACTGGGGCGTGGTTGTCCGCCGCCAGGGCGCCCCCATCTGGACCAAGCTGGCCGGCAGCGGTCCGGAAGAAACCTGGACTGCCAGAGATTACAAGGTCCTCAGAACCGTGCGTCAGCTCCTGCATGCTCCCAACATCGACTCGGCCATTGACTGGCAAGCCGCTCTCGCCGACCTGGCCAAACAGCGGCTGCGGCCCCTGACGCCGCACCTGGACGGCGTCAAGCGCTTGATCGTCCTCCCCTCCGTCGCCATGGTGGGAGTCCCCACGGAGACCCTGACGGACGACTACACGATCAGCTACGCCCCCTCGGGGAGCCTGCATGCCTGGCTGCTCGAAAACCGCGGGCGCGTGGGGCGTGGCAGCGACAGCCTGCTGGCCCTGGCGGACCCGGTTTTTCCACAGCAAGCCGTCAAGGGCCAACCGGCCAAGGAGCAGCCGGCCAAGGAGCAGCCCTTCAAGGCCGCGCTGGGCGCGAAGGATTTCCTGCCGGCGCTGTTGCGTGGCGCCGCACCAAGGCCCTTGCCGGGAACGCGCCGCGAGGTCGAAGCCATTGCGGCGCTGTTCACGTCGAAGGGAGGACACGTGGAAAAGTTGTTCGGCCCGGACGCGAACGGTGGGAACCTGGATCGGCTGGCCAACAAGCGGGAGCTGGCCCAGTTTCGACACGTCCACCTGGCGACGCACGGCTATCCGGATTCCAAGGGCGGCATGAACTCCTACCTGGCGTTGACCCCGGCTGATCCGGTCGTGACCTCGCACGACAAGCTGACGGCGGGACACATGCTGCGGACCTGGAAGCTCAACGCCGACCTGGTCACGCTGAGCGCCTGCGAGACCGCGCTGGGCCAACACCAGGGAGGCGAAGGCTACGTCGGTTTTGCCCAGGCGCTCTTGCTGGCGGGGGCGCGCAGCCTGGTGTTGAGCCAGTGGCCTGCCGACGATCGCGCGACCACGCTGCTGATGCGACGTTTCTATCAGAACCTGCTGGGCGCGCGCCCGGAGTTGCCGCGTCCGATGGCAAAGGCCGAGGCGCTCGCCGAAGCGAAGCGCTGGTTGCGGTCCTTGAGCCGCCACGACGTCATCGGCCAGTTGCAGGCGCTCGACCTCCCGTTTCAAGAACGCCAGCTCGACGGCGAGCGTCCGTTCGAGCACCCCTTCTTCTGGGCGCCCTTTATCCTGATTGGCGATCCGGGATGAGCGGGATGCCTGCCGCAGGCGTCTTGAGCTTGCGGTGTGCGCCATCGTCACCGATCGTGACCTACTGCCACCACTGTCACCTTGTCATCCCTCCCCAGACGTTGAAGAACCTGCGCCGCAGCTTGGCGAGGTGAGCCGCTACATCGTGGATGCCTCCGGGCGCAGCCGGGGCGCGTTTCGCTCGGGCCGGCGGGTCGGCGATGCCCTGCGGGTTGGCGTTGCCGCTGTCGAGCGCGAACACGGCGTCGGCGGCGCGGATGCCGCTCGTGAAGAACTTGCCGCCGGTAGATCGTGCGGGTGGCGTTATCGACGATCCAGAGATCGCCGCTGGCCCCCGTTGGATCGACCGTAATGCCGGTCGATCGGCCATTCATCACCGCCGTGAACCAGCTTCCCAGGAACTTGCCGGCCGTGCTGTACACGAACACCCTGTCGAAGGGCCCAGGCGCGTCGTCCACGACCCAGATCCGGCCGCCCTGGCCAGCGATGCCTTGCGGGTTCTTGTTGGCGGCGTGCAGCTTGAAGCTCCGCGCCGGGCCGGCGGCGCCGGCGGCGCGATTGGCGGCGCCGTTGTAAACAAACACGCGGTCGCTCTGGTTGCTCACGATGAACACCTTGTTGCCGGTCACGGCGATGCCTGTGGGTTTGGTCACGCCGTTCGCTTTCCACGAGCCCACCAGGTTGCCCGCGGCGCCGTAGACGAAGACCCGGCCGTTGGCGTTGACGACCCAGGTGCGGCTGCCGTCCGCGTTGGCGTCCACGCCCATGGGCACGGCGTTGGCGGACGCCAGCGCCGCGCTGGGCAGCGCGATGCCGAGCTGGTCGTACAGGAACATCGCGCTGGCGGCGCCGGCGGCGTCGGCGACGAAGAACTTGGTCTGGCCGTCGCTGATCGCGACGCGGTAGTCCTCGACCTCGCCGTTCACGGCGACCCCCGTGGGAAGGGTGATCGACGGCACGGTCGTCAGCCGGAAGCGGGCGTAGGTCCAGCCGAGAACGGCGTCGGCGGGCGCCTGGATGGGGACGGAGGTGGCGCCCGCCAGCATGAGCCGGCGATCGACGACCTTCTCCGCGAGCGGGTCGAACACGCCGTCGCGGTTGAAGTCGATCCAGGCGGAGAGCCGGCCGCCATTTCCGGTCACGGTCACCGTCGCGTTGACGGTCGTGCCCGGGACCAGGAGCGGCAGGTTGACGCCGTCTTCGTCGTCGCCGGCGTCGTTATCGTCGCCCTGTGCATCCGGGCTGGGTCTGCCGTCGCGTTCGGCGTCGCGCGTCGCGCCGAGCAGCGGTGTATTCGCCGCCGCCACGTGGGCGGCGGCGTTGGCGGCGATGCTCGTGCCGTAGCTGTCCGGGGCGTCGCCGTAGTCCAGAGGATGGACGACGGCAAGGTGGTCTTCCACCTCGCCGTCGTCGGCGGGGCCAAACGGCGCCAGTCCGCCCGCGCTGCTGATGCGCAACCGCGCCAGGGTCTGACCCAGCACGGCATCGACCGGCGTTGCGATCGGCAATGTGTTGCTGCCCGGAACGACAAACAGGCCGTCGCTCGGCGTGACCCGTTCGGCGGGGTCGTCGAAGACGCCGTTGCCGTTGAAGTCCACCCAGGCGTCGAGCCGGCCCTGGGCAGCGCTGACCTCGACCGTGTTGATCCGCGTGTGGCCGGGCAGGAGCGACAGCGTCGAAACGGCGGTCTCATCGTCGGCATCGTTGAGGTCGTCGCCGTCGCCGTTCAGAGGCGCGAGAGCGTCGGCCTCGGTGTCGCGGGTCGAGCCGAGGCCGGGTCCAATGGCGACGTGGCGGGGCCCGTTGGCGGCGAGGGTGGTGCGGTAGCTGTCGGGGGTGTCGCCGAAATCGTAAGGGTGCTCGATGAATTCGACCGCCCCCTTGTCCACGAAGAAAAGCCCGTCGCCGTTGCCGTCGAGCTGCCGGCCGAAGCCGCGCTGATCGAAGCCCAGGCCGAGGGCGCTGACGGTGTCGGCGTTGTCGATGACCGGGCTGCCGGGCAAGGGGGCCATGGTGAGCGTGGGGCCGCCGTTGTCTTGAAGCGCGCCCAGCATCGGATCGCCGTCGTCGGCGCCCGTGCCGGCGCGGACGCCGATGAAGTTGCTGGTGTCTTCGTCGAGGTCCGCCGTCGAGACGTCGAGGTTGCGGTCCGCCGTGCCGTCGGTGCTGTCGGGCCCGGCGCGGTTGCCGGCGATGACGCTGTTGCGCACGATGAGGGCGCCGTCGGTCTTGCTGATGCCGCCGGCGCCTGTGGCTGAATTGGAGACATCGGCGTTGGCGACGATGGTGGTGTTGACGATCGTGGTCGTCGCCGCGGCGCCGACGTGGCGAACGCCGCCGCCCACGCCACTGCTGAGGTTATGCGCGATCGTCGAGTTGCGGATCGACAGGTCGGACACGGAGTTCACGATGCCGGCGCCACTGCTTCCGGAGTTGCCGGTCACGCTCGAACTCGAGATCGTCGCCGTGCCGCCGCTGCGGTTCTGGACGCCGGCGCCAAAGCCGCCCGCGGCATTGCCGCTGATGGTCGAATCACTGACGGTCAAGGTGCCGGATAGGTTGTCGATGCCGGCGCCGCCGTCGGTTCCGGCAATGTTGCCGGTGATCCGCGACCGGTTGATGGTCGTCTGGGCAGCCGCATTGCTGGACTGGATGCCGCCGCCCGCGCCGGTCGCCGAGTTGCCGGAGATCGTCGAGTCGTTGACGGTCAAGACACCACCAGCGTTGAGAATCCCGCCGCCATTGGTCGCGGAGTTGCCGATGATCGCGCACTGTTGCAGGGTGAGGGTCCCCAAATTGTTGAGAATCCCCCCTCCCGAGGTGGCAGAAACAGCGTTGCAATTGCTGATGACGACCTGGATCAGGGTGGAGTCCGGACCCTGGTTCAACAAACCACCGCCGCCCGTCGTGACCACGGATCCCCGCGTGATCGTCAGGTTCGCGATCACGACTCGCCCGACGTTGGCGCCAAACGAGATGCTGAACGGCTGGACGCTGTCTTGACCGTCGATCACGATGCTGCCCGCGTGCGGCGCCGGCCCGGTGATGGTCAAGGGCCGGACGATCAACGGCAGCTTGGCGTCAAGCGCGATGACCCCGCCCGTCAGGCCGGCGTCAAAGACGATCTCATCCGCGGCAGCGGTGAGGTTGGCGTCCGCGATCGCCTGCCGCAGGGAGCCGGCGCCGGCGTCGTTCAGGTTGGTCACCGTGAACAGCGCCGGCGCGGTGCGGTCTTCGAGCTGCTCCAACCGCGGCGGCGTGCGGCGTCCGCGCGGGGCGGGCTGTCCACGCCGTCTTCGGTCCACGGCAGCCAAGAACATCTGCCCCACGATGCGCGCCGGCCGCAACAAGCTCCGCCAAGACATCGGTCGCCTCCTCTCGTCGCAGCGTGTTCGCACACCTTCTCTAGTTCACGTCCACCTTGTCCTTGAACGACTTCTCCTTCGTGATCGTCTTGTTGACCGGCGGCCCCACCTTGACCTGCGCCTTGCTGGAGCCGGAGACCTCCGTGCCGGTGAACTTGGCCTTGTTGGTGATGGTGACCGTGACGTTCGGCACCTTGGGCGGCGCCGGCGGCGGCGGAAAGACGATCTCGACGTTCTTCGGCAGCGTCACGACCGCGGTCTGATACTTGTGGCTGAACAGCTTGGCCTTGGTCTTCTCGTCGGTCGCGGTCACGGTGACCACCAGCTTGGCCTTGCAGCTCTTCTCGGTGACGTTCGACGTCACCACGTCCGGCTTGACGCTGACCTTGACCTGGGCGGACGATTCGGCGGCGAGCGTCAGGCACAGGGCCAGGGCCGCGCCGGCGAACCATGCGGAATGGCGAAATCTCATGGCGTGTCCTCCTCGAAACAGGGTTGGAAATCAAACTGAGCCTCAGGACGCCGAAATTCCGGCAATCGGACGCCCGTCGCGAAAAATTCGCAAACTCGGCCAACGGACGATTACAATGGAGGCCGTCCGATTTCCCTCGATATTGCGTCCTGGAGGCTGGGCCGTGAGCGAGCCGGCGCGAGAGCGCGACGTCGCGCAATGGATCGAATCCGCCCGCGCCGGCTCGCCGGGCGGGCTGGAGCAGATCGCGGCAACCTACCGCAATTACCTGCTGCTCATCGCCAATCAGGAGCTCGATGCCCAGTTGCAGGGCAAGGTCGGCGCTTCGGATATCGTCCAGGAGACGCTGCTCCAGGTGCAGCGCAAGTTCGGGCAGTTCGAAGGGGGCAACGAGGAGGAATTGCTGGCCTGGCTCCGGCAGATCCTGCGTCGCCAGTTGCTGGACGCCGGCCGCCGCTACCGCGACGCCGGCAAGCGCCACGCGGGCCGCGAGCGCCGCATCGCCCCGCGGGACGATTCGCAGGGCGCCGACCTGCAGCTCGCTGCCGCCGACAAGTCGCCGCGCGCCGAGACCATCGCTCAGGAGGAGAAGGAGGCGCTGACCAGGGCCCTGGAAAAACTGCCGGAGGACTATCGCCAGGTCATCCTGTGGCGAAGCTGGGAACGCTTGCCCTTTGCCGAGATCGGCCGCAAGCTGGGCCGCTCGGCGGCGGCGGCCGGCAAGCTGTGGGCCCGCGCCATCGAGCGCTTGCAGCGGGAGCTGAACTCGTGAGCGAACCTGTCCAGGAACCTTTCGATCCGTCGCGCGGCGGCTCATCGACCTGGATGAGGCGCTCGCCGCCGGCGCCACGCCGCCGCCGAGCGAACTCGCCACGGCCCGGGACACGGACGGCAATCTCGTCGAGCGTCTCGCCCGCGCCCGCCAGTGCCTCGACTTGATCGAGCGCGTTAAGCGCTGTGACCCCGACTCGGTCGCCGACCTGCTCGATGCGCCGCTGCTCGATGCGCCGCTGCTCGATGCCCCGCCGGAATCCGACCCCGCCGCCGGCTTCGACGAAACGCCGAAGACCATTGGCCGGTTTCAGATCGTGCGTGAGTTGGGCCGCGGCGGTTACGGCGTGGTGTTTCTGGCCGTCGATCCGGAGCTGGACCGCGAAGTCGCCCTCAAGGTGCCGCGGCCGGAGGCGGTGCTGTCCGCGGACCTGCGGACCCGCTTCCTGCGCGAGGGCAAGGCGGTCGCCAGCCTCAATCACGCCAACATCATCCCGGTCTTCGAGGTCGGCCGGGTCGGCGCGCTGTGCTACATCGCGTCGGCGTACTGCGACGGCATTTCGCTGGCCCAGTGGCTGCGCGAGCGCGGGCCGGCCCAGCCAACCCAGGCCGCACGCCTGGTGGAGGTCCTGGCCGAGGCCGTCCAGCACGCGCACGGACGAGGAGTCGTGCACCGCGATCTGAAGCCGAGCAATGTGTTGTTGGATTTTCGATTCTCGATGGACGATGTTCGATTGCAAACCATGAGTCCGTTCGGTTCGACCTCATCGGGCAACGCCGCAATCGAAAATCAAGAATCAACAATCGACCATGCAATGCCGATGATCACCGACTTCGGCCTGGCGAAGACCGCCATCCACGCTGACCAGACGCGTACGGGATCGATTCTCGGAACGCCGTCGTACATGGCGCCGGAACAGGCAGCCGGGCGGCTGAGCGAGGTCGGGCCGGCGGCGGACATCTACGCCCTGGGCGCGATCCTGTATGAGCTGCTGACCGGCCAGCCGCCGTTTCGCAAGGAGAGCGACCTGGCGACCTTGCGGGCCGTCGAGGCGGAGGAGCCGCCGCCGCCGCGGCGGCGGCGTCCCGAGACGCCGCGCGACCTGGAAGCGATCTGCCTCAAATGTCTTGAGAAGGCGCCTGGACAACGATACCGCACTGCCACCGAGCTGGCGGCCGACTTGCAGCGTTTCCGCGGCGGCCAGCCGGTGCAGGCGCGGCGCATCGGGACGCTCGAACGGCTCGACCGCTGGCGGCGGGCCAATCCGACCCTGGCCGCCTTGAGCGGCAGCGTCGTTGTGCTCCTGATGACGATCGCCGTGGGTGCGCCGCTGGCGTCCTGGTCGCTGCAGCGGCGCAGCGCCGACCTGGAGGCCAGCCTCGAGCGAACCAAGGCCGCCGAGCGCAACGAGCGGCAGGCGGCGCTGGCGGCGCAACGCAGTCTGTACGATGCGCTGCGCGCGCAGATGCGCGCCGTCAGCGCCGCCGGCATGCCCGGCCAGCGCTTGCACCGCCTGAACGCGGCTGTCCAGCAAGCAGCCTGCTGGGCGTGCTGGAGCTCGGACCCGAGGAGAAACTCGCCCTCCGCAATGACGCCGTCGCGGCCCTCCAGGCCATCGACGCCGACTTCGTCCGGACCTGGCCGGTCCCGCCTGGGGCCAAGGTCGCCTTCGACGCCGAGCTGACCCGTTTCGCCCACGACGAACCGGATGGCAAGTGTATCGTGATCCGCGACCTGGAGAGCAATCGGGAAGTCGCACGCTATCCCGTCCCCGCAGCGGTCGCTGACCTGGCCTTCAGTCCCGACGGCGCCCACCTGGCCGCGCGGCTGGGCGCGACGATCTTTTCCATGACGGTGCTGGTGTGGCAGCTGGACGCGCCAGGGCCTCATCCCGTGGTCCGGACCGCGGCGGCGGGCATGATCTCAGGCCGCGGCTTCGACTTCAGTCCCGGCAGCGACCGACTGGTGGTCAGCCTCGCTGACGGCGACCTCGGCCTGTACGACCTTTCGAGCCGGCGTCTGTCGCGCCGCATCGACTTCGCCGGCCGTGGCCCGCAGAAGCTGCCCGTGCCGATGCAGCCCCTGCGATCCAAACCAGTCAAACCGGCGCCGCCCGGCGTCGATCCGCCGCGGGGCGGGTATCCCCAGGCGCTGTTCGACCCGACGGGCCGCAAGCTGGCCGTGTTCCGCAACGCCGGCATCGAGATTGTCGATCTCGACGGCGCGGCTCAGCCGCAGCCGCCCGCGCCGCTCAACGAAGCGGTCCGCCAGCTTGCCTGGCATCCCGACGCCGCCCGCGCCGCGATGGCCGGGCTGGACCGCAGGGTGCACGTCCTCGACACCCGGCGTCCGCGCAGCCGGCCGCTGTTCTCCCTTCAGGGACATGCCGACGAGATTCGCAGCCTCGCCTTCGAGCCCGGCGGCCAACTGCTGGCCACCTCCGGCCAGGACGGCCTGACGATCCTGTGGTCGCTCGCCGCCAGGACCGAGCTGCTGCGGATCAGGGGCAGCGCCGCGGCCTTCAGCCGCAACGGTCATTGGCTCGGGCTGGTCGACGGCCGCAAGCACCGGGTGGTGAAGGCGCGGCTGGTGCGCTCCGAGACTCACGACGTCGTCGGGCACGGCGGCAACTTCGCGGCCGGCAACTGTTTCGAAACGAGCCCCGACGGACGCTGGCTCGCGATCGCGTCCGTGCGCAGCCCGACAGCCAACGTCAGTCTCTGGGACTTGCGCGGCCGACGCCTCGTCGATGGACAGCTCCGAGGGGCCTTGCTTCTCCATCGCGCCGAGCCGCTGCTCTTGACGGCCAAGGACGGCGTGCTCCGCCGGCAGCGCGTCGCGATCATCGACGACGCCGGGGGCGTCCACGTCGATATCGGTTCGCCGCAGGACATCCTCCTGCCGGCGCGGCATTCAGTCCGGCAAGTGCTCGATTCCGGCAACGGCGACGTCGTGCGCGTGCAGGTCTTCGTGGCGGAAGCCAACGATCCGCTGCGCGGCAAGGTCCTGCGGGCCGACCTCCATGTCGCCACCGGCGAGCTGCGGCCTTCGACGTTGTCTCCCACAGCCGAAGTCAGCCCATGCGGCGCCTGGATCGCCAAGCTCCGCGTCCGCCACAGCCTGGCGATCCACGACGCCGGCACGGACGCGTTGGTTTTTGATGTGCCGGGGCCGTTCAGCCATTGCGTCTTTCGTCGCGACGGCAAGGCGCTGGCCGCTCTTCTGCCCGATCGTTGCGTGCTGCTCGAATCCGCACCGTGGCGGGTCGTTCACCACGTGCCGATGGAGAGTCTGCTGACCCGGTACGACAGCCGGCGCGTCGCCTTCTCCGCCGACGGCCGCCTGCTGGCCCTGCCGGCGGCCACCGGTTCCATCACGCTGCTCGAATTGCCGTCGTACCGCGCAGTGGTTCGGCTGGCGCTGTCCGACCATGACTTGCAGGAGCTGGCCTTCTCCACCGACGGCCGCTGGCTCTTCGTCGGCGCCGCCGACGGCGCGGCGCACATCATCCACCTCGCCGGCGTGCGTGGCCGCCTCGCCGGGATGGGGCTCGATTGGGCCGGTCCTGCGCCGGCGCCGTGAGAGCCGCCGTGTCATCTGCCGAAGTTTGTTCGCAGCCTGCAACGAGGCCTGCCATGCCCGACTTCGCCTCCCTCGGCTCGTGGGACCTTCAGGCCGGCAGCAACGAGAAGTCGCTGACCTGGCTCTGGGATGGGATCATCGTGCGCGGCAACCTGACGTTGTTGACCAGTGTGTGGAAATCGGGCAAGAGCACGCTCGTGTCGCTGCTCTTGGATCGGCGCCGCGAAGCGGACTGTTGCTCGGCCGCCGGGTTCAGCCGGGTGCGTCGGTGGTCGTCAGCGAGGAGCCGGAAGGAGCTGTGGGCCAGTCGCCTGCGCCGGCTCAACTTCAGCACGGTGAGCTTCATACCCTTGAGCTCGCGGATCTGGGTGCCGCCAAGGCTCAGCCAGGTGAGGGGCATGCCGTTGAGTGGGGTGAAGTTTGTAATTTGATGGGAGCTATCAAGCAACAGACGGGTAAGCGGCATCCCTCTGAGCGGCTCCAGGTCCCGGACTCGGGAGCTGCGAAAAGATGCAGGTCGGTGAGCGGCATGCCCTTGAGCGGTCCCAGGTCCTGGCCGCTTGCTCGTCAAATTCCTTCCAGAACTCCGCGGCCGGCTTGCGGTTGATCTGCTCCAGCGTCTTGATGGAGCGCAGAATCTCAGCGTCGCGCTCGGGCCGGAAGTCGCAGTCGAGTTCTTTGAGCGGCATCTCTTTGAGCAGGGACAGGTCGGTGATCTTGGTGCGCGCGATGACGAGCCGTGTCAGCTCCTTGCAGTCCTTGAAGTGCGCCAGACCCGCGTCGCTCACCTTCGTCACGGACAGGCCGAGGAACATCAGGCTCGTGCAGTCCTTGAAATACGCCAACCCGGTGTCGCTCAC
>JAKEET010000137.1 GCA_022616435.1 Gemmataceae bacterium
GAAGAAGCCCGCGGGCGGAACGACCTGGAAATCCTCGCCGAGCCGCGCGAGCTGGAGTTTGACGCGGCCGGCGACCTGGTGGATTTCGAGCCGGCGCTGGCGGGGCAGGCGCACTAAGCTCTTCCACCGACTAGAACCTGAGCGACAACCATGAATAACCATAAAAACAAACGTCGGCCAGCGAAACCGGCGACCCTGGGTCGGTACATCGTCGCCGACCCCAAAATCTGTCACGGCAAGCCTACGTTTCGAGGCACACGCGTGTTCGTTTCCGACGTCCTCGATCAAGTGGCCTCAGGCATGGACTGGGAGAGCATTTCCCAAGAATGGGACGGCAAGGTCACGGCCCCGGCCATTCGTGAGGCCGTGCAACTGGCGGCCACCGCTTTCCTTGCTCACGCCGACGAGTTGCTCGTTGAGCCAGCCCAGTGATCATTCTCGACGAGATCTTCCGTGTGAGCCGGCGAAACATATTGGCCTGGCGACCGGGAGCAAGCGCCCCGATAGCAATTGAGTGGAGCTAACCCGTCATATCGGTCTAGGGTAGAAAAATGAGCGCGACCTGCAACACGTGGTTCCTCGGCATATCGTGCGCCTGGTTGGTCGCCGTGGTGCCTTGGATGCAGCCTTCGCTGGCACAGGACGCTGCGGCTAAGAAGCCGGCGCCTCAAACGGTGACGATCCTCACCGACGTACCCGGCCTCTCTCCGAGCGAGGTCGAAAGCCTGCTTTCGTATCCGATTGAATCGGTCATGCAGGGCCTGGCCGACGTCGTGGCCGTCCGCTCGGCTTCGAGCGACGGCCGGTCCACCGTGTGGGTAGAATTCCCGCCCCGCGCGGACCTGCTGGCCAAGCGGCAGGCAGTCGCCGAGCGGTTGCGGCTTCTGCAAGATGCCTTGCCCCGCGACGCCCGGCCCCAATTGGCGCCGGCCGTGGCGCCGGACGGGGAGATAACCTTGGTCGCTCTCACCGCCGACTCGCGGGATGACACTACCTTGCGAGTCGTGGCCGAGTCCCGCCTGCGGCCGCGCCTGCTCTCGATCCCCGGTGTGGCGGACGTCGCGGTGCGTGGCGGGCGTCTGCCGGTCTACGAGGTCATCATTTCGCTGGACAAGCTGCTGGCGCTGGATCTGCCGCTGCAAGAGGTGCTCACCGCCGTGGGCCGGGCAGCCGCCGCGCCCAAGGGCGGCGTCCTCAAGCTGCCGGAGAAGGAAGTCATTATCCGCATCGCGGAGAAGGGCACGGTGCCGGAGAACATCGCCGACACGGTCGTCAGCGTTCGGGACGGCCGCCCTGTGTATGTGAAGGACGTGGCGCTGGTCCACTTCGGCGGCACCGAACCCCACGGCGTAGCAAGCATCTGGCTGCCGAAGGATGGAAAGGCCTCGGGCAGCCGAGCGGTCATTCTCGCCGTGCGACGCAGCCCCGGCACCAAGAGTGATGCCCTGACGACCGCCGTCGGCCGGATCATGGAGCAATTGCAGCCTGCGCTGCCGTCGGGCCTGCGGTTGACGGCCGAGACGTTCGGACGGGGCGACCTGAGCGTCGCCCTGCGCGGCCCAGCGGCCGAGAGCAGGGAACGCTGGCTCACCGCTGTGGAGCGAGCTCAGTCACTCGTGGGGCAGGTGCCAGGCGTCGAGGCCGTGTGGTACGTTGCGGGCGGACTGGACAGCCACGCCGCGGATGAACCGTCCGGCACGGCGCTGATGTTCGTTCGCTTGCTGCCCGCGAAGTCATCGCCGCCGGGCGGCAAGCCAGCGGCGCCGCGCACCAGCCAGGAAATCGCCGCCGACATCCGACGCGCGCTCGGCGCCCTGCCGGGTGTCATCGCGCGAATTGCTCCGGCGACTGAGCCGGCATTGGCCGATGCGCCGGCGGCCCGTGCCCCGGTCGTGCTCAAGGTCTTCGGACCGAAGCTGGATCGGTTGCAAGCCATCGCGGAGGCAGCCCGGGCTCGGCTCGGCGACGTGCGGGGCGTCGTCGATCTGGAGGTCGATCCGCCGGGCGCTGTCCCGCGGCTGGACATCCACATCGACCGCGAGCGGGCGGCGCGGCTGGGGATCACCGCCAGCGATATCGGGGAAGTGGTCCAGGCGGCTTGGCTGGGTAGCATCGTCGGCACCGTCGTCGAGCAGGGCCAGCGCCGCGACGTGTGGGTCAAGTGCGACGAGCGCTCGCGGGCCACGCCTGAGATCATCGGCAAGACGCTGCTCGCCACCGCCGGCGGCAAGCGCGTGCCGCTGTCGTCGCTGGTGGAGATCAAGCAGACCACCGGCCCGCGCGTCATCTATGGCGAGAACGGAAAGCGACGGATGCTCGTGGCCTTTGGCGTCGAAGGCGGCAAGCCCTCGCAAGTGATTGCCGCGGCAAAGCGGGAGCTGGCCGGGCTTGAGCTGCCGGAAGGATACGTGGTCGTGTGGGACGTGCCCTGAATCGCGACCCTGAAAGGGTCGAACTCCAAAGCCCAGGGTCGCCGCGCCAGCGGCGCACCCTGGGTGACGAGGCCCAATAACGTATTTCACGACCCTGAAAGGGTCGCACCTGGCGTCGCGTGCGTGCGA
>JAKEET010000138.1 GCA_022616435.1 Gemmataceae bacterium
CGGCTTCTTCTTCGGCGAGCGCGGCCTGGCGGACAAGTGGTTCATGTACGAGGAATCGATCCGCGTGCCGTGCATCGTGATGGACCCGCGGCTGCCGGCCGAGCGGCGCGAACAGGCACTGGAGCAGATGGCGCTCAACATCGACGTCGCGCCGACGATCCTGGACTATGCCGGTGTGCCGGTTCCCAAGGGGATGCAGGGCCGATCGCTGCGGCCGCTCCTGGAAGCCCGCCGCGCCGAATGGCGTCACGACTGGTTCTACGAGCACCACACGCTGCCGAAGATCATCCCGCCGAGCGAAGGCGTGCGGACGACGCGGTGGGCGTATCTGCGCTGGACGGAGCCGGTCGCGGAAGAGTTGTACGATCTGACGGTTGATCCCTATCAGGAGCGGAATCTGGTCAAGGATGCGACGCAGAAACTGACGCTGCAGCGGTTGCGGGAGCGGTGGGAGGAGTTGCGACGGGAGGCGGATTAGCTGACTGCGATTGCCTTGTCGGGCAATGCTGATCCGGTTTACAATGAGGTCATGTTAGCCATCAAAGCACATTTCGACGGCAAGACGATCAGACTTCCCAAGGAGGTTCAGAAGGTCGCTCCTGGGGAAGTGGTTGTCATTTTTGAGAATTCCGCCTCCGGCGAGGGGGAACGCGCGTCCTGGTTGAAAGCCCAAGAAACCGCATTTGCCCGGGTTTGGGACAACGACGAAGACGCCATCTATGACACGCTATGACGCGGGCGACGCTCACTGGATACTGAGTATGCGCGAGTTTGTCGAACGAATCTACGCTCCTGATAATAAGCGCCGTGTCACGATTCTTCGACGCATGAGTGGTTCGTTTCAATTGGAATGGGATGAGTACAGTGACGATCCATACGAGATGTGCTGGATACCGTGTTCTCGTTTCGTCACGATTTGTAGTACGCTTGACGTTGCCCGGCGGGAAGCGTACGGTCGGCTTGGTCGCAGTGACGAGCCCTTAGACTCAAACGGGCGATCCAGGCTCAATATTAGGCAGATAAATTCACATGAGCCGAATCTTCACCCGCCGCGAACTCCTCCGCCGCACCGGCACGGGCCTCGGCCTGCTCGGCCTCGCCGGCGTCCTCCGCGACGCCGGCCTGTTCGCCGACACCACGCCGCCCGATCCGCGCCGGCCGCTCGCCGCCCGGCCGCCGCACTACGCGGCCAAGGTCAAGCACATCATCCATGTCTATTTGAACGGCGGACCGTCGCAGGTCGATACGTTCGATCCGAAGCCGCTCCTCAAGCGCTACGAAGGCCAGACGTTGCCGACCGGCAACCTGACCACCGAACGGCCGACCGGGGCCGCGCTGCCGACGCCGTTCCGGTTCCGGCGCTACGGGCAATCCGGCATCGAAGTGAGCGAGTTGTTCGACAAGACCGCGTCGGCGCACATCGACGACCTCTGCATCATCCGCTCGATGTACGCCAACACCCCCAATCACGAACAGTCGATGCGGCTCATGAACTGCGGCGACGAACGGCTGTCGCGGCCGAGCATGGGGGCGTGGATCAACTACGGCATCGGCACCGAGAACCAGAACCTGCCCGGCTTCATCGCCATGTGTCCGGGCCTGCCCGTGGCGGATTCGTCCAACTGGCGGGCCGCGTTCCTGCCGGGGATCTATCAAGGCACGCACATCGACACGCGGCAAACTTCGGTCGAGCGGCTCATCGAGAACATCCGCAACCCGTGGGTGACCCGCACCGATCAACGCCGGCAACTCGATCTGCTCGCGGAGCTGAATCGCCGGCATCAAGAGCGCCGGCCAGAAGAGGCCGCGCTCGAGGCCCGCATCCAGTCATTCGAGCTGGCCTATCGCATGCAGATGGAAGCGTCGGACGCGTTCGACATCAACCGCGAGCCACAGCATGTCCGCGACACGTACGGCAACCACGTGCAAGGCCGGCAACTGTTGATCGCGCGGCGGCTGGTGCAGCGCGGCGTCCGTTTCGTGCAGTGCTATCACGGCGACGTGCAGCCCTGGGACAGCCACGACAACATCGCGGCCAACCATCGCAACCTGGCCCGCGAGGTGGATCAGCCGATCGCAGCGCTGTTGGCCGATCTGAAGCGTCTCGGCCTCTTCGAAGAGACGCTGGTGATCTGCGGCGGCGAGTTCGGGCGGACGCCGGCGGTCGAGCTGGTCAACGGCCGGCCGGGGATGGGCCGCGACCACAACCACTGGGGCTTCACGGTGTGGCTGGCCGGCGGCGGCGTGCGGGGCGGCATGACCTTCGGCGCCACGGACGAGTTCGGCTACCGCGCCGTCGACAACCGCGTCCACGTCCACGACCTGCACGCCACCATCTTGCACCTTCTCGGCCTGGATCACGAACGCTTGACGTATCGTTACGCCGGCCGCGATTTCCGGCTGACGGATGTCGAAGGGAATGTGATGCGGGCGATCCTGGCATGAGGGATCGGAAAGCGGACGCCGTGGTCAAAGCAGAGACCGCAAATGTGGGTTTTCCTTTCAACGACTGGGACCCGGAAACTGCAGTCCGGACAGGGGTATTTCAATTGCCCTCATTGCGGTGGTCGTCGCCGCGCCTTGTTGTATCAATTCCACGTCTGTCAGTACCTCTATGGTTTCCTGCCATTTGGCACGGGCGACGCTGTCGGCCCGGAGATGTACTGGTGCTGCGAGTGTAAACGAGAATTCACGGCGGACGGCGTGACGGGGTACGATTTTGGCGAGCACTGGGAGGTCCGAACATGGAAGTGCTTCAAGTGCAACAAAGAAGTTGCGTACGACCGATTCGATTGCCCGCATTGCGGCTATCGCCTCGAGGTAGGGCGGCGCAGTTGGTTGTCGCGCGACGACTAACCTCACTTAAAAGGTAATCGGCAATCGATGGCCATTTCTTCGGGCCGAGAAAATCAAATCAGCCGGAAATCGCGGCCCGCGTAACGATACGTCAAGACTTCGGAAGTTCGGCTACGCATGCCGGCGCTTGCGTGCGCCGTTGGCGCTGGGCTTGATTTCCAGATCGGTGATCAGCAACAAATCAATGACATTCAGCGTGTCGTCGGGTTGACAGACGACGATCGTCCGTCCGCTCGGCACGGTCAGCATGAATTCCCGGTGAACGACGGGGATCTCGCGGCCGTCAGCCAAATGGATGATGAACGGCCTGAACGGTTGGGCCTGGTAAGCAGAACGCAATTGCTCGATTGTCATGATGGCGGCCTTTCCGGTTGAGAGTATTCTAACGCTTTGTCTCGTCCTCGGGTCGTTGCACGGTTGCGGCGAGCGCTAAACGGCAAGCCACACGCTTCATTTCTTCTTTTCGGTTAAGAAATCGAACACCTCAACGACTTTCCTCGGATCGACCCGGTACGGCGTGCCGTGGCCTTCGTAGAAGCCGTAGCGCTCGATCATGTGCGGCACGAGCAGGCTGTAGCCAAGCTTGGCGCCGGTGGTGAGATTCGTCAGCGTGGCGTTCGTGTTCGTCCTGGTGTCGTCGTAGAAAGGCGACTGCTGGAAGCCGGTCGCCATGACGACCGCGATTCGATAGCGCCGGCCGTGGTAGCGGAACGTGAAGCCGTCCTTGCCCGCCGCGGCCGCGTTCTTGACGCCGATGGCGCCGACGATGTGCAGATGCGTCGCCAGCTCCTGATGCGTCAGCCCGAGCTTGCCGACCACGAAATCGTTGTCCTCGGCGAGGATGTCGAGCAGCTTCTCATCCTTGCCGAGAAAACCGAGCCGCGAGCCGACTTGCGATTTCGCTCCCGGCCGCATGTCCTTCTCCAACTGGGCGATGGTGCGGCCGTTGATTTCGGTCAGCTTGCGGATCACGGCGGTCTCGTTCTTGCCGCCGACCGTGAAGCCGGTCTTGTCGTCCTTGGCCGGCTTGACGAACTCGATGCCGAGGTCCTTCGGCGCGGCCTTGGTCAGATCGGGCTCGCCGGCGGTCGCCGCGGCCGGCGCGAGAATCAGCACAACGCTCGCAGTCACCAAGCATCGCATGGCCGTATCCTTCCCGTTTGGGGATCGAAGCCAGTCATGTACAATATGAGAGTATCGATCCGGAAGTTCAAGACTTCCGGAGTCATCTCCGCGTCCTCCGCGCCTCCGCGTGAGACCTGGTCGCGAAAAGGCTCACGCGGAGGCGCGGAGGACGCGGAGAAGACTTTGGAGGTCTTAGTTCGAGGACGTCATGAGCGACTTTCAAACAGTGTGCAAGGTCGGCGACATTCCCCAGGGCGAAGGCCGGACGGTCCAGGTCGGCGGCAAGCTGATCGCCCTGTTCCACGTCGACGGTCAGTATCATGCCATCGACGACACCTGCCCCCACATGGGCGCTTCGCTGAGCGGCGGATATGTCGAAAGCGGCATTGTCACCTGCCCGTGGCACGCCTGGCGCTACCGGCTCGCGGACGGCGCCTGGGCCGACAACCCCAAGCTCAAGATCGGTTGCTACGCCGTGCGCGTCGAGGGCGACCTGGTGCAGATTCAGGCGCCGGCGGCCAACCCGGAGAACAAGACATGACCTTTCCACGCTCATTCACGCCGCTGGTCCTGCTCGGCGGCCTGTCGCTGTCCCAGTCCGGCCACGCTCAACAGGCGGCGCGCGTGGTGCCGAAGCTTGAGCCGGTGGCCGAGACGAAGCTGCTGATGGAAGGCCTGGCCCACGCGAACTTCAAGGGGCTGGAACGGCTGCTCACGCAAAAGCCGGGCGACAACCAGGCCTGGACCTTCGCCCGCGGCCAGGCGCTCCTCGTCGCGGAGACGGCGAACCTGCTGATGCTGCGGCCGCCGCAGAAGGAAGGGCAAGCCGTCTGGTTCGAGAAGGCGATGGCGTTGCGCGGCCGCGCCGCCGATCTGGCCAACACGCTGGCCAAGAAGGATTTCGACCAGGCCCGCGTCGGCCTGTCGCTGGTCGCGGATAGTTGCAACCGGTGCCATCAGAGTTTTCGAGTGCCGGTGCAGATCGAACCGTTCGCGGAAAACTAACAAGCCCCAGGATGAGCGCAGCGATTCCTGGGGGTAAGCGGGGGTAAGCGTCGGACAGAATGAAGAACGAAGAACCTGCTTGACCGGCACCAAGCTCAGGAACCGGCGGTCAATGCAGAATGAGATGAACACGCGACCGCACGTTCCCAGGAAGCGGCGACTCATGACTTCTCCTGAGCCGGACATCAGCGCTGCGTTGCAGGCAGTGCTCGGATACCTCAACTTCGCGGAAGGCCGGCCGGACCCGCGTTTCCAGAAAGCCGTCAACGATCTCTACACCCATGTCGCCGAGCACGGTTCCGACCGGCCCTGGGAGGAAATGGACCGGGCGCTGGCCGCGCGCCTGGAAGAGCTGCACGCCGGCGGGGCCAGCGCCTTTCGGGAAGTCCACCAGGCCCAGGCGGTGCTGCGCTCGACGGCCGAGCGCGTCGTGCCCGCGTATCGCCGGCACCACACCGATTTGCTGGCCCACCTCAGCGACGCGGACGAGTGGCAGCCGTTCTTCCTGGCCCGGGTTTACGAAGCGGTGCTGCGGCAACGCGGTCCCTGGGACGAGCACGACCGCATCGTGGCCGGCACGCTGAAGCAGCTCAACGATTTCGTCGGCCATCGCCCCATCGCCACGCTCGAATCGCGGCCCGAAGGCGAGCCCTACGACCGCGAGCGCGTCCGGCCGGTTCCGTTGTACTTGCGCGGCGCCGGCGTGGCCTGGGGCCGCTATCAACCGCTCATCGCCAAGGCGATCGACATCCTCGAAACCACCGAGCCGGATGTGCTGCGCGAAGCCCACTTCGATCCTACTTTGCTGGATGAGCTGGCGCTCGATCCGCGCGCCTACGACTTCGATCATCCGGCCGACAAGCGCCCGAACTACGTGTTCGGCGAGTGGGACCCGCATCATCTCGACGGCCAGGCGCGCTATCGCCGCTTCATCGTGCGGAGCGTGATTCTCGAGGCGCTGTGGCAGCGGGTGGACAACCCCGGCGATTTGCCTCGCGACGAGGCGCTCGCCGAGGCCGCGGTGGTGCTGGCCGGCACGATGCTGATGGCCGCCGGCGTCAGCGGCGCCGGGCCGGATACGCATGATTCGTCGGTGACGCTCTCGACCTTGACGCCGCGCATCGCCAAGTACCGCGACGCCTTCTACCGTCAGTGGCTGCGCCGGCTGTCCGGTCCGCATGCCGAACGGCTGGCGCAGGAAACCCGGCGCACGAAACAGCCGTTCGGCGCGGCCCGCCAGGCATTGAATCAGCACCTGGCATCCGAGCGCGCGTTGCAGCTCCAGCATCGGCGTTTGGCGCTGTTCTTTGCCGATTTGGGCGCCGCCGCCGCGGGCCGGCGCCAGCTCGCGCAGCTGCCGGTCGCGTCGGCGCGCGTGGCCACGGAGCTGCACATCGCCCTGACAACAGGCCGGGGCCACGTCGACAACGGTGAATCCGACGCGGCGGCGGCTTGTTTGAAACACGCGGAAGACCTGTTGCACCGCGGCATCGCCTGCGGGGCGTTGGTCGATCCGTGGAACATCCTCGGCTTCCAGGGGCAGTATCCGCGGTTTCAAGCGTTGGAGGACAGCGTCCGCGACCATCGCATCGGCGTCCTGACCGGGATCGTGGCGGGAATCTTCGATCTGTACGCGCAGGTGCTGAGCGCCGGCGTCGCCCAGGACATGGCGGCCGGGTTGCTGAAGAACATGAACCGCCTGGCCGAGTGGTGGGACCGATTCGCGACGACCACGGTCAGCGACATTCCGCACGTGCACGGCGGCGACGCGGCGGCGTCGGCCGAACACGTGTCGCGGGCGCTGACGCGCTGGCGCCAGCGCGGGGCCGCGGCGGGCGATCTGGCGTTCTGGCGGCGGCACGTGGACGAGTTTCGCACGCCCAAGGCCTTCGGCACGGTGATCAACGCCCTGCTGCACAGCCGGGATTTCCGAGGGGCGTCCGGGCTATTGATCACCTGGTTGAGCCAGGCCGGCGAAATCCCTCTCGAAGCCGGCGAGCATTCGTTTCAGCGCCTGGCCATGCGCTGGCTGCTGGAGCTGTCGAGCGCTGAGTCCGCTCCCAACGGGCCCGTTCCAAGCGAGTCCCCTGCCAACCAGCCGGCTCCCAGCGAGCCGGCTGCTAACGAGTCCGCTGCCAACGAAGCGTCCGAGATCGCCAAGTTCTTCGCCTACGTGGAAGCGAACGCGGAGGATTGGTGGAGTGTGCCGGCGCTCGAGGGCCTCGCCGCGCACGTGGCGTCGCCGCAGCCGGCCGAAGACGCCGACGCGGAAGCCGACGCGGCAGCCGACGACGCGGATTCCCTGTACGGCGCTGCCTACGAGAACATGTCGTATCGCGACAGCACCGACGACGGGGTCGAGGCCGAGATCCTCGACTTCATGCCGCAGAAGGATTTCAGTCTCGAGCACGTGGCCGACGAGCTGCAGCCCCGCCTGCACTTCCTGGCCACGCTCGCCAGGCTGTGGATCCTGGCGGCGCCGCCGTTGCGCCGAGCGTCCGAAGCGGGCGATCGGGCGGCGGCCGGGGCGCTGGCGGAGTTCCATCAGCGCGCCCAGGCGAACCAGGCGGCCCTCGTCAAGCTGCTCGACGGCATCCACGCCCACATCGTGCCGAAACCGTCAAGCGGCTTCGAGGCGGTGGTCGAATTCGATCGGCGGGTGCACATCAAGGAGCAGTTGCTGGGCGCGGTGCTGCAGGCCTGCCGCGATCATGCGCTGGCCGTGAGCGCTTTTCGCAGCGCCGGTGCAGGCGGCGCGAGCGCGCTGCTGGGACCGCCGTGGGAGTCGGCCTTGCTGGCGCTGGAGACGCATCTGCGCCACGGCGACCGCGCTGCCGCCCGCACCGTCCTGGCGGAGTTCGTGCGGCATTTCCGCTCCGAGCCGCTGAGCTACACGCCGCTCAGCCACGGCGGCGAGCCGCGCGTGCTGCTGCGCACAGGACTGGCCCACGCCGTGCTGGCCGCGCTGGCGGTGGCGTTGCCGCGGCAAGGCTTGCTGCGCGACACCTGGCGGCTGTTGCGACTGGCGCGGGCGATGGAGGCGGGGCAGGGCGGCAGCGTCACCGAGTTTCATCGCCCGTTTCAGGCCGGCTTGCAAGGAGTCGTGGAAGCCGTGCTCGATGCCGCCTTGCGCGAACAGATCCCGGAGGACGAAGCCGCCGCCGGCCTGGAGCAGGTCGTCGAGCCGTTCCTGCCGATGTGGATCGACCACTTCCAGACGACCCGGCTGAGCATGCTGGAAACCGTCCGCAGCGACGACGACTGGCGCCGCCTCGCCGGTTTTTGTCAGCGTTACGGCCGCGACCTGTTCACGCGCCGGTTCCTGACGCCGGCGAACATGCAAGGCGTCTTGCACCGCGGCGTCGGCGCGTTCCTCAACGATCTGCGCGACGGCGCCGATCCGTTGCACCCGATCCGCCTGGTGGACGAGCTCGACCGGACCATGCCGCGCGATCAGGCGGAGCGCTGGCTGCGCTTCATCCTCGAAAGCCTGCTCGAAAATCAGGAGATCCTGCGCGACTACAACCAGACGTGCACGCAGGCCGACTTCGGCGACCACTTGCCGCTCTTGTTCGATTTCCTCCGCCTCAAGGCGCGCTACGAACGCGCCGCCTGGAACTTCCGGCCGTTGCATTTCGTTCACGACATCCTGGTGCGCCGGCATCCGCCGAGCGCGGCCGAGTGGCGCGAGCAGGTGGGGCTGCTGACGCGCGATCTCGCGGAGCAGTTGCTGGAGGAACTGGGAAAGCTCGAACAGCACCACGGCATGCGGCTGGCCACGATCCGTCAGCGGCTGGACGAACGCTTCGTCGGCCCGCTGGAAATCGATCGCCTGGCGGCGCTGGTCGAGCCCGCGCTGCAGGGCGCCGGCGCCGATGAGCCAAGCGCGCTGGAACAGGAGGTTACGCCGCTGGCGAATGTTCCGGGGGGCGTCGGTCTGGATGTTCCCGGCTGGCTGCAGCGCCTGGAACAGGAGTTGATTCGCGTTCGCCAAGCCAAGGATCCGCTGGCGCGGTTGGCGGAATCGCGCCTGCAGATCGCGAAGGGTGAACAACCGTTCGCTGACTTGATCCAAGAGTTCGAAGGCTGGGAACAGGAATCGTAGTACAGAACACTGGTCGGGTTGCTTGTCCCATCAGCGACGATTAGCGCAGATTAGTGTTCCGACTTTGGGTTCCACGCGAAAGTGGGAGAAGTGGGGAAAGTGGCCGATTGACAAGCCGCCGCCGCAACGATTATACTGATTCTCCAGTATCGGTGGAAACAAAGCCTCTTCCCGGTCGGCACTTCTTGCGGGAGGAGTTGAATCGCGCGGACGGGTGTCCCTCCCATCCCGCACCGCAGGGATAGTCGGTTAAGGATGGTTCGTTCAGGCGTCCGTCAGGAAGCGGCAGGAGACGCTTCCGAAGGGTCGGAGTCACTCACGAGACCGTTGCATGTCGGAAAACCTCTCAGGACGACAGGCCGACGATGGTGCGCACGGAGCGCCCAGGGCCACCGATGCCGATCTGCACTTGGTGAGCGAGGACGCCATTTTCTCGGACTCCGGCACGCCGACCGACGAAGCCCCCACGATCATCTCGAAGACTCCGCCGGCCCAGGGTTCCACGACCACCGCCGTCAAGGCCGTCAGCTCCAGCGCCGAGATGCTTCTGGGAAGCCTGCGCGGCCGCATGCTGGCGCATTTCGAGCTGATCGAGCCGATCGGCGTGGGGGGCATGGCCGCGGTGCTGCGGGCTCGAGACACACAGCTCGACCGCTACGTCGCCCTGAAGATCCTGCCGCCCGACATGGCCAACGATCAGGAGAACCTGGGTCGCTTCCGTCAAGAAGCGCGGGCCGCGGCCAAGCTCGATCACGAGAACATCGCCCGCGTGTTTTTCTGCGGCGAGGACCAGAAGCTTCACTTCATTGCCTTCGAGTTCGTCCACGGCGACAACCTGCGGGCCATCCTGGAGCGCCGCGGCCGGCTGCCGGTCGCCGAGGCGGTCCGCTACATCCTGCAGATCGCCACCGGACTGGAACATGCGGCGGCGCGCGGCGTCGTCCATCGCGACGTCAAGCCGTCGAACATCATCATCACGCCGACCGGCCGGGCCAAGCTCGTGGATATGGGTCTGGCCCGCAGCATGGAGGCGCAGCGCGACCAGTTGACGCAATCGGGCGTCACGCTGGGGACGTTCGACTACATCTCCCCCGAGCAGGCCTTGGAGCCGCGCGAGGCCGACGCCCGCAGCGACATCTACTCGCTCGGCTGCACGTTCTATCACATGCTGACCGGCACGCCGCCGGTGCCGGTGGGGACCGCGGCCAAGAAGGTGCATCACCATCAGCACGTCGCCCCGATCGATCCGCGCCAGTACAACCCGGACGTTCCCGATGAAGTGGCGCTGGTCCTGGCCAAGATGATGGCCAAGAACCCCAAGGACCGCTATCAGCGTCCCGTGCAGCTGGTGCAGCATCTGCTGCAGGTGGCCCAGCGCGTCGGGGCCGCCGCCGACATGCCCGAAGGCGTGCTGTTCGTGGACGCGCCCCTCCTGAGTCCGCCGCGCAAACGGCCGCTCCTCCTGGTGTCCCTGGCGGCGTTGGCCCTGGCCGTGCTGCTGATGGTGCTGAACCTGGCGCCTCCCAGCAATCGGCCCACCAGCCCCCCGCGGCCGTCCGCGATCAAGGACGCCGGCGCCAAGGACAGCGCGCCGATCGCCGGGCCCAAACAGGTCGTTCCCGCGAACCCGCCGGCCGTGAGCAGGCTGAACTCCGACATCGCCAGCGAGGAAGACCTGCGCGCCTTGCTGGCGGACACGACCAGTCCCAGCGTCAAGGCGTATGTCACCGAGTCGTTTTCGATCGCCGAGCCCGGCCTGGTGTTCCAGGCGTTGGCCGAAGGCAAGCGCACGTTGATCCTGGAGGGAAAAGTCCCGGAGCACGACAAGACCGATTTGCCGGTGATCAGCTGGAAATACGACCCCAAGAGCGATCACGCCAACCTGCTCCAGCTCGAGGGCGCCGTGGACGCAACCTTCAACAACCTGGCCTTCAAGGTGGAAGCTCCGCCGAAGTTGTCCAAGTCTCCGGAGCTGCCCACCGTTGACTTCAAGATGCCGAAGCACCCCACGGCGGCCGTCGTGGTCCGCAGCTCCGGCTCCATCCGCTTCGTGCGCTGCACGTTCGAACAGGACATGCCGCTGCCGGGCTACATCAACGTGCGCCATCTGGGCACGCCGTTCGCCTCGGTCCTCGTGCAAAGCCTGCCGGGCAGGACCGACCGGCCCCAGGTAAATTTCGAGCGCTGCATCTTCAAGAGCGGCCAGGCGGCCATCGGCGTGCAATGCCCTGCCGACATCACCGCTTCGCAATCGGCGTTCCTGCCGCACGGCGCCGTGTTTCACTTGCACGGCGACGGCGAATCCCGGATCACCGTGAAGAATTGCTCGGCGTATGTCGTCTTCGGTCCGGTCATCCGCCTCGACGACAATGCCTCGTGCCGGCTAAGAATCGACTACTCGGTCTTCTCCTGCCCGGAGAGCACGGTGAGCGACCGCGACCCCATCCATCTGATCCATCAGACCGACGGCAAGGAGCCGCGAGTCGCCTTCCAGAAATGGGCGCGGAACTGTTACCACAACCTCAACGGCCTCTGGTCGTGGCCCACCGAGGAAGGAATGCACATCATCAACACGCCGGAGGAATTCCGGACCGAGATCGCCAAGGGCGGGGGCGGCGGCAGCGACAACGAATCGGTCGTGGTCTCGGAATCGATCGAGATCTGGGAGCATCCTGGGGCGCACAAGCGGAAACTCGACCACATGCGCACCTTCAGGCTCAAGGACAACGTCCCCGAGGTTCGCATGACCGATGCGCGCCGTATCCAGCTCGGCGTCGAAAAGAACGACTTGCTCGACGTCGCCTTGAAGCCGTTCAAGGACGAGCCGCGCGTCGTTGGCCTCAACTTGAACGACTACGAACGCGTCGTCGATCCGGCCGCCGACGGCAGCAATCCGCGCGTCCACAGGACGGTTGCCCAGGCCCTGAACCTCGCCGAATCAGGCGAGGTCATCCTGCTCAAGCATGGCAAGAACAAGCGCGAGCTCAGCGTGGACGTGACGTCGCTCAAGAGGCCCGGGGTCGACGTCACCCTGCGCCCCTTTGACGACAGCTATCATCCCATCCTGACCTTGGCCGACACCACCGATCCGGTCGCGCACTTTTTCCGGCTGCACGACGGCAAGATGACCTTCGAGAACCTCGAAATCGTCCTCGAGCCCGATCAGGAGAAATTCAAGGCGCAGACCCTGGCGCAGCTCGACGGCAACGCCCGTTGCGAGTTCCGCAACTGCGTGATCACGCTCAAGCAGGACTACGAGAAGAACCCCGAGACGGTTCCGCTCAGCGTCATCACCCTGAGCGAGATCGACGACGCCATGGCGATGATGGGCCCGAAATCGTCCAGGGCCGCCGCCGAGGTCGTCTTCAACCATTGCTTCATCCGCGGCGAAGGCGTCGCCGTCGCCAATCCCGGCGGCCGCCCCATCGACCTGCGGCTGGACAACACCCTGGCCGGCCTCACCGGGTCCTTCCTCACCGCCAAGGGGGGCATGAAGGACGCGGCGGCCGACCCCGGCGTCAAGCTCAACCTGATCAAGTCGTCCATCTTCACGACCAGGCCGATGTTCGTGTTCGAGACCGGCCGCAACGCCAAGGGACTGCCCCCGCTGCGCGTGGAGCAGGCCGCGGGCTGCCTGCTGGTTGCCCTCGAGGATCAGCCGCTCATCACCGCCGCCTATCCGGACATGACCCTGATGTGGCGCGCCTACGTTGACTGGCGCGGCGGCGGCGCCGGCAACGCCTACGTCGGCTTCGACCGGCTGCTGCAGGACATCGCCGGCGACTTCCGGCTGGACCAGACGAGTTGGCAAAACGCGTTCTACCGCGACGGCGTCATGCCGCTGTTCACCCGCGCCACCTTCAAGCTCGCCCGGACCGCGCGACCGCTCTGGCTCGCCGTCCCCGACGACTTCAAAACCAAGGACCAGCTCGACATGCTGCAACCGTTTGGCGCAGCGCTGGACGAGACTGCGCTGGCGCCTCTCGTGAAGTGATAACTGACGCTATGTCGGTGGCCACGCTCGAGCGAGCGCGTCTTTGCCGTGCCGGATGGCCGCGTTATTGCCACCAACGCTCAAGGTTTGCCCTTTCTCCATGCCGCGCGGGTAGATCGCCTGCCGATACGCCGGATACGCCTCCATCCGCAGGTGCGACAGCATGTGATGCCCCTGCCGGCGGTCGCGCTCCGCTCGCAATGCGTTCATGTCAATCGGACCGACGACGATCTTCTCCCCCGGCCCGGGATCGGCCTGTGACAGGATCCGGGCGTCGTAATCCACGATCATGCTGCCGCCCGGCCAGGAGAACGGCGGATAGTGTCCCGCCTCGGCCCCTTGGTTGGCCGCGACGACATACGCCAGGTTTTCGAGGGCCCGGCAGCGATTGATCAGCGTCCACCAGTCCATGGGGGGCGTGGCGCCCCACGGGTCCATGTACGCCGACACGCGGATCAGCACTTCGGCTCCTTGCAGGGCGAGCTGGCGAATCGCCTCGGGAAACAGCCAGTCGTAACAGATGGCGACGCCGAGCCGGCCGATCTCCGTCTCCACGACCGGAAACGGGTTCGCGCGGTAATCGGGGATGTCGTGCGGGCTGGCGTGGACTTCCCACGGAATCCACGGATGCACCTTGCGGTACTTCGACAAGAGCCCGTCCGGGCCGATCAGGCAGGTGGCGTTGAACGCGGCCCCGGGATAGCGCGGGTCGACTTCGAGGAACGTGCCGGTCTGGATGTGGATGCCGTGCTCTTTGGCCTTTTGAATGTAGCGGTCGGTGTGCTCGTTGGGGATCGGCAGGGCCAGCTTGTCGCGCAGCTCCTCGACGGTGTCGTAGATCGGCGCCGCGTGGGCGAACTCCGGGAAGACGCAGAGCTTCACCGCGAAGAACGGCGCATAGCCGACCACGGCCCGGTCGATCATCGCCAGCATGTGGCTGACGTGGGCGGCGATCCCCGAGCGGTCCTTGGGGTTGGCGAAGTTCGTCTGACAGGCGGCGGCGTAATAGAGGGTGGTCATGATGATTTCGTTGTATGCCGCTGGCGGCTTAGTGTTCGGCGGCGGCGCTGACGCGAACGCACGAGGCCAGCATTCTGATTGCGAACCGAACCGCCAGCCCTTACATTGTTGTCATGTCCCAACCACTCGTCCCGCCGCCGCCGCGCGCCCGCCTCGACCGCGTCCTGGGTCCATGGATGGCGACGGCGGTCATCATCGGTACGGTCATCGGCTCGGGCGTGTTCAAGAAGCCGAGCACCGTCGCCGGCTTCCTGCCGGAATCGGGCCTGGCGCTGGCCGCCTGGATCGTGATGGGCATCCTGATCTTGATGGGCGCCCTGGCGCTGGCGGAGGTGGCGGTGCTGTTGCCGCGGGCCGGCGGCAACTACGTGTTCCTGCGCGAAGCTTACGGCCGCTGGGCGGGCTTCCTGTGGGGCTGGGTCGAATTCTGGATCATCCGGGCCGCGTCGATCGGCGCCCTGGCGTTCATCTTCGTCGAATCGCTGCACGACATCATCCGCGAAACCCAGGGGCTGAGCGCGAGCCAGCAGGCGCTGACGTTCTGGCAGCAGCAATTCTTGATCGTGGGCGTCATCGCGTTCCTGGCGATCATCAATGCCCGGGGCACGGTTTTGGGCGCCGGGTTGCAGGTGGTCATCACCACGGTGAAGGTCGCCTCGCTCGTGACCATCGCGCTGTTGCCGTTCCTCATGGTGATGCTGGCCACGCCGCGCTCGGAGGCGGTGAACTTCGAAAACCTGGCCCCGGCGTGGCCCGAGGATTGGCGAACCGTCAACCTGAGCGATTTCGGCGGCGCCCTGGTCGCGGTCTTCTGGGCCTATCACGGCTGGATGAACATCGCCCCGGTCGCCGAGGAGGTGCAGAATCCGCGCCGCAACATCCCGCTGGCCCTGCTGGTCGGCACGACGACCATCATGATCCTGTACGTGGCCGCCAACTTCGCCTATTACCTCGCGATCCCCGGCTTCACCATGCGCGCCATCACCGATCGCCCGGTGGCGGCCGAGTTCGGCCTGCGCTTGCTCGGTCCCATCGGCCTGATGCTGGTTTCGGCCGCGATCATGACGTCGGTGTTCGGCGCGCTCAACGGCAACATGCTGGTCGGCCCGCGGCTGCTGTTCGCCATGGGCCGCGACCGGCTGGCGCCGCCGTTCCTGGCGGAGCTGCACGCCCGCTGGCGGACGCCGATCGCGGCCATCGCCGTGCTGGCCGGCTGGGCGATGTTGCTGGTCGTGGCCGTGGCGCTCTTGAAGCAGTACCGCGTTCCCGCGATCGACGTGGCCGGCTATGCGCTGGACTTGAACCTCAAGCCGGAGGCCAACTCGTTCGACGTGCTGACCAATTACGCCATGTTCGGGGCGCTGGCGTTCGAGACGCTGGCGGTGGCCGCGATTTTCGTGCTGCGCGGCCGTCAGCCGTTGGGCGGTGAGACGCCGTACCGGTGCCCGCTGTACCCGGTGCTGCCGCTGATCTTCGTGGTGGCCATGACGGCCATCCTGATTAACATGTTTGTGACCAGCCGCACCGAGGCGGTGGCCGCCGTCGGGTTCATCGCGGCCGGGGCGGCCTTCTACGCCTTGATCCTGGCGGGCAGGAAAACGCCGCCACGCGATGTCGCCATGGACGCCGCCAACACGGATTCTTGACGTTCGCTGCCGGGAGAAGCTTCATGAGATTCATACGAAAGATGCTGATCACGGCGTTTCTTCTGGGAATGGCTGCCGTGGCATTCACGCCGCCGTTGCGGGCGGAAGTGAACGGACCCAAGATTTTCGGCAAGACCGCGGGTGGCGACATGATCGAAGAATACACGCTGACCAATGCCAACGGCGTCAAGCTCAAGCTGATCACCCTGGGCGCCGCCATCGCCGAATTGCACGTGCCCGACAAGGCCGGCAAGATCGCCGACGTCGTGCTCGGCTTCGACGACGTGGCCGGCTATGAATCGGACCAGAACCAGTACTTCGGCTGCACGACGGGCCGCTACGCCAATCGCATCGCCAAGGGAAAATTCACCATCGACGGCAAGGAGTACCAGCTCGCCGTGAACAACGGGCCGAACCACCTGCACGGCGGCGTCAAGCGCAGCCTGGACAAGGTCGTGTGGAAAGCCGAAGTGTTGAAGCCGGAGAACGTGGTGCGCTTCACGTACGAGAGTCCCGACGGCGAGGAAGGCTATCCCGGCAAGCTCGACCTGGCGGTCACGTACACGCTGACCGACCGGAACGAGGTTCGCATCGACTACAAGGCGATGACCGACAAGGCGACGCCGATCAACCTGACGAATCACAGCTATTTCAACCTGTCGGGCGCGGGCGCGCCGTCGGTGCTGGACCATGAATTGACGCTGGCCGCCGAGCAGTACACGCCCGCCGACGCCGACCTGATTCCGACCGGCAAGATCGAGCCGGTGACGGGCACGCCGCTCGATTTCATGAAGCCGACGAAGCTCGGCGCCCGCATCGAGCCGCTGCTCAAGACCCAGTTCCAGGGCTACGACCACAATTTCGTGCTAACGAAGCGCGGCGCCGCGCCGACGTTCGCCGCCCGGCTGCGCGATCCCATGTCCGGCCGGGTGATGACCGTGCTGACCACGCAGCCCGGCATCCAGGTGTACACCGGCAATTTCCTGAAGGGCCAGAAAGGCAAGGGGGGCAAGACGTTTCCCAAGCAGAGCGCCGTGTGCCTGGAAACGCAACACTTCCCCGACGCCATGAACCACAAGGGATTTCCCGAGGTCATCCTGCGCCCCGGCCAGACGTATCGGCACGCTTGCATTTACGCCTTTTCCACGGAATGACTCCGAGAAAGCGAGGCCGACCGCCATGTCGTCGTTGCCCAGTCCTGAGGCGTCCGCTCGCAGCGCCGAAGCTCGCAGCGCCGATGCTCCGAGCGCGGACACACGCAGCGCAGACACGCTCAGCGGCGAGCAGGCGCTGCGGCTTCTCGAGGCTATGCGGCCGGTGTGCAGTCACGATCTTCCCAATCAGGCCGTGGCGTTGCAAAGTCTCCTGCAACTGTTCGCGTGGGACGAGTCCGCGCAATGGTCGCCGCAAGGGCGCGAGTACTTCGACCGCCTGCAGTCAATCGCCGGCAAGACCATGGCGCTCAGCCAGTATCTCAAGGAGCTGGCGCGCCTGGCGCGCTATGAGCCGCGCCACGAGCGGCTGACCTTTGCGGACATCGTTGAGGATGTGCGCGTCGAGATCCAGCAGGGCGACCCGGACTGCCGCCGAAGCTGGCACTGCGCGTGGCGGGCCGACGAATTCCGCGGCGACCGCCGCCTGGTCCAGCAGGGGCTGAGGCAGCTCATGCAGTTGGCGCGGTGCAGCCTGTCCGGCAACCTGGCGATTCGCATGGAATCATCGGATTGCGCCGATCGCCTGGAATGGGCCATTGTCGCGATCCCGGATCCGGCGGCGGCGCCCGCGGAGCGCGGCGGCGTGGTCGAGCGCGGCGCTGGCGAGCGGCGCGGCGCCGACGGGTGCGAGCCGCGTCTAGCCTTGGCCCTGGCCCAGGAATATCTTGCCGCCACGGGCATTGATTGCCGCACCGGCCTCGCGCCGGCGCCTGGCGGCCTGGCGTTTACCCTCGTGATCCCGAAACGCCCATGAATGAGCAATTGCGTTTGTTCGTCGTCGAAGATGACGACGATTTCGCCTACCTCATCCGGAAAAGCCTCGAGCGGGCCGGCCACCACGTGACCGTGTGTCGCACCGCGGCCGACGCGCTCATCGTCCTCAGCAACACCCAGTTTCATCTGGTCCTCCTGGACCAGAAGCTTCCCGACCTCGCCGGCCTTGACCTTCTGCGGACCCTCAATCGCGAAGGGATCACCACGCCGGTCCTGATGGTCACCGGCTACGGCGACGAACACCTGGCCACGCAGGTGTTGCGGGCCGGCGCCCTCGATTACATCGTCAAGGACCGCGCCCTGACCTTCCTGACCGACCTGCCCAAGCGCGTCCACGAATCGGTGATGCGTCACCGCCTGCAGCAGACCAACCGTCTGCTGATCGAAGCGCTCGAATCGGCGCGCGACGGCATCATGATCACCGATCTGCAAGGGACGATCCTGCACGTCAACGCCGCCCTCGAACAGATGATGGACTACGGCCGGCAGGACATGCTGGGGCAGCAGCCGCGGCTGTTCAAGAGCGACGTGCACGGCAAGGAGTTCTTCCAGGAATTCTGGAACACGATCTTGAGCCGCACGAGCTGGCAGGGGGAGATCGTCAATCGCCGCCAGGACGGGACGCTCATCGACACGTCGTTGACGGTGTCGCCGATCCTCGATCCGACCGGTCAGCTCACGCACTTCGTGGGCATTTACCGCGACATGACCGAGCGCAAGCACATCGAACGGCAGCTCTTTCAAGCGCAGAAGATGCAGAGCGTCGGCACCCTGGCGGGCGGGGTGGCGCATGAGTTCAACAACCTCCTCGCCGGCATCCAGGGCTATGCCAGCCTCGGCCTGCGCGAGAAGGACACCAAGGAGGCGGTGCGGCGGTTCCTCGAGTTGATCGTGCAGCTGTCGGAGCGGGCCGCCAACCTGACCCGTCAGCTCCTGGCGTTCGCGCGCAAGCCGGCCTTGAGCCGGCAACCCACGTCGATGGCCAGCTTGTTGACGTCGACCGCCGATCTGGTCCGGCACAGCCTCAACATCGAGGTGACCGTGGCCATCGATCCCGCCGATGAAGGCCTCGTGGCGTTGGCCGACGCCAACCAGCTCCAGCAGGTGCTGGTCAACCTCAGCCTGAACGCCCGCGACGCCGCCGGGCCGGGCGCCGCCAAACCGCTCGAGTTTCGCCTGCGGCACTGCCGCCTGACGGGCGACCTGGCCGCCTTTCCGCAGAACGTCCCGGCGGGCGACTACGTGGTCTTCGAGGTAAAGGATTACGGGGTCGGCATGCCGGCCGACGTGCTGGCGCAGGCCCTCGATCCGTTCTTCACCACCAAGGACGTCGGCCAGGGCACCGGCCTGGGATTGCCGGTGGCCTTCGGCATTGTCCACGGCCATCAGGGCCAGCTCACCCTGCAAAGCGATGTGGGCCACGGCACGTGCGCGAGCATTTTTCTGCCGCGCCAGGCCGAGCCGACTGCCGTCAGCGCTCCCGTCGCGCCCCAGGTCCTCGAGCCGGAAGCGACGCCGCGCCGGCACATCCTGATCATCGACGACGAAGAGGCGGTCCGCGACGTGGTGCGCCGCTTCCTGGAAATCGCCGGCCATCACGTCGCATGCGTGACCAGCGGCGCGGAGGGGATCGAGACGCTGCGCGGCGAGCCGAAGCCGGACCTGGTCATCCTGGACCTGATGATTCCCCGCGAAGACGGCGCCGCCAACTTTCGCACCATCCACGCCGCCCATCCCCACATTCCGATCTTGCTGTGCACCGGCCTGGTGCAGACGGACCTGGCGCAGGCGCTGTTGGAGGAAGGCGCAGTCGAGTTGCTGCGCAAGCCGTTCCGCATGAGCGAACTTTGGTACGCCGTGAACAAGGCAGTCACGGCGTAAGGCTCCAATCCGAATGATTTGCCTTTGATCCCTCATTCAAGCTTTTGGCGCAATAATCCCGCAAATCGAGCGAATCATTCCTCAGACGACACTGTGGCCCGCCGCGAGCAGACGGACTCCAGGTCGCATTCCCGTTTTTTCCACGCTTTTTCAAGGAGTTCGGTGATGCGCAAACTGTTTTGGGGCCTGTTGATTGTCGGCGTCGGCTTGTTTCTCGCCAAGAAGACGAGCTTTTGGAGCTACGCCGGCACGTTATGGTCGCAAGTGAAGACCGAAACCAAGAACAGCATCCCGACGCGCTTCGAGATCGAGCGCGTCCGCCATGAGCTGTCGCAGCTGGACAACGACATCGGCCTCATGATCCGTCCGATCGCGGAGTACAAGGCCGCGGTCGGGGCCTTGCAAAAGGACATCGCCAGGACCGAGGCGGCCCTGGACGAGCAGAAGCCGGTGCTCTTGACCATGGCCAAGGATCTCGAAAGCAACCCGACCGTGGTGCTCTACAACGGCGAGGAGTTCGCCGCCGACCGGGTGCGTCTGAAGCTGCAGCGTGATTTCGAAAGCTTCCAGCGGATGGAGAAAAACCTGCACAGCCAGCGCCAGCTGCTGGAGGCCAAGGAAACGTCGTTGCGGGCCGCCCAGGAGCAACTGGCCAAGGTAATCGCCAAGAAGAGGGACTTCGAGGTGCGGCTGGCGCAACTGGAGGCGGACGAGGAAACCCTGCAGATCGCCCGCGTCGGCGCCAAGCTCCAGCTTGACGACAGCCGGGCAACGCAGATCGAGGCGGCCCTGGCCGAGATCGAACAGCGTCACACCGTGCAACGTACGGAGATCGAGCTGAAGACGCAGACGTTCGCCAACGACCTGATCCCGGTGGGTCCGCGACAGCGGAGCACCGGCGTGGATGCGGCGGCGATCCGGGAGTATCTCGAAGGGCGGACGGAGTGAGCGGATGATGACAGGGTGACAAGGCGACAAGGTGAGGGGTGACAGGGTGACAAGGCGACAAGGCGACAAGGTGAGGGGTGACAGGGTGACAAGGCGACAAGGTGAAGGGGTGACAAGCGCTTGCTTCACGGGGTCATGTCGCCCGGTCACCTTGTCACCCGGTCACCGTGTCACCCCAGTCACCCCGCCTCTGGTAAAATGATGGCGCCCGTATGTTGACCTCCGTAAGCGGCATGACCCACGCAACACAGCAGCTGGCCGGCCCGGCACGCCACGTCCTGTGGATCGACGGCGTGGGCGGGTTCTTACTGTGCCTGGCGCCGCGCGTGACGCTCGGACACGCCAACGCCCGGCCCAAGCCCGATCTGCCGCTGCTCGCCGATGTGTCGCGCCTGCACGCGGCCCTGCAGCGGGACGCGGAAGGCTATTCCCTGGAAGCGTTCCGGGCCGCCCAGGTCAACGGCCGGGAAGCCGAGCGGGCGACGCTGCGATCCGGCGACCGCATCACGCTGGGACCGTCGTGCCAGTTCCTGTTCGCGCAGCCGCTCCCCGTGAGCGCGTCGGCGCGGCTGGATCTGGTGAGCGGACATCGGCTGACGTATCCGGTCAACAGCGCCCTGCTGATGGCGGACACGCTGGTGTTGAGCGGCGGCACGCGGGGCCACGTGACGGTTCCGGGTCTGCCGCAGCCGATCATCGTGTTTCGCCAGCAGGAAACGTTTGCCTTGCGGTACGACGGGGCCATCGACGTCGAAGGCAGCGCCAGGAATGGACGCGCCCCGCTGGAGCCGGGAAGAACCGTGCAGATCGGCGACGTGTCGTTATCGTTGGAGCGGGTCAGCTAAGAGGGTCGAGGCGGCAAGTTTCCAACTTGCCCCACAAGGGGTGCGGGGGAGACGACCATGAAATTCCTGTATGCGTCCGGCCAGAGACCTCTCGACGGCTACACCGTCAAGCGCGGCATTGGCTGCGGCGGCTTCGGCGAGGTGTACTTCGGCGTCAGCGACAGCGGCAAGGAAGTGGCCCTCAAGTGCATTCGCCAGAACCTCGACATCGAGCTGCGCGGCATCAATCAGTGCCTCAACTTGAAGCACCCGCACCTCGTCCATCTCTACGACTTGAGGAAGGACGCCCAGGGCGAGAACTGGCTGATCATGGAATTCGTCAACGGCGAATCGCTGCACGCCATCCTCCATCGCTTTCCGCAGGGAGTGCCGCACGACCTGGTCGGGCAATGGTTCCAGCAGCTCGCCGCCGCGGTCCACTATCTCCACGACAACGGCATCGTGCACCGCGACCTCAAGCCGGCGAACATCTTCATCGAAAACGGCCTGGTCAAGGTCGGCGATTACGGCCTGTGCAAGTTCATCGCCGGCAGCCAGCACCAGGAACAGACGCAGAACATCGGCACCGTCCACTACATGGCGCCGGAGATGTCGACCGGCAACTACAACCGCCAGGTGGACATCTACGCCGCCGGCATCATCCTCTACGAGATGCTCACCGGCAAGGTCCCGTTCGACGGTGAGTCGGCCGGCGAGATTCTGATGAAGCACCTGACGGCGCGGCCGGATTTCAGCATGGTGCCGCCGCCGTTCGTGGCGATTCTCGACAAGGCGCTGCACAAGAACCCGATGCTGCGGCACGGGACCATGGCCGAGCTTGGCAAGGAACTGGCCGCGGCCACCGGCCCGCGCGACAGCGAGCCGGCGCCGGCCGCCAACGTCGCCGCGAGCTGGCAATCGCTGGGCCGCACGCCGGCGTCGCTGCCCCCGCCGCCGTCGCCGTCGGGGTTGGCGGTCACCGAAGTGCATAACTCCCGCTCGCGTGTCGCGCAGATCAGCACCATGCTGCTGGCGGCGCTCGTGCTGGCGCTGTTGATGTCGATGGGCTGGGCGCTGGTCTTCCAGCGCGGCGATTGGCGGGCGCTGGCCCCGACCTTTTTCCTGTCGGCCGTGTGCTCGTGGGCGTGCCTGATCCCAGGCCGTCTGTGGACCACCGTGGTCGATGATTCTTGGCAACGGCGGCTGGTGTTGATGTCGCTGGGCCTGGCGGTCGGATTGTTCGCGCTGTGGCTCGACGGCAATCCGTTGCCCTTGCCGTGGGAACCCAACGGCACGGATTCGCTCGCGCCGGCGCCGCGCACGCTGAGCGAAACGCGGCATCCGTTCTACAGCGCCCTGTATCCGGAAAACCATACGCTGCCGGTGATCGCGGGCTGGCTGAGCTACTTCGGCTTGATGTTCCTGGTGCTGCGCTGGTGGAAGGACGTGGAACAGCAACGGGCGCAGCGCTTCTCGTTCCACGCCTTCCTGGCGACCGCGTTCTGGGCGTTCATCCTGCTGTTCTTGCTGCCGACGGCGCACGAGCGGCAAATCGGCTTTTCGACGATGGTGCTGACCTCCGCCATCGTGCAAGCGGTCAGCCCGTGCAAACAGCCGGCGCCGCCGCGCGGCAAGCGCTTGCGGCTGCGCTACGCGTAGGAAGGGTAGGGTGGAGTCTTCGGAACCCACCCCCGCCGTGTACGGACTTCGGGTTGATGTCTAGCCGGGTCGAGCTGGGGATTGGGTGGGTTCCGAAGACTCCACCCGCCCTACTACCCTACACGAGCATCCCATGATGCGGTTGACGATGGCCGTGTGGTGGAGCCTGGCCCTCGTCTGGCTCCTGACCAGTCACGCGGACGCGGAGTCCGGCCTCGCTCAGCCTGCGCGCCAAGAAATCAAAGGCATCGGCCGGACGCTGGAGGTCGCCAAGCAGGATGCCTTGCGCGAGGCGGCCGCGAAAATGCAGGCGGAGTTGCTGCGGCAACAACTGGAGCATTGGCGTCCGACCGAACGCGATGTGCAGGAATACCTGCTCGAAGGGCCGGGTCGGGAGGGGCCCGTCGAGACGATCAACAAGGAACTGGGGCCGTTGAAGACCTGGTTCATCCCCTTGAAGATCCCTCCCGAGGACGCGCTGCGGAACATGGACCGCCAGGCGGAGCGTCGCGAGGTGTCGGAAGCACGCATGAGCCTCACGTTGCGGGCCGCCGCGGCGCTGGCCGCCGTGTTGACGATCATCATCGGCTGCGTCCAAATTGACGAGTGGACGCGGTCGCGCTACACGGGCTGGCTGCGGGCCGCGGGCGCGGCCCTGATCGCCGGCGTCGCCGCGGGGTGGTGGTGGGTGCGTTGAATAGGATGACGATTTCGGTGGCGCGACGGGCGCGCTCAACGGCAAGCCACACGCTGTTCAACGCGACGAGGCGGCAAGCCAAACGACGCTGCCGCGCGGGCGTTTTGCCCTTGGGTTCCGCGGCGTTGTCTTTTACACTAGCGGCATGACCACCGACAGCGATCGGTTGCTCGTGCAGCAAATCCGCCAGTGCGATGCCCGGGCCTGGGAGCATCTCATCGCCCGTTACGAGGGCCGGCTGTTCGCGTTCGTCCATCGCCGCATCAAGGACCTGGCCGCCTGCGAAGACATCGTTCAAGAAACCTTCATCGGCTTCTACACCAGCCTGCCCAACTACGACGACCGCCGCGAGCTGCAAACCTACCTGTTCACGATCGCCTCGCACAAGATCACCGACTATTTGCGCCGGACCGGCCGGCACCCGCTGCAAAACGCCTCCGAAGGCCCCAACGACTTGCTGCACTTGAAGCTGGACGATCAGCCGGCCGCGTCGAGCGTCGCCCGCAGCCACGAGCGCCAGGTCCTGGAGAGCGACGCCGTCGCGCGGGCCCTCGGCCAACTGCTCGACGCGTGGCGCGAGCAGGGCGACCACGAGCGGATCAAGGTGATGGAGTTGCTCCTGGTCAAGGGCTGGGCGAACAAGGACGTGGCCAAGTTCGTCGGGATCAGCGAGCAGCAAGTGGCCAACATCCGCTTCGCCGCCGTCAAGAAGATCAGCGAACACGTCAAGGGCGCGGGGCTGTCGCCGGACGTGTTCCCGGAATTGCATAGTCAGTAGTCAGTAAAAGGATGATCTGAATGATTGCCCGTGAAGTCTTGGCCGCGTACCTGGATGACACCCTGAGCGACGTCGAGACCGCACAGGTCGAGCAGGCGCTGCGGCAGCACGAGACGCTGCGGCGGCAACTGCGCGGCTTGCTGCAGGAGCGCGATCGCGGCGAGCATTCGGTGGGCGCCGTCTGGCGGCGCAACCGGCTGAGCTGTCCGAGCCGCGAGCAGCTGGGCAATTATCTCCTGGGCGTCCTCGAGCCGGGGCCGCACGATTACGTCGAGTTTCATCTGCGCACCATCGGCTGCGCCTTTTGCCAGGCCAACCTGAGCGACCTGGAAGCGCAGCAGCAAGAGAACACGCCGCAGGTGCAGGAACGGCGGAAGCGCGTATTCCATTCGAGCGCCGGATTGCTGCGGAAAAAGTGAACGCGATTCTGGAGACGAGGCCGGCGCCTGTCCCCATTTTTTCACCCATGCTCGGCGCCGCTTCCCACCGGCACCGGCTCGGGTTCACGCGCGACCGGCGGCATCCGCCGCTGCGGGGGCATGAAATAGAAGGGCAAACCGGCCGCCAGCAGAGCCAGGCCGATCAACGACGCCTCGGGCTTGTAGACGATCGCGCTGTAGATCATGTAGCCGCACCAGCCGCAGAAGATCAAGGGCAGCAGCGGATACAACGGCACGCGGAAAGGCCGCGGCGCGCCCGGATCCTTGAAGCGCAGGATGAACAACGACAAGCCCGTCAGGAAAAAGAAGCCCCAGAAAACCGCGGCCGTCATCTCGATCATCGTGTCGAGGCCCCTCTTGCCGTGCTCGACATCGTGAACCAGGGCGACGCCCACGATCATCGCCACCGCCACGCCGCCTTGCACCACGAACGCCCGCACCGGCGTCCCCCACACCCGGCTCCAATGCGTCAGCGGCCGGAAGACGCGATGCTCGACGCCAAACTCGGCGAACATGCGGCCGGTGGTGAAGATCATGCCGTTGATCGCACCCAGCGCCGAGATCATGACGAGCAGGATGATGAGCTGCCCGCCCCCTTCGGGCGTGGCCAGGGCGATGATGTCGTAGGCCAGCAACTGATTCTCGGCGACTTCCATGCCGGTTCCCACCAGGTAGGCGAGGTTGACCGCCAGGTAAATCACGGTCACGCCCAACGTGCCCGCGATCAGCGCCCTGGGGATGTTGCGGCGGCCGTCCTTGACCTCGGCCGCGACATAGACCGCTTCGTTCCAGCCCGCGTAGGTCCACAGCACGAAGATCATCGCGTGGCCAAACCAGCCGGATTCGACTTCACGGACTTCGGTCGCGACATTGGCCCACGATCCCCACAAGAAACCGACGGGGATGACGCTGATCAGCCCCAGCAGCTTCACGGCCGTCAAGACGTTCTGGGCGGCGGCGCCCAACGTGACCCCGAGAATGTTGATGGCGGTCAGCGCCGCGACCGAGAGGATCGCCAGCGACAGGATGGTGTGACTGCCGATGCGCCACACGTGCGCGGCATACAGGGCGAACACGTAGGCCAGGGCGCCGATGTTGCACGGCCGCAGCAGCGTGAATTGGGCCCAGGCGAACAGATAACCGACCAGCGAGCCGCAGCTTCGCGTCAGGTAGACGTATTCGCCGCCGGAGCGCGGGTAGGCGCTGGCCAGCTCCGCGAAGCACAAGGCGCCGACCAGGGCGAGCAGGCCGCCGACGGTCCAGACGATGAGCACTTCCCACGGTCCGGGAACGGAGCGAAACACGGTGGCGGGGATCTCGAAGATGCCAACCCCGATGATGATGCCGACGATGATGCTCACCGCATCCCACAGCCCCAGCCGGGCGGTGACGGCGTTCGGAGGTCGGCCGATCGCGTCCATGGCGTTTCCTTTGGTCAAAATCCGTTTCGCGAGAAATGTCCATCTTAAGGAAACCGCACACCCCACATGGTATCCTATGCCGCGTTTCTCGCTAGATCAAACTACATTGGTGTCGCCTTTCGCTCCGCGAAAGGGCGCAGCGCTTCGTCCAACACGCCCTTTCGCGGAGCGAAAGGCGACGTTGCGAAAGGCGACCTTGGGACGCTACCGGCATAGCCATGACATTCCTCGATCGCTGGTTCGGTCTTGAGTCCCGCGGGGCCACGGTCCGCCGCGAGTGCCTCGGCGGCCTCACGACCTTCGCCACCATGGCGTACATCATCGTCGTCAACCCGGCCATCCTCGCGAACAACGAAGGCATCGACCGCGACGCCGGCACCATC
>JAKEET010000139.1 GCA_022616435.1 Gemmataceae bacterium
AAGGCGGGAACTCAGGCAGGTTCTCTGGAAGTGCCTGGAAAAGCTGCCCCCGCGCGCGGCGGAGATCTTCATCTGCAACGAGGGCGGAGACACGACGGCCGGGAATCTCAGTAAGGCGTTCAGCCTCTCGACGACTAATATCGGCGTCATCCTTCACCGCGCGCGGGTGGCGTTGCGCCGCTGTCTCGAGGTCAACTGGTTTCTGAAAAAGGTCAAGCCCGGCCGAGCACCATGACTCTGTCCTGCCGCCGTGCCAGTGTTCTCATTTCAGCGGCCAAGGACCGCAAGCTGTCGCCGCGCGAGCGGATTTCGCTCCTGGTTCACCTCCTGATCTGCTCGTCCTGCCGCCGCTTCGCGCGGCAGCTCGAGAAGCTGCGCGACGTGGCGCGGTCGCTCCTGGCTGACTTGGAGACCCAGGATGTGCATGCAGCGGCCCTGAGCGTCGAGGCTCGCGCCCGGATTCGCCATGCCCTGGGCGAGCCCTAGGACTTGGTCCACGACAATTCATGAGCGCGGCTGTAAGCCCCAACGTGCCAGATGCGACTCAGCAGAGACCTCCAACTCACCTGGCAAACATCAACGGGAGTCGATCGATGAACATCTCCATGGCACATGGGTTCCTGGCGATCGTCCTTTCCGCTGCCACCACGGCCGCGACCGGGGCGCCACCGAAGGCGGTTTTCACCTCGACCAACGAAGTCTCCGGCAACATGGTCGTGATGTACGATCGAGCCGCCGATGGCACGCTTGCGTTTGCAGGCGAGTTCGCGACCGGCGGAGCGGGGACCGGCGGTGGCCTGGGCAACCAGGGCGCGCTCGTGCTCAGCCACAACAATCAATGGCTGCTCGTCGTGAACGCCGGAAGCAACGACATTTCAGTGTTCGCCGTTGACAACGACAGCCTGACGCTCGCCGATGTCGAGTCCTCGGGCGGCATGATGCCGGTCAGCCTGACCATTGACGGCGATCTCGTGTATGTCCTCAATGGCGGCGGAGCAGGCAACATCACGGGCTTTGTGCTGCATGACGGCGACCTGGGACCGATTCCAGGCTCGACGCGGCCATTGAGCGGCGCGGCGATGACGGCGCCGGCCCAGGTGCAGTTCAGCCCCGGCGGTGATCTGCTGGTTGTCACGGAGAGGGCGACCAGCCTGATTGATACCTACCTCGTCGGCGCCGATGGGCTGGCGGAGGGGCCCATGGTGCATGGATCCAATGGCACGACGCCCTTCGGATTCGGCTTCACGAGGCGGGGCACGCTGATCGTCTCCGAGGCCTTCGGCGGCGCTCCCGATGCCAGCGCCGTCTCCTCGTACGCCGTAAGCATCGAGGGCGGCCTTGATGTGATCAGCGCCTCGGTGCCCACGACCGAAACGGCGGCGTGCTGGATCGCAATCACCGACAGCGGCAGGTTCACGTACACGACGAATACCGGCAGCGGAACGATCAGCGGCTATGCCATCCGAAAGCCCCGTGGCACACTCGTGCTGCTTGACGCTGACGGCGTCACCGCGGTCACCGGCGCCGGAAGCGCTCCCACGGACCTCGCCCTCAGCAGGGGCAGCAGGTATCTCTACGTGTTGAACTCCGGGACGGGTGAGATCGGTGCGTTCGCGGTGAATGCCGGCAATGGCGCATTGACGCCGCTGGAGAGCGTGGGCGGCCTGCCCGCCGCCTCGACGGGCCTGGCGGCGCGCTGAAGAGGAGGAGCATCATGAGATCCGGATGGATACGTGTCCTCGCGCTGCTGTCCGCGGTCGCCGATTTCGACACGGCCCAAGGCATGCAGGCAGAAGGAACCTGGGAGATCGTTCCCAGCCCCAACGCCGGCTCGCAGGTCGTGGGCAACACGCTTCTCGACGTCGTCGCGCTCTCGGCAACCGATGCCTGGGCCGTCGGGGTCACGCCCAACCAGAGCCAGTACCTCACGGCGCCTCTGGTCATGCACTGGGATGGCGCTCAATGGTCGATCGCAAGCACTCCCGCGGTTCCGGTGATCAACGTCAAGCTCAACGCCGCCGCCGCGGTCGGCAGCGATGACGTCTGGGCCGTCGGGTATTCCGACGCCATGAACTGCGGACTTTGCGCCCAGACGCTCATCGAGCATTGGGACGGAACATCGTGGAGCGTGGTCCCCAGCCCTAATCCCGGCTGGGCGAACACCCTTTACGGTGTTGCTGCAGTGTCGGCGAACGACATCTGGGCAGTCGGAGACCAATGGCTCAACTGGTCGACGAAGATCCCGCTCATCCTCCACTACGACGGTGCAGGCTGGACGGCCGTCGACTATCCTCCGATCGATTATGGCGAGCTGGCGTCGGCCTTCGCGCTGACCGACGATGATGTCTGGGCGGTGGGCGTGAGCGGCGTGATCAGCACCGGCATCGAGGCTCTCGCCCTCCACTGGGACGAACCTTCGCCGCGGCGGCGGCATACGCCGCCGGAGATGGGCCCGGTTCCGTGGCCGTCGGCGACCTGGACGGGGTCAACGGACCCGACCTTGCCGTGGCGAACTACGCCGTCACGTCCTCGAAGACCGGGGGCGGTCCGGGCGGGCCCTGGTTCGGCGCCGCGCTGCCGCCGACGCCATCCGCCCGTGAGATCTCGATGCTGGAGAGGTCAACCGACGTGACGTCGAAGGCGCCCGTGCCAACGAGCGCCACCGGCAGCACGCCGTTGGCGTTCGGGTTGAACGAGTTGGGGCAGGTGC
>JAKEET010000140.1 GCA_022616435.1 Gemmataceae bacterium
GAATCGTGTGGCGTGGGATCGGCCAAAGCATGCCACCCACCGTGGCATAGAATCGTGTGGCGTGGGATCGGCCAAAGCATGCCACCCACCGTGGGATAGAAGTCCGATTCTGTCCTGGCGCCGGTCACTCTTCCAACGATAAAAACGTCCCGCCGTTTTCGAAGAGATTGTCGCCGACCGCGCAGGTCCAGAGGATGCGCGCGCTGAACCGAACCGGGGGGCTCTTGTCGCCCCGCGGCAGCTCGACTTGCACCTTCTGGCCGAGCAGGTGCACCGTGCCCAAGAGGCGGATGCCGGTGGTGGACAGGTCGCGGCTGACGAGGTTGCGGACCTTGCCGTCGTCGGTGGTGACCTTCACGGGCTGGATGAAGTCGCTGCGGAGCTGGCCGCGGCGCTCGCGCTGCTTCACGGCGGCGCGGTGCTGGCGGACCAGCTTGCGAATGGCTTTCTCGATGAGCCGCTGCTGCGCCTGCTCTTGAAACAGGCGGGCGCTCACGGTGCGGGTGAGATAGTAGCGGCCCTGGCGGTAGTTGAGCTTGTCGCGAACCAGCGCCAGCACGTCTTTCCAGCGCGTCTCGGGCAAGCCGGCCAGCGCCAGCTCGGAGCGGATGTCGCGCGGCGTGACGTAGCCTTGCCGCTCGGCACGGCGCGTGACCGCCTCGGCGATCGATGCAAGCGATGATTCGGGCATGACAGATTCACCCGAAGACTTGGCAAGTGACGAACCTTGGTGCGCTGGTGTACGCTCATTATGCGGAATTCGCGATTCTCCGCAATGTCAACGCCGCGTCAGCAGCTCCGCCTGTTCCAGGACTCCGGCGACGGCGGCGGCGTCGGTCGTGCCGTTGTTTTCCAGCGCGCGGGGCGCTGGGCCGCCGGCCGGCACCAGCAGCCGCGCCCGCCACTGGCTGCCAACCTGGTCGAGATGAAACCCCACCGCCCTCAGCCTGTGCAGGCGGGCGCGGACGTCGTTCCAGTCGATCTCAACGGCGATGGCCCCAGACATCGTCGTGGGCGGAATCAAGCCGAGCTGCTGCGGCGACGGCAGCACGAATGTCGACGTCGGCGCCGGCAGCTCGGCCGCCTGTGCCCGGACCTTCGGCCGCGGCGTCTGGTCGGCGGCGAGGGCGGCGTTCACGGGAAACCTGGGTTGGACAGTGGATGGTTGCGCCGGGGGCGTTTGCCAGACCGCCGGCGGGGCAGGGCGGGGCGGCGGCGCGAACACAGGAGCTGCTTGTTGACGCATCATCGGAAACTGAATCGGCAGACCGCCGAATTGCGGTGGGCAACCGCCGGGGCCTCAGGAGCCGCCGGCGCAGCGGGCCGGAGTGAGCGTCAACCACAGGGTCGTGCCGGCAAGAAAGGTCCAGAGCGCTGCCTTGCGCATGCGGGGTTCCTTCCTGGCCTGCCACGGATCGGCCGAGCGGCGACGTGGGTCGTCCCTGGCAAGCCGCTGTCGTGAGAATGAGGCGGCGTCCTGCGCCTCAGTCAACCGGCGCCGGGTCGGCGGCGACGCGTCAACGGGGCGGAAGTTAGCAGAAACCATGCGGTCAAAAAAAGGTGAAGTTCCTGAGGCGGCGCGCTTTGCACAAATTGCAAAAGAACGTGTAAACATTACAAGACTCACGCCGAGGCGCGGAGGCGCGGAGGCACAGAGGCCAAGCGCGCAAGGCCGGCGCCGCAACGCGGCGACGAGGCTGCTGCCTTCTTCGCCTCTGCGTGCGTTGCGTCGTCATGTCCGGCAAAATCCTCAAGGTCCGCCACGTCGCATGCCGATCCTGAAGCGGGGGTGTGTCTCCGCAATTCTCGCTGGGCGTGCGCATGGCCCATCCGCAGCGGTGGCGAGCGGTTCGCAAGGTCTCGGGCAGGCGCCGCGGGACGCGCTGGTCCTGCGCGATCATCCTCGCGCTGACCCTCACCGGCTGCATCAGCGATCAGCATCAAATCGTCAACAAGAGCCTGATGGCCGACAAGCTCGCCGCCGGCCGCAACGCCGGGGTGGCCGAGCACTACCAGGTCGCGTGCCCCGACGTTCTCGAAATCGCGGTCGCCGGACGCAAGGAATTCAACGGCCATTACACCGTCGAGCCCGACGGCCGGATCAGCCTGGGCAGGTACGGGCGGCTGCGTGTGCAGGGGCAGATGCTGTCGGAGATCGGCCGGCACATGGCCGACGAGATCGGCTCGGCGCCGGCGGACGTGCGTGTCCGCGTGGTGGCTTATCGCAGCCAGCACCTGGTGCTCATCGGCCAGGTCATCGGCTGGCAGCGCACCGTGCCGTACCAGGGGCAAGAGACGGTCCTCGATTTGCTGCAGCGCGTCGGCGGCATTTCCCCCGGGGCGGCGCCGGAGGAAGTCTTTGTCGTCCGCGCCCATCTCGGCGAAGGCCCGCCCGAAGTGTTTCGCGTCAATCTCGAAGCCATCGTCTTGCGGAAAGACGACACGACCAATATCCGCTTGCTGCCGTCCGACCACGTCTTCGTCGGCGAAACCCGGCAAGCCCGGATCGAAAAGGTCGTGCCGCCGTGGCTGCGGCCGGTGTACCAGGCCCTCTGGGACATGCTGCCGGTGGATCAGCAGCCGCGCGAGCATGAGAACGTGCTGTCGCGCTGGATCGGCGGCATCCGCGGCGAAGTAACGCAACACTTCAACCATTCCCGGCTAGACTGAACCAGACACGACCACGAAGCAGGAACGAGGCATGTCCGACCTTCCCGCGGTGCTCGGCGGCAACCCGGTGCGGCCCCAGGGTCCGCCGGCCTGGCCGCTCGCCGATCCCGAAGTCTTCGACGCGCTGACGCGGGCGTTTCGCGACGGCTCGTGGGGCGTCTATCACGGTCCCGACTGTGCGGCGCTCGAACAAGCGCTTCGTGACTTTTTCCAGGTCGAGCACGTGCTGTTGTGCGGCAGCGGCACCTGCGCGGTCGAGCTGGGGCTGCGGGCGCTGACGGTGGGCGCCGGCGCCGAAGTCCTGCTCGCCGCCTACGACTTTCCGGGGAATTTCCTGGATATCCATGCCGTGGGCGCGCTGCCCGTCCTCGTCGACGTCGATGCGGCCAACTGGAACCTCGCGGTCGATCACCTGGACGCGGCCCACACTCCGGCGTGCAAGGCGATCATCGCTTCCCACCTGCACGGCGGCCTGGTGGCCATGGAACAACTGTCGAATTGGGCGCGCGAGCGCGGCCTCGCCGTGCTCGAGGACGCGGCCCAGTGTCCGGGCGCCCTGGTGCAAGGGCGGCCCGCGGGGACGTGGGGCGACGCGGGCGTCATCAGTTTCGGCGGCTCGAAGCTGCTCTCGGCCGGACGCGGCGGCGCGCTGCTCACCCACCGCGCCGACGTCTGGCAACGCGCCCGGACGCACGCGCTGCGCGGCAACCTCGTCTGTCCGCTTTCCGAGCTGCAGGCCGCCGTGGTGGCGCCGCAGTTGCGGCGCTTGACCGAACGGAACGCGCGGCGGGCGGCCAACGTTGCGGACTTGCTTCGCCTGCTGAACGGCGTTCCCGGCTTGCAACCGCTGGCCAATCCGCGCGGGCTCGGACAACCGGCCTACTACAAGCTGGGTTTTCAGTACGATGCGGCGGCCTTCGGACTTCCACGAGAGGCGTTCATCGCCGCCGTGCGCGCGGAGGGCATCGCCCTGGCGGCCGGATTTCCGGCGGCGCACGTGGGGCGGTCGCCGCGCCGCTTCCGTCAAGGGACGCCGCTGGGCGAGGCGGAGCGCGCCCATCGCGGCTGCATCGTACTCCACCATCCAGTGCTCCTGGGAACGACGGCCGAGATGGATGAAGTGGCCCGGGCGATCCGTAAGATGGAGGAATATCGGGACGCGCTGCAAGGATGCCAGATTCCCGACAAGACTGGCGGCCCGGACGACGTGGCCGCCGGAGAGTGATGATGCACGACGAGCTCCAATCCAAGCGGTGTGCGCGGTTCCTCAAGGCGCTCGCGGACCCCGAGCGGTTGCGGATCATCCAGCACCTGCGCCGCGGCCCGCAGACCGTCGGCGCCCTCGCCAGGCTCCTGAACGAAGAAGTCGCCAACGTCTCCCATCACCTGGGCGTGCTCCGGCACGCGGGCCTGGTCGTCGATCGCAAGCTGGGCAAGTTCGTCGAGTATTCGCTGGCTCCGGAAGTCACCCCCGACGACGGCTCCGGCGACGTGGTCGAGCTCGGCTGCTGCCGGCTGCAGCTCGGCAAGAAATAGTCCCTTGCCGACAATCCAATAATTGTTAGAGTGTTTGAATGACTCAGACAGCCGCACCGGCGGACGTTCCACCCGCTCTCGCCGCCCGTTGCCTGGCCGAAGCGCTCGGCACGTTCGTGCTGGTCTTCTTCGGCTGCGGCGTGGTCCACGCGGCCGTGCTGACCGGGGCGCAGAGCGGGCTGTGGCAAGTCGCCATCGTGTGGGGCGGCGCCGTGGCCGCGGCGATCCTCATGGTCGGCCGCATCAGCGGCGCCCATGTGAATCCCGCGATCACGATCGCCCTGGCCGTGTGGCGCGGTTTGGCCTGGCGCGATGCTGCCGCGTACGTGGCCAGCCAGGTCGCCGGCGCCATGCTCGCCGCCGCCGTGCTCCACGTCATCTTCAGCGCCGAGCTGCGCGAACGCGAACGGATCCTGGGGATCGAGCGCGGCCAGCCGGGTAGCGAGATGACCGCGATGTGCTACGGCGAGTTCTATCCGAACCCCGGCCGGATCACGGCGGCGTGGGAGAAGCAGCTTGCTCAGTGGGAGCGCGACGGCTCGGCGCCGCTCAGCGCCGAACGGCGCGCGGCGCTCCAGCGCCTCGCCGAAGCCGAGCGCGCCAAGGTCAGCGAAGCAACCGCCTTCCTCGCCGAGTTCGTCGGCACGCTGCTGCTTGCCCTGGTGGTGTTCGCGGTCACCGACCCGCGCAACAGCGCCGGCCCGCTGACGCCGGTCATCATCGGGCTGACGGTGGCCATGCTGATCTCGGTGATCGCGCCGTTGACGCAAGCGTGCCTGAACCCGGCCCGCGATTTCGGCCCGCGCCTGGTGAGCTGCTTCGCCGGCTGGGGCGAGGCGGCCCTGCCGGGGCCGAATGGCCGCGGCTTCATCACGGTCTACGTCCTGGGCCCCGTGCTCGGCGCGCTCGCGGGCGGCGCGGTTCACCGGTTCTGTCTGAGTCGGGCGTATCCACCAGCGAATTGACATCCGGAGGACATCCCATGCGATGGTCGTTCTGGCTCTGCGCGGCGCTTCTGCTCGTCCAGTTCCCGTTCACAGTCGTCGCGCAAGAATCCGGCAAGCTCGACCCCGACCTTCCTTATCAAGGCGTCAAGTCGGCGCCGGTGACCTACCAGGTGGAGCTGTCGGCGGTCGTCACGCCCCCTTACAAGGCCAAGGTGCTCAAGGTGTGGATGCCGATCCCGCCCAGCGACTCCATTCAACAGGTGAAGGGCAGCACATTCTCGACCTACCCGATGGACGTTGAGCCGAAGATCGGCACGGAGCCGCTCTACGGCAACCGGTTCGCCTACTTCGAATTCCATCAGCCGCACGGCGCCCAGATGGTGCGGCATCAGTTCACCGTGACGACTTCCCAGGTCAACTGGAACCTCGATTTGGCGAAGATCGCCCAGGTGAAGCGCTGGCCCGAGAGCTTTCAGAAATACCTGCGCAGCGAGCCGTTGGTTCCGGTGGACAAGCGCGTGCATACGATCGTCCGCCAGATCGTTCCCGAAGCGACCAACGCCTTGCAGGACATGACCGCGGTCATGCGCTGGGTCCAGACGGTCATGAAGTACAGCCACGAGGAATGCTCGCTGCAAGGCAGCGCCGTCCACGCCCTGGACAAGAAGATGGGCCATTGCAGCGACTACCACGGCCTGTGCAACGCGCTGGGCCGTGCCCTGGGCTATCCGACCCGGATCGTGTACGGCATCAATCCTGTGCCGAAGAATTCGCCGTCGCACTGCAAGCTCGAGGCGTACCTGCCGCCGTACGGCTGGGTGTGTTTCGACGTGTCCGAGACCCAGCAAATGATCGCGCGCATCAAGAAAGACGACAAGCTCGACGACGCGCGGAAGGAAGCGCTGATCGCCGCGGCCGTCCAACGCACCAACCAGGGGTTCCGCGACAACACCTGGTTCCTGCAGACGCGCGGCAGCGACTACGACCTGGCGCCGCCCGCCAAGCGCAAGGTCGCCATCGTCCGCACCATCTATGCCGAGGCGGATGGCGTCGCCTATCCGGAGCCCGACCCGGCGAACACGAAGCAGACGGCCTTCTCGTGGATGACCATGCACCGCTACGTGCCGGACCGCCCCGTCACAAACCCATTCCAAGATTGGCGGTCGCTGGAGAAATAGTCTCAAGCAGTCTCACCGATGTCGAGCGACCAATGACTAATGACTAATGACTAATGACTAATGACTGGAGATCACCATGCACTCCATCCGCTTCATCATGGTCGGCGGCTTTCTGGGCGCCGGCAAGACGACGACGCTTGCCCGGCTGGCGCGCTTCTACATGGGCCGCGGCCAGAAGATCGGCCTGGTCACCAACGACCAGGCGCAGGACCTGGTGGACACGCACGCGCTGCGCGAGCAGGGCTTTCCGGTGCAGGAAGTCGCCGGCGCCTGCTTCTGCTGCAAGTTCGACGAGCTGCTCGAGAAGGTGGACGTGCTCCGCCAGGCGGAGCGGCCCGACGTTGTCCTCGCCGAGCCGGTGGGAAGCTGCACCGACCTGGTCGCCACGGTCGTGCAGCCGCTCAAGGACCTGTACGGCGCCCGCTTCACGGTAGCGCCGTACACGGTGCTGTTCAAGCCGAGCCATGGTCTCAAGATCCTGCGCGACGAGGCCGGGGCCGGTTTCTCGCCGAAGGCCTCGTACATCTTTCGCAAGCAACTGGAGGAGGCCGACGCCATCCTCATCAATCGCGTCGATGAGCTGGCGGCCGCGGAGGCCGACGAGCTGGCCCGGCTCGTGACCGCCCGGTATCCCGGCGCCCCGGTGCTGCGCGTCTCCGCCAAGACGGGGCACGGCTTCGACGCGGTCTCGCAACTGCTCGACCAGGAAGGAACGTTTGGCCGGAAGATCCTCGACATCGACTACGACATCTACGCGGAGGGCGAGGCGGAGCTGGGCTGGCTGAACAGCAGCGTCCGCGTCAGCGCCGGCGCGCCGTTCGCGCTCGACGACCTGTTGCTGGACGTCGTCGGCCGGCTGCAACAGTCGTTGGCGAACGCCGCGGCCGAGATCGCCCATCTCAAGGCGATCGGGCTGTGGGAAGGCTTTTTCGGCGTCGCCAACCTGGTGAACACCGGCGGCAAGCCGGAGCTGTCGTTGCCGTCGCGATGCCAGGCGAAGGAGGTTGATCTGATCGTCAACGCGCGGGTGGCCATGGATCCCGCGGAGCTGCGGCAACATGTGGAGAAGGCGCTGCACGCGGCCGGGCAGGCGCGCGGCGCCGCGCTCGGCGACGCCAAGACGCAGAGCTTCCGGCCGGGGCGCCCGCAACCGACGCATCGCTATGCCGAAGCGCGTTCGTAGGATAGATTTCCAATCTGTCCCGGTCAGGTTGAAAACCTAACCTACGTGGTATGCAACCCTGCATCAGCTCCGTGACCACGCTGCCGTGCTCGTTCGCCGACGACGTCGCGCATTTCGCCGACGCCGGCTGCCGCGCCATGGAAGTGTGGCTGACGAAGCTGGAAGCGCACCTCGAGAAGCACACCGTCGCCGACGCCCAGAAGCTGCTGGCCGACCGCGATGTGCGTCTGGTGGCGGGGGCCTATCAGGGCGGACTGCTGCTGGCCCAGGGTGAGCAACGCCGGGCGCACTTCGATCATTATCGGCGACGGCTCGACCTGTGCCAGCAGCTCCGCATTCCAACGATGCTGGTCGTCGCCGATTTCGCCGAGCCGGTGGACGCCACGGCCTGGGAGCGGGCGACCGTGTCGCTGGCCCAGGCGGCCGAATGGGCCTCGGCCTATGACGTGCGGCTCGCGCTGGAGTTCCGCGCCAAGACGACGCTGTGCGCCGGCCTGCCGACGGCCCTCGCCCTGGTCCATCAGTGCGGGGCGGCCAACGTCGGCGTCAACTTCGACGTCTTCCATTACTACACCGGCCCGAGCAAGCTCGAAGATCTGGAGCTGCTGACCGCCGACCGGTTGTTTCACGTGCAGCTCTGCGACGTGGCCGGCGTGCCGCGCGAGTCGGCCGCCGACGCCGACCGTATTCTTCCCGGCGACGGCGACTTTCAGTTGCCGCCGATCCTCGATGGCCTCCGCCGCATCGGCTACACCGGCTGGGTGTCGCTGGAGTTGATGAACCCGACCCTCTGGCAGGCGAACGCGCGGCAAGTCGTGGAGATCGGGATCACCGCGTTGCGGAAGTTGCTTGGACAGTCGGCGATGTGACATCACCGCCAATGAATTACGCTCAGCAGATTCGAATACCCGTCGGTCCACACCGGCCGCGGGTCGCGGTCCGGCGCGCGCCACTTCTCCAGGTCGAGCAGCTTTTCGAGCGGCCACAGCCCGCTGTAACGTCCGTTCGCGGGCAAGTCGCGGCGCTGCAGCACCACCCAGTCCGAGCCGAACTTGTCGGGAATGTCGTCGCTGTAATCGCCGTAGGTCAGCGGCCGCAGCTTGTGCTGGCCGGCGATGTTGGCGAGCACGCCGCGGATGTCGACGTAACGGTTGGTCGTGTTGAAGATCAGCACGCCGCCGTCGGCCAGCTTGTCCAGATACTCCGCGACGGCGTCGGCCGTCAACAGGTGCACCGGAATGGCGTCGGAGCTGAAGGCGTCGAGCACGATGATGTGGTAGAACCTTTCCGGCGCCTCGCGCAGCCGCAGCCGCCCGTCGCCCATGATGATGTCGAGGTCGGCGCCGCGGTCCCGCGCGTCTTGAGCATACGTGAAGATCGGCCGCCGGCCCTTGTGCGAGAGCGACAGGCTGCGCACCAGCGGATCGATCTCGTAGATGTGCATGGTTTGCCACGGCCGGGCGTGGGCGGCCAGCGTGCCGGTCCCGAGCCCCACGACCGCGAACGGCGGCTCGGAGTGCAGGTCGCACAACAGTCCCATGGGCAGCGGCCCGGGCGTGAACGCCTGGCCGAAGAGCGAGGCCGGCAGGCGCTCGTCGGGCCAGGAGAACCTCTGAAAAACCTGGCCGATGCCGCCGGTGGGATGGAAGTACGAGATCGGCAGGCGTTGCCGGGCCGGGTCGAGATGCTGCCGGCCGTGATCGATGCCGCCGTGGATGAGCACGTGGTACCAGCCCTCGGTCGTGTCATCGTATTCCTTGCGCACCTTGACGAAGCCGAAGAAGCCGCGGTCTCGGAACACGGTGCGGTCCCGGCTCATGTCGTAGGTCCACGCGACCAGCAGCACCGCGGCCAGGCCCAACCCGAAGCGCACGGGCCGCATCGCCAGGGTCAGCACGAGGATCACCGGGACGGCCAGCTTGTAGGACCGTTGGATGTCGTGATTGAAAAACGTGTCGAGCGTGCTCGAGATGAGGAACCAGGTCAGCAACCCGATCAGCGCCGGCATCACCAGGTCGAGGGCCCAGGCCAGGGCGTTCTTCCCGTCGGGCGTGCCGTCGCCGGGGATCAGCGTCAGCTCGGTGACCATCCACGGCCGGCAGAAGCACGACAGGATCATGGCCAGGGAATACTCGAGCACTCCGAAGGTGAAGAAGACCGGCGCCGCCAGGGCGTTGAACGTGCCGCCTACCACGCCGCCGATCGACATGCACAGATAGAACTCGGTGAGATGCCGCGCGGCCGGCCGGTCCTTGGCCAACTCGCCGTGGCACATGAGCGTCGTCGCGAAGAAGCCCGCGATGTGGAAGGTGAACTCCATCCAGGTGGCCGGCAGAGCCAATTCAGCGACCTGGATCAGGACCAGGAACAACAGAAAGCACGGCTGCGCGTACAGCACGACGGTATGCGGCGCATCGGTCCAGACGACCGGCCAGCGAGCAAAGACGAGGATGAACGTGAGCAGATACAGGGCCAGCGGGATCACCCAGAAGAACGGGATGGCGGCGATGTCGGTGGTCAAGTAGGTGGTCAAGCCGAGCATCAAGCTGGAAGGAACGGCAGCCAGCAGAATCCAGCGAAGCCGGCGGAACCAGGTCACCGGTCGATCACCTGTCGAAACCTGAGGTGCAGGGGCTGCGGCGACGGTGGCGCCGGTCACGGCCGGGCGACGCCCGGCGATGCGCTTGGAGCTGATGGCGGTTTGGGTTTTCTCGACGGGCGGCGGCGGTGGCGGTGTGGCTGCCGCTGTCTGAGCCAGGTTCACTTCGGGCGGGCGTTTCCACACCAGCGCCACGCAGCCCGCCACCAGCAGTGCGAATAGCACGTAGCCGCCGGTCCACAGCCACGCTTGCGTCGGCACGTCGAAGGCCGGCTCGATCGCGATCGGATACGCCAGCAGGCCGAGCATGCTGCCGAGATTGCTGGCGCCGTACAGGAAGTACGGGTCCTTGGCGGCCGGATGGCCAGTGAGGCCGAACCAGCGCTGCAACAGCGGCGCCGTCGTGGACACCACGAAGAACGGCAGGCCGACCATCCCCAACAGCAGCCACAGCACGTGGAGCACCGGGTTGGTTTCGGTGGGCGGCGCCCAGTTGCCGAGGCTGAACGGCAGCACCACGAACGGCAGCAGCAACAGCGCGAGCTGCGCGACCAGTTGCCGCCGCTGACTCTGCCAGGTGCTGAGCGTGTGCGTGTAGGCGTAGCCGACGAGCAAGACGCCCTGGAAGAACACCATGCACGTGTTCCACACCGCCGGCGTCCCCCCCAGGCGCGGCAGGATCATCTTGCCCACGAGCGGCTGCACGAAGAACAAGAGCGTGGCGCTGACGAACAACGTGAACGCGAAATACAGGAGCAAGCCGCACCTCCGCCCGGGATAACCGCGTTGCTGTATTGAACACATTATGAAGCGGAAGGTGTCGCGTGGGCAAAGTTCCGAAGTCTTCCATGGCAATCGGCACTTTGTCCGAGTATCCTGGGAGCCGTTCTAGGTGCTTCCTATTCTTGACAGGCGCCAACCATTGAGCGACGTGACTCGCATCCTTGCTGCTGTCCAACAGGGCGACCGGCACGTCGCCGGCCAGCTATTGCCGCTCGTTTACGAGGAGCTGCGGCGTCTGGCCGCGCAGCGCATGGCGCAGGAGGCGCCCGGCCAGACGTTGCAACCGACCGCATTGGTTCATGAAGCGTATCTGCGCCTGGTGGGCGACGAGGACACCCGGCAGTGGGACAGCCGGGGGCATTTCTTCGCGGCCGCGGCCGAGGCCATGCGCCGCATCTTAATTGACAAGGCTCGGTCGAAAGCGACCGGCAAGCGCGGGGGACAGGGCAAGCGGCTGGACCTGGATCAGCTCGCGCTCGCCGCCTCGGAGCCTTCGGCGGAGCTGCTCGCCCTGGACGGGGCCCTCACCGAGCTGGAACAGCACGACGCGGTTGCTGCCCAGCTCGTGAAACTGCGGTTTTTCGCGGGGCTGACTCATCAAGACGCGGCCGAGGCACTCGGCATCAGCCGGCGAGCCGCCGACCGGTTGTGGTCGCTGGCCCGCGCCTGGCTGTTTCAGGAGCTCGACAGGTAGGACGGTTTTGCAAACCGTCCTGCCCAACGGACGGTTTGCAAAACCGCCCCACAAGAATCTTTCGCGCGTCACGTGCAACTCGCTCCTTGTTCTCGCATTGAGAATAGACGGCAGTGTCTAGGAAGGAGATGAGATGGCCTGGAACCCGGAAGCCAACGAAGTGTTCCTGAAGGCTCTGGAAGCGTCGTCGCCGGACGAGCGCGGCGCCTATCTGGAACAGCGCTGCGGCGGCAATGCCGAGCTGCGCGCCCAGGTGCAAGCCTTGCTCGATTCCTATGCCCGGGCGGGGGGCTTTCTGCAGACCGCCGCCATCCCGCCAACGGCCGAAGGGCAGACAGGTGCGCGGTCGACGCCGGACGAGACGCACGCCAACGATAGCTCTCTCGATTTCCTCAGTCCATCCGAACAGCCTGATTCGCTCGGAAGGCTGGGGCACTACGAAGTTCTCGAGGTCATCGGCAAGGGCGGCATGGGCATCGTGCTGCGCGCCTTCGATGACAAGCTGCGGCGTGTGGTGGCGATCAAGGTTCTGGCGCCGCAGCTAGCCGCCATTGGCGCCGCCCGCCAGCGGTTCGAGCGCGAGGCCCGCGCCGCGGCCGCGGTGCGCGACGAGCACGTGATCGGCATTCATGCCGTCGAGGAAGACAACGGGCTGCCGTTCCTGGTGATGGAGTTCATCGAAGGCGTGTCCTTGCAGGAGCGTCTCGACCAGACCGGGCCGCTCGACTTGGAGCGAATCGTCAGGATTGCGTTGCAGACGGCGCGCGGCCTGGCAGCCGCTCACGCAGCGGGCTTGATGCACCGCGACATCAAGCCGGCCAACATCCTGCTGGAGAATGGCGTCGAGCGCGTCAAGATCACCGATTTTGGGCTGGCGCGGGCCGTGGACGACGCCAGCCTGACGCAATCGGGAGTGGTCACCGGCACCCCGCAGTACATGGCGCCCGAGCAAGCGCGCGGCGAACCGACGGATCACCGCGCCGACTTGTTCAGCTTCGGCAGCGTGCTGTATGTGATGTGCGCCGGTCACCCCGCGTTTCGCGCCACCGGCTCGATGGCTGTGCTCAAGCGGGTTTGCGAGGACACTCCGCGGCCGATCGGTCAAGTCAACCCGCAAACGCCCGAATGGCTGGCCGCGTTGATCGACAGGTTGCACGCCAAGGACCCCGCCGAGCGCTTGCAGTCGGCGGCGGAACTTGCCGAGCTTCTGAGCCAACATCTGCCGGGCGCGCAACCTCCGTCGGCAGCGCCGGCAGCGCCTCTTCCTTCCCCTTTGGGAAGAGGGGCCGCGGGCGCGCGGCGCCATGTCGCCGTAACTGCCGCCTTGCTCCTGTGCCTACTCGGCGCCTTTTCCCTGAGTGAAGCGACCGGCTTCACCAACGTCGTGCCCGCGATGATCCGCGCCTTCCGACCACAGGCAGAGCTGGTCGAGACATCCGGCCCGGCAGCGCCGGCAGCGGGGGCAGCGCCGGTGAGCAAGCCGCTCAGGCAGGAGCAGGCCCGGCAACTGGCCGAGGCCAACCGGCTCTTCAAGTTGGGGGATCCACTGCGCGGTCCCGATCCCGCGCAGGCCGAGGCGCATTTCCGCAAGGCGGTCGCCATTTATGAAAAACTCCAGGATGCTCCGGAGATTCCCGGAGCGAAGCAGAAGTTGGACGCATGCCGCTGGTCGCTGGGTTCCGCGCTGCATATGCAGGCCAACCAGATCGTCTTCAGGAACTCGGCGGCCAATCCCGAGGAGGTTCAGCGGGCCGTGGCCATGGGCAAAGAGTCCGTGGTCCTGGATCCAGCAGACAAGGGATTCTGGATTACTCTGGGCCTTGCCCACTATCGCGCCGGCGATTGGAAGGCAGCCTGCGCGGCTCTGGAGAAAGCAGAGCAGGTACCCATCCGCAGCGCCCAGGTCTTCCACGAAATCAAGACGCTGTTTCCGCTCGCCATGACCTACTGGCAGCTCGGCGACAAGACGAAAGCCGGCGCGCGCTACCGGCGTGCCGCCGAACTCATGGAACAGCATCAGCGGACCGAGGCCCCGCTGCGGCTCTTGCAAGCCGAGGCAAGCAGTTTGCTCGGCAAGTGATCGTTGACGCCTGACGTGGGACGGTGTTGCAGGAACGGACCGTCCCGCCCTCAAAACAAAACGGCCGGTGAGGTTTCGCCGCCAAGCAAAAGCCCTCACCGGCCCAGCTTCGTCCCCGACGCTCAGAGTGCGCGCCGGTTGGAAGTCTTGTCATTGTACCGCGGGCGGCCCCACAAGAAAGGAAGACGTCATGCTCGGAAAAACCATGCGATCGCTGTGGCGCCGATTTTGGGTTCGCAAGAGCCAACACCCCACCGGCCAACACTCCACCGGGCGCTGCCGGCTTCGCGTCGAGGAGCTGGAGCCGCGTCTGACCCCCAGCGAAGTCGGCGTCAACGATTTCCGCATCTCGAACATGGGGCCCGACGGCAAGGCCGGCTTCGGGGCCGGGATGCCCGCCGTCGCCTACAACAGCACGGACAATCAGTTCCTCGTCGTCTGGTCGGGCAACGATACCGGCGATCTCGAGATCTTCGGGCAACTCCTCGACGCGGCAACGGGCGCGGCGCTCGGGCCCGACTTCCGCATCTCCGATATGGGGCCTGACGGCGACGGCGGCTATTTCGCTGCCGATCCCGCGGTCGCCTACAACGGCGCCAACAACCAATTTCTCGTCGTCTGGTGGGGCAACGACAACACGGCGCCGCTGGTCGACGGCGAGTGTGAGATCTTTGGGCAACGCCTCGACGCCGCCGGCGAAGAGGTCGGCGCCAACGATTTTCGCATTTCCCACATGGGGCCCGATGGCGACGCCGCTTTCGACGCCCTCCTGCCTCGAGTCGCCTACAACGGCGCAGGCAATCAATACATGGTGGTCTGGTCCGGAGACGAAACAACCGACAGCGTGCGTGACATCTTCGGACAGCGGCTTGACGGCGCCACCGGAATTGCCCTCGGCGGCGGTTTCCCCATCTCCGACCTGGGCGCCGCCGGCGACATCAATTTCGAAGCGGAGTATCCCGACCTGGCTTACAACAGCGCCAACAACGAATACCTGGTCGTCTGGCATGGCAGAGACAAATATGGCGAGGTCGCGATCGTCGGACAACGGCTCGATGCGGCAACGGGGGCGCCGCGCGGCGCCAATGACTTCCGCATCTCCGACATGGGGCCCAAGGGCAGCTCCTACTACCCGGCTGTGGCTTACAACGCCGCCAACAACGAATACCTCGTGGTCTGGGAAGGGGAAGACGACACCGCGCCGCTGATCGACAACGAGATCGAGATCTTCGGACAGCGGCTTGACGGCGCCTCGGGAACCGAGCTCGGCGTCAACGATTTCCGTATCTCCAACATGGGGCCCGACGGCAGCACCGGCTTTCCGGCAGCCTCAGCGGCCGTAGCCTACAATGCTTCGATCAACGAATACCTGGTCGTCTGGCACGGCAATGACAACACGCCTCCCCTGGCCGGCACCGAGGTCGAGATCTACGGGCAGCGGCTCGACGCCAACCCGGCCGCGTTCGGGCCAGTCGGCGTCAACGACTTCCGCATCTCCGACATGGGGCCCGACGGCGTCGCCAGTTTCGAGGCCCGCGAAGCCGCGCTGGCCTCCAACAGCAGAGACAACCAGTTTCTCGTCGTCTGGCATGGCAACGACGACATCGGCCCGAAGGGCGGCAGCGAAGTCGAAATCTTCGGTCAGAGGCTTGTGATTCCGCTCCCGCCGGTCCCCGTCGCGGTCCGGCCGGTTCGCGCCGTGCTGCGGAACTTCAAGGTCGGCGGCAAGACCTCCCTTTTCGTGGTGCTCATCTTCGAGGACACGGGTCTGGAGAAGCGCCGCTTCAAGTCTCCCTTGCGGAAACCCACTTACAAGCAGTTCAAGGTCGCCCTGCTGGACGCGGACGGCGACGGCCTCGCCGATCTCGTTGTCCTGACCGCCAAACGGGGCGCCAAGACCGTCAAACGCTTTTTCGTCATCTGAAAGAACCAGCCCGCCCACGGAGACGTGTTATGTGGTGGCAAGCACGCAGGAAGGCTAAACAGGCCGCGACGACTTCCCGGAGCCGGCGTGTCCGCCCCGCTCTGGAGCTCCTCGAAGATCGCTTCGCGCCGGCGATCTTCACCGTCCTCAACACGCTCGATACCGTCGGCGCTGGCGCCGGATCGCTGCGGCAAGCGATCATCGACGCCAACGCCACACCCAACGTCGGCGGCGTTCCCGACGAGATCCACTTCGACATCCCGGCCGACGATGCGAGGCATTTCTACTACCAGGACGACAACGTCGCCGGCCAGGTAACGCTCGCCAACCGCGCGGCCACCACCCTGGCGGATGACGCCGATATCGCCGGCATCGACCCGGACTGGGCGCATGGCTGGTTCTCCATTCAGCCGGCGACCGCCTTGCCGACGATTACGCAGCCGGTCGTCATCGACGGGTACACCAAAACGGACGCGACCGAGAACACCAACACCGTTGAATCGCGGCTGGGGTTGAACACCGTGCTCCGGATCGAGCTTGACGGCACGAATGTGAACATCAGCGGCTTGGTGCTCAATGGCGCCGCGAACGGCAGCGCCGTGCGCGGCCTCGCGATCAACCGGTTCGGCGCGAACCCCAACCGAGCCGGGATCGAAATGGCCGGCAGCAACTTCATCGAGGGGAACTTCCTCGGCACCGACGTGTCGGGCACGCTCGACCTCGGCAACGGCACCGGCGCAATCATCTCCACGAGTCTCGGCGCGGCTTCCGCAAGCACGATCGGCGGCACGACCGCCGCCGCCCGCAACCTCCTTTCCGGCAACTCCCGGGGTGTGGAGCTTCGCCTGAATCCCTCGGGGTCATCCCCGGACAACAATCGCATCCAGGGCAACCTGATCGGAACCGACATCACCGGCACGCGCGTCCTGGGGAACTCAGACATGGGCATCTTGATGGGCACCCATAAAGGCGTCGACTCAGGCAATCCCAGCGGCACGATGATTGGCGGCGCCGTGCCTGGCGCGGGCAACGTCATCTCGGGCAACGGCCTCAATGGCGGCGTGTCCATCGATGCCTCGACGGCCACCGTGATCCAGGGCAATTTCATCGGCACCGACGTCACCGGCACGCGCGCCCTGGGCAACAACAGCACCGGCGTCAGGATGAACTCGGCCTTTGACGATCTTATTATCGGCGCCCACATCGGCGGACTGGCGGCGGCCGAGCGCAACCTGATCTCCGGCAACGCCGGCACTGGTCTATCCCTGGGTACCCTGGTGGAAGGCGCGCTGGTGCAAGGCAACTACATCGGCACCGATGTCACCGGTACGCTTGACCTGGGCAACGGCGGCCACGGCGTCTTCATCCTCAACGGAGCGACGGCCCTGATCGGCGGAACCGATCCAAACGCCGGCAACATCATCGGCTTCAACGGCGGCACAATTCAGGGAGTAGTCGCACGCACCGGCGGCGTCGTGGTCGGTGCGGGGGCCACCGCGGCCATCCTCGGCAACTCCATCTTCGCTGCCAAGACCATTGTTTCCGGCTCCACCATTGCGGGCGGACTAGGAATCGACCTCACCGGCGCCGACAACGCAGTCGGCGTGACCGCCAACGATGCCGGCGACGCCGACACCGGCCCCAACAACCTGCAGAACTTCCCCGTGCTGACCTCGGTCACGAGCGCTGGCGGCAGCACCACCGTGAGCGGCGCCCTCAACAGCATCGCCGACACTACCTTCCTGATCCAGTTCTTCGCCAATGACCTGCCCGACGGCTCCAGTCACGGCGAAGGCCAGCAGCTCATCGGCGAGCTGATCGTGACGACCGATGGCAGCGGCAACGTGAGCTTTAGCCCCACGTTGGCCGTCGCCCTCACCCCGACCCAGTTCGTGACCGCGACCGCCACTCGGCTCGACGCCGAAGGGGACCCGATAGAAACGTCGGAGTTCTCCGAGTTTCGCGCCGACCTGGCGCTGACGATGACGGCCTCCGCGGATGCGGTCTTCGTCGGCCAGGAGATCACCTACACGATGGTGGTGACCAACGCCGGCCCCTTCCCCGCTGTCAATGTAAGCATCAAGGACACCCTGCCGACGAACAACACTTTCCTCGCGGCGACGACCGAGCAGGGTGATACTTCGACGGCGGGGCAGATTGTCACGTTCAACGTCGGCTCCCTGCCCGTCGGCGCCAGCGTCACGGTCACGATCGTCGTGCGAGCGAACGAACCTGGCAACCTCGCCAACACGGCGACCACCACCACCGAGGTGCGCGACGCGCAGAACCGGCGGGTCAGCATTCTAAACGACCCCGATCTTCCCAACAACTCGCAGGCCGCCACGACGCGCGTCGATCCCCTGCCGACCACCGACGTGAAGATCGAGAAAACCGCATCGGTCACCGCGGCGGACGCCGGCGCCGAGATCACTTACACGATTGTGGTCAACAATCTCGGCGCCGCCGGCGCGGTCGACCTTGTGCTCACCGATGTCTTGCCCGTGAGCAGCACGTTCGTCGCACTGACGGCGCCGCTGGGATGGACGGCACAGGTTCCTGAGGCCGGAACCACCGGCACGATCACCGCGACCAACCCTGGCATCGCCGCCGGCGCGAGCGCCGAGCTTCAACTCGCGATCCGCGTCACCAGCGATGCCGCCGCGGGAGAACTGGACAACACCGTCACGGTCGCGACCGCGAGCAACGACCTGAATCTCGCCAACAACAGCTCAACCTGGACGATCACGATCAACCCAGCGCCGCCGCCCCCGCCGCCTCCACCCCCGGCGCCTTCACCCGTGCCTCCTCCCGCCACGCCGGCGCGCCAACCCCGGGTGCTGACCTTCACGCTGGTCGGCAAGCACGCGGCCTTCCGCAATGAAGTCGGCCTGTTCCTCGTGGACGACGCCGCCGGCCGCATCGGCACGCTGGTGCCCGGCGACGCTGGTTACGCCCGGGCCGCGCTGTCCCGGCGGCGCGTCCTCTTCCATCGCCACGATCCGCTGGGGACCGTGCGCAAGCTGACCTTGCCGCCCGCCAGCCTGTTCGAGTTCTACCTCGTCCAGAACGGCACGGGCGCGGCGGCCATACAGCGCCAGCGCGGTGTCCGGGCCGCGCGCGGCCCGCGCGTGTTCTTCTCCGTGGCGGCCGCCAATGCCGACGGTTTCGAGCACGTCCGCCGTCGGTCGCCGGCCCGGCTCGCATTCGAGGATCAGTTCGGCGGCGGCGATCGGGACTTCAACGACGCGGTCGTGCAGCTTCGCGAGCTATCACAACCGGCTCGCCGCCGGCGTGATTTTCGGACACGATCTTGAGATTGAGGGAACGCTCGGACTCACTCCGTCCACTGCTTCCGCTGCCGGCACAGCCGCCATGAAGGACGGAGGAAATGCCAGCAAACTCGATCCGTTGGTGGACACCGGCACGCTCTATTTCAACGTCAAAGCGAACTTATCGGGACCGGCGAATAAGCGCAAAGCCTGGGTTGCCGAATCATCGAGTGCGTGGAAGTTCGTCATGCTCGGCAAAGAAAAGATCGATGCCGAGGGCGTTGCCAAGGCGTTGCTCGAATCGGTGGGCGGCACCCCGTGGAGAATACGGCTGCCAAAGAAAATCCGCCTATCGGTCATCGACGAATCAATGCATGTCATCGGCGATTCAAACAAAGCCAAGGCTTGGCTTGTCTTCAAGGCCGGGAACACGAGCCGCCATCCTGATGCGGTCGAGGACCTCAGGGGGTCCAAAGCGTTGCTGGACGAAGCCTGGAGCTACAGCGTCGTGCGACAGGCGCCGATCAATAACGATGAAGTAGAGGGGGATATCAACCTGCCGTACTGGGGACCGTAAAAGGTCGAAAGGCAATTCGACGGCGTGGGACCGGCGTTACTCCGTCCACTGCTTCCGCTGCCACTTGCGGCCGGGGGACCAGAAATGCTGTTGCGCCGGCTCGATTCTCTTGCGGGCACAGCGGACAGCGAAGAAGACAAGAACCAAATCACCTGTGCAGTGCCTGTTTCCGAATTCCTGAGAAAGGAGCAACGACGATGGCGAACAAGTTTCTGACGCTCGCGGGACTGAAGGCTGCGGTCGCCAAGAGCGAGGCGAAAGACCTCGCGAAGCACCTCGTGGACGGCGTCTCCCTGGGGCATTGGATCAGGGTGTACGAGATCAACGAGGAGCGGGTGGACGTCGCCCGTAATGCGCTCGACGAGGTGATCAAGGCCGGGCCCGCGGCGAAGAAGAAGGCCGCCGCCGACAAGGCGGTGCTGAAGTACGTCGACGACGTAGTCAAGGCCGCCACGGCCGAACGGAAGAAGATCGAGACGGACCTCGTCAAGCTCGGGATGAAAAAGATCAACAAGGTGCAGGTCGTCATCAAGGACTGGAAGGGCGAGCCGATGCACAACCGCCGGGTGTGGGTGGTATTCAAGTGCCCAGGAAAAGAAGACGTCTCCCTCGGCCAAGAGGTCAAGGCAGGCAACATGAACTTCACCGCCGTCGAGCTGGCGCCGAAGGGCTCGATCTTCGTGAACGCATTTCCGAGCAACGGGGTATCCGACCAGGCGCGAGGCATCAAACCCTACGACCTCCCGAACAAGTCGCATGTCACTATCGAGGTAACGCAAGGGAACAAGAAGAAGAAGAGGGATAAAAAAGGGGAGGACGCGGCGAAGAAGCTCGGGCTGAAGGGAACGGCCGGCATCGACTTTATCGTCAAGGCCGAAGGGGAGATACTGAAAGAGAATGAGACGAAGACCACGAAGGAGGAGGAGGTCGAATTCGAGTTTACCGAACCCGAAGGCACACTCGACATCAAGTTGGCCTAGCGGGCGGTCTTCGTTGCGGGAGGCACGGGCTCCATGGACCGGCGCCTGATGCCGCGTCTTGCTGGCGGCGCCGGTTTCCCGATTCTTGTCGCCTCTGCGGCGCCGGCCGTCGGTGGCGGGGGAAAAAGTGAATTGGCATCACTGGCAGTTTGGCAACTTGGAAACCGATCTGGCGCTGCATGACGTGAACGCGACTGTCGCTGTCAGCGTGAGCTAGTCGGCTCGCCCGCTCCCTGGTCATTTGTCCGGCTTCGGTCCATGGTTGCGGCGTCCATGTTGGTGCTGACCGCTGGCGCGGATCTGTGACAATTCGCGTTCCAGCGCTCGGCGGGCTTCGCGTTCCGCATCTAGTTCACACTGCAGTTCGGCGGCGCGGCGGCGGGAAGCATCCAGGTCACGCTGCAGGTCGGCCGGCAGCGGCAGCAATTCGCCCCGGTGCCAGAAGCGAACCCAGCCGCCCAAGAGCGCGACTTCCAGGTCCAATTCCCCAATCGGATGCCGGCCGTCCTTGTTCGGCTTCACGGAGACGTACTTCTTGCCGTTGTGACGGTAGAGCGTCAGCTCCTGATTGTCCGGATAGAAGATGAGGTAGTACGGCACTTTGAGTTCGCGCTCGTACTTCTTGAAGCTGTCGTCGTAATCCTTGCGTTTGTTGTGCTTGGAGACGTACTCCATGACCCAGAAGGGCGGCGCCGCCTCCACGGGCAGGTTGTAGCTGCTGTCGGCACGCACCGGCTCGTCGCTGATGACCACCATGTTGTCGGGCACGACCTGGCCGCGCCGACGCTGCCGCGGCCGCGGGTACTGCACCAATAATTCGTTGAAGACCTGCACATCCGGCCGGCGCGCCTTGACAAGGGCAAGGCTTTCCAGGGTGATCTCCCGCTGCGTGGCTTGGGCGGTGGCTTCCATGAAATGCTCCAGCGGCAAGCTGCGCAGGTAGGCCTGGGCCGATTCCTCGTAGTCGATCTCAATCAGTGCCCTGGGCTTCGTGGTTGCCATGGATCAACTCCTGGTTGGTTTCCGCGCTTGGCTGCAAGTCTAATCGAAGCGGTTGTATCCGAAAAGGTCAACAACCGGCGATGGCGTGATGGCCGGGACGTGGATGGCGGGCACGCGACGGATGCCGCGGGCAAGAGCAGCAAGACAAGCCGCGCAATCAATTGCCGTCGGTGAGCTCTGCGCCGATCACTCGGTCCACTGCTTCCGTTGCCGCGACGAGGAAATGTTCAGCATCTTGCGGTATTTGGTGATCGTGCGGCGGGCGATGGGGTAGCCGGATTCGTCCAGCTTCTTGACGAGGTCTTCGTCGGAGAGCGGGTCGCTCTTGTCCTCGTGGGCGATGATGTCGAGCAGCTTCTGCTTGATGGTTTCCCAGGCGACTTCCTCGCCGCTGGCCGTGTGCGTGCCGCCGCCGAAGAAGCGCTTGAGCGGGAAGATGCCGCGCGGCGTCTGCACCCACTTGTCGTCCACCGCCCGGCTCACGGTCGTGACGTGGACGCCGACCTGGTCGGCGATCTGCTGCATCTTCAACGGCTCGATGAATTCCGGGCCCTTGTCGAGGAACGCCTTCTGGTGCTGGATGATCGCCCGGGTCACCTTGCCGAGCGTGTTGCGGCGCTGCTCGATGGCCTCGATCAGCCACTGGGCCGATTGAATCTTGCGCTTGAGGAACTCCTTGGTCTTGGCGTCGGCCGATTTGTCGCGGTACAGCTCGATCAGGCGGCGGCTGATGTAGATGTTGGGCGTCCAGTCGTCGAGCAGCTTGACCTCGTACTCGCCCACTTCGTTTTTCCCGACGGCGATGTCGGGCACCACGTACGGGATGTTGTCGGTGGCGAACTGGGCGCCGGGCTTGGGGTTCAGGTGGTGCTTGAGGACTTCGATGGCCGCGTGAATCGCCTCGAGATCGAAGCCGGTCTTCTTCTGGATCACCGGCAGGCGGTTGTGCTGGATGTCTTCGAGGTGGTTGAGGATCAGGGCGCGGACGGCCTCGCGGTGCGGCGTCTCCGGGGTCAGTTGCAGGAGCAAGCATTCCTTGTAGTCGCGGGCGCCGACTCCGGGCGGGTCGAGCTTCTGCAGATGGGCCAGTGCCGCTTCCATCTCGGCCAGCTCCGGCAAAGGCGGCTCCAGGGTGCGGGCCACGTCGTCGAGCGGCGTCGCCAGGTAGCCGCGCTCGTCGATGTGGGCCACCAACGCTTGCAGAATCTGCAGCTCGCGCTCGGTCGTGTTGAGAAAGCCGAGCTGATCGATCAGGTAATCCTGGAGCGATTCCGGCCGCGACGCCATGTTGACCATGGCGTCGTGCTTCTTGTCCATGGCCTCGTCGATGCGGTTGCTCGACGGACGATGCTCTTCATTGAAATGATCCGACCAGTCCTCGTTGATGGCGAGCAGGCGGTCGAAGTCCTTCTCGTCGCCGTCGAAGTCGAGGACGCGCTCGGGATCGTCGATGGGGTTTTCCTCGGCCGCGGGGGCCGGGGCTTCGGCTTCCTCGTCGGTCGCTTCCTCGTCGTCGCCGTTTTCACGTTGCTCGAGCACGGGGTTTTCTTGCAGCTCTTGCTCGACGCGTTCCTGCAGGGCCATGATCGGCAGCTGCAGAATCTCCATCGACTGGATCATGCGGGGAGCCAGAATCATCTTCTGCTCCAGCCGCTGCGTCATGCTGGTGTCAAGTCGCATGGCCAATGATCCTCAAGCTTGCGAGTTCCGGTATGCGCGTCTGGTCATGCTTCGGGTTGCGAAGTGCCGGGATCGAGCCCCGGCAGGTTCATTCCCGGCGGCAAGCCGAAGCCGGTCGCCATCTTGGAAGTCTCCTCGGCGACCATCAGGCGGACCTTCTTCAAGGCCTGGTTGGCGGCGCCGGCGATCAAGTCTTCGAGAAACTCCTTGTCGTTGGCTTTCAGGGCCTCGTCGCTGATCGTGCAGCCGAGGACTTCCATGTGCCCGTTGACGCGGACCTTCACCATGCCGCCGCCGGCGTCGCCCTCGGCCTGAAGCTGGGCCAGCTTGCCTTGCAGCTTCTCCATTTCCTCCTTGATCTTCGGGAGGTTCTTCATGAGGCCGAACACTTGGCCGATTTCCTTGAACATCGCTAGTCGTCCTCGATCGCTTCGCCGCCGGGCGATTCAACGGATTCAATGCTGGATGTTTCCGAACCGGGCACGGCGTCCGGCGTCGCGGCCTTGCCGAAGTCATCGTCCACGCCGACAAGCTGCGCGCCAAGCGTTTCCACGGCTTTCGCCACCAGCGGCATCTGCAAGACCTCGGCACGCTGCCGCCGCGCCTTCACATGGGGCGCTTCGTCCGGGGCGGCTCCGGCGGTCGCGGGTTGACCGTTGGCCTCGTCGGCGACGATGTCGACGCGAATCTGACAGGGGCCGACCACCGCCGCCGTCAACTCCTCGATTTCGGCCCGGCGTTTGCCTTCGAACACTTGATCGCTTCGGAGATTATAGCGACCGGGGACCTGGAAAACCAGTGTGTTTGGCGCGGAAATTGCTAGCCCCGTGACGCGCCGTAGTTCGCCGCCAATCGTAAGTCCTGCCTTGCTAATAAGTTGTTGACGAATGACGCCCAGGTTCTCCGGCCGCAGCGCGATCAGCTCGACCTGGCCGGCGTCGTCAGGCTTTTTTTTTTCGGGCGCCGGCGCCGCCGGAGACAGGGCGGGCCGAGCCGTGTTGGCCGGCGCTGCCGCGCCGGCGACGACTCCGCCGTTTGCCAGGCTCTGCGCCAGTTGACTGAGCGACACCAGGTTCTCGAGATGGCAGAGGCGGACCAGCGCGATCTCGAGCACGACCCGGATGTGGCTCGTTTCACGCAGCCGGGTCTTGGCCGTGGCGAGCACATCGAGTCCCGCGAGGATCGTATCGGCGCTCAGCTGCTGGGCATGCTTGGCGAGGGCGTCGCGATGCTTGCTGGTGACGCTCAAGAGCTGCCCCTCGACGCCGGCGCATTGAACGATCATCAGGTCGCGCCAGTATTCAAGCAGTTGATCGAGCAGCTCGCCCAGCTGTTGCCCTTGCTCGACGACTTGCGCCAGCAGCTCCAGCACGCGCTTCGGATCGCGGGCGATCACCGCGGCGGCAATCTCGGCGACGCGCTCTTCATTCGCCGTGCCCAGCAATTCGTGGACGCGCTCGACGGTGAGCCTCGCGCCGCCGAACGCCAGCAACTGATCGAGCAGCGACTGGGCGTCGCGCATCGACCCGCCGGCGCGGCGAGCGATGAGCTCCAGGGCTTCCTCGTCCGCTTGCAGGCCCTCGGCGGCGACGATGCCGCGCAGCCGTTCGAGGATCCGCGTCAAGCCGATGCCGGCGAAATCGAAGCGCTGGCAGCGCGACAGGATCGTCACGGGAATCTTGGTGGCCTCGGTGGTCGCGAAGATGAACTTGACGTGGGCCGGCGGCTCTTCGAGCGTCTTGAGCAGGGCGTTGAACGCCTGCGGCGTCAGCATGTGGACTTCGTCGATGATGTAGATCTTGCACCGCGCCCGGCTCGGCCGATACTGGACGTTGGCGCGGATTTCGCGGACCTCGTCGATGCCGCGGTTGCTGGCGCCGTCGATCTCGAGCACGTCGGTGTCGTCGCCGGACATGATGGCCTGGCACATGTCGCATTCATCGCACGGCGTGGGCGTGGGCCCCTTCACGCAGTTGAGCGCCTTGGCCAGGATGCGGGCGGCGCTGGTCTTGCCGACGCCGCGGGCGCCGGTGAACAGGTACGCGTGGGCGACGCGATTGCTCTTGATGGCGTTGACCAGCGCCTGCGCCACCGGCTCCTGGCCGACCAGGTCGGCGAACTGCTGCGGCCGATAGCGGCGCGCGAGGACCGTGTATTCGGTGGAATTGTCCGTCGCGGACGACGAAGTCGCGGTCGACGGCGAAGCGGCGGCCTTCTTCTTGGCCATGGGTGTTGTCTCAACGATGCAACAGGATTCCGCCGACAGAGCGAGCTTATTGTATGCGCTTCGGCGGGACCGTGGCGGCCATCAATATTCCCCCGCCGATTGCCTGGCCCCGGCGCATCGGTTATCCTCACCGTCATGAGCGAGGTCACGCGGATCATCTCTGCCATCGAACAAGGCGACCCGTCCGCCGCCGCGCAACTCTTGCCGCTGGTCTACGACGAGCTGCGCCGGCTCGCCGCGCAGCGGCTGGCGCACGAGAAGCCGGGACAGACGCTCCAGGCCACGGCGCTGGTCCATGAGGCGTACTTGCGTCTGGTGGGCCCCAAGACTTCCGAAGTCTGGAACAGCAAGGGGCACTTCTTCGCGGCCGCGGCCGAGGCCATGCGGCGAATCCTGGTGGACAATGCCCGCCGCAAGCACAGCCTCAAGCGCGGCGGTCCCCAGCGACGCGTCCGTCTGGACGAAGCGCTGTCCATAAAAGACCAGCCGGAGGACGGCCTGCTGGCCCTTGACGAAGCCCTCGCTCGCCTCGCCGCGGAAGACCCCGTCAAGGCGGAGCTCGTCAAGCTGCGCTACTTCGCCGGGCTGTCGGTGGAGCAGACGGCGGATGCCCTCGGCATTTCCCGCGCAACTGCCGATCGCTACTGGGCCTACGCCAAGGTCTGGTTGTATCAAGCCGTGGCGGGGACAACCGGGCCGGCCGCTGAATAGGAATTTCTCCATTTTTCATGAGGCGCGCAGCCGTCGTTTTACGCACTGTGAGCGCCGACGCCTCGAGCGTGGGATTTCACCATGGAACCGAAAAGCATCGACCGAATCTTTTGCGACGCGGCCCAGATCGCCTCGCCGGCGGAACGAGACAAGTATCTCGATCAAGCCTGCGCGGGCGACGCGGCGCTTCGTCAGAAGATCGCACAACTGCTGGAGATTCGTGGGCAGGCTGGGGACTTCCTGGAGTCGCCGCCGCCCGGACTGGGCGCGACCGCCGCGGCCGCATCGGTCGGCGAATGTCCCGGCACGGTCATCGGCCCCTACAAGCTCCTCCAGCAGATTGGCGAAGGCGGCATGGGCGTCGTCTGGATGGCCGAGCAATCCGAGCCGGTCAAGCGCAAGGTCGCCCTCAAGATCATCAAGCCCGGCATGGACTCCAAGCAGGTCATCGCCCGCTTCGAAGCCGAGCGCCAGGCGCTGGCCCTAATGGACCATGTCAACATCGCCCGCGTGTTTGATGGGGGCACAACGGGGGCGAGCGTCGAGGCGTCAGCCCGACGTGACGACGCCGCCCAACCACGGCGGGCTGACGCCGCGCCGCTCGCCGTAGGCCGCCCTTACTTCGTCATGGAACTGGTCCACGGCATCCCAATCACGACGTATTGCGACGACAACCACCTGACGCCGCGCGAGCGCCTGGAGCTGTTCGTGCCGGTTTGCCAGGCGATCCAGCACGCGCACCAGAAGGGCGTCATCCACCGCGACATCAAGCCGTCCAACGTCATGGTCACGCTCTACGACGGCAAGCCGGTGCCCAAGGTGATCGACTTTGGCGTCGCCAAGGCGACGGAACAAAAGCTGACCGAGCGGACCCTGTTCACGCAGTACGGCACCATGATCGGCACGCTGGAGTACATGAGCCCGGAGCAGGCGGAGATGAGCGCCCTGGGCGTCGATACCCGCAGCGACATCTACTCCCTGGGCGTGCTCCTGTACGAGCTCTTGACCGGGACGACGCCCTTCGACAAGGAGCGGCTGCGGACGGCCGCCTACGATGAGATACGCCGCATCATCCGTGAGGAAGAGCCGCCCAGGCCGAGCATTCGTTGCAGCACGCTGGGACAGGCCGCGGCCACCGTGTCCGCCAACCGCAAAAGCGATCCCAGCCGGTTGAGCCAGCAGTGTCGCGGCGAACTGGATTGGATCGTCATGAAGGCGTTGGAGAAGGACCGCAACCGCCGCTACGAGACGGCCAGCGGTCTCGCCCGGGACGTGGAGCGTTACCTGGCGGATGAGCCGGTGCAGGCGTGCCCGCCGTCGTCGTGGTATCGGTTCCGCAAGTTCGCGCGCAGGCACAAGGCCGGCGTGGCCTCGGCGGCGATGGCGCTATGCTTCATCGTCTTGTTGGGCGTCGGTGCTGGCTGGTTCATGCTCGACCGGGCCGCGCGGTACGCGGACACGGCGGGACGTGTCGATAGCACGCTGCAAGAAGCCGCGCGGCTACGAGATCAGAAGAGCTGGTCCGAGGCTCGGGCAGCCGTGCAACGCGCGGACTTGGTCCTGGGCAGCGGCACGGGGTACGCCGGCTTACGGCAACGGCTCCGTGATCTCGTGTCGGACCTGGACATGGTCGATCGCCTGGAACGAGTCCGCGATGTCCAGGACGTGGTGAAGGGTGAGCAGTGGGATTACGCAATCGCGGACCAGCCCTACGAGGCCACCTTCCGAGACTATGGGATCGACGTGTTGACTCTCGATGCCGCCGTGGCGGCCCAGCGCGTGCAGAGCGCCGCCATCTCCGAGCAGCTGGTAGCGGCGCTGGACGCCTGGATTTCGGTCATCCCGCGAGAAAACGCAGACCAACGAAAGCAAGTCCGAGCCGTCGTTGACCTGGCCGACCCGGATCCGTGGCGGACTCGGTTCCGCGATCCCTCCGTCCTACGCAATCGGTCCGCCCTGGAGGAACTGGCAAGTCGCCCCGAAGTTTCCGACTTGCCGCCGTGCAGCGTGGTATTGCTGGGGAGAGCCCTGGTCGCCGCCGGCGCTGCTCCCAAGGCCGTTGAAATCCTGACCGCCGCCCAACGGCGCCAGCCCGCGGATTTCTGGCTGAACCAGCAGTTGGCGAGCATCCTGTGCTGGCACATCTACCCGTCGCGCAATGAGGAGGCCACGGGGTACTGCCGCGCTGCCCTGGCCATTCGTCCCAACTCGGCGGGAATGCACGCGGGACTCGGTAGCTGCTTGCTCAGGCCTGGTCGTGAAGATGAAGCCATCGCCCTCTATCGACGCGCCATGGAGCTCCAGCCCGATTACACCCATCCCTATCACTCCATAGGGCGGGCCCTGGCGATGAAAGGCGCCTTGAAGGAAGCCATCGATTCCTACCACAAGTTCCTTCTCGGAAAGCCGAGCCCCTGGTATGCGGCCTACGGCCATTACGATCTCGCCGAGGCCTACAAGTCCATGGATGAGCCGGACAAGGCCATCGTCAACTACTGGACGGCTCTCGAATTCAACCCCAAACACGTCGGCGCCAAAAACGCGCTCTCAAACGCCACCAGGAACCGGAAAAGCCGAGACAAGGTTATCGATTTCTTCAGCAAGTTCGTCCAAGCCAACCCGCATAACGCCCCGGCCCGTTGGTACCTCGGCAACGCTCTTTGGTTCCAAGGAAACGCGGACCAGTCGCTCGGTCACTTCGAGAAAGCCGTCCAACACGATCCGAACGAGAAGGAGTACTACTACAGTCTCGGCAATAACCAGAGGAGACTCAACCAGCTGGACGAGGCGATTTTGTCCTACCAGAAGGCCATCGACCTCAACCTGAAGTCCGCGTGGATGTACCACGAGTTGGGCCTCGCTCTGCGCGGCAAGGACCGGCTCGGGGAAGCGATCAAGTCTTGGAAAAAGGCCGTTGAGATCGATGCGAACTTCTCCCGGGTGCACACGAATTTGGGTTGGCTTCTAGCCACGGCGGCCGATCCGAAGCTGCGCGACGCGAAGGCGGCCGTCTTCCATGCTCAGAAGGCAGTGGACCTCGCGCCCAAGGAGGCAAACTACCGGAGCAACCTGGGCGTCGCCTTGCTACGAGTTGGGCACTGCAAGGCAGCCGTGGAGACTCTCGAAAAAGCCGACCAAATGTGGTCCGGCGGCGATCAGCAGCACCGCTTCTTCCTCGCCATGGCTTATTGGCAAGTCGGCGACAAGGACAAGGCCCGCCAAGCTTACGAACAAGGCGTGCAGTGGATGGACAAGCACGACCCCAACAGGGAAGAACTCCGACGCTTCCGTGTGGAGGCAGAAGAGCTGATGAAGAAGGAAATCAGTCATTAGTCAGTAGCCCGTGGCAAGTCGCTTGGCTGCTACTGACCACGGACTACTAACTACTGACTCTTGAAACAAAACGGCCAGTGAGCCCTCACCTGCAAGTAAGCACTCACCGGCCCGGCATCTCCCGGACGCTTGGTCTGCGCGCCCGGAGCGATGGCGTTGTCATTGTATCGCGGACCGCCTCCACTTTGGAGAAGTCGTCATGACGTTCTTATCCACGACGCGGTCCAACCTCGGCCGGCCTCAGCTCCGCCCGCGCTGCCGTCCCAACCTGGAACTGCTGGAAGACCGCTGCTTGCTCAGCTCAGGGTTGGACATTGCCGGCTACAGTCAACCACCGCTAACTTTCGAAGCCAACCGGGGCCAGATGGACGCGCGCATCGACTTTGCCGCGCGCGGGCCCGGCTATGCGGTCGCACTGGACGGCGGCGACGCCGTGCTCTCCGTCTGGAACGAGACGGCCGGGCCGAACGGCCAAGTCAGCATGAAGGGATCGGCCGTCAAGCTCGACGTCGTCGGCGGCAATCCCCGCGCCCGCGCGATCGGCATCGCGCCGCTGCCCGGCGCCTCCAACTACTTGATCGGACCCGACCCGAGCCAGTGGCACACGAACATCCCCAACTATGCAGGCGTCCTTTACAAAAACGCCTACAAGGGTATTGACCTGACCTACTACGGCGCGAACCAGCGCCAATTGGAATACGACTTTGTCGTCCGCCCCGGCGCCGACCCCAGGGCCATCAAGCTCTCCTTTTCCGGCATCAAGAGCTTCAAGATCAATGCCAAGGGCGACCTGGTGTTGCGCACGCGCGCGGGCACGATTCTCCAGCACAAGCCGGTGATCTACCAGGAAGTGAACGGTGTCCGCAAGGAGATCGCGGGCCGCTATGTCGTCAAGAGTGCCAGCGCCAGGACGCAAAAGGTCATCGTCGGCTTCCGCATCGGCAAGTACAATGCCGCGCGGCCGCTGATCATCGACCCGCTCCTCACCTACTCGACCTACCTCGGCGGCAGCGGCGCCGACGTGGGCCATGACGTCGCCGTGGACGCGGCCGGCAATGCCTACGTCACCGGCCACGCGGCCTCGCTCAATTTTCCGACCACCGCGGGCGCCTTCCAGTTCAACAACGCCGGCGGCGCCACCGACGTCTTCGTGACCAAGCTGGCCGCCGACGGCTCCGGCGCCGTCTACTCGACCTATCTGGGCGGCACCAACATCGATCGCGGTTACGGCATCGCCGTGGACGCCGCGGGCAATGCCCATGTGGCAGGGGAGACGCGCTCGATCAATTTCCCCGTTACCCCGGGCGCGTTTCAGCCGGCCAAGTCGTCGGCAGTGAGCAACGCCTTCATCACCAAGCTCAACGCCGCGGGAAACGGCCTGGTCTACTCGACCTACCTGGGCGGCGCCACCTTGGCCGAGGCCCACGCCATTGCCCTGGACACGCAGGGCATGGCGTACGTGACCGGGCGCAACGACGGGGCAAACTTCCCCACGACGCCGGGGGCGTTCCGGACCACCATCGCGGGCGGGCAAGACATCTTCGTATCCAAGCTGCAGCTCGCCGGCGCCGGCGCCAGCGACCTTCTCTATTCGACCTACGTCGGCGGCGCCGCCAACGAAAACGGCGATGCCATTGCTGTCGACGATGCGGGACTCATCTACGTCAGCGGCTTCACCCTCTCCGCAGATTCACTGGCGACGCCCGCAATCAACGAAGGCCTACCGGTCACGCCCGGCGCCTTCCAATCCAGTGCGGGCGGTGGCGGCGACGCCTTCTTGCTCCAGATCGATCCCGCCCAATCGGGCGCTGCCTCGCTTCCTTACTTGACCTACCTCGGCGGCAGCTCGGCCGACAACGCGGCGCACGATGCCGGTGTCGCCGTGAACGGCGGCTTCGTCTACTTGACCGGCACGGCTCGGACCACCTTCCCCATCACCGCGGGCGCCTACAAGACCACGCCGGATGGCGCCGACGTCTTCGTTGCCAGGATGGACCTCGCCCAGGTGGGCAGTGCCCAGCTCGTCTATGCCACGTTTCTGGGCGGCGCCGCCGCCGAGGAAGGCAAGGACATTGCCGTGGACGGCGCCGGCAACGCCTATGTCACCGGGCAAACCGGCTCGAACAACTTCCCCGCCACGGCGAATGCGTTTCAATCGACCTACGCCGGCGGCACCGATGCGTTCGTCGCCAAGCTCAGCGCCAACGGCTCGCAGCTGCTGTACTCGACTTATCTGGGTGGGCCGCAAGGTGCGGCGGACATCGGCCTGGGCATCGCCCTCGACCCTGCCGGCAACGTCTATGTCGCCGGCCAGGCCGGCTCGACGTTTCCCATCACCGCGGGGTCGTATCAGACGCTCTCCGGCGGCAGCACCGACGCCTTCGTGACCCAGATTCCCGCATCGTCCCTCAACCCCAACAGCGCGCCAGAGGCCAATGACGATACTGCAACAACCGACGAAGACCAGGCCGTCGTCATCCCCGTCCTCACGAACGACACCGACCCGGACGGCGACCCGCTCACCATCACCGACGTGAGCGCTCCGATGCACGGCACGGTTGTCGTGCTCGGCCAGGGTCTGATGACATATCAGGGCGAGCTGAACTATTTCGGGCTCGATTCGTTCACCTACACGATCAGCGATGGCCAAGGGCACACCGACACAGCCACGGTTGCCATCACGATCAACGCGGTCAACGATATGCCGGTGGCCGTCGATGACAGCTACACCATGCCGGAGGACAACCTCCTGGGCGCGGCGCCTCCCGGCGTACTTTGGAACGACGCCGATGCCGACGGCGATCCGCTCACGGCCATCAAGGTAACGGACGCCTCGCACGGCGAGTTGAACCTGAACGACGATGGCACGTTCCTCTACGACCCCGACCCGAACTTCCACGGCATTGACAGCTTCACCTACAAAGCCAACGACGGCCTCGCCGACAGCAACGTCGCCACCGTGACCATTACTGTCAGCCCGGTGGACGACACGTTCACCGTAGCGTTCAACGCCGCCCTGGGTTTCTTGGAAATCCTCGGCACTGATGATGTCGATAACCTGGAGTTGAGCGTCGACGACCTGGGCCGAGTCCAGGTCGATGCGATCGGCCCGAACGGCGACCGCGCCCCGCAGCCGATTTTCGACGCCGTCACCGGCCAGCCGCTCGACCCGCTCGGTGCGGACTGGCCGAGCGTCACTAACACACAAAAGGTGAACGTTAGCCTCGGCGACGGCGACGACGAGGTCGGCATCATCATCGTCAACAGCAACGTCGGCCTGGGTGGAATAACAGACATCACCATCGACGGCGGCCCCGGCGACGACGACATCAACCTCGACGCCGTGTTGGTGCCCCCGCCCGACCCGGACATGCCCCAAGAGCCACGGACGCTTTATGTCAACTTCCAGGGCGGCGGCGGGCGTGATGACGTCACCGCGCGCATGGGCGTTCAACCGACGCCGTTCATGCCGACCGTCTTCAGCGTGATGAGCTTCGATGGCGGCGCCGACGATGACAGCCTCTCCGTGATCACCGACGCCAGCGCGGTGATGGGTAGCGAACCGACGCCGTTCGTGCCCAGTCTCTTCAGCCAGGTGAACGTCGCCGGAGGCGACGGCAATGACAGCATTTCCGCGCTAACGAACATCACGGCCCTTTTGGGCGCTCAACCAACGTTCATGCCGATAATCCTCAGCGCGACCAACATCGATGCCGGCGCGGGGGATGATACTCTCTCCGTGCTCACCAACATCACGGCGCCCATGGGCACTCAAGCCACTCTCGTGATGGCGAATGTCATCAGCGTGACGAACGTCGACGGCGGCCTTGGCTTCGACACCGGCGACTTCCCGCCGGGCACGACCTACGCCAACATGGAGGTTGTTGCCCCCAACGACAACGAATTCCCCGTGGCCAACGACGACACGGCGGCAACCTTCGTGGATTCGCCCGTGGTCGTCGCCGTCAAGGCCAATGACCAGGACCCCGACGGCGATTCGCTCAATGTCATCGGCGTGACCGATCCGCCCCACGGCACGGCCTCGATCCGATTCGATGACTCGATCACCTACACGCCCGACGCGGGCTTCGTGGGGACCGACACGTTTGACTACACGATCACCGACGGCCGCGGCGGCACGGCTACCGCGACGGTGACGGTGACGGTGGCCCCCAACCCTCCGCCCGTGGCCAACGACGACACGGCGGCAACCTACGAGGATTCGCCCGTGGTCATCGCCGTGAAGGCCAATGACCAGGACCCCAACGGCGATCCGCTCAATGTCATCGGCGTGACTCAACCGGCTCACGGCACGGCCTCGATCCGATTCGATGACTCGATCACGTACACGCCCGACCCGGGCTTTGTGGGGACCGACACGTTCGACTACACGATCACCGACGGCCACGGCGGCACGGCTACCGCGACGGTGACCGTGACCGTGCGACGCCAGAGCCGGCTCTTCGCCGACTTCAACGGCGACGGCTACGGCGACCTGGTGGTCGGCGTGCCGTTCGCGAGTGACAATGGCGCCGGGGGTGCCGGCGCCGTCCATGTCATCTACGGCTCCTTCTTCGGACTACTGGCCGGCAACGCCGAGGTTCTTACCCAGGACAGTCGGGGCCTGGGCCGCAGCGAGGCCTTGGATCAATTCGGCATCGCCCTCGCCACCGGCGACTTCGACGGCAACGGCCTGGATGACCTGGCGATCGGAGCGCCGGGCCCCGACGTTGTTTCAGGCCGCGATTTGTTTGGGTCGGTTTTTGTGCTCTATGGTTCAGACGATGGCCTGGGCGCCCAACGGACGCAGAGTTGGGATCAGGATAGCGCCGGCGTGCTGGGTGTGGGAGAGGATGGCGACGCATTCGGATTCGCGCTGGCCGCCGGCGATTTCAACGGCGACGGCAAGGACGACCTCGCCATCGGCGCGCCTCGCAATAATCTGGGCGGCGGCGTCAACGTGCTGTACGGGTCCGGCATTGGACTGACTGCCGCCGGCAACGAACTCTGGAACCAGAACGCCATTGGCGGAGATGGGGGCGAGGGCGGTGACTTTTTCGGCTATGCGCTTTCCGCGGGAGACTTCAACGGCGACGACAAGGACGACCTGGTGATCGGCGTGCCCGGCGAAGGCATCGTGGGGGTCGAGAACGTCGGCGCCGTCCACGTGATGTATGGTGCGGCGGCCGGACTGGCAACCGCCGGAAGCCAGTTCTGGACCCAGGACAGCTACGGCGTCGAAGGTGTTGGCGAAGAAGACGATCAATTTGGCCGGACCCTGGCCGTCGGCGACTTCGACGGCGACGGGAAGGATGACCTGGCGATCGGCGTCCCGGACGAGGATGTCGGCGTTGTCCTCGATGCCGGCACGGTGAACGTGCTTTACGGGACCGGCAGCGGCTTGTCCGCCGTTGGAAACCGGTCTTGGACCCAGGACAGCGCCGGCATCGTCGGCTTGCCGAACGCCCATGCGCGGTTCGGTACTGCCTTGGCGGGCGGCGACCTCAACGGCGACGGCGTGGACGACCTGGTCATTGGCGCGCCCCACGTTGGCAACGGCGGCGCCGTGCACGTGCTCACCGGCGGCGCGGCCGCGGGCCTGACCGCCGCCAATGACTTCTGGATCGAGACGAGCTTCGCGGGCGACTTCTTGGTCCAAATCGACGGCGCGTTCGGCGCTGCCCTGACCGTAGGCGACTACAACCGCGACGGCAAGGCCGACGTGGCCATCGGCATACCTGGTCAGGACGTGGGCGGCGTTTCCGGGGCTGGCGCCGTCCGAGTGAGATACGGCGCCGGCGAACCGGAGGACACGGACGGTAGCCAGCTCTGGACTCAGTTGGCCCTTGGCATCTTCGGCGATCCCGTGGATTCCTTCGGCTCCAGCCTGTGACGCGACGATGCACGAAGCCCTAGCGGACAGCAAGCTCGCCGGCGGTGACGCTCGCCGTCGGCGACGCTGTTTTCGCTCCCCTGAACGGCACCGCCACGACGGGCAACAACGACTACGTCGCCAAGACCGGCACACTGACCTTCGCCCCCGGCGAGACGACGAAGACCATCACCATCGAAGTCAAGGGCGACAGCAAGAAGGAGGCCAATGAGATTGCGCCAAGCGAAGTTTGGGAAAGGGGGAAGCGATGTAAGAAGCATCACGGAAACCTTTCGTTGGAACTCTGCGGGTAGCCAATCCCGTCCCGCAAGGTTTGGCCAACCACGGGAA
>JAKEET010000141.1 GCA_022616435.1 Gemmataceae bacterium
CGACCGCAAGCCGCTGTCGTGCGCGGCCGAGGCGCCGTGCCGGAAACCCGCGTTCCAATCGTCAATGGCTTGAACCTTCCGCGGCGAGAGGTTGCAGAGCCGGCGGTAGCGGTAGGGAGGGGCGGCGGGCGGTTCGCCGAGGCTGTTGTATTCCAGGTAATCGACGAAGCCGGCGCGAAACCCGGCGGCGTAGTCGGCGGAAAATCCCGGCTCTTGTGCGTGCACCGCCGCCCACGCCTTCTTGGCTTCCTTGTCCAGGCGGCAATGCAGGACATGCTCATCCAGGCAGTCCGCGGGCGCCTGGTAAAGGTTGTGCAGCGCGTACGCGAAGAAGCAACCCGACTGCGTGGTCGCCAAAGCCCCAGCCAGCAACAGGCGGCCGATCTTCATGGCGTGTCCAGCGCAACGGTTCCGGATTGGGGTGCAGGAAACGATCCACAACAGGTATCGGCTCGCGACCTTGCCGGGAATGATCGATTTTCGGGTGGGGCGATTGCGAAGATTTGAAAAAGGTCGATTTTGATTCAAGTTTTCCGGGCTCAGATTTCGCCAAGCCCAGGCCGTGGGGGGAGTAGGAGTCGTCCGGCAACGAGTGTCGATCACGGACAGGCAACTGAGCAGGCAGAACGAGAATGGACCATCAGCCGAATGAGGAGGGGCCAGGTATTGATGAAACAGGCGGTCAAGCAACCGTCATTGGGGCCGGCCTGCGAATCTGCCATCTCGGCAAGTTCTATCCGCCCGCGGCGGGCGGGATGGAGACCCATTTGGCAACCATCACGCGGGCCCAGGCGGCGCTCGGCGCGGACGTTCGAGTCATCTGCGTTAGCCATCTCGATCGCCACCGTCGGGACGCCACCTGGCGCAGCTTCGCGCAGACCACCAACCATCAGGAGCTCGACGGCACGATCAAGCTGACGCGCGTCGGTCGCGTCGCCAGCTTGGCTCGATTCGATCTGTGCCCGCGCTTACCGTCGCTGATTGCCGCCTTGAGGGGACACGTGGACCTGGTGCATTTGCACGTTCCCAACCCAACCATGTTGACCGCCCTGGCATTGGCGCTGCCGGCGCCGATTGTCGTGACCTACCATAGCGACGTGGTTCGGCAGAAGACACTGGCGCTGGCGGTGCGGCCGTTCGAGCGTTTCGTCTTTCAGCGGGCGCGCGCGATCTTTACCACGTCGCCGGCGTACGCGAAAGGCTCGCCGCTCTTGCATGCCTATCGGGACAAGGTCCGGGTGCTTCCCTTCGGCATCGATCTGCGCCCGTTTCTCCAACCGAGCGCCGAAGCCTGCCGTCAGGAAGCTCAGCTTCGCGAACAGCACGGTCAACCGTTGTGGCTGGCGGTAGGCCGACTGGTCTATTACAAGGGGCTGGAACATGCGGTGCGGGCGTTGGCGCACGTTCAGGGCAAGCTTCTCGTGATCGGCGAAGGACCGCTCCAGCGCGATCTCGCTCGCCACGCCGCGGAGCGCGGTGTGGCGGAGCGGATCGTCTGGCGCGGCCGCTGCTCCGACGCCGAGTTGGCGGGCGCCTATCGCGCGGCCACGGCGTTGTGGTTTCCGAGCAACGCCCGCAGCGAGGCCTTCGGCTTGGTGCAAGTCGAAGCGATGGCCAGCGGCTGCCCGGTGATCAACACCGCGATTCCGCATAGCGGCGTCTCGTGGGTGAGCCGTCACGAGGAGACAGGATTGACGGTCCCGATGAACGACGCCCAGGCGCTGGCGGCGGCGGCGCTGCGGCTGCTGAGCGAACCGGGGCTGCGGCAGCGACTGAGCGCCGCGGCGCGGCATCGGGCCGTGCGTGAGTTTGACGCAGCCGTGATGGCCCGCCGCAGCCTGGACAGTTACCGCCGGACGATCGCTCGCGCGGCGGGCGCGTAGCTTCTCTGGGCTGGGGCCGACAATGCTCTCCGCAGTAGACTCGATTCCGACGGTGCAGGACGAAGCGGTATCGGCGCACCGGTCCCGGCTGCGCGTGCTGCACGTCGGCGCGGGCAACCTGTACGGCGGCATCGAGACGTTCCTCGTCACGCTGGCGTGTCTTCGAGACCTGTGCCCGGAGATGGAACCGCATTTCGCGTTGTTCTTCGAAGGCCGGCTCGACGATGAGCTGCGGTCCGCGGGCGTCGCGGTGCAACAGCTAGGCAAGGCCCGCGTCAGCCGGCCGTGGACCGTGTGGCTGGCCCGCCGCCGTTTGAACCGACTGCTCCGGAGCACGAAGTTCGATGTCGTCGTCGCCCACGGCTGCTGGCCGCATGCGATCGCCGGCCCGGTGGTGCGGCGTTGGCGGCTGCCGCTGGTCTTTTGGGGCCACGCTTTGCAGAGCGGCCGTCATTGGCTGGAACGTTGGGCGCGGTGGACGAAGCCGGACCGGATCATCGCCAACAGCCGAGCCACGGCGGCGACGATGCACACGTTGTTTCCCGGTGTGCCGCCCGAGGTCGTCTACCTGCCCGTCAGTCCGCCGGCGTCAATGGATCGCGCGCTGGTTCGCCGCGAGGTGCGGCAATCACTGGGGACGCCGGAGGACACGGTGGTCATCGTGCAGGTGAGCCGCATGGAGCCAGGCAAGGGCCATCGATTGCTGCTCGAGAGCCTGAGACAACTGCCTTCGTCGCCTTCCTGGGAATGCTGGATCGTGGGCGGTCCGCAGCGACCCGGGGAAGAACCGTATTTCCAGGAGCTCACGGAATCAGCCAGCCAATGGGGACTCTGTCGAATCCGCTTTCTTGGACAACGCGCCGACGCCTCGCGATTGTTGGCGGCGGCCGACATCTACTGCCAGCCGAATACGGGGCCGGAATCCTTTGGCATCGCCTGTGTCGAGGCGCTGTACGCGCGGCTGCCCGTCGTGGCTTCGGCGATCGGCGGCGTGTTGGAGATTGTGGACGAAACCTGCGGAAGACTGGTGCCGCCCGGGGATCCGAAGATCTTGGCCAATACGCTGCGCTCGTGGATCGGCGATCAGCAACTGCGCCGAGCTCTCGGAAGCGCCGGCCCCGGGAAAGCGTTTGGCCTGTGCGCTCCCGATCGAGCGCTCGAAGCGGCATGCGTCGGCCTGCGCGGCGTCGTTTCTGCGATGCCGCGCGATCTCGTGTCCCAAAGAAGAGTCGATTGAGCGAACACAGCCTCGAGACCGCACAAGAACAGATGCTATGGGCTTTATCTTCACAGCGGGCGCATGCGTGCTCTGCACGCTTCTGGCGCGTACGTCGCTTGCGGCGGGTCTGCTTGGCTTGCTGGGCGTGGGCTATGTCTACGGCATCGTACGAGCCAATTTTCTGGACAGTGTCACGTACTTCATGTTTGATGCCGCCGTCGCCGGCGCCTACCTCGGGCATTTCCTGTCGCATCCGGCGTGGCAAGACCCTCCGCGGACGCGCTTGCTCAAGCAATGGCTGGTTTGGCTGGTTGGCTGGTGCGGGGTCATGCTCCTGCTGCCGTTGCAGCACCCCCTCATCCAGCTCGTCGGTTTTCGGGGCAACGCCTTGTTCGTGCCGTTCGTCATCCTGGGCGCCAGACTCAACAACAAGCAGGCCGGCAAGCTTGCGTTGGGCATCGCCGTCCTGAATCTTGTCGCCTTGTCTTTTGGCTTGGCGGAATTCTCCATCGGCGTGCCAGCCTTTTATCCGCCCAGCCCGGTGACGGATCTGATTTATCGTTCTCAGGACGTCGCTGGTTTCACGGCGTTTCGGATCCCTGCCACGTTTCCGCACGCCGCCGGCTACGCCGGCACCATGATCTTGACGACACCTTTGCTTTTCGGCAACCTGGTGCAGCCAAATCAGTCGGGGTGGAACCGAGTGATCCTGCTATCGGGTTTGGCCGCCGCGGTTCTTGGCGTGTTGCTGAGTGCCTCGCGGACCGCGTTTGTCATTCTTGTGGTCCTGCTCGTGGTGGCGAGTTTCTCCGGCGCATTGCGGCTCAACCTGTGGTTGGTTTGGGCCGCTATCCTGGGAGGGATCGGCTACGTGGCGAGCAGCGACGAGCGCTTGCAGCGCTTCACCACCTTGCAGGACCCAGAGGCCGTCGCCAGCCGGCTTCAGAGCAGCGTGAACCTCGGTTTCTTCGAGTTGCTCGAGCAGTATCCCATCGGCAACGGCCTCGGCGCCGGCGGCACCAGCATCCCTGGCTTCCTGGCGCACCTGATCCGCGACCCCGTCGGCCTGGAAAATGAATACTGCCGCATCCTGCTGGAGCTCGGCATCGTCGGCCTGGGCATGTGGGTGGGGTTCTTCATCTGGTTATTGACGAGGCCGCGCCCGAACAAAGGCCATCCCTGGTGGGCCGGGTGTTTGCTGATGTGGTGGCTTCTGCTGATCATGATCCTCGCCGCCGTCACCGGCACGGGCATGATGGCGGCCGTCCCGCAGGCCGCCTTGATGTTCCTCACCATGGGCTTCATGGTTAGCCGCCGCATGGCGACAATGCGCCCGCCGCCAAGGCCGGCCAGCGCCACTCCCGCCCTTGACGGCCGGGAAACGCGCGACACGGCGCTGCTCGGAACCTGAGGCACGGAAGAGGGCGGAACGAGAACCGCTGAAATCGGATGATCATCCAGATCCGCGAGAACCGCGAATGATTGCACCCGAGCTGAACCGCGCGGACGAACGAGCCTCTCGTCAACCAGACCGTGAACGTCATGCACTCCCGGCTGCGGACTCGCCCTGGGTGCTGGTCACGGCCGGCTATCACGACTACGGCGGCCAATCCAAGGCCAACGCCGCTCTCGCCGACTACCTGCTCGAACAGGGACGCCACGTTCACCTGGTGGGGCACGACATCGACCGCCGGTTTGCCCAACGGTCCGAGGTCACGATCCACGAAGTGCCGCGACCCGCAGGGTCCGACCTGCTCGGCTGGTTGCCGCTCGACTGGTGCGGCCGTCGCATTGCCCGCCGGGTTCGCGCGGAGTTTCCCGGCGCACGAATCGTCGTCAACGGCGGCTGCGCGCTCGGGGACGACATCAACTGGGTGCATTGTGTCCATCACGCCTGGGGTTTCGCCGACGCGGGGGCGCCCCTCTGGTTTCGGGTCAAGAACCGCATGACGAAATGGTGGGCGCGTCGTCGTGAACGCCGGGCCGTGCGCCGGGCGCGGCTGGTGATCGCCAACTCGGCTCAGACGCGCGACCACCTGATCCGCCGCTGCGGCGTGCCGCCGGAGAGCACGCGGGTTGTTTACCTTGGCTCGGACCCGGCGTGGACGGCCGTCGGCGAGGCCGAGCGGGCGGCGGCGCGGCGCGACCACGACGTGCCTGCGGGCGTTCCGGTGGTGCTATTCGCGGGCGCGCTCAGCCACGATCACAACAAGGGCTTCGACACGCTGCTGAACGCGTGGAAGTCGCTGGCCCCCGATTGGGATGCCCTGTTGCTCGCGGCTGGCGACGGCAATGGCCGCCAGACCTGGCAGCGGCGCGTCGCGGCGGCCGGCCTCGACCGCCGCGTGCGTTTCCTCGGCTTCACGCGGCGCATGCCGCACTTGCTGGCGTCCGCCGACCTGCTGGTCAGCCCGGTGCGTTATGAGGCCTATGGACTGAACGTTCAGGAAGCGTTGTGCCGCGGCGTGCCGGCGCTGGTCAGCCGCCGCGCCGGCATCGTGGAACAGCTCGAACGCGATGTCCAGGAAATGATCCTCGCCGATCCCGAGGATGCTGCCGACCTGGCGGCCCGGCTTCGAGCGTGGCGGACGGACATCAACGGTTGGCGTGAACGAATCCGGCCCGTGTCGCGGCGGCTGCGCCTCCACGACTGGAACGCCATGGCCAGGCAGATCGTGTCGCTGGCCGAGACTTCCGCGACTTCCGAAGTCTTCAAGACGTAGACGGACATCCCCATCATGAGCGTGGATACGACAACGCCTCCCGCCGAGTGGGCGGCCGAAATGCGTCCCGAAACCCCGCCGGCGCCCGCGCCCGGGTCGGCCGTGACGCCGGCCGCCGACCGCGTTCAGATCCGCCCCAGCTCCGGCTGGCGGGCCCTGGACCTCGTCGAGCTGTGGCGCTACCGCGAGTTGCTGGTCTTCCTCGCCTGGCGCGACATCCAGGTGCGCTACAAGCAGACTGCCCTCGGCATCGGCTGGGCGGTCTTGCAGCCGATGCTGACGATGGCGATCTTCTGGATCTTCTTTGGCCTCCTGGCAGGGATTCCGTCCGACGGCGTGCCGTATCCGTTCTTCGTCCTGGCCGCGCTCGTCCCGTGGCAGTTGTTCGCCTACGCCCTGACACAATCGAGCAACAGCCTGGTCGCCGAACAGCGGCTCATCACCAAGGTCTACTTCCCGCGGCTGATCGTGCCGCTGGCGTCGGTGCTGTCGGGCCTGGCCGATTTCCTCGTTGCCCTGGCGCTGGTGCTCGGCATGATGGCCTTCTATCGCGTGCCCCTGACGTGGAACCTGCTGGCCATTCCGCTCTTGACCGTGTTTGCCCTGGCCACGGCGCTCGCCGTCGGCCTGTGGCTGGCCGCGCTCAACGTGCAGTTCCGCGACGTGCGCTACACCGTGCCGTTCCTGACGCAAGTCTGGATGTTCGCCACGCCCGTGGCCTATTCGAGCACGCTTGTCCCGGAAGCATACCGCCCGCTGTTTGGCCTGAACCCGCTGGCCGGCGTCGTGGAAGGGTTCCGCTGGGCGCTCCTGGGCCAGGGCCAACCGGCGTGGGTGCTGATGGGCGTTTCGGTGCTGACCGTGGCGGCCCTCCTGACCGGCGGCCTGTTCTACTTCCGCCGCCTGGAGCGGACGTTCGCCGACGTGGTGTAGCCACAGATGAAACACGGATCAACACAGATTCGAGAATCGACTCGTCAGCAGAATGCCAGAACGCCACGTTGCCACGGTGTGTGCGTCGGGTTGAACGTGTTTTTTCGCTCCTCAGCGCAGCAACGACTTCTGCGATTTTTTCGCGTCGGGGCGACCCTTGCAAATGACGAGTTTGAGTCCAGCGCTGAACACCGACCGCCGGCAGGCGTCGGCGCAACTCGCTGGCCTGTCACGTGTTGTCGCGAACACCCGGAGATGCTCGCCTTGGATACTTGCCGTCCGAGTTGCCAACGTGCCACACTTGCCAACCTGTCCGAATACTCGATAGGCCGAAAGCAGAGCATGGAACGATGAACGACGTCGTCATCCGGGCCGACCGGCTCGGCAAGCAATACCGAATCGGGGGCCGGGCGCCGTACCAGACCTTGCGCGAGCGCCTCAACCGCCTGATGACCGCCCCGTTTCGCTGGCGCCGCCGCGGCGCCGCGGACCGCGCGCCGGCCGCCCCCTTCTGGGCGCTGCGCGACGTGTCGTTTGAAGTCCGCCAAGGCGACGTCGTCGGCATCGTTGGCCGCAACGGCGCCGGCAAGAGCACGCTCCTCAAGATCCTGTCGCGGATCACCGAGCCGACCGAAGGCGCGGCCGACCTGATCGGCCGGGTCGGCAGCCTGCTCGAAGTCGGCACCGGCTTCCACCCGGAGCTGACCGGCCGCGAGAACATCTACTTGAACGGCGCCGTCCTGGGCATGAAGCGCGTCGAGATCACGCGCAAGTTCGACGAGATCGTCGCCTTCGCCGAGGTGGAACAGTTCATCGACACGCCGGTGAAGTTCTACTCGAGCGGCATGTACATGCGGCTGGCGTTCGCGGTGGCGGCGCATCTGGAGCCGGAAAACCTGGTGGTGGACGAGGTGCTGGCGGTGGGCGACGCGCGCTTTCAGAGCAAATGCCTGGACAAGATGTCGCAGGTGAGCACGGCCGGCCGCACCGTGCTGTTTGTCAGCCACAACATGTCGGCCATCACGCGGCTGTGCACGCGGGCGCTGTTGCTCGATCGCGGCCGGCTGGTGCTGGAAGGCCCGGCGACGGACGTGGTCAGCGCCTACCTGGCGCGCGACGCCGAATCGGGCACGACGCGAACCTGGGAGGGCGCGAGCGCGCCGGGCAACGAGCAGTTGCGGCTCACCCACGTGGGGCTGTTCGGGGCGGACGGTAAACCCTGTCCGCATATCGTCAGCGTCGAGGATGAGTTGCACTTGCGCATCGGTTATGAAGTGCGCGTTCCCAGGTTGAGATTCCGCGTTTCGGCGATGCTGATGGCTCAAGGAAGTGTCGCTTTCAGCACCCTCGAACCGGTCGAGGCAGAGCGACAGCAAGGCTTCCACGTATCGACCGTGACGATCCCCGCTCATTTACTTGGCGAGGAGGAATACGCCGTCAGCGTGTCGCTCTTCGGGTCGCGCGGCGTCAAGTCGCACTTCGCGGGAGCACGGGACGTTCTGGTGTTCCAGGTGACGGACCCCATCACCGGCCAATCGGCGCGCGGCGACTACGCGGAGCGGTTGATCGGCGCGGTCCGGCCCCGCCTGGCGTGGCACAGCAGGCCAGAGGCATCGCCATCCGGAAATTCCGAAAGGCAATCATGCTCCGTGTGAAGATCTACGGCGCCGGCTCGATCGGCAACCACCTCGCACACGCCGCGCGGCGGCTGGGCTGGTCGGTCGCGGTCTGCGACGTGAGTGCGGCCGCTCTCGCCCGCATGAAGAAGGAAATCTACCCGCAGCGCTACGGCCAGTGGGACGAAGCCATTGCCTTGCATGAGGCCGGACCTAACGAGCCGCGCGGCGACTTTCATCTCATCCTGATCGGCACGCCGCCGGACCACCACGTGCCGCTGGCGCTGCGGGCTTTGGAGGAGAGGCCGCGTGGCATCCTCATCGAAAAGCCGCTGTGCACGCCGGCCCTGGAGGGCGCCGAGGAGCTGCATCGTCGCGCGGCGAACAGCTCGACGCGCGTTTTCGTCGGCTACGACCACGTGGTGGGCAAAGCGGTTCGCAAGATCGAAGACCTGTACCGCGAAGGCTTGATCGGCGACGTCGACACGCTGGACGTGGAATTCCGCGAACACTGGAGCGGCATCTTTCGGGCGCACCCTTGGCTCAGCGGCCCCGAAGACACCTACCTGGGCTACTGGCGTCGCGGCGGCGGCGCCAGCGGTGAGCATTCCCACGCCATCAATCTCTGGCAGCACCTTGCCCACGTCGTCGGCAAAGGCCGCGTCGCCGACGTGGACGCCATGTTGCAGTATTGCCGGCAAGGGCAGGCGGAGTACGACAGCGTCTGCTTGCTGAACCTGCGCAGCGAGGGAGGACTGGTCGGCCGGGTGGTCCAGGACGTGGTCACGCTGCCGCCCGTCAAGCGCGCCTGCCTGCAAGGCACGCGCGGCCGCCTGGAGCTGTTGCTCAACGCCTCGCCGGAGGGCGATGCAATTCACTGCCGCATTCCGGGCCGCGACGACCAGGTCCACGCGATCCCCAAGACGCGGCCCGACGATTTCATTGAGGAGCTGCGGCACATCGAAACGTGTCTCGAAGGGCCGGACGACGCGTCGCTCATCCGCCCCTCGCCTATCGGCGTGGAGCGCGGCCTCGACACCATGCTGGTCGTGGCGGCGGCGCACGCGTCGGAGGCCGGCGGCCGGCGCGTATCGATCGACTACTCCAAGGGCTGCACGCTCGCAGCGATCGGGAGGAAACCATGAGTCTTGTCCTCGATTTTCGCGACTCCGTGGCCCTCGATCCGGCGCATGCGCAGTCGCTGCTACAGTCCGTTTGCCGTTCCGAGGGGCCGCGCATGGAGCAGCCTTTCGATTTCCGCGAGCTGTTCGTCCTCGACCTGGCCAACAACCATCAGGGCGACGTTGGCCACGGCGCCCGCGTGATCGAGGAGGTGGGGCAGGCGGTCCGGGAAAACGGCGTTCGCGCGGCGCTGAAGTTCCAGTTCCGCCAGCTCGACACGTTCATCCACGCCGCCCATCGCCAGGGCAGCCCGAACAAGCACATCGACCGCTTCCTGTCCACGGCGCTGACGAAGAACGACTTCGCGCGGCTCGCGGACGACGTGCGCCAGGCCGACATGATCTCCATGGCGACGCCGTTCGACGAGGATTCGGTCGAGCAGGCGCTCGACCTCGGGATCGAAGTGCTCAAGGTGGCGAGCTGTTCGGCGCAGGACTGGCCGCTGCTGGAAGCCGTGGCCGAGTGCAACAAGCCGGTGATCTTCTCGACCGGCGGGCTGACGTGGAAGGAGATCGACGACCTGGTCAGCTTCTTCGAGCATCGCCGCGTGCGGTTCGCCATCATGCATTGCGTGGCGATCTATCCCACGCCGCCGGCGGACCTGCAGCTCAACCAGGTCGCGCTCTTGCAGGCCCGCTACCCCAACCGCGCCATCGGCTTCTCGACCCATGAAGATCCCGACGACCTGGCCCCGGTGCAAGTCGCCGTCGCCAAGGGGGCGTCAATCCTGGAGCGCCACGTCGGCGTGCCGACCGACGCGATCAAGCTCAACCAGTATTCGTCGACGCCCGAGCAGCTCGACCGCTGGATTCGCGCCGCCCAGGAGGCCCGCGTCTTGTGCGGCGCGGCGGCGCGACAGCCGGCGCTCGCGGAAGAAGCCGCTTCGCTCCGCTCGCTGGCGCGCGGCGTCTACGCCCGCAAGCCTGTCAAGAGAGGCCAGCCGCTCGGCCGCGACGACGTGTACTTCGCCATGCCGTGCGGCCCCGGTCAGCTCGCCTCCGGTCAGTTCGTGCCGGGCATCGTCGCCCAGCAGCCGCTCGACAAGGACGCAGCTCTGGTCCACGCCGCCGTGGAGCTGCCCCAGCGCGACAAGCAGGCGCTGTTCACGGCCATCCATTCCGTGAAGGCCATGCTCAACGAAGCGCGCATCGCTCTGCCGCCGGCGTTCGAGACCGAATTCTCGCATCACTACGGCCTGGAGCGCTTCCTCGAATACGGCGCCACCATCATCACCTGCGTCAACCGCAGCTACTGCAAGAAGCTGATCATCCAGCTCCCCGGCCAGCGCCACCCGGCCCATTACCACAAGTCGAAGGAGGAGACGTTCCAGGTCCTTTCCGGCGTGCTGGAGATGGAAATCGAAGGGCTGCGGCGCACGCTGTATCCGGGCGACATGCAGCTGGTGCAGCAGGGTGTCTGGCACAGCTTCTGGACCGAGCGCGGCGTCATCTTCGAGGAAATCTCGACCACGGACGTGCAGAACGACTCGTTCTACGAAGACAAGGACATCAACCGCATGCCGCGGTCGGCGCGCAAGACGCGCGTCAACCAGTGGGGACGGTACCAGCTGTGACGCCGACGCCGCGCGTGGTGGTTTTCGATTTCGACGGCACGCTCGTCGCTTCCAACGAGGTCAAGCGCGACAGTTACTTTCGCATCTTCGCGGACGTCGATCCGGACGGCAACGGTGTTCGCGACGTGCTGCGGAACGGCTGGGGCGAAGACAATCGACTTCAGGTCATCGGTCGAATCCTTGGAACGCTGGCGGCGCGGGACCTGGCCGCCGGCACGGCGCGGTGCTTCGCGCCGGTGGTTGAATACGCGGACCGGTACAACGAGATTTGCGAGACCCACCAGTCCGAGTGCCCCGAGGTGCCGGGGGCGAGCGCTTGCCTGGCGGCGTTGGCGTCGCGACACTCGTTGTTCGTCAATTCCGCCACGCTCGAAGGGCCGTTGCGTCGAGCGGTCGCGCGGCGCGGCTGGAATCGCTACTTCAGCGATGTTTTGGGTTCTCCGGCGAGCAAGATCGGAAACCTCAGGGCGCTCTTGGACCGACAGCGCGTCGGCGCTTGGCAAGTTGTGGTCGTCGGCGACGGCCGCGCCGACCTGGCCGCGGCCCAGGAGTGTGGTTGTCGTTTCATCGGCATCCGCAACGCGTTCAACGATTTCGAGGCGGCGGGTGTGCTGATGTTGCCGGACCTGCGTGAGTTGCCGCAAGTGCTCGACGGTGATGCGTCGTGATGCGGATCAGTTTGGGCGGCATGCGTTCGCTCTCACAACACATGGATCATTCTCGGGCGGCATGCGTTCGCGGCTCCCTCGCCCGACGAGGTGATTCTGGACCGACACCGCGAAAGCATGCGGGGTGGCGCCGGGGACAGCATGCTTTCGCCGTGATGGTCCAGATGATTCACAGGTAGCGAGGGATCGGCGAAAGCATGCCACCCAGGTTTTGATTGAACGATCTCAATGATCCGGTGGGATCACCGTGCTCCTCGACAAGCGCATCCTGGTCGTCGTTCCCGCCCGTGGCGGCAGCAAGGGCGTCAAGCTCAAGAACCTGCATCCCCTGGCAGGCAAGCCGCTCCTGGCCCACACCGGTGAGCTGGTGCGGCGGCTGGCCTACGTCGATCGCGCCCTTGTCTCGACCGATCATCCCGAGATCGCTCGGGCGGCGCGGGAGTGTGGACTCGACGCGCCGTTCATGCGGCCGGTGGAATTGTCCGGCGACTTGATCGGCGACACCGAAGTGCTGCAGCACGCCCTGCGTGAAACGGAAGAGATCGATGCGTTGCGCTACGACGTCGTCGTCATGCTGCAGCCGACCTGTCCGCTGCGGCGCGAAGAGCACGTGACCGCCGCCGTGGAGAAACTGATTCGAGGCGGCTGGGACTCGGTGTGGACCGTCAACCGCACCGACGTGAAGTACCACCCGCTCAAGCAGCTCGTCCTGAATGCCGAGGGCGCCCTGAGCTTGTTCGCCGCCGATGGCCGCCGCATCATCGCCCGGCAGCAGCTTCAGCCGACCTACACGCGCAACGGCGCGGCCTATGCCATCCGCCGCGCCTGCTTGCTGGAACAGGAGACGACGCTGGGCGCCCACAGCACGGCGATCGTGCTCGAAGAGCCGATGGTCAGCATCGACACGCTGGCGGATTTTACGGCGGTGGAGCGGGAGCTGACGGCGCGGCGCTGATGTGGAGTTTCCGGGGAATCGTTCGATGCCCGCGTGTCCGATTTGCAACGGCGACATGGCGCCGGCCTACGAGGGGCCGGTCCGCGACGGCGTCTTTGGCCGCAGCGTCCCCGCGGTGGTTTGGGGCTGCCGGCGCTGCGGCGTCGAGCACCTGCCGCCGCGGCAGGCGGACCTGTCGGCCTATTACCAATCGGAAGACTACCGCAAGGATGTCGGCGAAGGCGCCGATGTCGAGAGCTATTTCCGGCGGCACGACGACGAACAGCTCGGCAAGATGGCACTGCTCGCGGGTATGGAGTTGCGCGGCAAGGTCGTGGCTGACATCGGCTGCGCCGGCGGTTCCTTCCTCGACACCGTCCGCGGTCTGGCGTCCGCGACCGTGGGCGTCGAACCGGCCCTCGCTTACCACGGCTCGCTCAAGCAGCGCGGACACCGTGTGTATCGGGACGTCGTCGGCGCGCTTGCCGAGTGGCGCGGCCGGGTGGACGTCGCAACGTCGTTCAGTGTCATCGAGCACGTCGAGGATCCGGTCGGTTTCCTGCGCGACATCCGTGATCTGTTGACGGAAGACGGTCTGTGTCTCGTGAGCACGCCGAACCGCGCCGACATCCTGATGAAGCTCGACCCGCGCTACCAGGCCTTTTTCTACCGGACCGTGCACACGTTCTATTTCGACGAGAAGGCATTGCGAGCGACGGCCGAGGCGGCGGGTCTGCGGGTGGCAAAAGTGAAGTACGTGCACCGTTTTGGCTTCGCCAACTTTATTGAGTGGCTGCGGCAGGGCAAGCCGACGGGGGACAAGCAGATTTCGCCGCTCGGGCTCGGCTTCGACGGCTTGTGGACAGCGTCGCTCGAGGCGTCCGGCCTCGCCGATTACCTCTATGTGGTGTTTTGTCGATGAGACCGGCGGCGAACATTGCGCTCAACACCGATGAAGGAACAAAGGACTCGCACCGATGAATGTTGTGGTATTCAGTCCCTTTGGCATCGGGTTTCCCCATCTGGAAATGGCCCTGGAAGCGGTTCAGGAACATCTGGACGCCGGAGACCGAGTCGTCTGGATCGGCTGCACGACAGAGATGCTCAGCTGCGAATGGAATCCCGATCACCTGGCGTCGCGGTGCGACAAGTGCGTCAAGCGGACGCGGCACGGCGAGACGCTCCTGGCGCCGCGCGTGTCGATGCAATCCTTCTATCCCTATCTGACCGACGACAACAAAAGGGAAGCGCAGGGCCTGGACACGCGGGTCAGGACTACCGAAGACCTGGTCCGCATGCGCGTGGACAATTTCGACATCGGCGAGGCGGCGCTGTCGAGCTATGCCACCATGGCGATGCGGCCGGAGCTCGACGTCGCCCTTCACGGCGAATGGCTGGATCGTTTCCTGCGGTCCACGCTGCTGGTGTACCGCGCCATGCAAAACTACCTGGAGCGGCATCCAACCGATCTGGTGCACATCAGCAACGGCCGCACCGGCACGACGCGGGCGGCGTTGCGGGCCTGCGAAAGCCGCGGGGTTCGCTACGTGGTGCGCGATTCGGGATGCGACCCGAATCACTACGCCGAGTATGACAACGCGACGGCGCACGATCTCGACTACGGCACCCGCGAAATGCTGCGGATTTGGCAAGAAGCCGGAGGGAATCCGGAGCGGGACAAAGTGGCCTGCCGATTCTACGAGGCCCGAGCCCGGGGGGGCATGGCGATGTCCAAACCCTCGTACGTGGCCGATCAGGAGATCAATCGCTTGCCGGATTGCTGGAATGCCGCGAAACGCAACGTCGTCATCTTCACGTCGTCTGAGGACGAGCGAACGGCGGCGGGGCCGCAATGGCGCAACCCGGTGTACGCGAATCAACTCGCCGCTGTTCGGCAGCTCAAGGAGACCCTTGGCGCGGTGAACGAGAATGTGCACATCACGGTGCGCATGCATCCGCGGCTCCGAGAGGCGGACAACGAGCACGTCCACGGTTTGGTGGCCCTGGACTGCCCCCGATTGACGGTGCTGACGCCGGACAGCCCGGTCCATTCCTACGCTCTGCTGGGTCACGCGGACACCGTGGTGACGTACGGGTCAACGATGGGAATCGAGGCGGTGTACTGGGGGAAGCCGTCGGTGACGGCGGGCCCCGCGCGTTATCAGGGGCTCGAGGCCACGCATCGAATCCACTCTCATGCAGAGTTATTGCAGCGGCTGAATCAGCCGCTCGAGGCCAAGCCGCGTGAGCCGGCGCTGATCTACGGGTACTACTGCGCCACCTTGGGCAAACCGTACCGTTACGCCAAGTTTCGCACGGTGCACTTCGGCACCTTTCGCGGACAGGAAGTCGATTGGGGTCGGTTCACGCACTACGCGTGGGCGCTGGTCCACCGCGTGCCGCCCCTGAACCGCGTCTTCAACCGGCGACTTCAGCGGCGCACGTTGGAGCTGCTCGCGACGGCGCCTCCACAGCGACGGCAAGCGAACACCGCGGAGGAGTGAATTGCGCGTCGTCCACCTTGTGCCCAAGACGTTCGGCGCCGGCGGCGGCATCTACGGCGGCGCCGAGCGCTACGCCTACGAGCTCGCCCGCCACATGGCGCAGCGGACGCCGACGCGGCTTGTGGCGTTCGGCCCGGTCGAGCGCGAATTCCGCGACGGCGACCTGTGCGTCCGGGTGGCGCGCGGCGTGGCGGTGCGCGGCCAGGCGAACAATCGCCTCGCGTGGGCGCTGGTTCGCGAGATCGCGCGGGCCGACGTCGTCCACTGCCACCAGACGTACCTGGCGGCAAGCAACCTCGCGGCCTTGTTGTGCCGGCCAACTGGCCGCAGGATTTTCGCCACCGACCTGGGCGGCGGCGGCTGGAACCTGGCGGCGTACATGACGATCGATCATTGGTTTCACGGGCATCTGCACATCAGCGCCTACAGCCGCAGCCTGTCTCCCTTGCAGCGGCGGGCGCACGTGATCTACGGCGGCGTGGATGTGGCGAAATTCGCGCCGGCGTCGGATGGTCCGGAACAACCGGGTCCAGTCGTGTATGTCGGGCGCCTCATGGCGCACAAGGGCGTGGATCATCTGGTGGAAGCCGTGCCCGCGGACATGGACTTGGAGCTGATCGGCCGGCCCTACGATGCGCGTTACGTCGCGGACTTGCAGGCGTTGGCCGCGGGCAAGCGTGTGCGCTTCGTCACCACCTGTGAAGACGACGGGCTGGTGCGGGCCTATCAACGGGCGCTGTGCGTGGTCTTGCCCAGCGTCTACCGCGATCGCTACGGGCGCGAATCGCGCGTGCCGGAGCTCTTGGGCCAGACGCTGCTCGAGGGCATGGCCTGCGGCATCCCGGCGATCTGCACCAACGTGGCCAGCATGCCGGAAGTGGTCGAGGACGGGGTCACGGGCTTCGTGGTCGCGCCCAACGATTCGGCGGCCCTGCGCGCGCGATTGTTGTGGCTGCGCGCTCATCCGGATGAAGCTCGCGCCATGGGACAGGCGGCGCGACGGCGCGTGCTGGAATTATTTACCTGGAGCCGGGTGGTGGAGCGGTGCCTGGACATCTACGCCGCCGCTTGATGGCGAGAGGAGTACATTCACGTGAAAAAAGCGCTCATCACCGGCATCACCGGTCAGGACGGCTCGTATCTTTCCGAATGGCTGCTGGGCCAGGGCTACGAGGTCCACGGCATCGTCCGCCGCGTCGCCATCGAGGACCCCGACCACCGGATGTGGCGGATCCGGCATCTGTTGCCGCGGCTGCAGTTGCACTCCGCGTCGCTGGAAAGCTACGCCAGCCTGTTCCAGGTGCTGGCGCGCGTGCAGCCGGATGAATGCTATCACCTGGCGGCGCAGAGTTTCGTGAGTTACTCGTTCGAGGACGAGTTCTCCACGCTCAACACCAACATCAACGGCACGCACCATCTGCTGGCGAGCCTGAAGGAGGTGGCGCCGCGCTGCCGGTTCTACTTCGCCGCCTCCAGCGAGATGTTCGGCAAGGTGCGCGAGACGCCGCAGACCGAGGCGACGCCGTTCCATCCGCGTTCGGCCTACGGCATTTCCAAGGTGGCCGGCTTCGACCTGACCCGCAACTACCGCGAGGCCTACGGGCTGAAGGCGACCTCGGGCATCCTGTACAACCACGAGTCGCCGCGGCGCGGCTACGAGTTCGTGACCCGCAAGATCACCAGCCACGTCGCCAAGATCAAGTTCGGCCTCGCCGACAAGCTGCCCCTGGGCAACCTCGAAGCCAAGCGCGACTGGGGACACGCCCGCGACTACGTCCGCGCCATGTGGCTCATGCTCCAGCAAGACCAGCCCGACGACTACGTCGTCGCCACGGGGCAAACCTGGTCGGTGCAGCAGTTCGTCGAGCTGGCCTTCGCGTGCGTCGACCTCGATTGGCGCGACCACGTTGTGAGCGATCCGCGCTTCTTCCGCCCGGCGGAGGTCCACTTGCTGCTCGGCGACGCCTCCAAGGCGCGCCGGCAGCTGGGCTGGGCGCCGTCGTGTTCGTTTCAGGAGCTGGTGGAGGAAATGGTCGTGGACGATTTGGAACGTCTGTCCGATTCGCCCGCGGGCCGGCCGGCGGCTGCGGCTCCGCGGCCGACGGTAAGCCTAGTCGCGGCCATGGACGCCGGCGCACGCTGATGTTGCAACGCGTCGTTTCCTGGGTCGGCGGCCGGTTGGGCCGCGGTTCCTGGACCGTCCGCACGCTGCGGCCGGTCTACGAAGCGGCCCTGTGCCGGTGCTACGGCGACCGCGGCATGCCGTGGATCATGAATGGCGTGCCGTTTCGCATCGACCCGCGTCACCGCGTCCGCATGGGCGAGGAGCGCGTGGTGATCGAGCACATCCGCCCGCGGCTGGGGGAAGGGGCCGTCTGTTTTGTGCTTGGCGCCAATGCCGGGTTATACGTGTTGCAATTGGCGTACCTGGCCGGGCCGCGCGGCCGCATCGTCGCCTTCGAGCCCAATCCGACCGCCGTTGCAGTCCTGTGCAGGCACGTGGCGATGAACGGATTCGAGGAGCGGGTGACGGTGGTCCCGGCCGCCGTGGGGAGCAGGCCGGGCCGCGAGATTCTCTACGCCGGCGATTGCAGCATGCTGAGCCGGTTGAGAGAGCCGGAACCGGCCATGGAAGAGAGGCGCTTCGAGGTCGAGGCGCCGGTCGTGACGCTGGATGATTACTGCCGCGAGCACGGCCTGGCGCCCGACTGGATCACCATGGACATCGAGGGCTTCGAGTTCGCCGCCCTGGAAGGCGCGCGGGCGACCTTGGCCCACAAGATGCCGCGCGGCATCACGGCCGAATTCCATCCGCGCTTATGGCGGCACGCCGGTTACGATGCCGAGCGGGGTCGGGCGCTGCTGCGCTCACTTGGACTGGGCATTCGCGGCCTTACGGGGCAGAGCGATCCCCTGGGCGAGTTCGGGCTGGTGGCGCTGGAAGCGGAATCCAGCCCGCCAAAGGGGGAGTGATGCGGCTGGCCGTGATCAACTGGACGTCGCGCAAGCTCGGCGGCACCGAGTGCTACCTCGATAGCGTCTTGCCGGTCCTGGCCGAGAACGGGCACGACATAGGCTTTTGGTGTGAGACGGATGAGCCGTGCGCTGCGGATCGGGTGCGATTAGGTGAAGGCTCGCGTTCTTGGTGTGCCGAGGCGGACCCGGACGACGCCGTCCGGCAACTGGCGGACTGGCGACCCGACTTGCTCTACGTCCACGGCCTGCGGAATCCGGCGCTGGAGGAACGACTGCAAGGCTTGGCGCCGGGGATCTTCTTCGCGCACAACTACTACGGGACCTGCGTCAGCGGCTACAAGGCGCTGCGGTTCCCTGTGGTTCGCCCGTGCGACCGGCGCTTCGGGCTGGGTTGTCTGGCGTGTTACCTGCCGCGGCGCTGCGGCGGCCTCAATCCCTGGACGATGTGGACGTCGTATCGCCTTCAGGCCAAACGCCTCTTGCTGCTCGCGCGCTATCGTATGTTGATCACGCATTCACAGCACATGCAAGAGGAGTATCGCCGCCACGGACTGACGGCCAAGTGCATCGCCTATTACGCCGCGATGCAAGAGACGAATGTCGCCGACCCGCCCAAGACCGTGCCGCCGCCGGCGTGGCATCTTGTATTCTTCGGCCGCTTCGATCCGTTGAAGGGAGGCGCCGATCTCCTGAAGGCGCTGCCCGAAGTGCGGAGCCGCGTGGGCATTCCCCTGCGCCTCACCATGGCGGGCGACGGTCCTTGCCGCCGAGACTGGGAGAACCTGGCGGCGCGGCTGCGGGAGCGACACCCCAGTGTCACGGTGGATTTTCCCGGCTGGGTGACCGCCGACGCGCGCGACGACCTGCTGCGCCGTGCCCATCTGCTGGTGGTCCCCAGCTTGTGGCCCGAACCGTTCGGCCGCATCGGTCCGGAAGCCGGTTCGGCGGGGCTGCCGGTGGTGGCATACGACGTCGGCGGCGTCCGGGACTGGCTGAGCGACGGGGAGAACGGGGTGCTGGCGTCGGGAAATCCTCCGACCGTTGCCGGGCTGACGCAGGCGCTGGCGGACGCGTTGTCGGCGTTGTCGGATCCTGCCCGCTACCGCCGCATGACCGAGCAGGCCCGAGGTCTCGCACGCAGGTTTACCCTGTGGAACCACATCCGCGAGCTGGATGAGCTCTTTGACAGGGCGGTCGGCGCCGCGCTGGCGACGTGATCATGCTCAAAAGCCTGGCACGACAGCTATTGCCGCGCTCGGTCTGGACGCGGTTGCGGTCCTGGAAAATGCGCAGGATGATGCAACGGCTCGCGCCCTATACGGTGGAGCGCTCATATGCCGGGATTCGTTTGAAGGTCCAAATCGCCGACCCGATGGCAAAGGGCTGGTACGATCACGACTGGGCATCGATTCCGGAAATCGACTTGTTGCGAAGCGCCGGCTTGAAGGAAGGGTCCAGGGTTTTTGACCTTGGCGCTCACCAGGGTGTCGTGGCCATGCTCCTGGCTCACGCGGTCGGTCCGTCCGGCAGCGTGGTGGCGGTCGAAGCCTTGCCCCATAATGCGCGGGTCGCCGAGATCAACCGCGACATGAACGGCCTGCGGCAAATCCACGTCGAGGCCGCGGCAATCTCCGATCAATGCGGGGAACTTGAGGTTTGCACGGACCTCTGCGCTCAAGTTAGGAACGCAGCGACCAATATCGCGAGTGTGCGTGTGCCGGCGGTGACGGTGGATGAGCTCGCGGCGCGCTTTGGTTTCCCGGATGTCCTGTTTGTGGATGTTGAAGGTTACGAATGCCACGCCTTGCGTGGCGCGAAGCAAACGCTCTCGCGCCGCGTGGACTGTTTCGTCGAGGTGCACGGGGATTGCGGCTTGGAGTTGGCTGGCGGGTCTCGCGAGGAGATTTTTGACCTTCTGCCGGCGAACGATTTTCAGTACCGCGCTTGGACCGAAGGCAGCCCCACGCCACTGCCGGTGCAGGGTCCCAAAGACTGTCCGTCCGGACGGTTTTTCCTCTTGGCGATCCCGTGTGAAGCGGCAAGCGCCGGGGAGTCCAAGTGACCATTTGGCACATCGTGACCGGCGAGTATCCCCCCGATCCGGGCGGCGTGGCGGATTACACCCACCGCCTCGCGCACGCGCTGGCCGACGCGGGCGACGAAGTCTGCGTGTGGACGCCGCGGCGCCGGGAGGATGGGACGCCGGGGTCAAGCGACCACTCGTCCCGGAACGTGTGCGTCCGCCGCTTGCCGGATCATTTTGGCCCCCGCGGTCTCGATGTGCTGCACCGCGAGCTTGGGAAGCGCGGCCGCGACTGGCGTCTGCTGGTGCAGTACGTGCCGCACATGTACGGCTGCCGGGGAATGAACGTGCCCTTGTGCGCCTGGCTGAAGTTCCAGTGTCCGGTGCGGCCATGGGTGATGTTCCACGAAATGTGCTACCCGATGCGCCTGGGCCAGCCGTTCAAGCACAACGTGCTGGGCGCGGCGCAGCGCGTCATGGCTTCGCTGGTCGCGCGGGCCGCGAGCCGCATCTTTGTCGCCATCCCGGCCTGGGAAGCGGCGCTGCGACGGCTGGCCCCGGTGCGCGTTCCGGTCGTCGAGTTGCCGGTGCCCAGCAACGTCGCCCTGGAGGCCGACGCGCGTGACGTGGCCGAGGCGCGCCGCCAAGCGCTCGAGGGTGATGGAATCATCCTGGGCCACTTCGGCACGTTCGGGGAGTTGATCGCTCGAGACCTGGCGGCAGTACTGCCGGCGCTGTTGCGTCAAGCGGAGCGCCGCAGCGGGTTGCTTGTCGGCCGCGGCAGCGTGACATTTGCACAATCCCTGGTGGAACGCCATCCGACTCTTCGCGGGCGGATCCGGGCGACTGGGGAACTCACGGATCGCGCTGTGGCGGCGCACCTGCGGGCCTGCGACGTGCTCGTGCAACCCTACCCCGACGGCGCCTCGGGCCGGCGCGGCAGCTTGATGGCGGGCCTGGCACTGGGCGTGCCGGCGGTGACGACGTTCGGCGCCCTCAGCGAGCCGTTGTGGAAGCAAGGAACATTGGCCGCGGTCGTTCCGGCCGGCGATGCGCCCGCTCTCGTCGCCGAAACCGAACGGCTGCTGCGCGACGGCGCGGCGCGGCGGCGCTTGGGCGAGCAGGCTCGCCTCGGCTACACCCGCCATTTCAGCCTGGAGCGCACGATCCACACGCTCCGGGAGGCTGCCCGAGAGACTGCACCAGCGCCCGCTTCGAGCCGGCATCGGCAAGAATCGGAACCGGCCAGGGACCTGTTCGCCGCATGACCCACGTCGCGTTTACCCACGTCGCGTTGACCCACGTCGCCTTCGTCGTCAACGGCGGCCCGTCCAGCCCGATGGACCAACGCGCCCAGGCCTTCGCCGCCCGGCTGCGCGAGCGCTTCGACATCCGCGTGTTTCATCGGTCCAAGGCGAAGGTCTGGTCGATGGTGCGGCTGGTCGCGGACCTGCTTCGCAGTCAGCCGCGTGTGTGTTACGTCCTGGACATGGGCTATTCCGGCGTCGGGGCCGGGCTGCTCTACAAGTGCCTGACCGGCAATCGCCTGGTGATCGACACCGGCGACGCCATCACGGCGCTGGCGCGCTCGCTCGGCCGTGGGCCGGTCGGCATCGCCTTGACGCGCTGCCTGGAGGAAGTCTCGGTGCGGGCCGCGGACCGTCTGGTGGTGCGCGGCAGCGTTCACAAGGAGCGGCTGCGGCAGCAAGGCGTCGATGCGGAGTTCATCCCCGACGGCGTCGCGTTCGAGCCGGCGGCCCCGCACGAAATCGAAGCGCTGCGGCGGCAACTCGGACTCGACGATGTCCTGACCATCGGTCTGGTGGGCACGTCCGTCTGGAGCCCGCGCCTCGGCATCTGTTACGGCTGGGACCTGGTCGAAACCATCCGCCTGCTCGCCGATCAGCCGGTGCGCGGCGTGATGATCGGCGACGGCGACGGCATCGCGGTGCTGCAAGCGCGCTGCGCGGACTACGGCATCGTCGACCGCGTGCTGTTTCTCGGCCGCGTGCCGCTGGACGACCTGCCGCGCTATCTGGGCGTGATGGACGTTTGCCTGTCGACGCAGACCAACGACCTGGCGGGTCAGGTGCGTACCACGGGGAAACTTCCCCTGTACCTGGCCGCCGGCCGTTTCGTGCTGGCGAGCCGGGTCGGCGAAGCGGCCCGCGTCCTCGATGACGCCATGCTGGTGGACTACGACGGCCAGATGGACGCGAACTATCCGCACAAGCTGGCCGGGCGCATCCGGCACATCCTGACCGACCCGGCGCTGCTGGAACGAGGGCGACACAACATGCACGTGGCGCGGACGCATTTCGATTACAAGGTGCTCACGCCGCGCGTGGCGCGCGTGATCGCGGATTCGTATACCGCGGGCGGGCGGCGCCGTCCGTCGCCGCCGGCATCTCGCTCCGCGCCGGCGCGCGCTGGCGAGCGGCTGCGGCTGGCGGTCCTGTGCGACTACGAGGAAGAGGGCTGGCCGAGCATGGACCTGGTGGCCGCCATGTTTCTTCAACAAGTGCGCGAGCGGCACCGCGACCGATTCGAAGCCGCCGAGGTGTGTCCGCCGTTCCGGGAACGGGCCGGCCGCTTGCCGTGGCTGGGCCAGTATCCGTCGGCCCACAACGTCGATCGACTCGTCAACCGCTTCTGGGATTATCCGCGCTGGCTGCGCCAACTCCGCGACCGGTTCGACCTGTTCCATCTCACCGATCACAGTTACGCCCAGCTCGTACACGAGTTGCCGGCGGAGCGGACCGGCGTCCTGTGCCACGACCTGGACACCTTTCGCTGCCTGCTGGAGCCGGAGCGCGAGCGCCGGCCGCGCTGGTTTCGCGAGCTGGCGCGCCGCACGCTGCGCGGCCTGCAGAAAGCGGCCGTGGTCTTCTACCTGACCACGGCCGTTCGCGAGGCGATCCTGCGGTTCGGTCTGGTCGATCCGGGCCGGCTCGTGCACGCGCCCAACGGGGTGTGCCCGGAGTTCACGCCGGCGCCGCCCGCCGACGAGCCGGCGTGCCCCACGCCGCGCGATTGGCAGGGCCGGCCGTTCGTGCTGCACGTGGGCAGCGCCATGCCGCGCAAGCGCATCGACGTGCTCTTGGAGGTGTTTGCCAACCTGCGGCGGCGGCATCCCGAGCTGAAGCTGTTGCAGGTCGGCGGCACCTGGACGCCTCCGCAGCAAATGCAATTGCGGCGTCTGCGAATCACCGACGCGGTCAGCCAGCGCTGTGGCCTGTCGCGCCGGGAGCTGGCCGTGTGCTATCGCCGGGCGGCGCTCGTCGTGCAGCCGAGCGACGCGGAAGGCTTTGGCCTGCCGGTGCTCGAGGCGCTCGCCTGCGGCGCCCTGGTCGTGGCCAGCGACATCCCGCCCTTGCGCGAGGTCGGCGGCGACGCGGCGGTCTACTGTCCGGTTGGCGACGTGAGCGCATGGACGGCCGCTACCCACCGTCTGCTCGCGGACGCGACGGCCGGGCCGACCCGGGACGCGCGGCTTCATCAGGCGGCGAGGTTCAGCTGGGCGGCCCAGGCGCAGACGATCCTCGGCGCGTACATGCGCCTATTGCCGCCATTGGCCGAGGCCAAGACAAGGTGAGCGCGTGCGCATCCTCTACTTGAATCCGGGCGGCATGCTGGGCGGCGCGGAACGCGTGCTGCTCTCCGTGCTCAAGGCCGTGCGCCAGGCCCGGCCCGAAGCCCGGTTGCACCTGTGGTGCATGGAGAAGGGGGCGCTGCTCGACCGGGCCGCGGCGCTGGGTGTGGACGTGGAACACCTGCCGGCCTCGGCCATGCTCGCGGAGCTGGGCGACAGCCAGCTCCACGTCGGCGCCACCGGGCCGTGGTGGTCGTTGACCCGGCGACTGGTGACGTCGGGGCCGGCGCTCTGGAGTCTCGCGGATGAGCTGCGGCGCCGCATTCGCCGCCTGGGGCCTGACTTGATTCATTCCAATGCCATCAAGAGTCATCTGCTGCTCGCCCTGGCCGGCGCCGGTCGGGTCGGCGCCGGTCGGGCGGCGGTGCTCTGGCATGTGCATGACTACTGCGGCCGGCGCCGGCTGGCCGGTCGGGGATTGGGCTGGGCCGCCTCTCGCGCACGCCTGGCCGTGGCGATTTCGGCATCCGTGGCCGGCGATCTCGAACGGGTGGCGCCGCGGCTGCCCGCGCGGGTGATCCACAACGCGATCGACGTGGACGAGTTCGCGCCGCACGGGGCGATCGCGCCGCTCGACGTCCTCGCCGGGTTGCCCGCTGTGGCCGCGGGCACAGTCCGCGTCGGTCTGGTGGCGACGTTCGCTCGCTGGAAGGGCCAGCCCGTGTTTCTCGAGGCAGCGGCCAGGCTCGTGCACGGCGGCGGCGGCGCGCCGGTGCGCTTCTACATCATCGGGGCGCCCATCTACCGCACTGCCAACTCGCAGTTTTCACTCGAAGAGCTGCAAGCCCTGGCGGCAGCCCGCGGCTTGACCGGGCATGTCGGCTTCGTCGATTTTCAGCAGGATCCCGCGGCGGCTTACCGCGCCCTCGATGTCGTCGTCCACGCCAGCACCCAACCGGAACCATTCGGACTGACCATCGTGGAAGCCATGGCTTGCGGCCGCGCCGTGGTCGCGACGCCCTGCGGCGGCGCTGCCGAGTTGATCCGTCCAGGATGTGACGCGCTGGCGGCGCCGCCCGGACATCCGGAGGAACTGGCCCGCCGCCTCGAGGATCTGATTCACGATGATGAGCTGCGGCGGCGCCTGGGCGCCGAGGCCGTGCGTACGGTGCGCGAGCGCTTCAACGCCGGCCGCCTCGCAGCGGAATGGGAAGACGCCTACCGGGCTTGTCTGTTCCCGTCCCGTTCCGGCACGCGCGGACGGCTGAGTCGAGTGTAAAACGGAAGGCGCGTTGTCCAACCAAGCCACAGCTTCGTCGGTAGCGGCCTCGGCGTTCGGGGTCCACGGAGTTGTTCTGCCCTGTCATGGAGAACATCATGCATCAGGGAAAGACCTCGGGCAAATCGACCGGCGCTCGTCTGGCGGCGGCGGTTCGCGGCGTGCTCGCCGCGGCTGTCGTGCTGGCCCTGCCCGCGTTCGCTTTGTCCTCGGTCCTCGCCGCACCGAGTGCGGACCACGAGCTCGTCGTCATCGAACACTCCGATGACGCCGTGGCCAATGGCCTGCACATCCTGGAACGCCGACCACAGCAGACCCCTGCTGTGCAACACGTCCAGGTGATCGGCAGCGACGACTTTGCTCGGGTCCTGAACGATTGGACCTTCACGAGCAAGAACAAGCCGAAGCCCTCGCCGAAGGGCTGATGGGTCGATCCGAAGGTTCGGCGCAGGCGGGAGATCGCTCCCGCCTGCCTTCCTTCGACACACACCATTGAGCGAATTCGGATCGAACTTGCCAATTCGCCGCCTCGCCTCCGAATGTGGGGGGGTGGCGGCGTGAAATCGCCGCAACTGATTGGCCGAATAACTGTTCTGGCGAAACGTGTGATCCGAAACACTCCTCCCGGAGGACGCTTTCTCGGCCTGGACACCTAAATCCTTCGTGGTCCAGAGTACCGCAAGTCGCGGACCACAAGCGGGATGTAACTCGCGGTGCTTTCGCGTGCGGTGTCGATCAGCGAATCGAGCGTGCCACCGTGCCGTCCGTGCCAAGTTGGTTCCTCACCCGTCACGGTCGAGCGCGACCCCCTGACGTGCCCTACCGTGCCTCTCAATGAGTTTGCCTGTGGCAGCGGAAACAGCAGTCGCCATTCCTGCGATCGATGCCTCCCGTCCGGATGGACGTGCATCCGGGGGCACAAGCTGGCAGTGCGCGCTGACAGGGGCCATGGAGGCCATCGTGCTGCTGCTGCTGGTTCTTGCTCCCTGGGCCTTTGCGGCTGTCCACCCATTGGCGCAGATATGGCTCGCCGGCGGCGTGGCGGTTGTGTTGACGCTCTGGGCCGCCCGATGCCTCACGTCGGGCCTCACGTGGCACAAATGTCCGGTGTTGATGTGCCTGTGCGGGCTGGCGATCCTCGGCATGTGGCAAATCACTCCCATGCCGGCCGCGCCTCTTTCGTGGCTTTCGCCCGCCTCGACGAACCTTGCCGCACACCTGATGCCGCAATCCGCGGACACCGCCGTCGAAACCGCTTCGGCAGGCCGGGCCGGGAACACCATCAGCCTCTATCCGGGCGAGACGCGCCGCCTGGTGTGGCAGCTTGTGGCGGCGGTCGCATTGTTCGCAGCGGTGCGGCAGAACTTCGCGACGCCGGCCGCCCTCCGCCGCCTGGCCATCGTCGGCACCGTCAACGGCGTGCTGCTGTCGCTGTTCGGTTTGCTGCAGTTCTTCGGCGCGCCGCGGAACATGGTCTACTGGACCATGCCGGCGCTCGGCGAGGTGTTCGGCCCGTTCATCAACCGCAATCATTTTGCGTTCTATGTCAATATCTGCATCGGTCTGAGCCTGGGGCTGCTGTCGAGGCGCCTACGAAGCGACCGGCGCGGTTTCCTCGGCGCCATCCTGGCCGACCCGCTGACCCCATGGTTGTTGACCGGCAGCGCCGTGATGCTGACCGCGCTCGCCTTGAGTCTGTCGCGGGGCGGATTGCTCGCGCTCCTGGGCGCGGTCGCCATGGTTGGGCTGCTGACGCGCCGGAGCGCCTCGACGGCACCGCAACTCTGGCTCGCCCTGCCCTTGCTCACCTGCGGTTTGCTCATCTGGTTCGGTCTCGATCGCCTCGAGGACCGCTTCGGCGCCTTGTGGCGCGGCGCCGCCATGAGCGACGACCGCTGGCCGCTATGGAGCCGAACGTCGGTTTGGTTGGCATCGTTTCCCATCTGGGGCGCCGGACTCGGCACGTTTCCATTTCTCGAGCCGGTGTGCCGCCCTCCGCGGAGCGGGATCGATTTCACGTATGACCATGCCCACAACGAGTATCTCGAACTCTTGCTCGAAGGCGGCGTGCTTGGGCTGGGGCTTGTCCTGGCCGCGGGCTCATTCCTCGTGCGAAACTGCCTGCGCGGCTGGCGACGCGAACAGTCCACGCCCAGCGGCGACCTCATCGTCGGCGGGCTGATCGGCTGTGTGGCCGTCGGTCTGCACAGCTTCGTGGACTTCGGCCTGCACATCCCGGCGGTGACGGTTTTGCTTGTCGTGCTCGCCGCGCAATTGAGCGGCGTCGGCGACGGCGCGGAACATCCAACGCGAGCACACCACGGGGGCAAAGCACTGGCGGTGCTGGCCGCCGCGGCGCTGGTGCTCGTGGGCTGGACCGTGTGGCGGCACTTTCGGCAGCTCGACCACGCCGAACGTTATCGGCTCGCGGCCAGGGAATGCGAGAGCTTGCCGCAACCCGACGCGCTGGCCAGACGCGTTTCGTACTTGCGCGCCGCAACGGTCTTGGCCCCCGACGACGCCGCGGCCCATCTTCGTTTGGTCGACGCGCTGCTTCAGCGCTCGGAGGATCATGCCGACGCTGTTCCGGCCCACACGGTTCCGCCGGAGGCCGTCCGGCACGCCCTGCGCGCTCGCGATCTGTGTCCCATGTGGGACCAGCCCCATCTGCGGCTCGCCGCCATCACGCGCGGGCCGGAGGCGGCGGAGACACCCCGGACCCATCTCGAGCGGGCGGCGTTCCTGGCGCCTTACGACGGCCGGGTGTGGTACTTGCTTGGCCTGGACCAGCTGCAAGCCGGACAGCCGAACAAGGCTTGGACTTCGTGGCGAGAGTCCCTGGCGTGCTCCGATGAGCGCCTGGATGAGATTCTCCGGCAGGCATTGATGCACGAATCCGCAGCTGCGGTCGCCGAGAGGCTGTTTCCTCCCGATCCAGAACTCCTCTATCGGGCGGCAGTTCGACTGGAGCGGGACCGGGCGGATGGCGAACGTCGCCGGCCGTTTCTGCTCCGGGCGTTGCAGCTGGTGGAGTCAGCTGGAAGCCAGGATGTCGCGATGCTGCGGCTCAAGGGCCGCATCCAGCTGTCGCTGGCCCGGCATGCCGCAGCCCTCGAAACCCTGAACGACTTGCTGTGGATGGCGCCGAACGACGCGCCCTTGCGGCTTGAGGTTGCAGACCTCCTGCGGCGCGAAGGCAAACTCCACGATGCGCGGCGTCAGCTGGCGATCGTCGTGCAGCAGGATCCAGGCAACACGGAAGCCGCGCGCTTGCTGGAAGCCATCGTTCATGAGATGGCGACGCGCGAGTGACCGGCGGAGTGACCGGCGGCGGTCATCTACAATTTGCGCAACCTTCATCAGTCATCAACAGTTGCCGCGTATGTTAGTGCCGCATTGGCGGCAGAACCCATGACGGTGCCCTGACATTCACGCCTGCCCGATCCATGCGCCTCGACGGCGTCCACTCGGAGTCGGTGTCCCCGCGGTAACGGGGTCCGGTCGCGGCTGGTCGTGCTCGTTGTTATCCCGGGCGGAATGCCCGGTCTTCCCTGCGTGTGCCAGGGCGTCAGCACCGGTTGCGCCGGGTGCGGGGTACGTTTCGGTCCTCTTATTCTTCTTTGGAGGTTTCGACCATGGTTGGCACGTTCATTCGAAATCTATTCCGCCGCCAGGCCAAGTCCCCGGCCCTGGAGCGGCTGAACCGATTCACCCCTCGCCTCGAAGGCCTGGAAGGCCGCTGGGTGCCGGCGACCCTGAATGTGGGGAGCGGGCAGGCCTTTGCGACGCTCGGCGCGGCTCTGGCCGCCGCCCAGGCCAATGACACGATCCAGGTTTTTAGCGGCACGTACCAGGAAACGCTGAACATCGACAAGAACGGCATCAAGCTCACGGAGAAGCCGGGCGAGACCGCCATCATCACCGCGCCTCCGGACACCGATCCGAGCGAGGCGATCATCGACGTCACTGGCATCAAGGTCAAGATCGAGGGCTTCGAGATCGACGGCAGCACCAACGGCGACGGCGACGTGCACGCCGGCATCCGCATCCTCAATGGCGGCTCGGCCACCATTCGCAACAACGTCATCCATGGCCTCAGCGGCGCCAACGATCCCGCCTTCGGCATCGGCATCCAGGTCGGCGCCAGCGATGTGACCGGCGCCGCCGGCAAGGGCGCCGCCTGGATCGACTGGAATGCGGTCCACGACTATCTCGGCGCCGGCGTCTTGGTCGATGGGAACGCTTCGTCGGCGACGATCAAGGACAACACCATCACCGGCAGCGGGGCCACGGCAACGACCGTGCAATACGGCGTGCAAATCAGCCGCACCGCCAGCGGCCGCGTCGAGTTCAACGACATCACGAACAACAACTTCGGCGATGAGTTCGTCACCTCCGCCGGCGTGCTCGTCTTCGAGACGACCGCCAAGACCGTCGTCGCCCGCAACTACGTCGAGAACAACCAGACCGGCATCTACCTGTTCACGGTCGGCAACGGCCAGGTCCTCAACAACGACGTGGTCGGCGGCGATTACGGCATCTCCGTCGAGGAATTCTCGTTCAACAACCTCGTCAAGGGCAACGACGTCTGCAACGCCGGCGTCGACGGCATCGGCGTTTACGACTCCTCGAACAACCAGATCAAGAGCAACGACGTCCACGGCAGCGGCGACACCGGCATCTACCTGCAGAATGCCGACGCCAACGAGCTGTTCTGCAACGACCTCGAGAACAACGCCGGCAACGGCATCTACCTGTTCGCCTCCTCCAACAACACGCTGTGGGACAATGAAACCGAGAACAACGGCGCGAACGGCATCCTCATCGAGGAAGGCGGCCACAACACCATCACCTTCACCGCATCCGCCTACAACTCGGTCGATGGCATCCATCTGCTCAACACGGTGTGCAATACTATCCAGCTGAGCGTCATCGCCAACAACGGCGACCATGGCATCGCCCTCTACAACGCCGACGGCACGACGATCCGCTACAACATCATCATCGGCGACATCTTCGTCAGCGCCGATTCGACAGACGTCAGCATCTTCGCCAACTACGTCTCGGAAGGCGTCCTCGAGGAAGAGGTCGCGTCGGGCGCCGACGTCGCGACCGAGGATTGGCTCAACAGCGTCGCCGACGCCGACGCCGAAACCGCCGAGCTGGCGACCTAAAGAGATCGCGCCGTCCACTCGTCGCGATGGCATTCGTCGCGACGGCATGGACGGCGTCCGGGGGCGCAATGGAGCAAGGCGTGGACAGCGTTTGACTGCGGCGGGCCTTGCGGCGGTCCGGCCCCCCGTTTCAGGGTGCGCAACACGGAAACGGGAAGGGGCAGGAAATGCGCCGATGACTGATCGGCTCCCATCTCCTGGCATGAGCATGCTCACGACCTGGCTGATGGCGGCGCTGGCCAGCGCCAGCTGGGCGCAAACGCCTGCCGAGATCCCGGAAGTCGCGCGGATCCCGGAAGCGGTGCGCCAGCGCGCCGTCGCCGCCACGGTCCGCGTCGCCGCTGCCAAGAGCGATGGGCTCGGCGTGATCGTGGGCAGCAGTGGTCCGTCGTTCTACATCCTGACCGCCGCTCACGTCGTGGAAGGGGCCGACACCGTGACCGTCGAGGCGCTCGATCCCGGCGCTGGCAAAACGGTCCGGCGCTTCGCGGGCGTTCGCGTGCTGGCGCGGACCAAGGATGGGACCGATCTGGCCCTGCTGCGGTTGACTGCGCCCGCCGACGCGCTCGCGTCGCTGCGCGTGTGTCCGCCAGGGACCGCCCCCAGGGCAAGACAGTTTCCGGCCCTCGCCCTGGCCTCGACCGCGGCGACCGCAATGGGCCGGTGCGAGCCGGTCACGGTCGCCGGGCGGGTCAAGGTGCGCCGGCCCGGCGCCGAGCACGCGGTCCTGTGCTGGGAGATCAACCGCCGGCCCCTGCAAGGCGACTCGGGCGCCGCCCTGGTGGACGAGCGCGGCCGGGTCATCGGCATCTGCAGCGGCGCCAGCGGCAAGAAGGGATACTTCGCTCACCTCGAATCGATTCACGACTTCTTGCGCGCGCAAGGGTTGCGCTGGCTTTTTGAAGCCCCCACGTCCCAGAATCGATGAGCCCGGCCCCGGGCGAATTCGGCACGCAACTCCGCAACGGCGGTTGCGCAGCGCTTGAGCAAGCAGTCAACGCAGCACCGGTTCAGCAGCAAGGAGGGACACATGACGCCGATGGTCGCTCGGGCGCGAACCTTGGAAGCGCCGCCGGACGCGCGCTTCCATGAATTGATGCAACACGTCCGCTCGGGAAGCCAGGAAGCGGCCGCCGAGCTCGTGCGCCAGTATCAGCCGGTGATCCTGAAGTTTGTCCGCATCCGCCTGTTTCGGCTGCGCTTGCACTACGTGGTGGAGAACACCGACATCAGCCAAGCCGTGCTGGCCGATTTCTTCAACGGCGTGACCCGCGGCCAGTTCCACATCGGCAGCCCGGTCGAGCTGGTCAAACTGCTCGTGCGGATGGCGCGCAACCAGGTCACCGACAAGGCGCGGCGCCACAAGGCCCGCCGCCGCGACAGCGGCCGGCTCGAAACCGGCCTGGCCGACGGCTTTCTCGACCAGGTGCAGGACCGCGCCCCCAGCCCGAGCAACATCGTCGCCGGCCACGAGCTGATCCGCAAAATCCTCAGCCGGCTCACCAGCGAAGAGCGGTTCCTGGCCGACGAGCGGGCCCGCGCCAAGGACTGGGCGACGATCGCCGCCGAGTGCAACAGCACGCCCGAAGCCCTGCGTAAGAAGCTGTTCCGCGCCATCCAACGCGTGGCCGGCGAGCTCGGCCTGAACCCGATTCGCTTTCCCGGCCCCATTTGAACCGAGCCGGCAGGCACGTGGAGCGGGCGTACGGGAGGAAGCGAAATCCCTCGCTTACGCTTCATCCCTCGCTTACGCTTCGGGTTGGTGCAGCAACACGGTGCATGGCGACATGGCACAGGATTGCGTTCCTGTCGTGCCTGCCGCACAACTCGGCGAGATTCAGAAGCCTTCCCGGTCCCAGCGACGCTGAGGATCGGGAGGGCTTTTTTTTGCGCGATGTGGTAGGACAGGATTTCCGTTCCCGTGCCAGTCGCGTCTTCAATCAACGGGACAGGAACGGGATCCTGTCCTACGTGGCTACGACTGATTCAACAAGAAAGGGCCCACCCCGCGAACGGGGTGAGCCCTGGTTCTCACACGTCGCCATGTTGGGCGGCCATCTGGCGTGGATCAAATGCCGAGGATCTCGATCAGCTCATCATTGGACAACGCGTCCGTGAGGTCGTCGTCGGTGTTGGCAAAGAAGAGGTCCTTGCCAAAGATACCGCCGATCAGGAGGTCGAAGTCATCATCGTGGCTGATCGTGCTCGCGTTGAGGATGACGCCGTTGCCCGGGCCGACGCCGGTCTGGGTGACCGACGTGACGCGCTGGTCGAAGTTGAGGTCGGTGCGGCTCCACTCCGCCATGAGGGCGTCGAGGGCGGCCAGGTCGCTCGACTGGCTGTAGCTGCCGCCAATGAGGATGTCCTCATCGCCGTCGGTGTAGATGAGATCGACGCCGTCGCCGCCGATGGCGATGTCGCGGCCGCCGCGGCCCAGGATGGTGTCGTTGCCGTCGCCGCCCATCAGGATGTTGCTGCGGTTGCCGCCGACCAGCAGGTCGTTGCCGGCGCCGCCGTCCTGGATGGTGTCGATGGCGACGGTGTGCGACACGATCGAGATGTCGTGGCCGCCCTTCAAGAAGACCTTGATCTTGTTGACGTCGGCGACGTTGAAGGTCTTGATGCCCAGGAAGCCGCCGTGGTCGTGGTCCCACTCGCAGGGCTCGCTCGGCAGGAAGGTCGCCAGCACCTTGAGATTGCTGCCGCTCTTGAAGACCTTGACGAAGTCGTGGCCTTCGGTGCCGACGATGAGCAAGCAGCCGTTGTCCAGGTCGGCGCCGGCGTCGTCGTTGACGATGGTGCCCAGGCCGGTGGTGTCGCTCAGGGTCACCAGCACGGTGGTGGAGGCGGAAAGCTGCAGCGACTGGCCGACGGGCGTGTTCGACGGTTCACTGACGCCGATGTCGATGCTGGTCATCCCGGCCGCCGGTCCGTCGCTGGCCGTGAAGACGCCTTCGTAGCTGAGGAACTGGATCACGACGCCGTTGTTGTCCACCAGGGCGATGCCGTCCGGCGCGCCGTTCTCGAGCCCGGCGATGCTGAAGGCGAGAGCGCCGAAACCGTTGCCCTCGTCGTCGATGACGGTGCCGTCGGGGATCACCAGCGGGTTGGGCATGGCAAACCCCGCCAGACCGCCGCCGTTGCCGTTGTACGCCACGATCTGCCAGCCGCTGACATCGGTGCCCGCGGGGCCGGCGATCTCGACGAACTCGCCGGCGTCGGTGCCGGCGTTGTCGTAGTGGATCTCGTTGATGAACACCGCATTCGTGACGAGCTGGTTGGCGTTGAGGGCGCCTGGGCTCGCAGCCAGTGGTCCGGTCCAGGCGACGTCGGTGATCACCGGAGCGCCGCTGAGACCGGAGATCGAGATGTCGAACGTCTCGTCGAACTCGACCACCAGTTCGCCGGTGACGTTCACGGTGACCGGAGCGGACGTGGCGCCGGCCGGGATGGTGACCGGGAAGTTGACGAGGTCGGCGAAGTCCACCCCGCCGCCGGCAGCAGTGAGCCCCGTCGTGTTCACCAGCACCGTGACATCGGTGCTGATCGGGTTCACGGTGGACACGCTGAACGTGAAAGCGGTGGTTCCGCTGTTCCCTTCGGCCATGGTCACGTCGTCGATGCTGATGGTCGTGGTGTCGTCGTTGAGGATCGTGCCGAGCCCCTGCCCGTCGCCAATGGTGATCAGCGGCGGAAGGCCGATGCGTTGCAGCGACTGGCCGATGGGCGTGTCGAACGGTTCGAAGACACCGATGTCGGTGCTGGTCATGCCGGCGGCCGGGCCAGCGGTGGCGGTCAGAACGCCTTCGTAGCTCAGGAACTCGATGACGGCGCCGTTGTTGTCGACCAGGGCGACGCCGTCGGGCGCGCCGTTTTCAAGCCCGGCGATGAAGAAGGCCAGGGCGCCGAAGCCGCCGCCCTCGTCGTCGATGACGGTGCCGTCGGCGATCACCAGCGGGTTGGGCATGGCGAAGCCCGCCAGGCCACCGCCGTTGCCGTTGTACGCCACGATCTGCCAGCCGCTGACATCGGTGCCGGCGGGGCCGGCGATCTCGACGAATTCTCCCATGTCGGCGCCAGCGTTGTCGTAGTGGATTTCGTTGATGAACACGGAACTCTGGACGAACTGGTTGGCGTTCAGGCTGCCAGGCGATTCGGCCACGGGACCAATCCACGTGAAGAGCGGGGCGGTGCCGCCGACGATTCTCGGATTGGACAGGACCACCTCGAAGCTCTCGTGCAGCTCGACCAGCGCTTCACCCGTGACCTCGACGGTGACGGTGGTGGAGGTGGTGCCGGCGGCGACGGTGACCGGGACGTTCACCAGGTCGGCGAAGTCGGTGCCGTCGGCGGCGGTCAGACCATTGGTGCTGACGTCAACGATCACGTCGCCGCTGACGGGGTTGTCGAGCGAGACGGTGAAGGTGAAGGCGGTGGTGCCGCTGTCACCCTCGGCGAGGGTCACGTCGTCGATGCTGACGACGGCCATGTCGTCATCGTCATTGACGATGGTGCCCAGGCCAACGCCGTCGCCGACGACCACCTCGGTGATGCCGCTCGGCGGGACATTCACCTTTTGCAGCGACTCGCCGACCTCGCCGGGCTCAGCGACTCCGATGTCGGTGCTGGTCATCCCGTTTGCAGGCCCTGCGGTGGCCGTGAAGACGCCCTCGTAGCTGAGGAACTCGATCACGACGCCGTTGTTATCGACCAGGGCAATGCCGTCGGGTGCGCCGTTCTCCAGGTTGGCGATGAGGAAGGACAGGGCCCCGAAACCCGTGCCGCCTTCGTTGTCGATGACGGTGCCAGGATCGATCACCAGGGGATTGGGGGTGGCGAACCCCTGCAACACGCCGCCGTTGCCGTTGTACGCCACGACCTGCCAGCCGCTGACATCCGTCCCGGCGGGGCCGGCGATCTCGACGAACTCGCCCACGTCGGTGCCGACGTTGTCGTAGTGGATCTCGTTGATGAAGACGCCGGCGCCGAAGAACTGGTTGTTGTTCAGATCACCAGGGGATTCCGTGACCATGTCCGGGCCGATCCAGGTGGAGGCCGGCGTGGTCACGACAGTCACGTCGGAAAGGATCACCTCGAACGTCTCGTCGTCCTCGACATCCAGCTCGCCGACCACGTTCACCGTGACCGTGGTGGAGAGAGAGCCGGCCGGGATCGTCCCCGCCACGCCGGACAGATCGTCAAAGTCGACGCCGCCGCCGGTGGCGCTCAGGCCGTTGGTGTTGATGGTGAAGTGGACGTCGCCATCGACCTGGGTGTCGAGCGAGACGGTGAAGGTGAAGGCGGTGGTGCCGCTGTCGCCCTCGGCCATCGACACATCGTCGATCGTGAGGGTCGCCACGGCCAGCTCGACCGTGACCGACGCGCTGGCCTCGTCGTCTTCCTGGGGTCCCTGGGCCAGGTTGCCGTTGCCGGGATCGGAGTCGGGATCGTTGTTGCTGGCGATGCCGTCGGAGTCCTGATCGGTGGCGGTCACCTGGGCGAAGTTCGAGAACGTACCGGAGATCTGGCCCACATTCACATCGTAGGTGAGGGTCGCGGATGCGCCCGGCGCCAGTTCGATCCCCGTCCAGCTGATGTCGTTCCCGGTGCCCGGGATTTCCCGACCGAAGACGACGTCCTCGATGAAGATGTTTTCGTCGGCCTCATCGGTATCGCCGCTGATGGTCAGACTGAGCGAGCTGCCCCAGCCGTCCGGCACGGCGAAGCTGGCCACATGCCAACCAGAGGCGGTTTCGTCGGTCGTCTTGGCCGCCTCCAGGCCGGCGGCGTTGAGGTTGATGATGGTGGCGCTGTTGGTGCCATCGGTGACGGTGGCCGAGAGCGAATCGAGTCCTTCGTAGGCTGTCGTGCCGAGGCCATTGACCCAGTAGGCGAAACTGACCGTGCGGCCGGTGAAGCCCGTCGTATCGACCGGGTTGAAGACGATGTCGATCCGGCCATCGGAGTCGCTGAACTCGTAGTTGTACTGGCCGACCCCGCCGGAGACGAAGCCAAACGACGCCCCATTCGGGTTCTGATTCGGAGCGTTGGCGCCGGCGAAGGAGTTGGCGCCGATGAAATCGCTGGTGTCGCCGTCGACGTTGGTGACCGGACCATTGGTGACGCCCCGGGTGTCAAACCAGAAACTCTCGTAGAGCAGGGTTCCGGTGAACGGGACGCCCGAGTTGGCCGGCGGAGCGAGCGGGTCGGGGCTGGCGCCAAAGTTGGTCAGCATGCCGCCGTTGGGGAGGGAATCGGTGGTTGTCGTCGGGTTGGTCGCCGGAGCCGAACCCACCAGGTCGAAGTTCTGTTCGGCGATGACGGCCGTGGTGCTGCCGGTGAGGACCGTTGCGGTCGTTCCCGCCGGAGCGGAGATGTTGGTCGGCGTCCCGAATTCATCCGGCACGATGTCCACAAGCACCACACCGGTCGCGGTTGCGGTGCCCGTGTTCGTCACCGTCACAGTGAACGTCACCGTCTCGCCGGGGGCGACGGAGCTTTCATCGACTGACTTGCTCACCTCCAGGTCGATGAACGGCTGGACAATGATCTGGAAGGTCTGTCCGGCATTGATGGCGCCGGGCGATTCCGCCACGGGGCCGGTCCAGGTGAACTCCTCGTAGCAGCTGCCGGTGCCGATCAATTGCAGCGAGGTGCCGACCGCGTTGGTGCCGTTTTCGGTCACGCCGATGTCGGTGCTGAGCATGCCGTTCGCCGGGCCGGCCAAGGCGGTGAAGCTGCCCTCGTAGCTCAGGAACTGGATCACCACACTGCTGGCGTTCACCAGGGCCAGGCCATCGGGAGAACCGTTCTGGATGCCGGCCCGAAGGAAGGACACCGCGCCAAAGCCGCTGCCGCCCTCATCGTCGATCATTCCGCTCAGGGGGATGGTGTCGTAGACGGCGCCGTTGGCGCCGTTGTAAAGGGCGATGCTCCAGCCGGTCAAATCGGTCCCCGCCGGCCCCGCCACCTCGACGGCCTCGCCGACATCGGCGCCGGTGTTGTCGTAATGCAGCTCATTGATGAATACCGGCGTCACCGACGGCAACGCCCGGTCCTCGAGCGTTTCCATCCACAGGCGGGCCTTTCGCGAACGGTGTGATCCACGCTGCTTGCGCATAACGGTCTCCCTGATCGTTGAAGAGGTAACAGGTCTGGCAAGTTGGCACGAGGGGAAGATTACCTGGCCGTGTTAAGCGGGAATTGAGTGGAGTATGAATTCGCCATGAGGCGCTCCGACTCGCCCCCAACACACGCCCACGCCGTGCTTTGCGACATGTGAATGTCTTGCGACGGATTGTTGGTGAAATGATGATTGTGGCACACCGGTTGACAGCTGACCGTCATTCTCGACAGCTGCTGGCGCCGGCGCGATCTTGGCAGGCAAGAAAGCCCCTTCACAACTGGCGATTCGAGTAGTCCCAGGGGCGTACCGGATTTCGCTTCCATTCCACGGCGGCGCGGCTATCCTAAAGCTCACTGCCACATCCTCATCAGCAACGCACGACGCGGAGCGGCCTCGCAGCGGGAGTCGCTGCCTACCTCGACATGGCATCATGAAACACCATCCGATCCTCCGAGTCTTCCTCGCCTTCACCCTCCTCGCCGGCGTCGCCGTCTTCAGTGCCGGCCAGGACTCAGCCCAGCCGGACGCGGCGCGAGTCAAGCAGATCGCGGAGCTGGAGCGGCAAATCCAGGATCTGCAGGCCAAGCTCAAGGCGCTCAAGGAGCCGGGCGCCCTGCAGCTCACCGGCGGCATCAAGTCGCTGAGCGATGAGTCGTTGCCGGCCAACTGGTCGAAGCTGCTCGCCTGGCGTTGCATCGGCCCGGCCAACATGGGCGGCCGCATCACCGGACTCGCGGTTTTCGAAGCCGATCCGTCGTGCTACTACGTCGCCACCGCGTCCGGCGGCTTGCTCAAGACGGTCAACAACGGCTCCACGTTCGAGCATCAGTTCGATAAGGAGGCGACGGTGTCGATCGGCGCCGTCGCGGTGGCGCAGACCAATCGCGACCTCGTCTGGATCGGCACGGGTGAGGCCAACCCGCGCAACTCGGTCTCGTACGGCGACGGCGTCTACAAGTCGATCGACGGCGGCAAGACCTGGAAGAACATGGGGCTGAAGCGATCGTTCCAGATCGGCAAGATCATCATCCATCCCAAGGACCCGAACATCGTCTACGTCGGCGCCCTCGGCCGGCTGTACGGCCCGAACCAGGAGCGCGGCCTGTACAAGACCACGGACGGCGGCAAGTCGTGGCAACGCGTGCTGCACGTGGACAACGTCACCGGCGTCCTCGATCTGGTGATGCACCCGCAGAACCCGGAAGTGCTGATCGCCGCGACCTGGGAACGCGAGCGCGACGAGTTCGACAGCTTCCGCGGCAACGCCAAGCAACCGCCGGCCGCCGACGTGTATGCGCCGGCGAAGGTCCATGCGCCGGGGACACAGATCTACAAGAGTCTTGACGGCGGCAAGACGTGGAAGGTGCTCACGCAGGGGTTGCCCAAGGCCAAGATGGGCCGCATCGGTCTCGACTGGCACCGCCAGAATCCGAACCTGGTGTTCGCGGTGATCGACACCGAAAAGGCCGGCACTGGTCTGCCGCCGTCGCAGGCCTTCGTCGGCTTGTCCACTGAAACGGCCAAGGGCGGACTGCGCGTCATCGAGCCGGTCGCCGGCGGCCCGGCCGCCAAGGCCGGCGTCAAGAAAGGCGAAATCGTGCTGTCGCTCGATGCCAAGGAGCTGAGAACACCCGGCCAGCTTGTGGCGGCGTTGCAGCCGCGCAAGCCGGGGGACACGGTCAAGCTGCGCGTCAGCGACGACAAAGGCCAGGAACGGGAAATCGACGTCACCCTGGGGACGCGGCCGGCGCCGGCGCTTCCGCCCGGCGCGCCGCGCGTCAGCCTGGGCGCCGATGTCGAGGAGGCGGAGGACGAGGGCATTGTCGTGACCGAGATCACCGCGAAGGGCGCCGCCGAGAAGGCCGGCCTTCAAGTCGGGGACGTGATCCTGGAAGTCGAAGGCACGAAGCTCACCGGCAATCCGCGCCTGCAGATCATCAAGCTGATGGTGGGGAAGAACCCCGGCGACAAGCTGAAGATAACGTACCGGCGCGGCGGCGAGAGAAAGGACGTCGAAGTCACGCTCGAGCCGCGCACCACCGGCACGCCGGATCGGCCGTACGGCGGGCGGCTCGCCGGCCAGGCGGCGAACGTGCAAGATCAGCAAGGGCCCGACGGCGTCAACACCGGCGGCATCTACAAGTCGACTGACGGCGGCGAGTCATGGACGCGCGTCAACAGCCTCAACGAAAGACCCTTCTACTTTTCCGTGGTCCGCGTCGATCCGACCGACGAGAAGATCGTCTACCACCTCGGCGTCAACTTCTGGCGCAGCACCGACGGCGGCAAGACCTTCAAGACCGATGGCATCAACAAGGGAATCCACGCCGACCATCACGACCTGTGGATCAATCCCAGGGACGGCCGCCACATGATCATCGGCACCGACGGCGGTTTTTACGTCACTTACGACCGGGCCGCGAACTGGGAGCATTTCAATCACTTCGCGCTCGGCCAGTACTATCACGTCGCCGTGGACAACCGCCGGCCGTATCGTGTGTACGGCGGCCTGCAAGACAACGGCAGCTGGGGCATCCCGTCGCATACGTTGCGGCCCAGCGGGCCGACCAATCCCGACGCCCTCTTCATCAACGGCGGCGACGGCTTCGTGTGCCGCGTCGATCCGTTCGATCCCGATCTGATCTACGCCGAAAGCCAGGACGGCAACCTGATGCGGCGGCACCTGACCCAGGGCGGGGCCAAGAGCATCCGGCCGAAGCTTCAGCCCGGCGCCACCAAGTACCGGTTCAACTGGAACACGCCGTTTATCCTGTCGGCGCACAATCCGCACCTGTACTACTGCGCGGGCAACTATGTGTTCCGCTCGTTCAAGCAAGGGGAGAACTCGCGGATCATCTCGCCGGAGATCACCCGCACCAAGCGCGGCAGCGCCACGGCCCTGGCGGAGTCGCCGAAGAACCCCGAGGTGCTCTGGGTCGGCGCCGACGACGGCGCCGTGTGGCTGACGCGCGACGGCGGCAAGACCTGGGCCAACCTCACCGACAAGTTCAGCGCCGCCGGGCTGCCCGGCCCGCGCTGGGTCTCCACGATCGAGGCGTCGCACGCGAATGCGGGCCGCTGCTACGTCGTGTTCGACGCCCACCGCTCCGACGACGATGAGCCGTACGTCTTCGCCACCGAGGATTACGGCCAAACCTGGCGTTCGCTGCGCGGCAACCTGCCGTCCGGCACGTCGCGGGTGCTGCGCGAGGACATCGTCAACCCGAACGTGCTCTATCTGGGGACGGAGTTCGCCGCGTGGGCGTCGATCAACCGCGGACAATCATGGTTCAAGATCAACGGCGAATCATTGCCGACGGTGGCGGTCCACGAATTCGCCCAGCCGACGACCGCGCCGGAGCTGGTGGCCGGCACGCACGGCCGCAGCATCTGGGTGCTCGACGTGAGCACGCTGCGGCAAGCGAAGCCGGAGTACGCGAAGGACAAGACGCACCTGTTCGCGCCGGCCAGGGTCACGCGCTGGCGGCTCGACACCACGCGCGAAGGGATGTTCCGCACCGGCACGCGCGTCTTCCAGGGCCAGAACCCGTCGCGCAACGCGTACGTCGACTTCGTGCTCGGCAACAAGACGGAGCAGTTGGAGTTGAAAGTCGTGGACATCCAGGGCAAGACGGTGCGGACGCTGGACGTGAAGAAGGCCGTCGAGCCCGGCTTCCATCGCATCGCCTGGGACCTGTCGAGCGAGCCGCAGAAGGGCGGCAAGGGGAAAGGGTTGTTCACCGGAAAAGGCAAGGGCGGGGGAGGCGCCGCGGGCAAGGGTGCTGTCGCCAAGGGCGCCAAGGGCGGCAAGGGCGGCAAAGGCCCGTTCGGCGGCGGCGGTCCGCCCGTGAAGAACGGGGTCTACCGCCTGATCCTGGTCGCCGACGGACAGGAACACAGCCAAACGCTGGTGATCGAGCCCGACCCGAACCAGCGCGGCGCCGAGATCATCGTGGATGAGCCGGCGGAAGAGCTGGAGATGCGGCGACTGCTGAAATTGCCGATCCCGGCGGTGGGGCCGTGATGGTCGGCGAGCGTCGCGGCGTAAGCCCGACGTGGACGGGCAACAGTCGCCGATTGCGGGATCCTGACACGGCGGGCTAACGCCGCGCCGCTCGCCATCGTGTTCAACGCCTGTCACTGGCGCCGCTTCCCCGCCGCCTCCGGGTTCACCCACGCCGGCAGCGGCTCGCCGCGCAGGCCGGCGATCAGGTTCTTCGCGCAAATCTCCGCCATCTGATCGCGCGTCTGCACCGTCGCGCTGGCGATGTGCGGCGCGATCACCACGTTCGCCAGCTTCAACAAGGGATCGTTCGCGGCGATCGGCTCCGGGTCGGTCACGTCCAGACCGGCGGCAAAAATGGTCCCGTCGCGCAGGGCCGCCGACAGCGCCTTGGGGTCCACCAGCGGGCCGCGGGCCGTGTTGATGAGCACGGCCGACTTCTTCATCTTCTTGAGCTGCTCGGTCCCGATGAGCCCGCGTGTCTTCTCGTTGAGATCGGTGTGCAGCGACACGAAGTCCGATTCGCGCAGCAGCGTGTCGAGATCGACCTGCGTGGCCCCCAGTTCCTGCTCTGCCTTCTCGTTCTTGTAGACATCGTGATACAGGACCTTCATGTGCCAGCCGCCGCGGCAGCGCCTGGCCAGCGCGTAGCCGATGCGGCCCATGCCGACCACGCCCAGTGTGCGGCCCGTCAGATCCTGGCCCAGATGCCCGAGCGGCTCCCACGTCTTCCACTTGCCGGCCAGCGTGTACTCGTGCCCCTCGACGATCCGCCGGGCGGCGGTGATCAGGAGCGCGAACGCCATGTCGGCGGTGGCGTCGGTCAACACGCCGGGCGTGTTGCCGACGCAAATGCCGCGCTCGGTGCAGGCCTTGACGTCGATGTTGTTGAAGCCGACCGCGAAGTTGCTGACAACCTTGAGCCGCGGCGCCTTGTCGAGAAAGGCCGCGTCGATCGCGTCGGTGAGCAGCGACACCAGGCCGTCACAGTCCGCGACCTTCTGACGCAGCACGGCGGCCGGCGGCGGCAGCTGGCCGGCCCACACCTCGGCGTCGGTCGACTCCTTGATGAGATGCAAACCCGCGTCCGGAATGCGGCGGGTTATGAAGACCTTGGGTTTGACGGACATCACTTCCTCTTCGGCAAGATGGTCAATCCTGTGGCACCTTCCAGCTCGATGCGGAACAAGCCCCCGCCGCCGGACTCCGCGCCCAGGCCGCCGGTGATGTAGAGCACGTTCATCTTCGGGCCGCTGAAGCCGACGTTGCTGGTCGTCAGGTTGCCGCCCGGGTAACGGCGGAGCAGTTTCCCCTCGGGGCTGAGCACCTGCACTTGCCGCATGCCGTAGTGGGCCACGTACAGGTTTCCATCCGAATCCAGGCACACGCCGTCCGGCTGATTGTCGATCTGCTCGCCCTGCTTTTCCGGCAAGTCGGCGAAGACCTTGAGCGGCCCGACCTTGCCCGGCGACTCCACGTCGTAGACCAGGATGCGGTTCTTCTTGCTTTCGGCAACGAGCAGCTTCTTGCCGTCCGGCGTCAGCACGATGCCGTTGGGAAACGCCAGGCCCTTGTCCACGAGGTGCGTCCGGCCGTTCTTGTCGACGTAATGGATGGTGCCGATGAGCTTCTTGTCGTTGCTGCCGCCCGGATCGGTGAAGTAGAAGCCGCCGCTTTGCTGGTCGAGCGTCAAGTCATTCGGGGCCCGCAGGGGCTGGCCGTCGCACATCGACGACGCCTGGCCGAGCAGTTTGCCTTCCTTGTCGAGCCGCAGCACGGCGTTGAAGCCGCCGTCGCAGACGAGGTGATCGCCGTTGGCCAGGACCTTGTGGCCATTGGGCGCCCGCATCTTGGCCCAGGTCCAGTGCTTGCCGGCGGGCGTGAACTTCGTGATCACGTCGCCGTGGGAGATGTAGCCGTTGCCGTCGTGATCGAAGACCACGCCTTCGCAGTAGTGGGGGACCTCGAAGAGCTTGACGATCTTGACCTGGTCGTCCGGAGGCAGTTCCGCCGACACGAGCGCCGGCGCGACCATCGGCAGCGCCAGACATGGCAGGGTCCGCAGCATCCAGCAGGCACGCATGGGTGATTCTCCTCGGTGTGAATTCCTTGGAGAGCAGCATAAGCGAGCGCGAAGGGTTTTGCCAGCCAAACGTGGGATAGAACTCCGATTCTGTCCGCATGGTCTATGCGCATGGCGAGCTACTTCTTCATCGGCATCGGCGGCAACTGGTTCGGCGGGATCAGGGCGCGCCAGGCGGTCTGGGCTTGCCGCCGGCTGGCGGCGTCGCCGGCGGCGTTGTAGCGGATCTTTTGACCCGCCGGCACGAGCTGAAACAGGTGCCAGTAGGCCAGCTCGCGGACCGGCAACTGCGGATGGGTCAAGTAGCTGATCAGCAGGTCGTAGGTGTCCGGATTCATCAAGTCCTTGTCGTTGAGCCCGTGCAGCAGCGTCACGATGGTCTCGGCCTCGATGGTGCGGTACTTGTCCTTGAGGGCATCGTACAGTTTGTAGTCGTGGTCGCGCCCCGACGCCAGCCAGTGCCGCAGCGCCTCGATGGCCCGCAAGCGCAGGTCGGGCGCCGTCTCCTGTTCGAGTTGTTCAAGCAGTCCCGAAATGTCGTCCACCGCGCCGAGGCCGTGGACTGCCAGGCGCCGCACGCCCGGATTGGGCGATTTCAAGGCCTCGGCCAGGGCCACATCCACGGCCTTGGTCAGCGTCTGCTGCTGCAAGTCGTCTCGAGCCCTGAGCGCCTCGGCGCGGTCCCGCGGCTCGATGCCGGGCGGCAATGGCGGCAGCGACTTCAGCCCGTCCGGAAGCACTTTCATGTCGACCGGGCGATCCAGGCCCTTGACGCTGCTCCAGAAGATCAGCGCCGGCCCGGGCGGCGCCGACAAGGGCAGGGTCACGTCGTTGGCCCGGAGATGCACGGACCCGGACAGCACCACGCACGTCGTGGAGGCGACCGGGCCGACGCGGTTGGGGTCCTTGGGATTGCGAAAGAACTTCTCGTTGGGAGGAAACGACCAGCGGTCCACCAGCACCTCGGTTCCGGGCGCAGTCAGCGTGATGTCGAAGAAATCGTTTTGGTTAGGCTGGGTGGGATTGTCGTAGCGGACGCGGACCCGCGCCTGACGCTCGGGGCTCAACACGCGAATCCGGCCGCGCCGCAGGGTCAGGTCCAGGTCGAGCTGGTCGTTGGCGTGCAGCTCGACGCTGCTCTCGTACAGCGGGATCGGATAAAACAACTCCGGAAAGACACTGCCGACCAGCGCGAGCTGCAAGCCGCTCTCCAGCTCAATGACGCTCTTCGCCGCCGGCAAGCTGATCAGCGGCCGGCCCGTGACCACATTTGGATCTTTGGGGCCGATGCGCTCCCACGCCGATTTGTCGGCCAAATACTGAACCAGAATCCCCGGGTCCTTCGGATCGCTGGCGACCTTGCCGGCGGCCTTGATGGCGCCGCTCGGCGGCGCCCAGGGAACGTCGATGGCGACGGCCGGCAGCTTGACTTCCGGCAGGGGCACTTCGTCGCTCTTCTTGTCGTCCTTCTTTTCTTTCTTGTCGTTTTCTTCGTGGGGCTGTTTTTTTTCGTCGCCGGCGCCTTTCTTTTCTTCGATGATCGGCGGCTTCGGTTCCACCTGGACGACGGCATTGTTGCCGGCGGGTTCCGGGGTCCCCTCTTCGCGTCCTCTCAGGATTTGCCAGACAGCTACGATCAACAGGCAGGCCGCCCCAATGCCTCCCAGGACCAGCAGCCAGGGATTGCCGCGGTTCTTGCCGGTGACCGGGGCGATGCCGAGGCGGAGCGTGTCATCGACGTCGCGGCCCTCCGAGATCTCCTGATCCACGCGGGCCGTGGACGCGGGCGGCTTGCGAAACGGAATCGCTTCCGGGCCTTTCACCAGCCCGTACATGCGCTGCGTGGCCGGCGGCGGCACCAGGGCCGGCTCGCCCAGGATGAGGCTGAGGATCTGATGGCACGCGGCGATCTCGGCCAGGTGCGTGTCGGAAGCGAGACAAATCTCCTCGACCTCGGCCGCCTGCTCGGGGGAAATGGCGTTGTCGAGGTATTCCCCAAGCGTGTTCGCATCGAGCTTGCCGCCCGGCCCGCCGTCCGGCGGCGTGGTGATGCGTCGCCGCCGGGTCACCTGCTGGATCAGCTTGATGACGTCCTGGGCCTGCGCGCTCTCGGCGATCTTCTGGCCGATCAGCCGGGCCTGGGCGGGCTCGAGGGTGTCGTCGAGGTAGGCGAGCAGGGTTCGGAGGGTGAGGCGCATGTGACTTCCCCTTGCGGTAGCGGATTCGCAAGAATTCCGCCGTGTTCGTTGCATGGATAATAGTGGGAACCCGGCGGCGGTTTCGTTCAAGAATCCGGCAAGAAATCGGAGTCGAGCGGGATTGCACGGGGTGGAATCCACATGATACCATGGAAAGTAATCCCATCTCGGCATACACAAGGATTTCCCAAATGGCATCCATCAAGCGGACGTACGCCTTTCCGAAGACGGTTCTGGACCCCTTTGAAGCGGCGGTGCCGGCCGGCGAGCGCGGCGCTTTGCTGGCAGGTCTCGTGCAGGAATGGCTGGATCGTCGCCGGCGCGCTCAGCTTCGCCAACAAATCGCCGAAGGCTGCGCAGCGATGGCGGACGTGTACTTGCAGATCGAGAGGGAATACCATCCGCTGGAAGAGGAGGTCGAGCGTGTCCTGGAAGAACACCCCAAAGCGCGGCGACGTGGTGCGCGTCCGGCTCGATCCCGTCGAAGGGTCGGAACAGGCCGGTGAACGGCCGGCCTTGGTGCTGTCGCCCGACTTCATCAACGACCGCAGTCCAATCATCTTGATCGCGGCCATCACCAGCCAAAAAACCGAGCGAGTCTATCCGTTTGAAGTTGTGGTTGACCCGCCGGAAGGCGGAGTGCGCCTGCGTTCGAAGGTGATGCTCATGCACATTCGGGCCATCGATAAGCGACGCATTATCGGTCAATACGGCGCCGTCGAGGATGCGACCATGGCTCGAGTGGAGGAGGCTCTCCAGATTGCGACGGGCATTACACCGCTGGACGATTGACCGCCGCCTCGTCTATTCGCCAATGCCTTGGGCCGAGACGGGCGCCGTCGGCGTGGGCGGGGTCTTCCTCATCCACCAGGCAATCAGCGGCCACACGGCCAGCGGAATCAAGGCGCTGACCACGAGACCCACCACCGGGCGGTCGAGATAGGACATGCCGAGGAAGGCGAACGCAAACCCCATCGCCAGGCTGCCGCAGGCGAGGGCGGCCAGAAACGGAGCGAGGCGCATGCGCGCCATGCCGGCCAAGCAGCACAGCGCCTCGGGCAGGAGCGGCAGCCAGCGCGACAGGGCGATCGTCCACAACCCGTGACGCTCGAAGAATCGACGGAGCCGGTCGAGATTCGCCGCGCCGACCACGATATCGAGCACCCGCTGGCCCAGCAGCCGGCACCCGCCGTAGGCCACCAGCCCGGCAAGGGTCGAGCCGGCCCCGCCGATCGTGCCGCCCAGCCATGGCCCGTACATCATGCCCAGCGCGGCGATCACCGCCGTCGACGGCACCGGCATGACCAGGTCGCTGACGATGAGCCCGATGGCCACCAGCCAGGCCCAAGCCCCGTACTCCTGCAGCCGCCGCAACCCCTCCTCGCCGGCAAAGTACGTGTCGATCTCGTCGTCGAAGATCAGCACCGGGACGAGCATCAGGCCAACCAGGGCGGCAATGACCAGCGCGAGTCGCATGAACACCTACCGGAAAGGACGGCTAATGACCAATGTCTAATGACCAACCGGCGCGTTCTCCTCCGACGAATACGGCCGCAGCCACTGGATGATCTCGATGCGGTTGCCGTCCGGATCGTGAATGAAGAACCGGTCGGCCCCGGGGATCAATGTGGTTTCCTGCGTCGGGATGCCGAGGCCCTGGAAGTAGCGGCGGGCCGCCGCCACGTCGCTGACGCGCAGCGCGAAATGCCGCGGGCTGGGCGCGTCGGCCTGGTCCTTGAGCAGCAAGTGCACGTGCTGGCCGTCGATCTCGAACCACACGACCACGAAGTCGAAGGTGCGCGGCCGATGGATTTCGCGCATGCCCAGGATGTCGCGGTAGAAGCGCCGGCTGCGGTCCACGTCGGTGATCAAGACCGAAACGTGATCGAGCTTGGTGACGGTAAAGGGTGGCATAGGGTTGGTTGTATCGATCGCGATCGCCGGCGGCCGTGGCGCGTGGCTTGCCGTTGAGCGTTCGCTGGACGAGTTCGGCGGCGGCCCATTCACACCACCCGGTTCTGCGGCCGGCCTTCCAGGTAGGCGATCACGTTGTCGACGGCGCCGCGATTCAGCACTTCCATCCCTTCGACGTTCTGATCGGCGACGTGCGGCGTCAGCACGACCTGCTCGCAGCGCAACAGCGGATGATCGGGCGGCGGCGGCTCGGCGTCGAACACGTCGATGCCGGCGCCGGCCAGATGACCGTTGTGCAATGCTTCGGCCAACGCCGCGTTGTCCACGACCGCGCCGCGGGCCGTGTTCACGAACAACGCGCCCTGCTTCATCAAGCCGATTTCGCGGCGGCCGATCAAGCCACGGGTCGCGTCGGTCAACTTCACGTGGACGCTGACGACGTCGGAAGTGCCCAGCAATTCTTCCAGCGGAACAAAGGCGACGCCGAGCTCCTGGGCTCGCTCCGGACTCGGGTGGAACGTCCAGGCCTGCACGCGCATGCCGACCGCCTTGCCCAGGCGGATCATCTCGGCCCCGATCGAGCCGGCGCCGATGACGCCGAGCGTCTTGCCGCGCAGGTAGAGGTTGAAGCCGGTCTTCCAGCCGCCGCGCTTGACGAGGTCGGTCTGGAACCACGCCTGCCGGGCCGCGCCAAGCATGAGGGCCAGGGCGTGCTCGGCCACGATCGGCGCCGTCTGGCCGGGGATGTTGCAGACGATGATGCCCAGGTCCTTGGCGGCCGCGAGATCGATCGCGTCGGCGCCGATGCCGCACACGGAGATCATGCGCAGCTCGGGAAGCTCGCGGAGCACGGCGCCGGGCCACTTGACGGCGCCGCGCGAATTGATCATGCAGACGGCGCCCTGGACGCGGCGGACCTTCTCCTCGTCGGCTGCGGGCCGGTCGCGGTACAATGTCACGGCGCCGTACGATTCCAGCCGGCGGAGATGGGCCGAGTCTTGCAGTTGCGGCGGCTCGTCGCCGGGGATCGCGATGCGGATGGTCATAGGTTCCATCTCGTGGGACAGGACTCCGCTCCTGTCCGAAGAGGCGGAAAGGATTTCGATCCTGTCCTGACAAGCGGACAGGAGCGGAGTCCTGTCCTGCGCCGGCGGTCACACGTTCGACATCAACCTGGCCACGGCTTTCGTCTCGGGGATGTTATCGAGGATGATCTTCACCGTCACCAGCAGGGGCACGGCCAGGATCATGCCGACGATCCCCCAGACCAGGCCCCAGAACGCCAGCGACAGGATGATGAGCAGCGGACTGACGCCGAGCCGGTGGCCGGCGAGCTTCGGCTCGATGAACATGCCGATCGCTTGCTGGATGGCGACGAGCAGCACGGCGACGGCGATGCCGCGCCAGGCTTCGTCGAACTGGACGAAGCTGAGCACGATCGGCAAGGCCGTGGCGAGCAAGCTGCCGAGGTAGGGGATGAAATTGAACAGGAAAATCAGGATGGCCCACATGATCGCGAAGTCGACGCCCACGGCGGCGAGCACGACGTAGGATGCCGCGCCGGCCAGGAAGCTGACGAACGTCTTGACGGCGATGTACTGGGCGATCGCCTGGTTGATGGTGGCGATGATGCCAAGCACGCGGTCGCCGGGGGCGTCGCCCAGCGCGCGGCGCATGCGTCTGGGAAAGCCGACGCGCTCGGCGAGCAGGAAGATCAGGTAGATGAGGACGATGAACATCGAAATCAGGAAGTCGAGGAACTGGCCCACGGCGGTTCGCAGGCTTTCGGTCAGGCGGGTGGTGGCGGCGCGCTGGACGTCGAGCAGCCATTGCTCGGCTTCCTCCTTTTCCATGGGCAAGTAGCTGAGCCCGCGATCCACCAGTTGCTGCAGGCGCTGCTCGTAGCGGGGCAGCCGCGCCAGCGCCTCCTCGATGTTGCTGCGCACCAGAGCGCTCAGGATGAATAGCGCCAGCAGCGTGCCGGCCAGGAACGCGACAATCGCCAGCCAGCGCGAGAAGCCGTGGCCCATCAGCCAGGCGTGGGCCGGCAGGATCAAGTAGCCGATGAACGTGGCGATCAACAGCGGCTGCAGGATGTCGCGCAGCTCGCGCGCCAGGTGCATGAGCAGCACCACGAGGAGCACGCTCAGCGTGACGATGAACAAGCGGTGCAGGAACGTGGCCGGCTCGGCCGGTGCGAGCGTTGCCGAGGTTGCGGGCGCAGCCGCGGGCTGGGACGCTTCGAACGGCTGGGACATAGACGCCTCCGGGCGGGACCAGAGCACTACTTGGCGGCGACTTTCCACGGATAGGTGCGCGGATCGCGCGGCAATGAATACATGACGATGCGGGCCTCGGCGGCCGGCTTGGCCGCGGGCCAGTGATAGACGATCTCGCCTTGCGACCATTTCAGGCGCCGTTCCAACTGGTCGCGGATCTTCTTGACCTTCGGGTCGTTCGTGCGGGTGATCACCACGTAGCACTTCGGCTGGTAATCCGCCGCGGCGGGCGGCTCCTTGCCTTCCAGCAACATCTGACCGGAGTAGTAGCGAGTCCAATCGTGATCGTCCAGCACCAGATCGCCGTCGTGAAGCCGCTCCGCCAGCCACAGACCCGCCGCGCGGTTGCCGGCGCGGTTGCCGTGCAGCCGCTGGCCGGTCTTGGGCAGGCACGCGATCACCAAGAGCGCCAGCAGCGCCATCGCGGCCCATGATGCGCTGTGCCATGACTCATTGCGTTGCACGCCCGGGCCTGTCGTTCCGCGCGTCTGCCAGGCCGCTATCCACCGCCCCAATTCCAGGATGCCGATCATCGTGGGAAAGCACAGCAGCATCACGATCGGCATCAGATGGCGGTCGGAGAGATAACCGGCCGACCGGGCCAGCATCAAGAGCGCCGCGGCGTGGAGGCCCACGTAACCGGCCATGGCCCAGGCGGCGCGATCGGCGCACAAGGCCCGGCGTTTCCAGAAGACGGCCACCGCCAGCGGGATGCACCCGAGATAGTGGAGCGCGTAGCCGACCTCGGTGATCAACGCCCGCGCGCCCAGGACGAGCCGCGCCAACGGCGACGTGATGTCAACAAATGAATCGGCCCAGAGCTGCGCCCACAGGCCGGGAAGGTGCGGATGGTTGCCCGCCGGCCCGAAGGACGCGGCGGCGAACTCCGCCATGCGCTGGATCGACGGCTTGTTGGTGAGGCAGCCCGTGGCCATGACGTACAGGCTGCCGACGAGGAGCGCGGGGACGATCAGGCAGGCGCATTCGGCGATCCAGCGTGTCCACGGTTCGCGCCAGGACACTCTTATCTGAAACGCGGCGAGGGTCAGGCCGACGGCGGCGAGCACGACCGCTCCTTCGGGGCGCGTCAGATACGCCAGGCCGCTGCCGGCGCCGCACGCGGCGAACCAGAACAGCCGCCGAGTTTGCAATGCCCAGATCCCGCACAAGAGCGCCGCGGCCACGAGCAGCACGAACAAGCTTTCGGACATCCCGTCGGAAAGGTGATGGCCGCTCATCGGCAGGAACTGGAAGAGCAGGGCGGCCCCGAAGCCGACGCGCGCGTCCCACAGCGCCTTGCCCAGGTAGAACATCGGCACGAGCAACAGCACCGCCGCCAGGCTGCTGGCGAGCTGGGCGCTCCATTGCATCACGTCGGGGGTCGTGCCGGCCCAGGCGCGGAGCGGCAGCGAGGTCAGCCAGATCGCGATTGGATAGCCGGGATGCTGATCGAACGAGCGCAGCACCTCGCCATACGATTTCTCCTCGAAGCGCAACGCATAGCGGATGTAGCCGACGCTGTCGCGAGCCATGACCTCGGTGTTGTAGAGCAGCCACGCACGCAGCGGAACGACCAGGCAGACAAGCAGCAGCAACCATTGCCAATCGCGCCAGACGCGCCAATCGCGCCAGAGACGCCGCTGGCTCACCGGCAGAATTGATTCGGACCGCGGCTCATCCATGACCCTGCTCCAGCCAAACATCCTTGCCGACGACGCATCCTAAGGCCTCCGTGAACGTATCGTCAATATGGTTCGGCGAGGCGACGTCATGAGCAAAATGCCAGAATGTCAGCTTGCCACCGTATGTGCGTCGGGGTTGAGTGAGTTTTCTGCTCAACCCTCAGCGCAGCAACGACTTCAGCGTTTTTTCGGCTTCGGGCCGGCCCTTCGAAATGACGAGTTTCGAGTCCGGCGCTGAACACCGACCGCCGGCAGGCGTCGGCGCAACTCGCTGATCCGTCGGGGGTTGTCGCGAGCACCCGGAGATGCTCGCCTTGGATGCTTGCTGTCCAGGTTGCCAACCTGCCACGCTTGCCAACTTGGTCCGACCTCCAGGCACGATTCCGAATTTCGAATCGTTTAGCGGGATACTCTCCGCCCCGGTTCGAAGAACCGGGGCGGAGAGAGAGTATCCCGCGCTTGCGATTCATCCACTGCCAACCGCCTGTCCGCCCCGGTTCTTCGAACCGGGGCTAAACGGGGCTAAACGGGGCTAAACGGGGCTAAACGGGCCGACTACCCACATTGGGGCTCTTTGCTTTCGGCTGTGGTGTCCTTCGCCAGCGCGTTGTCGGCAAAAATCCATTCGCGGACCGGCTTTCCCTCCACCAGGTGCTCCTGCACCAAGCGCGGCATCCGGTCGGCGCTCATGCCGTGGTACCACGTGCCTTCGGGATAAACGACCATCGTGGGTCCGTGGCAGCAGATCCGCAGGCAGCCGACCTTGGTGCGGTAGCAGGCGTTGCCGAGGTCGGTTTCCTTCAGGCTCTGCTTGAGCGCCTCCCACGCCGCCAGGCCGTCCTCGGGCGTGCAGCACGACGGACCGGTGCACAGGAAGACGTGACGCTCGTAGCCGCCGATGCCGCGCTTGGCGACCGCGGCTTGCAGTTCGTCATGGACGCTGGACATATCGATTCACCCACTCAAATGGTCAACATCCGATCGCGAGCGATCACGTCCCACATCTCGGCGACCCGGCCATTCTCGACCACGTACACCTGCTTGTGCAAGGCCGAGGTGGGGCAGATGTGCGTCGGCAGGGCAAACGCCACGTCGCCCGGTTGAAAACGCTCGGCTTCGGCGCATTCGATGACCAGATGCTCCTCGTTCTGCAGCACAGTCTCATGGGCTGGAACATCCCAAAGCACCAGCCGCTTCCCCGCCGGCGGATCGCTGGCCACCGCCTTGTAACCCAGATCGAAAGTGACGCGCGTCGGCGTCGGCCGGCTGATCACGCGCGTCAACAGCAGCGCCGCCGGCTGCATGTCGTTCAGGTCGCGGAACTTCGTGCCGTAGCCGTGATCGTTCAGCACGCAGGTCCCCGGCGACAGCTCGATGTTGGCGCCTGGCACGTCGGCGTAGACGGGAAAGGTCGGCGTCCCGCCCAGCACAAGCCGCGGCACGGGCAGGCCCTTCTTTGTCAGCATATCACGCAGCGTCATGACCTGGTCGAGAAACGGCCGGGCGGCCGCGGCCCGCTCGGCGACCGACTCCTGGTGATTGTGGCCGTCGTAGACGTGCAGGCCTCCCGGCGTCAGACCGGGCGACCGGGCGATCTGTTCGTAGAGCGCGACGGCGGCGTCCCCGGGCGCGATGCCGGTGCGATGCTGGCCGACGTCGATGTCAAGCAGGATGGCCGCCCGCTGACCGGCGGACGCCAGCGCCTCGGAAAGCTGGCGAATGCCCACCGCGTGATCGGCGAGCGCGGCGAAGCTTGTCCGCGGGAATTTGTGCACGAGCCTGGCCAGGCGCCCGCAATTGGGGCCGACGAGCGGATACGCGACGAGCACGTCGGTGACGCCGGCGTCCGCCAGCATCTCCGCCTCGGCGATGGTGGCGCACTTGTGCTTGGTCACGCCGGCGTCGAGCTGCAAGCGCACGATCTCGCGGGTCTTGTGCGTCTTGCAATGGGGCCGCAGCCGCGACGGTCCGCCGGCCCGCTCGACCATGCGGCGGATGTTGTGGCGGATGATGTCCTTGTAGAAGATGAGCGCCGGGCTGAAGATCGAGCCGGTGTCGCGGATGGCGTAGCGCGGGTCCATGGGAACTCCTGATCTACTCGTCATCTACTCGTCGTGGACTCCTCCGCGGCGGCCGGTCTTGATCGCGGCGCGGTGTTTCTTGTCCTGCAAGCGCCGCTGCTTCGAGCCGCGGGTCGGCTTGGTTTTCTTGCGGCGCCGCGGCACGTGCAGGGCGTGCGCCAGCAGGGATCGCAGCTTGTCGACGCAGTCCTCGCGGTTGCGGTCCTGCTGGCGGTGGCGCTGCGAGGTGACCTGCACCAGGCCGTCCTTGGTGAAATAGCTGGGATACAGCGCCGCCAGCCTTTGCTTCACGTCCTCCGGGACCGACACGTTGCGGGCGATGTCCCAGAGCAGCGTCGCCTTGCTCGCAACCTTGTTGACATTCTGCCCGCCCGGTCCGCCGGAGCGCGCGAACCTCCACGAGAACTCCTCATCCGCGATGCGCAGCCGATGGTTGATTTCGAGATCGGCCATGAGACGAACGTCGCGCTTTGCATCCAGTGTGACCACGATCGCGCCACAATCACGCCGCGCGTGCCGGCCAACGTCTCCGGATGGATGGTGGGGAGCAGCACCTTTGTCTCGGACTCAGTGACTTGCGAGACGACGAACTTGCGCCACGGGCAGCTCCAGTATTTCGGCGATTTCCTTCAGCGGTTTGCCCTTTGCGATCAGACGTTGAATTAGCGCCCGATGCGCCTGGGTTTTGCCTTTTTCCATCCCCTTCTCCATCCCCTTCTCCATCCCCTTCTCCATCCCTTCGGCGCGGCCTTCTGCGACACCTTCCTTGTGGGCCTCTTGCCAGACGCGGCTCTTGCGCAGATCGTGGAGCTGGAACATGCGGCGAACCTCCTCGCGGTTCAATTGCGTGAAGCGGCGCAACAGCAACTCTTCCACCAATTCTACGATGACCTTGGCACGTTCGCTATCCGATTCCCGTTGCGCCCGTTCGAGAAGCTGGGCCACCAACGCCGGCGCCGCGTGCTTGGGTGCCGTCACCAACTGGAGCAAGGTCAACCCGGGCGCGGCCGCGCCGGCTGTGGACAGTTCGTCAAGGTAGATTCGCCGGACGCGCGGCGACGCCAGCAAGTC
>JAKEET010000142.1 GCA_022616435.1 Gemmataceae bacterium
CAGATTCATCGATGGAGGTGCCCCATGACGGTATGTGGTTTCTCGTTCGCCCGCTGGCTGCTGATCCTGATCCCGCTCCTGGCCGCGATGATCTGGACGGATTCGGCGGCCGCCCAGCCGAAGCCGGAGAAGCTGTGGGTCTACCTCGGCACCTACACGCACAAGGGCAGCAAGGGCATCTACCGCTGCGAGCTGGACCTGGCCACCGGCAAGCTGTCGGCGCCGGTGGTCGCGGGGCAGACGGCCAATCCGTCGTTCCTGGCCATCCACCCGAACCGACGCTTCCTCTACGCCGTCGGCGAAATCAGCAACTTCGAGGGCAAAAAGACGGGCGCCATCAGCGCCTTCGCCATCGACCCGAAGACCGGCGACCTGATGCTGCTCAACCAGCAGTCGTCCGGCGGGGCGGGGCCATGCCATTTGGTGGTCGATAAGGAGGGCAAGAACGTCCTGGCGGCCAACTACGGCGGCGGCAGCGCGTGCAGTCTGCCCATCGGCGCCGACGGCAAGCTGGGCGAGGCGACGGCCGTCGTCCAGCACAAGGGCTCCAGCGTCAACCCGAAGCGGCAGGAAGGCCCGCACGCCCACTCCATCAACCTCGACGCCGCCAACCGCCATGCCTTCGTCGCCGACCTCGGCCTCGACAAGGTGATGGTCTACCGCTTCGACCCGGCCAAGGGGAAGCTCACCGCGAATGAGCCGCCCTCCGCGTCTGTCGCGCCGGGCGCCGGGCCGCGCCACTTCGCCTTCCACCCGAGCGGCAAGTACGCCTATGTCATCAACGAGCTGGCGAACACCGTGACCGCATTCACCTACGACCCCGAGCGCGGCGTGCTGAAGGAGCTGCAGAGCGTCACCACGCTGCCAAAGGACTTCAAGGGGACCAGCCACACCGCCGAGGTGGTGGCCCATCCGTCGGGCAAGTTCCTGTACGGCTCCAACCGCGGCCATGACAGCCTTGCCATCTTCCGCATCGGCGAGGACGGCAAGCTGACGCCGGCCGGTCACCAGTCCGAGGGGATCAAGACGCCGCGGAATTTCGCTATCGACCCGACCGGCGCCTACCTGCTGGCCGCGGGCCAGGCGGCCAACAAGGTCATCGTCTTCCGCATCGACCCGCAGACCGGCGAGCTGAAGCCGACCGGCAACGTGATCGAGGTGCCGGTGCCGGTGTGCGTCAGGTTCATGCCCGCGAAGTGATAACCAAGGGCGAGCGGGGCGTGTCAACGCCCCGCTCGCCTAGACCTCACATTCGATGCAAGACAGGACTGAAAGCCATGAAACCCGCATCCTTGAAACTCGATCGCCGCTCCTTCCTGGCCACGGCCGCGGCCGCGACGGTGTCGGCGGCGGCCCTGGGCCGCGACGACGGCCCCAACGCGCCGCCGGTCCGCTACCCCGACCCGGACATCGTGATGCTCGACAAGCGCTTCGCCAAGTACAAGCTCGGCAACACGCCGATCCAGCGGCTGCACACCGGCACGCTCTGGGCCGAGGGGCCGGCCTGGAACGGCGTCGGCAAGTACCTGGTCTGGAGCGACATCCCCAACGACCGGCAGCTCCGCTGGCTCGAGGACGACGGCCACGTCAGCGTCTTCCGCAAGCCGGCCGGTTACAGTAACGGCAACACCTTCGACTACGAGGGCCGACAGATCTCCTTCGAGCACGGCAACCGCCGTGTGGCGCGCTACGAGCACAACGGGAGCGTCACCGTGCTGGCCGACAAGTGGCAGGGCAAGCCGCTGAACGCCCCTAACGACGGCGCGGTCCACCCGGACGGCGGCATCTGGTTTACCGACCCGGGTTACGGCGCCTTGATGAACTACGAGGGCCACAAGGGCGAGCTGCTGATCAAGGAGGCCGTCTACCGGATCGATGCGAAGACCGGCAAGATGGACATGGTGACCGACGAGATCTTCAAACCCAACGGCCTGTGCTTTTCGCCCGACTACAAGAAGCTCTACGTCGCCGACACCGGCGCGTCCCATTACGAGAAGGCCCTGCGCAACATCAAGGTCTGGGACGTGATCGATGACGGCAAGAAGCTGGCCAAGGGGCGCGAGTTCACTTCGATGAAGATGGCGGTGAAGGGCAAGGAGGCGGCCGGCTTCGCGGACGGCATCCGCGCTGACATGGACGGCAACATCTGGGCCAGCGCCGGCTGGGTCGGCGACGGCTACGACGGCGTCCACATCTTCGCGCCGGACGGCACGCGCATCGGCCTGATCCTGCTGCCGGAGATCTGCGGCAACGTCTGCTTCGGCGGGACCAAGCGGAACCGGCTGTTCATGACCGCGAGCCAGTCGCTGTACGCCGTTTATGTAGAGACCCAGGGCGCGCACATCACCTGAGGCCCGGCGGCGCCGCCGCGTTGCGATCAGCGAGCCGTCCAGGTAGGCGTCGAGCACCGCCGGATGGACGTGTTCAGTTGGCGAAGGCGGGTGTCAGGGGTGGGCGTGTGGCCGGACACGGCCAGCTTGCGCCGATTGGTGCAGCAGCCGCACCGCTTCGAGCCGCGCATGCCGGCGGACGAACGGGAGCATTGCCTCGCGCGGTGGCGCAGAGCGGTGCGGGCGGTGATCGGCTCTTACACGGGGGGATAGCAGTGCAGAGGAGATCGCAAAAGTCCGCGCCCCCTTTTCGCCCTGAGCCGATAGAACCGGATGCCCCGCCGCTCTTTGGCCGGCGGCCAAGAAGAAAGCCGGGGGCTGACCATCTTCAGCCCCCGGCTTCTCTTTCGTCGATGGGAAGGAGTCCCCGTCGGCTCAGGAGACGAAGACGCGCAGCCAGAGGTCGGTGAAGCGGCCGTCCGCGGCCCGCACCCGCCCGTGGATGATGTGCCAGCCGCGCCGCGTAACGGTGTGCCGGGCCGACGAACCGGCGCTGTTCTGGACCTCGCCCGGGTCGGTGAAGTCGCCGTCGTTGTTGAAGTCGAAGCTGTAGCGGAACGAGGAGGCCAGCACCGAGCGGGAGCGGTCGCGCGGGTTGCTAAAGAGGAAATCGACCGCCGTACCGAGGGCCACCGGGCCGCTGGCCGCGAGGGTGGCGGACGGGCCGCGGTTGACCCGCCGCACGCTGCTGACCCGGGGGCGGCTGAGGGCGCCCGGCCCGGCGGCGCCGCCCGCGCTCATGGCCGCGAAGCCGCCGCCGGTATCGCCGTGCAGCATGACGGCGTCGATCTC
>JAKEET010000143.1 GCA_022616435.1 Gemmataceae bacterium
CTCTTCTTGCGGTCGCCCTGGATGCCGGGATACTCGCCATCGAGCGGGTCGGGCTCGTAGCGGTTGACGAACAGGCCGACGTCCGGATCGAGATAGATGTGCTTGTCCACTAGCTCGAAAATGGTGGTGTTGTTGGCCTTGGCATACGCGGCGATCTCGGCGCACAACATGGCGGCAAAGGTGCCGTCCTTGTCGCGGACGTGGCCGCCGTGGCCGAGCGAACGCTCGTCGGGCGGGGCGCCCCCCAAGATCGAGAAGCCGTTGCTTTGCTCCATCGCCGCGACGTTGAACGAGCGCTGGCCCGTGTCCATCCCCTCGAACTCCCACACGAACGGATGGCACAACGGCTCTTGCGGCGACAGCCGGCCTTCGCTCAGATTCGGCAACGCTTGCTTGTCCCAGATCATCTTCACGCCGGCGGCGAGGTTGGCGAACCCGACCCAGGTCTTGACGACGCCGAGGCCGAACTTGCGGGCGACGCGGACGATGCTGTCGGACGTCACCGTCGATTGGGCGATGAACTTCCGCTCGGCATCGACGACCTTGCCGTGCTTCTGCGTTTCGCTGAACAGCCGGAACCAGACGATCAGCGCCCAGGCGTCGTCGGCGGTGAGGAGCGTGTAATCGTTGCCGCCATGCAGTTGACGTTGCGCCGGCGGCACCTTGACGATGATGCCGCAGCGGTCGGCGTCGGGGTCGGTGCCGATGATGACGTCGGTCTTATCGAACGCGCCGGGATACTGCTTCTTGAACGCTTCGACGGCGATCCTGGCCGCGCGCGGATCGCCGGGGTCGGGCTGCTGCTCCTTGCCGGGATCGCTGTTGAAGGAAGGAAATAAGCCGTTGAGGTCGTACAGCCCGCCTTCCTGGATCAGCTTGACCTTGGTGAAACCCGCTTCCTTGAAGAGCCGCGGCGCCGCCAGCCGGCCGGCCCCGTGGAACGCGCAGTAGCCGATCTCGAGCGCGTTCGGCGACCGGTTGCGCTCTTCCAGCGTCTTGCGATCGACGAGCTGGCCGAGGATGTGATCGCGCAACTGATCGTGGACGTTCAAGAGCTCGCAGCCGAAGTAGTCAATGCCTTCGACCTTCTGAGCGCCGCCGAAGAAGACGAGCTTGCCCTTGGGGGCCTCGTTCAGCTTGCAGAGCTTCACGTCGGCGAAGGCGGCCTTGAGGATGAAGTTCTTGTACATGTCGTCGCGCTCTTTCGGATCGAACTGCGACCCGTTGGCGCACGACAGCTTGTAGCCGTTGTAGCGGTAATCGTTGTGGCTCGCGGAAATCAACACGCCGATGTCGGCCTTCAGGTGCGGAATGGCGAACGTGATCTCTGGATACGGACACGGCTCGTCGGACAGGTACACCGTGTAGCCGTAGGCGATGAACAGCTCGGCGATGGCCTGGGCGAAGTCCTTGCCGCGGACCCGGCTGTCGTAGCCGATGACCATCTTGGCGAAGCCCCTGCTCTTGCCGAACTGGGCCACGCCGGCGGAGGTTCGCAACAAGAGCACGTTGTTGAGCGTGTTGGGGCCCTTGAGGATCGGCGCGTCGAGCCCTTCCTCCTTGAGCCGGACGATCGACGCGCGGTCGAAGGCCATCATGCCGCGGATGCCGCCGGTGCCGAAGCTGAGGCGCTGGCGAAAGGCGTTGACCAGCATTTCCCACTGGCCGGCCTCGATCGCCTGGGCGATGCCGCGCTTGCAGTTGGGCGAGATGCGGTCAACGTGCGGGTCGCGCAGCCATTCTTCGAGGTTGGGCAGCGTCTTGGCGGAGGCGTCGCGGAACTGCTGGGCGTCGATCAGGCCGCGGTCGAGTGCGTTCTTCAGAAACCCGCCGACCCCGTCGCGAGCGGCGGCGAGCAGTCCAGTCACGTCGAGTGCGGCCATCGGGGACTCCTTCTTGAGGCGGTTGGTCGGCAACGGGGAACCAGGTGAGATAGGCCTTGATCAACGTAGACAACTTAGCGAGCGGTTGAGCCGCGGACAACCGAAGAGTGGAATGAAGAACGATGAACGATGAATGACGAGCGCCGAACGAGGGACGAAGGACGCAAACGCGGCGCGACAACGCCCGTTCATCGTTCTTCGTTTTTCATTCTTCGTTTTTCATTCTTCATTGGCTCGTTCAGCTTGTTGGCCTCCTTCGGCCGGGCGATCACGTCCTGGAGTTGCCGGAAGCTGTCGAGCACGGGTTGTTTGACGTGGTCGGGGACCATGGCGACGGCGCGTTCGGCGCCGCGCGCGAAGGTCGGGGCCAGCGTGGAACGGTCGAGGCAGGCTTGGGCGGCCGGATGCGCGGTGTGGCGGAGCACGAGGCAGACGGCCCCGCTGATGACCGCGACCTTGACGGCGCCGAGGAGGGCGCCCAGGAAGCGGTCGGCCATCGCCAGGTCGGTGGCCCGCAGCCACAACCGCAGCAGGCGCGTCAGGACGAACAAGGCCAGGTACACCGTCACGAACACCGCCACGTAGGCGACGGCATCCACGATGGCCGGTTCGGCGTCGCGCAGCGCCCAGGTGCGGAGCCAGTGCGCGGCGGGGTCGTGAAAGAGAAACGTGGCGGCCACCGCGAGCGCCAGGCTGGCAATGCGGGCGACCTGCAGGAACAACCCGCTCACGAACCCCAGCACAGCGCCTAGGCCAATGGCGGCCAGAATGGTCGTGTCGAGCCAGTGCATCGCGGACCAATCCCACGGTGAGGCCGGCAGCGGTTGTTCGTTCTTTCACCTTAAGGGCGACGATGCCTTGGATGCAATGAAAAACGGCCGCCGCCGCCGCGTTGGCGCCCCCCAGGGTTCCGGTGGCGCCAGGCGTGCCGGATGGGCGAGCGGCGCGCGGAATCCGGATCGGCATGGTTCACCTAAATTCTTCGGATTTGACGTTGACACGAATTCCGGCCGCGGCTTAAATACCTAAATCTTTAGGCCTCACGAGGACCTCATTGTGGCGGACATTCCCACACCGACCGGGCGGGAGTTGGAAATCCTGAAAGTGCTTTGGGACCACGGGCCGGCCAGCGTGCGCGACGTGGCCGAGCGGCTCGAGGTGGACAAGGACCTGGCGTACAACACCGTGCAAACGCTGCTGCGGATCATGGAAGACAAGGGCCTGGTCGCGCACCAGACGCGAGGCCGCACGTTCGTGTATTCGCCGTGCTTCAGCCGCGACGACAGCGCGTCGCGGTTTCTCGACCGGGTGTTCGACGGGGCGGTGGAAGAGCTGGTGCAGAGCCTGCTGCGCCGCGAAAAGATTTCGGCCGAGGAGCTGGAGCGCTTGCAGGCGATGATCGCCGACGCCCGCAAGAAACGGAAGCCGCAATAGGAAGGAAGAGCGTCGTCGCAGCGGAGTTCTTGCGAATTCCGTTACGAGAGTTCTTTTCAGGTCTTGTTCAGCGAGGTGCGCCATGGACTTCACCTGGACCGCGATTGCCGCGTGGTTGGTTCGGGCCGGACTGGGCGGCAGCCTGCTTATCGTGGCCACGCTCCTGGCGATGCGCTGGGTGCGGCAACCGGCGCGGCGCCAGCGCCTGGGCGAGCTGGGCATGGCCGCGGCGTTGGTGCTGGCCGCGTTGTCCTGGGCGCCGGCCTGGCTGCCCTTGTGGGCGCCGGCCCCGGTCGCGCCGCCGCCGATCGCCTTCGTGCTGGTTCCGGCCCAGGACCTGCCGGTGGACGTTGCGGCGCCGGCGTTGACGCCGCTTACCGACAAACTCAATCCAGTGCTGACGCCGGCGGCCGGGCGCGACCCATGGTTCGACGTTTCCGATTGGCTCCTGCCGGCGGCGGTCGTCGCCTACGGACTCGGCGTGGCGTTCTACCTGACGCGCTGGCTTGCCGGCGTCGTCGCGTTGTGGCGGATTGTGCGAGCCTCCCGACCGGCGACGCCGGCGCTTCTGGACGCATTTCACGCCGGCCTGACGGACACAGGGAAGGGCCGGCGCCGGCCGCGCCTGCTGATTTCCTCCCAGCTTCAAGTGCCGGCCAGCTGCGGCATCTTCCGGCCCACGGTCATCCTGCCCGAAGCCCTCGCGGCGGCGGAACGGTCGGCCGAGCGCGGCTGGGTGTTCGCCCACGAATTGACGCACCTGGCGCGGCGCGACGCCTGGAGCGCGACCTTGTTTGCGCTGGGCCAGATGTTGTACTTCCTCTTGCCGTGGTTCTGGTGGCTGAAGCGGGTGGTGCGGCTGTGTCAGGAGTACGTCGCCGACGCCGCCGCGGTCCGCCAGCGCCCGGCCGATGAGTACGCGGAGTTCTTGCTGAGCCTGACCAAATCGCCGGCCGCTCCGTTGGCGGCCACGGGAGTGACGGGAACCACATCGGACCTTTATCGGAGAGTGACCATGTTATTGCAGAACCCGGTGCGCGTGGAGCTGAGCTGCCCGCGCCGTTGGACGGTCGGCGCCGCCGGCGTGCTGTTGGGCCTGGCGGTGGTGGCGGCCGGCGTGGGACCAGCGCAGGCCGATCCGCCCAATCAGAAGGAAGTGCTCGAACAGCTCGAGCGGATCCAGGACCTGGTGAACAAGCTGCGCACGCAGATCGCGGAGCAGCCCCGAACCGAGCCGGCCCAGGAGGCCAGGCCGGGCGTCCGGTTCGAGCTGCGGCTGAAAGCGGATGAGGCCCGGCAGGCGCTCGAGCAACAGCAGAGCGCCCTTCGACTGGCGCAGGAAGCGTTGCAGAAACAAGCGGTTGTCCAGAAGCAGGCCGCCGAGCACGCGCGGTTCGCGGCGGCCCGCGCGCTGGTCCAAATCGTCCAGGCGCAGGATCCGAAGGCGCGGGTTCACGACGATCACCTCAAGCACATCATCGACCTGCTGCGCAAGCATCAGGCCGACCTGAAGGATGAGCAGACGCGCAAGCATTTCCAGGACGCCATCGACCGGCTGACGGACATTCTCAAGAAGAGCGCCGCGACGCCCCGGCCCATGATCCCGCCTCAGCCGCCCATCGTCGCGGCGCCGAAGCCGCCGATTGCGGCGGACGTGTGGAGGCTTGTGCCGCGCGGCGCCGGGGGCGACTGGTCCGTCAAGCTTTGGGACCCGCACGGCTCCCCGGGCCGGCTCGGCCTCCGCATCGAAGCCCCGAGCGCCATCCTGGCCGACCAGCTCAACCTGCCCAAGGATCAAGGCCTGGTCGTCGCCGAGGTGCTCGACAGCTCCGTCGCCCAGAAGGCCGGGATCAAGGCGAATGACATCCTGCTCAAGGTCAACCAGCGGACCGTGTCCAACATACCGGAGGATTTGAAGGCGACCATCGACGCCATCAAGTCAGATACGGCCTTCGACATCGTCGTGCTCCGGCGCGGCAAGCAGGAGACGATCAAGGACGTCAAGCTCCCCGAGCCGGTCGTGCGGGTCCGCGCCCGGCCGTTCTTGTTTGATCCGGCCGGCCGGGCCGCTCAGATCGCGATCACGGTGACGCGCGCCGGCGACAGGATCACGGTGCAGCGCAGTGAGGGGCCCCTCGTGATCGTGGTGCACGCCGAGGCGGCGGGCGGCAAGTTCCAGGTGACCAGCATCAGCATCGCCGAAAAGGGCCAGGACGCGAAATACCGGAAGGTGGACGAGGTTCCCGAAGCGCACCGGGCCAAGGTGCGGCACATGCTGCAACTGCTCGACGCGCCGCTGCGGACGCCGCTCGGGGAGACGAGCAAGCAGCCAGGCGGCGCTGTGGAGCTGTACTACGTGGCGCCGCAATTTCAGGGCCAACCGTACCTCGTCACCCCGCGGACGCCGATGACGCCGGTGCAGCCGCGCAAGGTGGATGTGAAGGTCGATGTGCCGGTTGTGCCGGTCCTGCCCCAGGCAGTTCCGCCGCCGCGCGACAACCGGGAGCGAAGCCCGTCGCGATCGATCGAGATCGGTCTCACGATCCCGGCCGTGCTCGAGAAAACCGCGCCGTGATTTTTCAGGTCGACCAACCATCACACCTCAAGCCTTGGAGCAACCCCTCCAAGGCTTGTTGTTGCGCCTGGCATGCCGAGCAACTGCCCACGCCCGCTCTGCAACGAATATGTACAGACGCACATCATCGGATGACGCCGATTTAACCTAAGTATTTTTTGGCGCAAGGGATAGTTTTTGGTACGTTTGACTGATGAACGGAAGAGTGTCGAGGTATCCGGCCGTGCGCGTCATTTCGGCAATGCTGATCGCAGCCGCCACCATGCTGACGCTGTGCGCGCCGGGGGCGGCCCAAGTGCCCGGGCCAAAGCAACCGCCGGCGCCGAAGAAAGAGAAAGAACTGCCGCCGGTCAGCATCCGTTTCCGCAACGACACCAAGCTGACGATCGTGCTGCAGGGGATCAGCGTTTCGCCCAGGGGAGTGCAGCGCCGCGGCCAGCCGATCTTGATCCGCGAAGGTCGCGCCGCCATCGACGGCAACGTCCCGCCCGGCGTTCGCCTGATCACCATAGTCGATTACAACCAGCCGTCGCGTCCGCTGCTCCAGAACTTTCCACTTCCGGTCGCCCCCGGCCGCGACTTGCAAGTCTTGATCCGCACCGATCCGAAGAATCCGCAACGGATTGTCCTGACGCCCGATCAGTAGCGCCCGGCTTGCCGTTCCCGTAACTCGTTTGCGTTGCGGCATCGCCGCGCGAGGGCGAAACGGCAAGCCACGCGCGAGTTTTTGGTTGCATGGTGGGCTCGCGACCTTATAATTCGCCCCATGCATCCGCATCCTCTCCTGATTCTCGTCATCGCGATTGCCGTCGTCTTCGTCCTGATCATCCGCTTCCGCATCAACGCTTTCCTTGCCTTGATCATCGCGGCGCTCACGGTCGGCACGCTGTCGCCGAAAGTCGCCTGGGGCGACGTCGTCCCCGAGGTCACCGCCGCCTTCGGCAACGTCTGCGGCAACAACAGCGGCAGCGGCGGCATCGCCATCGTCATCGCCATGGCCGCCATCATCGGCCAGTGCCTGATGGAGAGCGGCGCCGCCGACAAGATCGTGCGCGTCTTCGTCCGAGCCCTGGGCGAACGGCGGGCGGCCTGGTCGCTCCTGATCAGCGGCTACGTCCTGAGCGTGCCGGTGTTCTTCGACACCGTCTTTTATTTGCTCGTGCCGCTGGCCCGCGCCATGCGCGTGCGCACCGGCGGCAACTACTTGCTGTTCGTCATGGCCATCTGCGCCGGCGGCGCCGTGACCCACACCATGGTCCCGCCCACGCCGGGCCCGCTCGCCATGGCCGACCGGCTTCACATCGACCTCGGCGTCATGATCCTCGTGGGGGCGCTCATTGGCGTTCCCATGTCGCTCACCGGGATGGCGTTCTGCGCGTGGTCGAATCGCCGCCTCGACATTCCGCTGCGCGAAACTCCGGGACTGACCTTGACCGAGCTGGAACAACTGGCCGCCCAGGACGAAAGCAAGCTGCCGGGCTTCGTGTGGTCGATGACGCCGATCGTGTTGCCGGTGCTGCTGATCACGGCCAACACGCTTGCCGGCGCCTTGCAGCTCGATCCGGGGATCCTTGGCGTCATGCGGTACCTGGGGAATCCGAACCTGGCCTTGCTGCTGTCGGCCGGGATCGCGCTCGTCATCCTGGCGCGGCAAAAAGGCTACACGCTCGCGCAGCTCGCCCGCGCCGTCGAAGGATCGCTGGCCAGCGCCGGGCTGATCATCCTCATCACCGCGGCCGGCGGGGCGTTCGGGGCCCTGCTGGTCAAGGCCGAGGTCGGCGCGACCCTGGGCGCAATGGCCCAGGAGTTCGGCATGCCGCTCTTGACGCTGGGTTTTCTGTTGGCGGCGCTGCTCAAGATTGCCCAGGGCTCGAGCACCGTGGCCATGATCACCGTGTCGGGCATCATGGCCCCGCTGTTCGGCGCGGCGTCGCCCGGCTACCATCCGGTCTACCTCGCCTGCGCCATCGGTTGCGGCAGCCTGGTCGGCTCGTGGATGAACGACAGCGGCTTCTGGGTCTACAAGCAGATGGCCGGCTTGACCGAAGTCGAGGCGCTGCGGACGTGGACGCCGCTGCTGGTCGTCCTCGGCGGCGCGGGGTATCTGGTCACCGAAGTCGTCTCGCGGCTGTTGCCCCTGATCTGAAGCTGGCCCTGTTGATCGAGCCTGTTGATCGAGACTGTCGATCGAGCCTGTTCCGAGACTCCCGCATGAACCTCTCGACCGCCGTTGCCGAACAACGACCCAGCGGCGTCCGCTACGGCGTGCTCGGCTTCGTCTGCGTTCTGTCGATGATCACGTATCTCGATCGGGTCTGCTTCGGCACGGTGTCGCCGTATCTGGTGAGCGAGTTCGGCTTTTCGGAAAGCGACAAGGGCTGGATCTTCTTCGCCTTCACCATCGCCTATGCCGCGTTCGAGGTCCCCAGCGGCTGGCTCGGCGACCGGTTCGGCGCGCGCATGACCCTGATCCGCATCGTCCTGTGGTGGTCGGCGTTCACGGCGTTGACAGGGTCGATCTATCCGACGCCCGGCTCGACGCTGGCGCTGGGGCTGCTGCTCGGCGTGCGCTTCCTGTTCGGCATGGGGGAGGCCGGCGCCTATCCGAACATCGCGCGGGCCTTGCACAACTGGTTTCCGTTTGCCGAGCGCGGCTTCGCCAAGGGCGCGGTGTGGATGGCCGGCCGCTTCGCCGGCGGCATCACCGCGTTCATTGTCTATGCCCTGATGTACGAGACCGCGACCGAACAGGGCGTGCAGGTCCACTGGCGGCATATCTTCTACATCTTCGGCGGCATCGGCGTGATCTGGTGCGTCCTCTGGTGGTGGTGGTATCGCGACAATCCCGCCGCCAAGGCCGGCGTCAACGCCGCCGAAATCGCCCTGATTCGCGGCGCGGAGCATGCTTCGCACGGCAAGCTGGTCGTTCCCTGGGGCAAGCTGCTCACCAACGCGAACCTGTGGATCTTGTGCCTGATGTACGCGTGTTCGGCGTACGGCTGGTACCTGAACATCACGTACTTTCCCGGTTACTTGAAAGAGCAATTGCACATCGAGCCGGGCAACGTGAAGTGGACGGCGCAGTTCTGGATCGCCGGCCTCATGGCGGGCTTGCCGCTCTTGATCGGCTCGGTCGCGTGCCTGGTGGGCGGCTTCCTCACCGATTCCTTCATCAAACGGACCGGCAATCGCAAGTGGGGCCGGCGGCTGTTCGGCGTCATCGGACACGGCCTGTGCGCCTGCTGCTTCTTCGCCGCCATCTTCTTCATGAAAAGTCCGTGGGCCTTCGTGCTGCTCATCGCCTTCGCCGCGTTCTGGAACGACCTCACCATGGGCGCCTCGTGGGCGAGCTGCCTGGACATTGGCCGCCGCTATTCCGGAATCGTGGCCGGCTGCATGAACACCATCGGCAATCTCGGCGGCGGACTGGCCAACATCTTCACCGGCTGGATTCTCGACTGGCACACCGGTCCGCTGTCCCCCGGCAGCGACGCGTACATTGCCGCCAAGGACCGCGGCTGGACCGTCAACATTTTCATCTTCGGCGCCGCCTACGTGATCGCGGTGCTCTGCTGGCTGAAGTTCGACTCGACCAAGCCGGTGGTCCCCGACAAGTAGGTCCCGCGTGCCGAGCGGGACCTGGCAGCCCACAGGTCCCGCCCGGCAGGCGGGACCTACAAGGTCCCGTCGATCACCTCGCCTCCCGCATACGTCGACAGCGCCCGGTACGTCGCCGGCGCGATTGACTCCGTTAGAAAGCGCACGCTGCCGTCGCAGAACAGGAAGTTGCAGCCGTTCGTGTGCCGGCTGCGAAAGCCGCTGATGCTGTCGAGCCCCTTGGCGTTGTCCCCCTTCGTGTCGTTGCCGAACACGGTCGGCGTCGTGGGCCGGCGATTCATCGGCTCGTCGCGCGGGTCGCCCGGCATTCCGTATTGGGCCGAGACCGCGAACACCGAGCCGTACCACGGATGATCGGCATCGGTGATGCCGGCGGCGCTCCACGACTGATCCACGCCGATGGGCTTGCCGGTGCTGGGTATGATGACCGGCTGCGTCGGGTTCGACAGACTGCGCACGAGGAACACCGAGCTGCCGCCGGCGGCGTCGCCCATCGCCAGGGTCGAGCTCGTGCCGTCGCCGATCTCCAGGATGCGGATGCCCTGGGCCTCGTCGGGCCGGCGGATGCCGAACGCGCCGCGGACCTCCAGGGGCGTCTTGGTCCAGTTGCGGTGCAGGGCGCCGTTGGCCCCCTTGCAAAACGCGTAATCGCAGGCGGCGGCCCGCGGCGGCAGCTTGGTATTCCATTCCACGGCGATGGCGCTCAGCTCGATCGAGCCGTTGCCGCGATTGCTCGGGCAGTAGAACACCGGCACCTCCACGGCAACCGCCACGGCATTGACCGGATCGTACCACGGCAGATCGAACTGGTAGAGCCGGCGCGTGTTGTCTTGCTCCAGGTACGGCAGCAGCAGGGTGAACCCGGTGGCTTCGGCGTTGGTGAGGCTGACCTGCGAGGTCACCAGCCCGGGCGGAAACGAGCGGTTGGCGCCGTGATGGCCGTGCAGGGCGAGGCCGAGCTGCCGCAGGTTGTTCTGGCATTGCACACGGCTGGCCGCCTCGCGGACGCGCTGCACGGCCGGAACCAGGAGCGCGATGAGTATGGCGATGATCGCCACGACCACCAAGAGCTCGATCAACGTGAAGCCCCGCCGATGCGACATGGCCGGGTCTCCGTTTGATGACGGGCATGCCGTGGGATAGAGCTCCGATTCTGTCCCGCTGCCGACCGGCCGGCGCCGAGACCGGACAGAAGCGGAGTTCTATCCTACGAAACCGTTTGGTGACGGGTGGCCGATGCCGGCCGGCCCGCGCGCACCACTCGCGGGAGGTCCATTCCGACGCTCTCATTTTACCCGCCCGGCGCCCAGGGGCGTAGCTGTACAACGTCCGGAAAAATGGGTATGTTCGCGACAGCGGCGATCATGAAAGCTGGTCGCGGGGAAATCGCGGCATCGTTGAGGTGTGGGGAATTCGCGGCCAGGCCGGTCCAGCGCATCGAGCGGCCCAGGACGGATTGCCGTCCTGGGCCTGCTCGCTTGCCCCTCCTTACTCCGGAATGAGGATGTCGAAGCCCTCGATGTGCAGGATGTCGAACACGTCGAAGTAGATCGTGTCCACTTCGCCGTCGATGGCGAAGAAGACATCGGCGCCGGCGCCGCCGCGCATCGTGTCTTGCCCGGGCCCGCCGATGAGGATGTCATCCCCGGCGCCGCCGAACAGGTAGTCGTCGCCCGCGCCACCGTCGAGGTAGTCGTTGCCGCCACCGCCGTGGAGCGAATCGTTGCCGGCGCCGCCCAGGAGCACGTCGTGGCCGCCGTCGCCGGCGATGTAGTCGTTGCCGGCGCCGCCGTCGTGCCAGTCGTTGTCGATCTGGCCGGCGAGGAAGTCGTTGCCGTTTTCGCCCAGGAGCGTGTCCCGGTTGGTGAACGGGATCGGCGTGGGCGCCGGCCTGATCTCCGCGATCGCTTCCAGAGCGGCGTCGACATCGGTGATGGCGTAACCCACCACCGCGGCGACTCCGGCGAGCGGATCGGCCTCCACCGGGATGATGGCCACGTCGCCCCACATCAGGTCGTCGCCGGCGCCGCCGGTCATATAGTCGTTGCCGTAGCCGCCCTGCATGAGATCGTTGCCGGCGCCGCCGTGGAGCTGGTCGTTGCCCAGGCCGCCGTCGAGGAAGTCGTTGCCCGTGCCGCCGGCGACGCCATCATCCCCGGCGCCGCCGTACAGGGCGTCGTGGCCGTCGTCGCCGTCGACGCGGTCATTGCCGCGGCCGCCGAGCAGCACGTCATTGCCTGAACCGCCAGCCAGCTTGTCGTCCCCTTGCTGGCCGAACATGACGTCGTTGCCCGTGCCGCCGGCCATGGAGTCGTTGCCCTCGCCGCCGTAGGCGGTGTCGTTCCCCGAGCCGCCGTCGATGGTGTCGTGGCCGGCGCCGCCGGAGATCCAGTCGTTGTCGAGCACGCCGAAGAGGGCGTCGTCGCCGTCGCCGCCGTAAATGGTGTCGGCATGCCGCGGCAGCGGGATCGGGTCGATCGGCACGGGCGACGGCGCATCCGCGGAGACATCGGCGACCACGCCTTCCTCGGCCGCCAGCGCGTCGGCGAGGCGCGGATCGCTGTCCGGCGCCAGCTTGACCGCATCGATGGCCGCGATCGGCACCGGCACGATGTCGGGCCGCGGATCGCCGTGGATGACATCATTGTCGGCGCCGCCGTCGAGCCAATCGCTGCCGTAGCCGCCGAGGATGACGTCCTTGCCGCGGCCGCCGGCCATCGAGTCGTCGCCGTTCTGCCCGAACATGGTGTCGTTGCCGGCGCCGCCGTCCATGCCGTCGTTGCCGTTGCCGCCGTCCATGGTGTCGTCGCCGTCGTCGCCGGCCAGCTTGTCGCGGCCATCCTGCCCATAGATGTAATCGTCCCCCGCGCCGCCAAAGAGCACGTCGTTGCCGGCGCCGCCGACGAGCACATCTGTGCCGCCAAAGCCGTAGGCCACATCATCGCCGGCGCCGCCCAGGCAGGCGTCGAAGCCGTCGCTGCCGACCATCACATCGTCGCCGCCGTCGCCGAGCATGATCGTGAAGCGGCCCAGACCGATGAGCAGGTCGTTGTCGGCGCCGCCCGACAGCCAGTTGACCTCGCGGCCGCCGACGAGCGTGTCCTTGCCGGCCTCGCCGAACAGGTTGTTCCAGCCGGCGCCGGCGAAGAGGGTGTCGTTGCCGTTGCCGCCGAAGGCCCAGTCGTTGTCGCCGCCGCCGGAGATGACGTCGTCGCCCTCGCCGCCGTGGAGGGAATCGAAACCGGCGCCGCCGAAGATGTGGTCGTTGCCGCCGTCGCCGTCGATGGTGTCGTGGCCTGACCCGCCCACGAGCACGTCGTGATTGCGGCCGCCGAAAATCGCGTCGTGGCCGGCGCCGCCGAAGACCACGGAGAACCCGTTGCCCGAGCGGACGAAGTCGTCGCCGGCGCCGGCGTCCACGATGGCCGGCTGGAGCACGTCGGCGGCGATGCCGACCGAATCGTTGCCGGCGCGGACGTCCACCTTGATCAGGCTGACGAGACTCGAGTCGATCGAGAACTCGAAGGTGGCCTCGCCGGTGTTCAGGTAGACGTTGAACGTGTCGCCGTCCATGGAGATGCGCACGGTGTCGGCGTTGGCGGAGCCGACGACGCAGACGGTGTCGTCGTTGGGGTTGTAGAAGATGCCGGGGAACTCCTGGTCGCACAGCGGTCCGATCAAGGCAGGCTCCGCCGGCTCGAACGGGATCGGCACGAACGAATCGGCCGACGGCACGGTGCGCGCTTCCAGCGTTTCCACGAGCAGGGCCCGCCGGTGGGAGTATGGCCGGCGTCTGGTGGGCGGTTTCCCCGGGGCGCGTGCGTTGAGCACTTGCGAGAACCATTTGCGAAACAGCTGCATGATCGGACCTCCTGTGAGAAGGAAAGTAAGAGAAGGGAGCGCCGGCGCGCACCGCGGACGTGGCCGCGGATCGGTTGTGTTGATCGCGCGGCATGAATGGGCGCGGGCCGCCGCGCCGGCAAGACGTGGCGGCCCCGAACGATGTTCGAAAGGAGTACGGAAACGGCGCGGGAAAGCGGGCGCGAAAAAACGAAGAAAATGGCGGGCGAGGGCCGTTTTCCCCTTGAACGAGGCCCGCCTCGGAAATTACGATTGCGCCGTCGATGCGCGCGAAGTCGATTCGCGCAGAACTGTTCGCTGGCCTCGTTCGTCGTAACAGTGTTCCACGTCTTCGTTGCCCCGGTATCCCTCCAGGACGCCAGGAGATTCGCCATGGGGAAAGTCTCAATTGCCGCTCGCTCACGCCAACCCCGAGCCCGGCTTGTCGTGGAGTGGCTCGAGGACCGCAGCCTCCCCAGCGTGATGAGCGTGGCGGTCGCGCAGCCGCTGACGCCGGCGCTCGCTCCAGCAACGGAGGAACCGGCGAACGAATCGGTGTCAGCGGCCGAAGGGTCAGCGCTGGCCTCACCGGCTCACGATGATCCCTCGGTTGCCGGCCGCGACGATCACAGCGCGCCGGCGCCCGCTCCACAGCGCCAGCCGGCGGAGTCTGCCGACACCCTCAATGCCCAGCACAACAGTGCTGCGCCGTCCCCACGAAAGCCGATGGATGCCGATCCAGTCCGTCCCGTCATTCGGCCGGACGCGGAGCCGGTTCCTATCGATGATGCCGATGACGGTCCCGCGGTCGCCCCCAAGCCACGGGCCGACGCTCAGCCGACCGACCGCGTCGCTCCAGCGCCGGCGGACGCCGCCGATCCGCATGGCCATGCAGCGACCGACAACATTCGCCAAGGCGCGTCGCACGAAGGAATCCCAGCGGCGCCTCCGGGCGTCCAAGACGTGGGCAACGCGACAACGATCGAGCCTTCTGGCCGCGTGGCGGCGGCGCGGGCGGAGGTTGACGTGGCGATCCTGGCCGCTCATTCCCAGTTCGCCGACGATCAGCCGAGCTTGAACGCCGACATCACGGCGGCTCGCGCCGATTGGAGCGCCGAGGTCGCCGGCCTCACGACAGGGAGTCCGACGGTGGATGTATCGGCGTGGGACGCCGCCCTGGCCGCGTTCCTGGACAGCCTGAAGAACCTGGGTCAATCCCTGCACGCGTCCGGCGCGATGGGCTGGCCGTTGTGGCTGGTCGCGGCGACTCTCGCCATGGGCGCCTGCGAAGTCGGCCGCCGCCAGGTTCGCCGCCCCAGCCCGAATCGGCCTGCCCAAGAAAGCAACCCGCTGCGCTGGACGCTCGGCCTTCCGAACGTGTGACCAGCCCCAATGCGTCAGCAAGCCTCCAACCTTGTCGCCTTTCGCGCCGCGAACGACGGTGCTTTCGCAGAGCGAAAGGCGACCAACCGGCAAACGGAAACACCGCCCGCTGGCCACGCGCATGACCATCGATCCGCTGGATGAGTTGCTCGACCGGCTCAACGACGGCAACCTCGACGCCGCCGAGCAGGTCTTTCGCGCCTGCGAGCCGCTGTTGCGCAAGGTCGTCCGCCGCCTGTTGCTGCCGAGCCTGCGTCCCAAGTTCGATTCCTCCGACGTCGTGCAATCGGTCTGGGCCGACGTGATCGAGGCGTTCCAGCGAGGCGGCAACCGCTTCGTCAGCGCCGAGCACCTCCGCGCCTTCCTGGTGAAGGCGACCAAGAACCGGTTCATCGATCTGTATCGCCGGCATCACCGGGCGCTGGAGCGCGAGGAGCCGTTGCCCGGCTTCGACCTGGAACTGCCCGCGTCCTTGCCGCAGCCGAGCGACGCGATGCAGGAAGACGATCTGTGGGACAAGCTGCTGGCGCTCTGTCCGCCGGAGCACCACGAGCTGCTCCGCCTCAAGCGCGAAGGCCGGCCGCTCGCCGAGATCGCCGCCCGCACCGGCCTGCACGAGGGGAGCATCCGCCGCATCGTCCGGGCGCTGGCGCGGCAGCTCGCCGCGGAACACCACCAGCGCTAGCCGCTGGAACGCGAGGCATGCAACCTCAATCCACGAACACCCTGGTCGCCGGCCTGGCCGCGGAGATGAATGAACGTTGGCGGCGCGGCGAGCCGGTGCGCGTGGAAGAATTCCTTCAGCGCGAGCCGGGCGGCTATCCGCGCGACGCCGTCTTGGAGCTGATCTACGAAGAGTTTTGTGTACGGACCCGCCACGGCCAGCCGGTCGCCGCCGTCGAGTACTTCGAACGCTTTCCGCAATATCGCCAGGAGCTGGAGATTCTCCTGGGCGCCCATGCCCTGCTCGAAACCTCCGCGCAACAGCCCGCCGCCGCGCCGCCCGAAGTGGGCGACACCCTCGGCCCGTTTCAGTTGCTCGCGGAACTGGGCCGCGGCGGCGTGGGCCGCGTCTTCCTGGCCCGGCAAGCGGCGCTCGGCGACCGGCCGGTCGTGCTCAAGGTGACGCCCCGCGCCGGCCGCGAGCACGTCGCCCTGGCCCGGCTGCAGCACACCCACGTCGTGCCGCTCCACGCCGCCCACGACGATCCCATCCGCGACCTGCGCATCCTGTGCATGCCGTATTTCGGCTGCGCCAACCTGGCCGGCGTGCTCGACGCGCTGCGCGGCCGGCCGGTGGACCAGCGCAGCGGTCGCGCCCTCATCGCTGCCGTCGACGATCTGCAGGCGGGGGCGCCGGTGTCGCTCCCCGCGCGCGGCCCGGCCCGCGACGTGCTCGCCCAATCGAGCTACGTCGAGGCGATCTGCCGCATCGGCGTGTGCCTGGCTGACGCCCTGCACTACGCCCACGAGCGCGGCCTGGTCCACCTCGACCTGAAACCTTCGAACATCCTCCTGGCCGTGGACGGCCAGCCGATGCTCCTGGACTTCCACCTGGCCCAGGCCCCGCTCGCCGCCGGCGAGCACGCGCCCGTATGGCTGGGCGGCACGCCGGCCTACATGCCGCCGGAGCAGCGCGCGGCGCTTGAGGCGGCGTCGCGAGGGCAGCCGGTTCCCGCGCCGGTGGACGGTCGCGCCGATCTGTATGCCTTGGGAGTCGTACTCCATGAAGCGCTGACGGGGCAAATGCCGAACCCCTCACCCCCTGCCCCTCTCCCCTCGGGGGCGAGGGGAGAAATCGGGGCCCCTCCCCATACCCCTCGGGAAATCCGGGCCCTTCCACCGACCCGTGCGCACCTCCTCAATCCACACGTCTCCCTCGGCCTGTCCGACATCATCCACGCCTGCCTCGAGCCGCGGCCCGAGCGGCGCTATCCGAGCGCGGCGGCGCTGGCGGCCGACCTTCACCGCCACCTCAATCACCAGCCGCTGTTGAACGTCGCCAACCGCAGCCTGATGGAGCGCTGGCGCAAGTGGCGCCGCCGCCGCCCGCATGGCTTGGTGCTCGGGACGATGTTCGTCGCGATGCTGGCCGCCGCGCTCGCCGTCGGGCTCACGCTCTGGGACCGCTGGACCACGCAGCTTGGTCAGGCCCGCGCCGAGCTGGCCGATGGGGTGAATCTCGTCGAACAGGGCCGCCTCGCGGAAGCCGCCGGCAGTTTTCGCCGCGGCCTCGCGCTGGTGGAAAGTCAGCCGCTCCCCAGCGATCTCGGCCCGGAGCTGCGCGGCCGGCTCCAGGCCGCGTGGGCCGCGGAGCGGGACCTCGGCCGCGAACACCTGGCGCGCGACTTCCATCGTCTCGCCGATTCGCTGCGGTTTCTCCACGGCGTCGATTGGAAGATCACCCCCGCCGCTGCCGCCCTCGCCGACCGCTGCGCGGCCCTCTGGGCCAGGCGCGACGACCTTCTCCAACGTGGCTTGCGGCCGAACCAAGCTGGCCCGGAGAGCGAGCGCGGAGCGAGCGTCGAGCCTGACATCAACCGCGATCTTCTGGACGTGGTCTTGCTATGGACGGACCTGCGGGTTCGCCTGGCGGCGCCGGTCCAGCAAGATGCGGAGCGCCGGGTCGCGCTCGCGGTGCTCCGCGAGGCGGAAGAAGTGTTGGGGCCGAGCCACGCGCTCCACCGGCAAGTCGAGCTGCTGGCCGCCGCATTGGGACGTTCCGACGAAGCGCTCGCGGCCGCGAAGCGGGCCGCCGCCCGGCCGCCGCGGACGGCCTGGGAGCATTACGTCCTGGGCCGGCAATTGCTGCTGTCCGCCGACGGGGTGGCTGCCGCCAACGGCGCCGATGCCGCCGACCGGCTCCGCCGCGCGGCCGCAGCCCTGCAAGAAGCGGTGCGCCTGCAGCCGCACGGCCTATGGCCGAACTACTACTGGGGCCGGTGCGCCTATCGCACCGGCCGCTACGACGAGGCGGTCCGATCATTCAGCGTGTGCATCGGCGCCTCGCCTGAAGCGGCGGAGTTGTTCGCGGCCCGCGCCCTGGCCCACGCGGCGCTGGGCCAGGCAGAGCCGGCGCTGGGCGACCACGCTCACGCCCGCAAGCGCGGCGTCGCCGGACAGGCGCTGGCCGCGGTCCACTACAACCTCGCCGTCTTTCACGCCGGCAAAGCCAACGCCGCTGCGGCCCGTGAGCATCTGGAGCAAGCGCTGCGCGACGACCCCGGCCACGGTCCCGCGCGCGCGCTGCTGAAGAAGATCGGCGACGCGCGGGTGCCCTAAGGCAGCAGCGTTGCTCTCAATGTGTTTTCACCATTCGCTGATCGCCGCTCACTTCGCCAGCGCCACGCACACCAGTTCCTTGTCGTTGCGGGCGTACACGCAGCGATTCGCGAAGGCGGGGTGGCTCCAGACCACGTCGCGGCCGAACGCCTTGCCCGTGGGCTCAAGCATCTTCCAGCGGCTCACCTCGTCGTAGCCCTTGGGCGACAGCTTGGCGATGATCAGCTCCCCCTTCTCGTTGAACAGGAAGAAGCGAGCGCCGTTCTTCACGACGAACGCGGTGCCGCTGTAGACCGGCCGCGACTCGGCCTCGCCGGTGAGCGGCAGCCACGATTCCCACAGCCGTTCACCCGTGGCGATCTTCACCGCCCGGAACTGGCCGGGCTGATCGACGCCGTACAGCACGCCGTCCTCGGCGAACGGCGTCATGTTCGTCGGAAACAAGCCCGACCCTTTCATGTTCTTCGGGCCGCGCCGTAGTCTTTCGGGAAATCCTTCGACCAGAGCACGGTCCCCTTGGCCGCATCGAGACAGAACAGGTTGCCCATCGCGCCCAGCGCGTAGACCTTGCCGGCGTGCACGGTCGGCGTGCAGCGCGGGCCGGCGGGATAGGAGATCTTGTAAGGGCAGTCGTACTCGTACTTCCAGAGCAGCGTGCCGCCGGCGGCGTCGAAGCACAGGACGCGCTCCTTGCCTTGCAGGTTGGAGCGGCCGAGGAGGTTCTCCTTGAACTCGCCGTCGGACTTGACGTAGTCGAGCAAATGGATTGACGTCACCTCATTCTAATGTAGCAAAACTCTCATACGGGCTGCAGCGCCCCCCCATGCATTTCCTGGTGCTCAGGTCGATCAGGCGACAACGAAGTGAACAGTTGGCGTCATGGTAATAGGGAGCTGGTGGATTGACTATGGGACCGGGCGATGGCCGTCCGTGTGATTTTCCTTGACCGATGATCGGTGAGAGAAAGGCGTGCGGCGAGCCGGTGTGACCGGATCAGGGTCCTGGTGTCGAGGTCAACGAACCGATCTGTTGGTCGGCTCGACCAGCTCGTCGCAGTCCAGGCACACGGTACGATCCGGCTTCGGCACGCAGTCGACGATGTTGCCTCGGCGGTCCAATTCGAAATCGCAGCAACCCAAGAGGACCTCTTTGAGCATGCCTCGTCCACGCTGAATCCGCGATTTCGCTCCCGATAGCGACAGGCCCAATCGATCCGCAACGTCTTGTTGATTCAACCCGCCGATTTCCGCGAGTCGCACCGCCTCCCGATACCCATCGGGCAATCGGTCCACCATTTCGGGCAGCCAGGTTGCGGTCTGGCGGCGAAGGTCGCGCGTGCCATCTTCAGTCGCTGCGACTTCGTCAAGAATGGGCACGGAAGCTCGCGAGCCCTTGCGGTGATGGTCATGGACGACATTCCGCGCGATCCGATAGACCCACGCCGCCAGCCGGTCCGTGTCCTTGAGCCCCGCGATGCTGCCGTGAATGCGCACGAACGTCTCCTGGAGCAGATCATCGGCGGCGTGATCGTCCGACGCCTTGCGGCGGATGAACCGCCACAGGTCGGAGCTCAACTGCGTCCAAACCGATTCGGTCGTGGGACGAGCTGTCATCGGGCCTCCCTTACTTGGCTGCCGGCGTCAGGCAAGCGCACACCGGCGCGCCGTCGGCGTGCTGCAAGGCCGCATTGGCTTCGACCATGTCGCCGCGCCGAACCGCGTCGATGACGGCGGGGAGCTCGGGACAGCAGGAACTCCGTGACGAACGGTGGCCCGCGGCGTCGTTGTCGAGGACGACATACACCTCCCACTTGTTGCCGTCGGGATCGGCGGCCCACACCTTGTTCTGAACCGCGTAACAGCACGTGACCTTTTCTTCGACGGACGTGGCGAACCCCGCGGAAGCCAAACGGTCGGCGACCTCGTTGACCGCCGCCGTCGACTTCACCTGGATGCCGAAATGCGCGACCGGGTTGTTCGGACCCGACGCGCCGCCGACTTCATTCAGGGCCAGATTCACCGGAGGCTCGGCGACCTCGAACTTGCCATAGCGGGGCCGCAGCTTGGTCGGCGCGTGACCGAACAGCACGCGGTAGAAGGCCGCCGACCGGGCAAGGTCTTTCACGGCCAGCGCCATGTGAATGCGGCTTGCCGTGGCGAATTGAACAGCGGATTCCTGCGTCATGGTTCTTTCTCCAGGTTTCTTGATCGAGAGCCATCTCCCTCGCTTGATCAGACGGTCGCCGCGGCAAAAGGACGCACGAAAACCACCGTCATCGTATCTTGCGCACCTCCGCCACCGCCCGCTGCGCCAGCGCCGGCGGCAAGCGGACGTAGCCCAGCGCTTCGCAGTCCTTCTGGCCATCGGTCAGGCACCATTCGAGGAAGTTGCGGGCGGCCTCGGCCTTCTGCGTGGAGCCGTATTCCTTGTGCGCCATGATCCAGGTGTAGGTGATGATCGGGTACGAATGTTCGCCTTCGGGATCGGGCACGAAGACGCGGAAATTGTCGGGAACCTTGACTGCGAGCAGCGCCTCCAGCCCGGCGCCCCCCACCGGGGCGATGAACTTGCCGGCCTTGTTTTCCAGCTCGGCCATGCGCAAGTGCAGACGCTTCGCCTGGCCATACTCCGCATAGCCGATGGCGTACGGCGTCCGCTGAATCATGGCGACGACCCCTTCGTTGCCGGGAGCGGGCAGCGTCGCGGTAGGCCACTGGATGCCCGTGCCGACGCCCGGCCCCGCCTTCCAGTCCTTGCTGATCGCCGACAGGTGATTGGTGAACGCGAAGGTGGTGCCGCTCTTGTCCTGCCGAACGACAATCGAGATCTGCTTGCTCGGGAACTTGTAATCCGGGTTCGTCTCCTGGATGCGCGGGTCGTTCCATTTCGTGATCTTGCCGTGGAAAATGTCGGCATACACGTCGCGCTTCAGGCGCAACATTTTGGGCAGCCCCTCGGCGTTATAGGCCACCACGACCATGCCGGCGGTCGTGGGCACCAGCAACGCCCCACGTTTCGCCTGGCCGATCTGTTCGTCGGACAGGGCGCGATCGCTGGCGCCGAAATCGACGCTGTCTTCCAGGAACTTCTCGATGCCTTTGCCGCTGCCGACCGAGGCGTACTCCACCACGACCGCCTCCTGCTCCTTGCCGTACTCCTCCGCCCATTTCTGGTACAGCGGATTGGGAAAGGTCGCGCCGGCGCCGCGCAGCAGGACCTTGCCTTCGGGCACTGGCTTGCCCTTCGGCTGCGACGTGCAGGATGCTTGGACCACGATGAGGATCGCGACAACAACGCAGACGGTGGATCGAACGTGTCTCATGATTGTCTCCTCATGATGTTTCCTTTCGTCGCGACGATCTCGTTGCGCTGTCCTCTCTCGACGCACAGGTCACTCGCCCCGGCGGTCATCAACGCAACAGGCCTGGACCTTCTCCTTCGTCTTGCCCTTCACGGCATCCGCCGGCGGGCAGCACCCGCCCGCTTTGCGAATCTTCGCGGCCCGCGTGGCGTCGGCCTGGATTTGCGGCACTTCGCTGAAGCAGCAGGTGAGGCATTCCAGCAGCTTCCGGTGAAACGGCTCCTTGGCCGGCGACAGCGAGTAGTAGCTCCACTGGCCGGCGCGGCGGACGCGAACCAGGCCGGACCGCCGCAAGTACGCCAGATGCCGCGACGCGCTGGGCTGCTCGATCTGAAGGATCTCGACGAGATCGTTGACGCAGCACTCTTTCTCCTGGAGCAGGAACAGGATTCGCAGCCGCGTCCTGTCGGAAAAGGCGCGGAACATCCGGTCCGTTCGCGGACTGCTGTCGGTCGTCGCCATGGGTTCCTCATATCTGCCGATGGGGATATATGGATTCGAATATATATGCTTGAAGTAATATCGACAAGGCAAGATGTGTCACGAGCACGAACGCGACAATGGCGCGCGGCCATTGGAGGCGACGGGGACTGTCCGCGCTCCCTGTTACAGCGGCGTTGGCGGCCAGCCGACGTTCTACTTCGCCGGCGGCGGATAGGCCTTCACGATGTCGGCCAGTTGACGCGCGTAGTCCTTCGGCACCACTTCGAACGCGGCGATGCGGAAGCTCGCCATGGCGTCGCGGCCCTTGTCCGTCTGGTTGGCGCGCAGCATGCCGTCGCGGAACTTGTCCAGGAGCGGCTGGCTGAGCGCGCCTTCGGAGTAGGCGATCACCGCCGCCGGAAACGCTTCCGACTTCGCCAGCGCCTTGAGCCGTTTGAACCGCCCCGGCTGCAGCTCGTCGTAGCTTTCCATGGCGGCGTTGTCCACGACCGAGGCGTGCACCTTGCCGCGCAGGATGTTGTCGAGCGCTTCTTCCGTATTGTTCGTCGGCAACACCTTGCCGAAGAACTCCCTGGCGTCGCCGCCGGCGCCCTTGTCGGCGAACAGCCGGCAATGCTCGCGGGCCGACAGCACGTGAATGTCCTTGCCCTTCAGGTCCGCGAAGCCGGTGAAGCCGCTGTCCTTGCCGGCCACCAGCAGCGCCTGGATCGACTTCTGCCGGGCGACGGCGATCGTCAGGGGCCGCAGCTTGGGTTCCTTGCTCTGGGCCCAGGCGAACTCGACGCCCTGAAAGACGCCGAGGTGCCAGTCGCCGGCGGCGAGCTTCATGCCGCCGGTGAACGGATCGCCGCCCTGGCTCACCATGCTGTTGAAGCCGGTGAATTCCTTGACGAGATCCGGGAACTCGGTCTCCAGCAGTTTCTGCTTGCCGGGACTCAAGTCGCGAATCAACGAATCGACGATGCCGATCTTGATGACCTGCGGATCGTCCGCCGGGGCCGGATGGCCCGCGCCGAGCGCTGCCAGAACGAGGGATGCCGCGATGAGGTTTTTCATGGCTTCTATCCTATGGAATTTGCGGACCGGCCAGCCTGTCTGTCACACCCCAAACCGGCAAAATTCGTGCCGGAGCCGGCGTCCGGGGGCTTGGGCGGGCCGCACGTACGCCCTTTTCCGAAAAGCTTGCCATGAAAATGCACGTGGCGCCGCGATTGGCCCTCGCGGGACCCGCCCGGCGCCTGGTAAGTTGGATGCATCGTCTCCGATTCAGCCGTCGGACGGGATCTCGCTCCTGTCCAGCTCGAGGACAGGAGCGGAGTCCTGTCCGGCGATGCGGCCGAATCGCGCACTCCGAACTCCGGGAGCCGCTCATGTCGTTCGTGCATCAACTGTCCGCGAGCTTGGTTGTGGCCGCCTGGCTGCTGTCGTTGCCGGTTTCCGCGCCGGCCCAGGGCATGAAGAAAATGCCCACCTTTCCCAAAGAGTGGACGTGGAACCTCAAGGCTTTGGAGCAGGCGCCGCTCAAGGTCGTCAGCACCCACTACGATGCCAAGGCCCAGACGGTGTTCTGGGTGCTCGAGCTGGTCCGCGACCTGGACGTGTTCGAGGACCATGCCTACTGGGGCCCCGCCTACAAGGAAGGCCGCCGCACGCGTTTCCGTTTCGAGCTGCACGACGCCGACGGCATCGTCCTCAAGACGGTGGAAGGGCGCTACGTCGGCGAATACGTCGCCAAGGCCGGCAAGCGTTTCGGGGCCGTGCTCGAGCTGCCGTTCGAGCTGGTGAAGTACATCAGGACGATTGAAGCAATCGGGAAGTGAATGCGTTGCGGTGTGAAGAGGTGGAAACTGCTCTTCTTGCTCCCCATTTCCGCGCATCCACGCATCCACGCACTCCCCGTATGAAATTGGCTTGACCCGCGGCGGCGTTCGGGTTATAGGACCGCGCTGCCGGAGCGAAGATGGCGATAGAATCGGTCCGCGCCGACGTCGGCCAGTTTCGCTTGGGGGAGACGGGGACCTATGGACTCGGCGTTGCGACCGGACCGCGCCACGGCTTACCGCGCCAGGGTTTACCGCGCCAGGGCTTGTCGAGTCGTGTGCCTGATGCTGGCCGGCCTGCTCTTGGCAGGGTGCGGGCTCATGCCGTCCGCGCGGCATGCGCCGCTCTACGCCCCGCGCTTTCCCGCCGAACCGTATCCCAAGATCGAGGCCACGGCCGTGGCGAGCCTGGCGGCCGCGGTGAACCAGTCGACCGGACTGGGTCAACATGGCCGCGTCGTCGGCGCCTCGCGCCAGCACAGCCCCCTGCCGCGAGCGCGGCCGCTGAACATCCTGGCGGTGAGCGCGGGCGGAGCGCATTGTCCGTTTGCCGCCGGGGCGCTGATCGGCTGGACAAAGTCCGGCCAGCGGCCCGCGTTTGACGTCGTGACCGGCACGAGCAGCGGCGCCCTCGTCGGCGCGTTCGCCTTCCTGGGCCCGAAGTACGACGACCAGCTCGAGTCGTTGTTCACGACGCTGGACACCGCCGACTTGTTCGACATTCGCCCCATCGGATACCTGTGGCGCGACGGCGCCCTGGCCTCGCCCCATCCGCTCGAGCGCCGCCTGGAGCGCGTCTTCAACGACCAGTTCATGAACGACCTGCGGGCCGCGCATGCCCAGGGGCGCCGGCTGTTCATCGGCACGACCAACTTCGACACCAAGCGCCTGGTGGTGTGGGACGTGGGGGCGATCGCGTCGAGCGGCGATCCGGCCGCCGACATGCTGGTGCGGAAGATTTTCCTGGCCTCCACCACCTGGCCCGGGCTGCTGCCGCCGGTCGAATTCACGGTGCAGGACAAGAACGGCCAGTGGCGTCGCGAGCGTCACATCGACGGCGGCGCGGCGGCGCAATCCTTCGTCCGCTTCCCCCCCAACATCGACTGGCCCAACCCCGGCGAGCCCGCCCCCGGCTGGCTGACCGGCTCGAACCTCTACATTGTGTCGTGCGGCAAGCTGTATCAGGCGGCGACGCCGGCGCCGAGCAGATTCATGGGCCGCATCATGAGCGGCGTGTCGTGCCTGACCAATTCCCTGGCGCGGGCCGACATGAGCCGGCTGCACACCTTGTGCGCCACGTCCGGGATGAAGTTTCACCTGCTGGTGATGCCGCAGGACTATCTCGGCGGCGAAGACAACATCATGGAATTGAACGTGGCGACGCTGCGGCAGCTCTTCGACATGGGCCGGCGCAGGACGGCCGCCGGCCCGCCCTGGCGTCTGACGCCGCCCGACGTCGAGCCCGGCGAGGAAGATTCGCCGCGCGGGGCGATGCGGGAAGCGGGGAGCCGTCAAGTCAACATGGTCAAGTAGACCCGTCTTGTTTAGCCCCGGTTCGAAGAACCGGGCCGGTCGCGCTCCGGAAGAAGGTTCAGGGGCCGCCGCGGAGATCGTGGACTTGTCGGCGCCGAGCGGTTAGGATAGTGGCGGGGAAGGCATTTCCAGGAGTCAATCCGTGCGAATCGTCAACCGTTTGCTGCCGGCGGCGGCGCTGGCTGTGTTGGTGTCCGCGCAAGGCCAGCTTCGGAGTCAAGGCTCGGGACAGCACAACGGGCACGCCGAAGCCAGCCGAAACGTGCAGCATGTCCTGAATAGGCAAGTGATCGAGAATAAGCATTTCGATGAAACGATGCCGCTCTCGAAATTCCTGGCCGCTTTGGAAAGTCAGATTGGGAAGACGAAGATTGCATTGCGGATCGACAAGGAAGCGTTTGGGGAACGATACGAGGAAGTCGCCGCGACGCCGGTCAGTCTGCCGCCGTACCCCAAACAAATGCACTTCAGCATGGCCCTGAGGATCGCCCAGTCGAAACTCAAGTTCAAACACGACGTTCGTTACACCCCAACGGCCCTTCTCATCACCACGCCGGAGCGAGCCCTCTATTCCGCCAGCTACGACATTCGCGCTGTCCTGGAGAAACCGGAAGCGATGTCATTCTACCCCGCATGGGACGACTTCCGCGACACCGCGCGGCGCCGACAGGGCGATGCGCTTGCCAAGGCCGCGCAACTGGTGCAGATGATCGCGGCGACCGTGGACCTGCCGCGCGACAAGGGCGCGCCGCATCGCGAGCCCCTCCAGGTCGTGAACGGCACTCGGTTGCTGGTCCACGCCAATGCCACCAAACATGCGGACGTCGAAGCGTTGTTGCAGGCCTTCCGCCGTCTCGGCGATCTCTGGGTGGTCGCCAGCGCCCGTCTTTATGAAGTCGATGAGGCCTTCTACACGCGAGTCAAGAACGCCAAGCGATCGTCGCGTGAAGACCTGGAAGAAGAACAACAACGATTGGTGAGCGGCGTGCCCTCCAAGCACGAATCGCTCTTCAAGTTCCTCAAAGATCACACGGTGGCGCTGGCCGGCGACGAAGTCAAGGTGGACAGCGGCTTTGAAGCGACCTTGCTGTCGAGGCATCAGGTGCTGAGTTGCCTTGCCGGTCCGGAGCAGTTTCGCAAGGGCCAGAAAGATCGCCAGACGGTGCTCGAAGGCATCGCCTTTGTCGGCGGCATTCACATCAGCTCTGATCGCCGCTATGTCCGCATCAGGCTCACCGAGAAAGCGGCCGAACTCGATGCCATCGAGAAGCAGGAACTCGTCGTGGACAATGAAGGCAACAAAGTGATCGCGGAGACTCCGCTCCTGAAGGAGATCAATCATATCCACACCCGCGACATCCCCGACGGCGGCACGCTCCTCCTCCCCGTCCACTACCGCCCCCGCGAGCTGCGCGACAAGAACCGCTGGTGGGTCCTGACCATCACGCCGCGCATCGTCATTCCCGAGGAAGAGGACCACCTCCGGTTCCTGCGGCTCGAAGCGACGCTGCCCCTGATCGTCGCCGACATCCTCAACAACCCTCAGCTGAAATCCGTCCGCGAGTTGTACGGCAGCCCCGGCGACAAGCGCTTCGCGCTCGTCAACAGCGCCGCCTGGACCTGGCCGAAGGAACTGAAGCTCGCCACGCCCGGCCGCCAGTTGACGCCGGCGACCAAGACCGGCCGCCGGCTGCTGGGGATTCGCGTGGAGCGCGTCGACGACGAGATCACGGTCGGTCTGGTGAACGCCGGCGGCAGCGCGAACGGCGCGGTGGCCGGCAGCGGCACGATTCGCTACACGACGCGCGAGACGGAGAAGGGCTGGACGGTCGCACTGGCGGAAGAGAAGTAAACTCTGGCGAGCGGCGCGGCGTGAGCCCGCCGTGTCGTCGGGGCGTCGCCGATTAACCTCCGGCAACCCCGACGACACGGCGGGCTCACGCCGCGCCGCTCGCTTTCACGTTACTTCGCGGAACTTGCCGGCTCGCTGTTCGGCGTCGGCGCGCGGGCCGCCTTGTCCTCGAAGCGGGCGATGTACTCCGGCAACTCCACGCCGCCCACGTCCTTCAAGATCTGCATCATCGGCGGCAGGGTGCGGGCCAGGCTTTGCAGGAAGCCCGCCGTCGAGCTTTGGCCGTTCTGGCCGTTCTCCCAGACGATGACCTTGTCGAACTTGATGTTCGAGATCGCCTGGGCCGCGGTCGTGGCCAGCGTGTCGAGGTGCTCGAGCATCAATAATTGGAAGGCTTGCTGCGAGCCGCCGCAGGCGTCGATGATCCGCTTCAGGCCTTCGCCCTTCTTGGCCAGCATCTCGTACTGGCCGCGCGCCTCGGCGTCGAGCCTGGCGAAGATCGCCGACGCCTGGCCTTCGGCTTCGATGCGGCGCTTCTCGGCCTCGGCTTCGGCTTCGACGATGACCTTGGCCTTCTCGGCCTTGGCGGGGGCCTCGACGGCGGCGCGGCGCTCGGCCTCGATGCGCTCGGCCTGGGCCAGGGCGGCCTTGGTCTGGGCGCGGTGCTGGGCTTCCTGCACGGCCGCCTCGGCGGCGCGCTTGCTGGTTTCGCCCATTTGAAACGCTTCCGCCTGCCGCACCTGCAAAGTGGCCTGGGCGCTGGCCACCTCGGCCTGGGCAGTCGCTTCGCCGGCGATCGCCTTGGCGTTGGCATCGGCCAGGGCGATGCGCATCTTGCGCTCGGCGTCCTTGATTTGGGCATCGCGCTCGAAGGCCGCCGACTGCTCGCCGATCTTTTGTTCCTTTTCGAGGTCGGCCAGCTTGACCGCCTGTTCGCGCATGGCCTCGCGGGTGCCGATCTCGCGCAGCTTGGTCGCGTTGGCCACCTGGATCGCCTGTTCCCGATCCGCCTCGGCCACGCCGATGTGGCCCATCTTCTCCTGCACGGCCACGTCCACGGTCGCCTGCTGCACGGCCTGCGACGCCGCCTTGCGGCCAATCGCCTCGATGTAGCCCGATTCGTCGGTGATGTCGGTGATGTTGACGTTGATCAGCACCAGGCCGATCTTCTTCAGCTCCGGCTCGAGCGAGGTCTGGATGTTGTGCAGGAACTTGTCGCGGTCGCGGTTGATGTCCTCGATTCCCATCGAGGCGATCACCTGGCGAAGCTGGCCGAAGATGATGTCGCCGGCTTGCTGCTTGATCTCTTGAACGCCGAGGCCCAGGAGGCGGATGGCCGCGTTCTGCATGGTCTCCATGTCGGTGCCGATGGCCACGGTGAACACGCTGGGCACGTTGACGCGGATGTTCTCCATCGACAAGGCGCCCTTGAGCGGGATCTCGATCTGCGTCGGCTCCAGGTACAGGTACGCGTAATCCTGGACGAGCGGTAGCACCAGCCGGGCGCCGCCGTGCAGGCAGCGGGTGCCGGTGGGGCTGCCGGTGAACTTGCCGTAGATCACGAGGACGCGGTTGCTCGGGCAGCGCTTGTATCGGCGCACGAACAGCATCAGCACCGTGAAGAAGAACAGGACGGTGATGACGATGGCTGTCACCGCTTCCGCCGGCAGGTTGCGCAGCGTTTGCATCAAGTCGGCAAAAAGAATGCTATGCATGGACTTTCCTCTCCGATTCGAGCGCGGCCGCGACCTCAACGGTATCGGGGCCGACGACGCCGACGACGATGATGGGCATGCCGGTCGGCAGTTCTTGCTGGGCAGTCAGGGCTTGCAGCTCCAGGGTGCGATTGACCACGTTGACATGAACCTTGCCAAGGCCGGCCTTGGCGGCCGGGATGCTGACGTAGACGGCGCCGCGGCAGCCGACGGCGCGGTCGATGCGGACCGTGCCGTCGACGTTGAGCTTGTGCAACAGCCGCATGACCCAGCCGACCACGAAGAACGCGGCCAGGCCGGCGGCGACCGCGAGGCAGATGGTGGGCAGGTCATCCATGCCGGCATGACCCGCTGCCATCCCGGTGAGACCAAAAAACGCGGCGGCCGCCGACAGCGTGCGGATGGTGAGCATGCCGAACAGCCACGACGAGCCATGGTCGGTGGCGCCGTGATCGTGTCCGCCAACGTCGTGTCCGCCGGCGTCGCCGCCATGATCGGCGTCGTGATCGCCGCCCATGCCGAACAGGGTCAGCAGGAACTGGCAAACGATCAGGGTGCCGCCGACGATAGCGCAGGCTTGGAAGATCGTGTCCATGGGTTCTCCGTCCAACGGCAAGGTAAAACGGCAAGCGTGTATGATGCGTCAGGCCGGGCACGCCTGTCAAATCGGTTTCGGGTCGGCAGCGTCAATCATGCGGCAAACCTTGCCGATCGTGCGGCCCCTGGCGGTTATGCCGCCGGAGGCGCCCATTCCGTTGCGGGGTCGTTTCACGATCTGATTCGCCCGCGAAGGCCGGGTATTTGCAGTCCGTGCCGCAATCCGTGTCTCTTTTCATATCTCTTTTGTCCCAGACGAGGGCGAAGACATTGCGGAACAGGCCTGATCACTCGTCCCGCGTCGCACGGCGAGCCACGATCCCCAGACGACGGTCACAGCGAAGGCCGCGACCACCGGCCAGCGGTAGGGCGCGACCACTTCCCGGCGAAACACGGCGCCCAGGGCGCCCGCGCTGACGATCGGAAACGCCAGCCAGATCAGGCGCGTGGACCACCGCGGCGTTGCCAACGCGCCGGCCACGATCAGCAACAGCGCCGTGTGAAAAATCACGAAGGCGGGCGGGTTCCGCGACCAGGCGCCCACGAGCGACCACTCCAGCCGGTGATGCCACACCAGCGCGACATGCGCCACCGCGACCGCCGCCAGGGTGAGCGTCACGGGTCGCGCCGCCGGTCCCTGGCGCACCATCCCCAGCAGCGTCCGTCCGCACAGGAGCACGTACGCCGCGTAGGCCAGGCCGAACGTAATCGCTTCAATCATGTTGCCATGCCGCCATGGAACCCTGGACGGCGAAACCGCGCGTATTGTAGCATTCAGTTAAGGGATTCACAGTCCCGCGGTTCGTTGTTTGAACGACGAAGCGGCTCGTAGACGAAGCGGCTCGCTTCGTCGGTCGGCAACGACAACCCTGGCCGGATCGACGAAGCGGGCCGCTTCGTCTGCGTGTTTCCGTAGAAACTCCTCATGCTCCTCCGCACGGAACGCTTGACCAAAGACTACGGCCGGTTTCGCGCCCTGGACGCGCTCGATCTGGACGTGCGGCCGGGGGAGGTCTGCGGCATCCTCGGGCCCAACGGCTCGGGGAAATCGACGGCGCTGCGGCTGCTCCTGGGTTTCATGCGGCCGACGGCCGGCCAGGCCTGGATCGCCGGGCACGATTGCTGGCACGACAGCGTCCATGCTCGCCAGCATGTCGCGTATCTTCCGGGCGAGCTGCGCCTCTACGAGAACATGACGGGCCGACAGTTGATCGACTTCCTCGCGCGGCTGCGGCAACGGCCTGTCAACGGCGACCTGGACCGGCTGGCCAAGACGTTCGACATCGACATATCGCGTCCGCTGGCCCAGCTTTCCTCCGGCATGAAACGGAAGGTGGCGCTGCTGGCCGTGCTGGCGCCGCGGACGCCGCTGGTGATCCTCGACGAGCCGACCAACACGCTCGACCCGACGATGCGCGACGTGCTGCTGGCGCAGTTGCGGGCGGCCCGCGACCACGGCCAGGCGGTGCTGTTCTCGTCGCACGTGCTGACCGAAGTCGAACAGGTGTGCGACCGCGTGGCCATCCTGCAACAGGGACGCCTGGTCCACGTGCAGGCGATGGCCGAGCTGCGCGAGGCGCGGCGGGTGCGAGCGCGGTTTGCCGGACTGGTCGAGGCCGTGCCGGAACTGCCGGGGCTGCGCGGCTACGAGCGGAATCACGTGGAAGTGACGTTCGAGTACGCTGGCCCGCTGCGCGACCTGCTCGGCTGGCTGGGGCGTCAGGACGTGACGGACCTGCACATTGAGCCGCTGGGCCTGGGCGGGATTTATCATCGCTTCCACGGGAACGAACCGTAGCGCGGGCGGTTTGCCTGCACGAATCCTGAACATCCCGTGAGCCGACGCGCAGGCTAGCCGCCTGCACCACGAGCAATATGACGCGAACCTTGATCCTCAAGCTGCTGCGCGATTACCGGGTCGGCCTGATCGTGGTCGCGCTCTTGCTGTTCCTGTTTCAGCTCTTGTGGTCCGTCGTCGCCCGGCGCGTTTCCACGGAAATCATGGAAGCATTCGCGCCCTTCGGCATCGGCTTGCCGCAGCTTCGCCAGATCGTCTTTCAGGGGCCGGGCAAGATCATCCAGTCGCTCCTGGGCGGCGAGATGCTGCGGCTTGACCATGCCATGGACGTGCTCTCCATGGCCTATGTGCACCCGCTCACGCAGGTCATCATCTGCGTCTGGGCGATTGGCCGGGCGTCGGGCGCCATCGCCGGCGAGATCGACCGCGGCACCATGGAACTGCTCCTGGCCCAGCCGATTCGCCGGAGCCAGTTGGTGCTGGCCCATCTCACCGTGGATTGCCTCACGATTCCGGTGATCTGCCTGAGCATGTGGGCCGGAACGTGCGTCGGCGCCGAGCTGGTCGGATTCACCCGCGCGACCGAGGCGCGCTTGCAAGTGGAGCTCGTTCGCTTCGGCCCGGCGCTCGTGAATGTCGCCCTCTTGGCCTTCGCGGTCAGCGGCATCAGCATGGCCGTCTCGGCGGCCGGACGCTATCGCGGCCGGGTCCTGGGGCTCACGGTCCTGGTTGCCTTGCTCATGTTCCTGGTCAACGTGATCGGCCAGCTCTGGACGCCGATGGAGTGGCTGCGGCCGTTCACCGTGTTCTACTATTACCAGCCGCAGCCGATGATCCTCGATCCGGATTGGGCGGAGCAGTGGATCGTCTGGGGGCGGTTCGCGGTGCTGGCGGCGGTCGGGTCGGTGGGGTATCTCACGGCGCTGTGGACCTTCTGCGAGCGTGATTTGCCGGCGCCGTTGTGAAGGATTGGGGCGGCGACCGGTCCTTGCGGCCCGCGTGCCGCCGGGCTATAGTCTGCGAATGGCCAAGACTCCGCAGGCGTCCGATGATTTCGACAGCCCGTGGAAAGAGGCGTTGCAGCGCTACCTGCGGTCGTTCTTGCAGTTCTTCTGGCCCGACATCCACGGCGACGTCGATTGGTCGCGCGGCTACGAAGCGCTCGACAAGGAGTTTCAGCAGATCATCCGCCGCGCCAAGACCGGCAAACGCCTGGCCGACAAGCTGTTCAAGATCTGGCTGAAGGACGGCGCCGAGCGCTGGCTGCTGATCCATGTGGAGATCCAGGGCGACTACGAAAAGGCCTTCGCCCGGCGCATGTTCGACTACAACCTGGCCGCCCGGCAGTTGTACGCCAAGACCGTCGTCAGCCTGGCAGTGCTGTGCGACGATCGGCCCGAGTGGCGGCCGGAGAC
>JAKEET010000144.1 GCA_022616435.1 Gemmataceae bacterium
AAAAACGCTTCGACGCCTGGCTGCAGAAACTGAAAGGCGCCGGGCCGCTTCCCGCCAAGCCCAACGAGGCGGCCGGTCTGCTCATCCGCGACGGCATTCTCACCCAGTTCCAGGCCGAACAGATCCTGCAAGGCAAGTGGCGCCGCTTCACCATCGGCAAGTACAAGGTCCTCGAACGCCTCGGCGCCGGCGGCATGGGCAGCGTCTACCTGTGCGAACACAAGCTGATGCGCCGCCGCGTCGCGGTCAAGGTGTTGCCGACCGCCAAGGCCCAGGATGACGCGGCCCTGCAGCGCTTCTACCGCGAAGCCCGCGCCGTCGCGGCCCTCGATCATCCGAACATCGTCCACGCGTACGACATCGATCAGGATGACTCGCTGCACTTCCTCGTCATGGAATATGTGGACGGGTCCAGCCTGCAGGATATCGTCAAGAAGGCCGGGCCGATGGACATCGTCCGCGCCTGCCATTACATCCGGCAAGCGGCGCAGGGTCTGGAACACGCCCACGACTCCGGGCTGATCCATCGCGACATCAAGCCGGGCAACATCCTGATCGAACGCAGCGGCGTGGTCAAGATCCTCGACATGGGGCTGGCCCGCTTCTTCAACGACGACGACGACGTCCTCACCAAGAAGTTCGACGAGAACGTCCTGGGCACTGCCGACTACCTGGCGCCCGAACAGGCCATCGACAGCCATGAAGTGGACATCCGCGCCGACATCTACAGCCTGGGCGCCACCTTCTATTACATGTTGACCGGCCGCACGCCGTTCGGCGACGGGACGGTCGCGCAGAAGCTGCTGTGGCATCAAACACGGCATCCGAAGCTGGTGACGGAATTCCGGCCGGAAGTGTCGCCGGCGCTCGCGACGGTGATCGCCAAGATGATGAACAAGGACCGGGAGCAGCGTTACCAAACGCCGGCGGAAGTGTCCCAGGCGCTGGAGCCGTTCACGCAAGAAGCGGTCGGGCCGCCGCCGGACGCGGAAATGCCGCAGTTGAGCCTTGCGGCCGTGGGTCCAGGGGCGGCGGCGGACACCGCGCAGGCGCCGGCGCCGAAACCGCAAGCGACGCCGGTGCCGCGGGCCTTGCAGGGAATGTCGTCGAAAGCCAGTCCGCCCAGCGCACCCACGTCCGCCCCCACGCCAAGGACGCTGCCGTCGGCGCCGCCGCCTACCGCGCCGGCGCCCGCAGCGCCGCCCGCGGGCGCGGCCAGCGCTAAGCCGTCGTTGACGGCGCCATCCCGGACCGCCCCATCCCGTACCCCCGCCTCGCCGGCGCCCAAGTCAAAGCCCAAACCAGTCACCCCGCCTGCCTCGGCGGCGCCCAAGCCGGCGCCCGCGCCGCTCGCTCCAGCGACCGCCGCTCCAGCAGCCGCCGCTTCAACCGCTGCCGCCCAGAAAACGGCTGCGCCGACAGCCGTCGCCGCGGAGACGCCTTCCTCGGTCGATGAGGAAGCGCCGTGGGAAAGCCTGTCGTCGGTGGACACGGAGGATCCGTCCAACAAGGCCGACACGTCGCCCAGCAAGGTGTCGTCACGCACGCTCAAGAAACCCATGGCGGTCAAGAACCCGCGGCGGGCCTGGATGGTCTTCGGGTTGATCGGCACGGGCGTCTCGCTGGTCGTCGGGGGGCTCTTGATCTACGCGTTTCGCGACATGGGCGGGCCGCCCCCGCGCAAGCCGCTGGATGTCACCAGGGACGCCAGCAAGCCGAACAGCTATCGCTCGGTCTTGCAAGCGCTCCGGAACGCCGAGCCGGGCGACGTGATTTACCTCCACGACGCCGAACATTTCGAAAACCTGCTGATCGAGCCGCGCATGAAGGGGGAGATCACCACCGACGTGACGATTCAAGCGGCTCCCGGCGCCGAGGTCGTCTGGCGGCCGTACCGCAAGGAGGAGGTCCTGCCGATCCTGACCCTCCAAGGAGCGGTCGATTTCAAGATCAGGGGCCAGGGTCTGACCTTCGACGGCACCCTCGACGGCAAGAAACGGGTCAACGATCTCATCGTCATCAACTTCGAATCCGCCGGCCTGGCCATCGAGGACGCGACCTTGAAGGGCTTCGGCCGCAGCGCCGTCAACGTCGTCAACGTCTGGGGCCGCAAAGGCAAGCTGGTGCGCCTCATCAATTTGACCACGATCACCGCCGCGCCCGAGCGGCCGAAAGCCGGCCTGCTGTTCGAGGCCAACCCCGACGTGAAGCCGCCGTTCAACGACTTCATCGAAATCGCCGACGTCCGCTTCGAAGGCATCAAGGAAGGGATCAAGAAGACGGACAACACCGTCGTCGGCAACAACATCATCTGGCCGAAATAGGCGAGCCTGTCGATGCGATTTCTGGCGTCGATTGCCATCGTTGCCGCCGTCGGCGGGGCGCCCCGCGCCCGCGCCGACAAGGCCGACTTGCGCGGCATCGACGACGTGGTCGTGGCCGCCATCGGCCGCGGCGAGCTCCCCGGCGCGGTGGTGCTGGTGCTCCACCGGGGAGATATCGTCTATCGGCGGGCGTTCGGCCAGCGCAGCCTGCTTCCCATGAAGACGCCGATGGACCTGGCCACGCTGTTCGACCTCGCGTCGCTCACGAAGCCGATTGCCACGGCCACGGCGATCATGCTGCTGATCGAAGCCGGCAAGCTGAAGCTGACCGACAAGCTGAGCGACCATCTCCCCGCGTTTCGCCGCAAAGAAACCGAAGACATCACCGTCGAGCACCTGTTGCTGCACACCAGCGGCTTCATCGCCGACAATCCGCTCGCCGACTATCAGGATGGCCGGGCGAAAGCGATCGAACGCCTGCACGCGCTCAAGCCGCTGGCGCCGCCGGGAACGAAGTTCGTGTACAGCGACGTCGGTTATCTTTTGTTGGGCGAGATCGTCGAGAAAGCGAGCGGCATGACTCTGGATCGATTCACGAACGAGCGCGTCTTCACGCCGCTGGGAATGTCGGAGACCGGCTTTCTCCCGCGAGGCGCCCTGAAGGAGCGGGCCGCTCCGACGCAACAACGTGATGGGCGCTGGATGCAGGGCGAAGTCCACGATCCACGCGCGCATGCGCTCGGCGGCGTCGCCGGCCACGCCGGGCTATTCTCGACGGCCGACGATCTGGCCATCTACGCGCGCATGCTCCTCAACCAGGGACAACACCGGGGCACGTCGTTCCTGAAGCAAGAGACGGTGCGGCTCATGACGGCGCCGCGCCAGGTTCCCGGCAAGAAGGCGCCGGGATTGCGCACCTACGGCTGGGACATGCTCACGTCATTTTCCGCCAACCGCGGCGAGGTGTTTCCCAAGGGCAAGAGCTTCGGCCACACCGGCTTTACCGGGACGTCGCTGTGGCTCGATCCGCAAAGTGGCGCCGCGGTGATCTTCCTCAGCAACCGCGTCCACCCTGACGGCAAAGGCAATGTGACGAAACTGCGCGGGCAGGTGGCGACGATCGCCGGGCGGGCGCTTCTCGAGAAGCGATGAGGATCGGTTGCTCCACGCGTGAGGTCATTCGATCTGCAGCTCATCCGTCACGCGTTCCACCCCCGTCGTGCTTTCCGCCAGCTCGATGGCGCGGCGGCGTTGCTCGTCGCTCTTCAAGCTGCCTTTGAGCTCTACGACGTGGTCGCTCACCATCACGGCGATGGTCGCGTCCGCGAGAGCCTTGTCCCACTGCAAGCGCTGCTGCACGCGGTCTTTCACGCTCGTCGCGCCGATCCCTTTGAGGGTGTGGTCGAACTTCTCGCGCAGCGGCGACACCGTCGCCTGCGTGCGGTCGAGGACCTTGCGGCCGATGCGTCCCAATCCGTCGGCGTCTTGACGGTTGCAGCCGGCGGAGATGACGATGACCGCGAAGAGAGGCCAGTGCCGCATGATTCGCCTCCGTGCGAGAGGGCCTAGTTCCTCGGCACTATGCCAGCTTCGCCAGATTGTGACAAGGGCAGGTGCGCCGGCGCTTCCATCCCCAGCAGCTCCGGCTTGACCTTGGCCAGGAAGCCGAGGGTGAAGCCCAGGACGACGCCTTCGAACACGGCGATCGGCAAATGCGCCACCAGCAGGACCAGCGGCGGCGTGGGCCAATGCTGTTCGCCGCCCGCCAGGAGCACGGCGCAGTTGAGCGCCACGGTCGCCATCACGGCGCTCTGGCCCAGCAACAATCCCAGCGGAAACTCCGGAGCGCTCTCCAGGCGGCGCTCGCTCCACGCGGCCAGTCCGGCCAGGAGCAACGCGACGGCCAAGGAGAGCGGGTGGACGGTCAGCGCCCAGGCGTTGCCGAAGGAAATCTCCGCGATGTCGATGCCGGCATTGTCGCACAGCAGCACCAGGCTGAACGCGAGACTGAGCAGCCATCCCATGATGCTCGTCAGCACCAACAGCGAGCGAAACCACGGGTGCCGGACCCACGGCAAGCGTTGGCTGGCGCGAAACAGCAACCAGGCGCCGAGGGCCGGAATCGTCAAGACGCAGGTGTTGACGCCGAGCGTCTGCAGACCGCCGTGCGGCACCGGCATCAAGAAGTATTGCAGGAACAACCCGGCGAACAGGGCCAGGGCCGCGCGCGGCCCGAGCACAATGCCAAGCAGGCCGTTCATGAGCAGATGCACGCTCGTGAAACCGACACGGACGTGGATGAGCGACACGATGAAGAAGGCCGCGGTCAACAGGGCGATCCGCGGCACTTCTTCTTCGCGCACACGCCAGGCGCTGGCCAGCAGCAGTGGGACGGCCACGACGTAGCCGCCCAGCCACCACGGCGCTTGCAAAATGCCGTCGCTGATATGGACCGCCCAGAGCATTGCTTTCCTTCCACTCCCCTCGCCACCGCCGCGGGGGCGACGGGTCGGGGGTGAGGGGGTTCCGCTATTTCTTTGCCTCGACGTGCACCCACATCGTCAACCGTTGCCGCAGCGGATACTCCTTGCCCTTGCGCTCGTGCATGCCGGCGCGGCGCTCGGCGGTGAAGCTCCACCAGCCCGCCTCCGGAAACGCGAACGTGAACACGCCGTTGGGGTCGTGGCTCGTCCGGAACGTGATCAGCTCGTCGGCGGGCAGCTCCTTGGGCGGCGCGGGATTGTAGCGCTCGATCTCGATGTGCCGCGAGATGTCCTCCAGACCGTCGCCGATGCCGTCGCGCAGCAGCCGGCCCTGGAACACCATGGTCGGCAACAGCCCATAGGGACGCGTCAGCGGGAGCAACCGAAACCCGTCGCCGGTGTCCACGTCCCAGCCGTTCTGCGTCTGCACGTGCAGCGTGACGCGGACGATGTCCTGCACGAACTCGCGCGCTTCCTCCAGCCAGATCGGCGGCGTCTGCAGGAAGAAGGTGTGATCGCCGCGCTGCTCGGGCGTGAACGTGAACCGCCACGTGGTCGCGGGTTTGTCGTCGCCGCCCGCGGCCTTGACCTTTTCCAGCGTGCTCGTCAGCTCCTTGTGCGTCTCGCCGTCGGGAAACAGCACATTGACCTTTTCCGGCTTCGGCGCGTCGAACAGCTCGTGCTCGAACGGATGGCCCCATTGATAGACAAAGACGACCGGCGCGCCCTTCTTCGCGGATGGCGCCTCCGGCAGCAGGATATTGAAGTGCGCGAACGCCGGAGGGCCGACGCAACCGAGCGTCAGCGCGCACACGAGCAAGCGACATACCATGGGCAGCCTCGCGAGTATTACGAATTTCCAAGTCATGATATCAAATGCCGCTGGCGGTTTATCGTTCGCCGCTTGCGGCTTAGCGTTCGGAGAAGACCGTCGCGTACGCTAAGCCGCAAGCGGCAGATCACTTTCCGAACGATTCCCGGAAGCCGCGCAGGTGCTCGCGCAAGATGTCCTTCAGCTCGTTGACGTGCAGATGGTTGTCATGCTGGAACGTCAACCGCAGCCAATCGCCTTCCGTGCTCGGATGGAAGCTTGGCTGCACGCCGAACGCTTCCACCTGACTCAGATTGAACTGGCCTTTCTTGCCCAGGAACCGGCATTCGAGCGCGGCCGCGTCCTTCGTCTTCCAGTGGGCCCACGCCCGCGACACGTCCGGCACCCGCAGCGAGATGTACAAGCGTTTGTCCCAGGCGACTTCAAGCTTCGGCTCGATCGCCCTGACCACGTCGAGCAAGCGCGACAGCACGGCGCGATCCCATTGCAACCGCCGCCCCGGCGGGAAGCCTTTTTCGCCCAGGTGCCAGCGCTCGCCCTGCACTTTCCACGGCATCACGTCCTCGGGCTTCGTCGCCATGCGCTTCAGATTCTTGTGGAACGACTGCACGGCCTTCGTCAGGAACTCGTGGAACGCCGGCGTGTCGATCTCGCTCTTCTTGTGGATGAGCATCCACACTTCCTGCCACGGCCCTTTGCGATTGGCGACCCGGACCCGCGGCTGGTTGCCGTAGACCTGCAGGCCCGGCGTGTCGTCGAGCGTCGGGATGCCGAGCTGGCGATCGAGCTCGCCTTGCTGAAACGTGTTCCTGGCGACGCGAAACACCAGCCGCACCAGCCACTCCATCGCGGTGTGGGCGTGGAAGAACCAGCCGTGCGTCTTCACCGGGCCGGTGATCTCGACCGTGGTCGGCTGCTTCCAGTTCGTCTCCGCGAAGTCGCCGTGGCGGCGCATCTCCTCGTCGATCCAGAGGAGGATGTCCCCGTCCCAGTGGCACGGCTTGCCGTTGTGCGACAGCCGGTCGCGCGTGTGCCAGCGGACGCCGTCGGTCTCCCACGGCATGGCCGCGTCCTGGCCGACTTTTTCCAGGGCCACGTCGCCGGCTTGCTTCCTGTCAACGGCGTGCGGATCGTAGCGCGGCCGCGCGGCGTGCGGCCCGGCGGCGAGCACGTCTTTCAAGAAGCGGGCCGTGTGCGATCCTGGTTCTGACTGCCCGCGCGAGCGCGAAACCGCAAGCGATGCTGCGACTTCCTCGGGTGTTCCCTGCGCGACCACCTCGCCGCCGTTCTCGCCGGCTTCCGGGCCCATGTCGATGACCCAGTCGGCGGTCTTGATCACGTCGAGGTTGTGCTCGACGACGATCACGGTGTTGCCGAGATCGACCAGCCGGTTGAGCACGTCGAGCAGCTTGCGGATGTCGTCGAAATGCAGGCCGGTGGTCGGCTCGTCGAGGATGTACACGGTGCGGCCGGTGTTGGGCCGCGACAGCTCGGCGGCGAGCTTGACGCGCTGGGCTTCGCCGCCGGACAGGGTAGGGGCCGCCTGCCCCAGCGCCACGTAATCGAGGCCGACGTCGGCGAGCGTTTGCAGGATGCGGCGAATCTTCGGGATGTTGCTGAACAGGGCCAGCGCTTCGCTGACCTGCATTCGCAGCACGTCGGCGATGTTCTTGCCCTTGTAACGTACCGCAAGAGTTTCCGGGTTGAACCGGCTCCCCTGGCACACGTCGCACTCGACCCACACGTCGGGAAGGAAGTGCATCTCGATCTTTTTCTGGCCGTTGCCCTCGCAGGCCTCGCACCGGCCGCCCGGTTTGTTGAAGCTGAAGCGTTTGGCCTGCCAGCCGCGGACGCGCGACTCGGGGAGCTGGGCGAAGAGCTGGCGGATCAGGTCGAACACGCCGGTGTACGTGGCGGGATTGGAGCTGGGCGAGTTGCCGAGCGGCGTCTGATCGACGTTGATGACCTTGTCGATGTGCTCCAGGCCGAGGATGTCGTCATGAGCGCCGACGGTAACGTTGGCGCGGTGGAGCTTGCGTGCCAGGGCGCTGGAAAGGATCTCGTGGACCAGAGAGCTTTTGCCGGAGCCGCTGACGCCGGTGACGGCAACAAAGCATCCCAGCGGGAACGACACGTCGATGTTCTTCAAGTTGTTCTGCCGCGCGCCGCGGACCACCAGCGCCGCTTGCGGCTTGGCGGCCGCTTGCGGCTTGGCGTTCGCCGGCTTCGCGCCTTTTCCAGCGGACGGCGCGAGCGCTAAGCCGCCAGCGGCTCTGCGGTTCGTGGGAACCGGAATCGCCCTGGCGCCGCTCAGGTATTGCCCGGTGAGCGACTGCTTCTGACGCTCGACGCGCTGGGGCGGACCCGACGCGGTGATTTCGCCGCCGTGAGCGCCGGCGCCTGGCCCGAAATCGAGCAAATGATCGGCGGCGGCGATCACTTCGCGATCGTGCTCCACGAGGATCAGCGTGTTCCCGAGGCCGCGCAGGTGTTGCAGCGCCTGCAGCAGTCGCCGGTTGTCGCGCGGGTGCAGGCCGATCGTCGGCTCGTCGAGGACGTAGAGCACGCCGCTGAGGCCGCTGCCGATCTGGCTGGCCAGGCGGATGCGCTGCGACTCGCCGCCGGACAAGGTCGGCGTCCCGCGGCTGAGGGTCACGTAGTCCAGCCCGACGTCCACCAGGAACTTCACGCGGTTCTTGACTTCGCGCAGCACCTCGCCGGCGACCTGGCGGTCTTCCTTGGTCAGCTCCAGTTGTTCGAAGAAGTCGAGCGTCTGCCGCAGCGGCCAATCGCACAGGTCGCCGAGCGTGTGCTCCTGGAATCGGCACGCGGCGGCGTCCTCGCGCAGCCGCGAGCCCTGGCAGGCGGAGCAGGGGACGTCGCTGACGATGTCGTCGAGCTTGTGGCGATAGTGAAAGCTGATGCGCGCCGCCTCGCTCAGCGCCGGCAGCACGCCCTTGTACTGGAAGCTCGGCGCGCCGGGAGGGTCAGCGGCCGGCGTCTTGGACTTGGCTTTCTCCGGTCGCTTACGCTCCCGGCTCGCCGGCGCCCGGTTCGCCAGGTCGATCCAGGTGTCCCCCGTTCCGTAGAGAATCGCGCGGCGATGCTGCGCCGCCAGCTTCTCGAACGGTTCATCCAGCGACAGGCCGATGTGTCGCGCCAGCGCCTCGGCGAAGCGCGTGAACGGCTGCGCCGCCGTCAGCTCCGGCCACGCGGTCAGGGCGCCCTGGCGCAGCGACAGCTTCGGGTCGCGGATCAACAGCGCCGGGTTGGAGCCTTTCTGCGTGCCCAATCCCTCGCACACCGGGCACCAGCCGAGCGGGCTGTTGAAGGAAAAATGATGCGGGTTGAGCGGTTCGAAGCTGCGGCCGCAGCGATCGCAGGCGAAATGCTGGCTGAAGCGCTCGACCTTCCAGCCCGGCTCGTCGCGGCCTTCGTCGACGTGGGCGACGTGCATCACGCCCTTGCCCAGATCGAGGGCCGCTTCGACCGCATCGGCCAGCCGGCTGCGCTGGGCCTTCCGCACGATCAGGCGATCGACGACCACCTCGATCACGTGCTTGCGGCGATGGTCGATTGTGGGCGGCTCGTTGACGTTGCACGACTTGCCGTCCACGCGCATGCGGACGAAGCCGGAGCGGCGGACTTCGTCGAACAGCGCGTCGTACTTCTCCTGGCCGCGGCGCTCGACGGGGGCCATCAGGTAGAGCCTGGTCCCCTCCGGCAGGTTGATGATCTTCTCGATGATCTCGTCGGCGGTTTGCGTCCCGATCGGGATCTTGCAGGCGGGGCAGTGCGGCTGGCCGAGCCGCGCGAACAGGATGCGCAGGTAGTCGTACACCTCGGTGACGGTGCCGACTGTCGAGCGCGGGCTCTTGCTGGTCGTCTGCTGCTCGATGCTGATGGCCGGCGACAGGCCGCTGACGTGCTCGACCTTCGGCTTCTGCATCTGGCCGAGGAACTGCCGGGCGTACGCCGACAGCGACTCCACGTAGCGGCGCTGGCCCTCGGCGAAGATCGTGTCCATGGCGAGCGAGCTCTTGCCGGACCCGGACGGTCCGCAGCAGACGGTCATCTGCTGGCGCGGGATCGACACGTCGATGTTCTTGAGGTTGTGCTGCTGGGCGCCCTGGACGATGAGATGTTCGATTTTCGATTGGCGATGTTCGATTGGCTTGCGTGGTGGCTTGCTGTTTCGCGCTCGCGCCGGGCCGCCGGCGAACAGCGGTTGCAACGCTTGCCCCGTGTACGATGCGTCGCAGGCCGCGACGTGTTCGGGCGTGCCGGTGCAGACGACCGTGCCGCCGCCGGCGCCGCCGTCCGGACCCAGGTCGATGATCCAGTCGGCGGTCTTCACCACGTCGAGGTTGTGCTCGATGACCACGACCGTGTTGCCGCCGTCGACGAAGCCGTGGAGGACTTGCAGCAGCTTGTGGATGTCGTCGAAGTGCAAGCCGGTCGTCGGCTCATCGAGGATGTACAGCGTCTTGCCGGTGCCGCGCCGGCAGAGCTCGCGGGCCAGCTTGATGCGCTGCGCTTCGCCGCCGGACAGGGTAGGGGAGGGCTGCCCCAGTTTGATGTAGTCCAGGCCCACGTCGTGCAAGGTCTGGAGCATCGTCTTGATCTTCGGGATGTTCTGAAAGTGCTCGAGCGCTTCCTGGACGTCCATCTCGAGAACATCGTGGATGTTCTTGTCCTTGAAGCGGATCTGCAAGGTCTCGCGGTTGAAGCGCCGGCCCTCGCACACGGCGCACTTCACCCAGACGTCGGCCAGAAAATCCATCTCCAGCCGGTTGGCGCCGTTGCCCTCGCAGGCCTCGCAACGGCCGCCCGGCTTGTTGAAGCTGAAGCGGCCCGGCTTGTAGCCGCGCACCTTGGCCTCCGCAAGCTGCGTGAACAGGTCGCGAATCTGATCGAAGACCTTGATGTACGTCGCCGGGTTGGAGCGCGGCGTGCGGCCGATCGGCGACTGGTCGATGTCGATGATCTTGTCGATGTGCTCCAGGCCGTCGATGCGGTCGTGGGCGCCGGCTTGGTGCGGCGCCTCGTTGTCGTCGCGGTCGTTGTCCTCTTCTTCGACCGCTGGGGCTCGTGTTGCTCGCCCGAGGGCTTGGAGCGTCCCTTCCATGAGGATGTCGTTGATCAGCGACGATTTGCCGGAGCCGCTGACGCCGGTGACGCACACGAAGACGCCGAGCGGTATATCGACGTCGATGTTCTTCAGGTTGTTGTGCCGGGCGCCGACAATGCGAATGCGCTTGCCGTTGGACGCCCGGCGCCGCGGCGGAATGGCGATGCTCTTCTTGCCCGACAGGTACTGCCCGGTGACGCTGCCGTCGTGTTTCACCACGTCGCGAAACGAGCCGGCGGCCACGACCTGGCCGCCGCGGACTCCCGGACCGGGCCCGAAATCGACAAGGTAATCCGCGGCCCGCATGGTCTCTTCGTCATGCTCGACGACAAGAACGGTGTTCCCCATGTCGCGCAGCCGTTCGAGGCTGCGCAACAGCCGCTCGTTGTCGCGCGGGTGCAGGCCGATCGACGGCTCGTCGAGGATGTACAGAACGCCGACCAGGCCGGAGCCGATCTGGCCGGCGAGGCGGATGCGTTGCGATTCGCCGCCGGACAAGGTCGGCGCGGCGCGTTCCAGGCTGAGGTAATGCAGACCGACGTTGAGCAGGAAGCCGACGCGGCCGCGGATTTCTTTCAACACCTCCGCGGCGATCGTCTTCTGGATCGGGTCAAGCTGCTTTTCGAGCGCGCCCTCACCGATCCACGCAGCCAGGTCGCCCAGCGGCATCGCTTCCAGTTCGATCAGCGTCTTGCCGGCCACGCGCACGGCGCGGGCTTGCGGGTTGAGGCGCTGTCCCTGGCAGGTCGGGCAGCGGACCACGCGCATGTACTTCTCGAGCTGCAGCCGGCGCGGACCGGCGGCGGTCTTCTTGAAGCTCGACAACAGTTGCGGCACGATGCCGTCCCACGGGCCGCCGTGCTTCCAGACGGCGCCGCCGCGCATCTTCCAGGCGTAGGTGATGTGGCGGTCGCCGGCGCCGTGCAAGAGCAGGCGCTGGTGCTCGTCGGGCAGCTTCTTCCAGGGCTTCTTCAAATCGATGCCGAGCGTGTCGGCGACCCCTTCGAAGATGTGCTTGCGCCAGCGTCCCATGCCGCGCAGCGGGCCGACGATGGGGATCGCCCCCTCGTAGAAGCTGAGCGACGGATCGGGAACGAGCAGGTCGGGGTCGAACGTGTAGCGGTTGCCCAGGCCGTCGCAGTCGGCGCACATGCCGTGCGGGCTGTTGAAGCTGAATAGCTGCGGGCTCGGCGGCTCGTAGCTTTGATTGCAGTGCGTGCACGCGTAGTGGGCGGACAGCAAGATGTCTGGCGAGCCGGGAGCGTCAGCGACCGGGACAAAGCGGTCGTCCACCGGTCGCTCACGCTCCCGGCTCGCCGAGTCCGATTCGACCGCGATGATGACGTTGCCCTCGCCGAGCAAGAGCGCTTGCTCCACGGCTTCGGCGAGACGGCCGCGCTGTTTGACGTCCACCTGCAAGCGGTCGATGACGATCTCGATGTTATGCTTGATCTTGCGATCGAGCTTCAAGTCGTCGGTCAAGCGCACCAGCTGGCCGTCCACGCGGGCGCGGAGGTAGCCGCGCTTCAGCATGTCCTGGAACAGGTCCTTGTACTCGCCCTTCTGGCCGCGGACGACGGGCGCGAGGATCACGAAGCGCGTGCCGGCGGGGAGCGCGAGAATGCGATTCAAGATCTGCTCGCGGCTCTGCGCGGTGATCGGCCGGCCGCACTGCGGGCAGTGCCCCTGGCCGACGCGGGCGAACAGGACGCGCAGGTAGTCGTGGATCTCCGTGATCGTGCCGACCGTGGAGCGCGGGTTCTTGCTGGCCGACTTCTGCTGGATGCTGATCGACGGCGACAGGCCGGACAGAAAATCGACGTCGGGCTTCTGCAGCTGTCCAAGAAACTGCCGGGCGTAGGCCGACAACGATTCGACATAACGGCGCTGGCCTTCGGCGTAGAGCGTATCGAAGGCGAGGGACGACTTGCCGGAGCCGCTGACCCCGGTGAAGACGATCAGCTGGTTGCGCGGCAGGGTCAGATCGACATTCTGCAGGTTGTGTTCGCGCGCGCCGCGGATGACGATTGAGGAGTTGTCCATGACGACAAACGCTGTGTTCCCGGTTGCCAAGAGTCCTTATTGTATGAAGCGGACACCGCCCTCCGGGCGTGGTGGGGAGAGCCGGGAGTGGGTGAGGGGCGACTCTCCGTAACTCATTATCAACCAATAAGATGTGCCCTAGTAGTGGGCACGCGGCGCCGGCTCGCCTGGCTTTTTGGCGGCCCCCGGGAACTTTCCGCTTGCTTTTCGCGTCCAAAGTGAAGAAATGTAAAGTGTGAACGGCGACGATCATCGGCTGGTTACCGCGAGCTTGGCGGGAGACACACGGGCGTTCGAGGCCCTGGTCATCCGATACCAGGATCGGCTGTTTAATACGGTGTTCCGGCTGGTGGACAACGCGGAGGATGCGCGGGACGTCGTGCAAGAGGCGTTCCTCAGCGCGTACCAGTCTCTCGGCTCGTTCAAGGGCGACTCGCTGTTTTTCACCTGGCTGTATCGCATTGCCATCAACAGTGCGATCAGCATGAAACGCAAGCAACGCGCGGTGGTCCGGCTGGCGTCCGGCCTGGAATCCGGCACGCTGGCGGAACCCGCGGACCCGTCGGAATCGACGCGACCAGGCCGGGCGCTCGAAATGGCGGAGGAAGAACGCCGCGTCCATGAGGCGCTGGCCCGTCTGTCCGCCGAGCATCGCGCCGTGCTGGTCCTCAAAGACATGGAAGGCCGCAAGTACGAGGAGATCGCCGAGTTGCTGGACGTGCCCATCGGCACGGTCCGCAGCCGGCTGCATCGGGCCCGCTTGGACCTGCGCGACATCCTGCTGCAGGCCGAGAAGGACGTGGAGCAATAGACAACGTCCGGTTTGATTCCTGGTACAATACGACGATGCTTTCCGAGCGTGCACTACAACTGCTGACCGCGTACGTTGACGGCGAATTGTCGAGCCGGCAGCGGAAGCTGGTGATGCGCTTGCTGCACAAGTCGGCGGAGGCCCGCCAGTTCCTGAAGGACCTCCAGCAGGATCAACGGCGGTTGCACGAGCTGCCTGTTCGGAAACTGGACACTGCTTTCGCCGCTGAAGTTGTTCGGGCCATCGAGATACAACCGGCCGCGCCCACACCCACGACGGTGCCGCTGCGTCGCTGGCCCGCATGGACGCGCTATGCTGTCGCGGCCGCGGTCCTCTTGGCCTTGTCGGCCGGCCTGTGGCTGTCGAACCGGCAGCCCACGCCCGTTGATCTGATCATCGCCGACAACAAGAAGCCGGCGCCGCCGGAACAAAAGGTTCCCGGCAAGCATGACGCGCTGGTGGCCAGCGTGGTGGAAGGGGCGGCGAGTGGTTTTCTCGAGCCGGTGCCCCCGGCACGCGCGGGCATGAAGCTCGACTTCGATGAGCTGGCCAAGACGCAATGGCACGAGCATATCGTCGGCGGCATGGCCAAGCAGCAGGCCGTCCATCTCGACGTCGCCGTCACGAATCAGCGGCAAGCGGTGCGGCGTCTGGAAACCGTGCTCCAGAACAAGGGCATCCGCGTCGTCGTCGATCCGCCGGCGCGGGCGAAGCTGGGCGCGGTCCATCCGCGAACCGAATTCGTCATCTATGCCGAGAACATCCGCCCCGACGAGCTGGCGGCGATGCTTTACGAGCTGGGGACCGACGAGCGGGCCCGGACGTCCATCGAAGCGCTGACGCTGTCGGCCGTCACCGAGGACGATCGGAAACAGCTGAGCGGACTCCTGGGGATCAAGGCCGAGGAGCTGCGCGATCCTCCTGTTCAGCAGCAGCCGCTCGGCACGTTCATCCCCAAGAAAGACAAGGCCCCGGCGACCGCCCAGGCCAATCCTGTCCGCGCGGGCGCCGAGGCGCGCGTCGCCATGGTGCTCGCCAACGCGTCGCGCACCGGGGCACTGTCCAGCGAACTGAAGTACTTCCTCCATCAGCGCCGGCAGCTTCAGCCGGGTGCGCTGCAAGTCATCGTTATCGTCCATCAAGCATAGGCTTATCGGACGATCCATCCAATCGTAGCATTCAGACACCAGCGCAGACCAGCCTACCGCGCCAGCGCCCGCGACTCGATGCGGTTGAGTCCGACAGTCGCGAGCGTCTGCACGTGCGGCGACGGATCAAGGGTCAGCTCGCGGAGCACGCCTTCGGCGGCCGGGTCACCGGTAACCAGCGGGTGCTCATTCCGGCTCAACGCGCTGAACCACTGTCGGATGCGTGCCTCGACCGAGGACATCTCGCGCACATACCCTGCGGTTCAGGTGGGGACGAGCTGCCAGCGCTGCGACTCCAGGCTCCAGTAGCTCGTGGGCCGGCCGCGGTAGAAGGCTTCGCCGCGCCACCAGCCGCGCAGGATGTGCGTCGAAACCTCCATGGTGAGCGTCCCCGCGGCAACCACGCCGACGATCGCCAGCAACCACGTCTTCCTGCTCATCGCGAACCTCCTCGCCCCTCGCCTGGCAAATTTCCGGCGGGTTGTTACACTGTCCCTTGGCCCGCACACTGCCTTTCCTACGACGGCCCGGCTCCCCGGGTTTGCGCCGGAGGCGCTCGTCATGGCTTCGCCGAATCTTGTCCTCCCGTTCGAGGAAGAAATCTACGCCATGGAGAAGCTGCTCGCGCAGCTGGAGGGCAAGGCCAGCGACGCCGGCGACTCGTCCGACGAGATCCGGCGCATGCGCCGCGAGCTCACCGCCCTGATCCGCAAGGTCTACAACAACCTCTCGGCGTGGGAAACCGTCCTGGTGTCGCGCCATCCCAGTCGGCCGCAGACGCTCGACTACATCGAGATGATCTTCGATGAGTTTGTCGAGCTGCACGGCGACCGGGCCATCGGCGACGACCGCGCGATCCGTTCCGGGTTCGCGCGGCTGGGCGACTTCCGCGTGCTCCTGATCGGCCATCAGAAAGGCCACAACCTGAAGGAGCGGACGCAGTGCCTCTACGGCTGCGCCCATCCGGAGGGCTATCGCAAGGCCCTGATGAAGATGCGGCTGGCCGCCAAGTTCCGGCTGCCGATCATCTGCCTGATCGACACGCCGGGCGCCTACCCGGGGATCGGCGCCGAGGAGCGCGGCCAGGCGCAGCTCATCGCCACGAACCTGGTGGAGATGTCGCGGCTGCCGACGCCGATCGTGTGCGTGGTCATCGGGGAAGGGGGGTCGGGCGGGGCGCTGGGGATCGGCATCGGCGACCGGGTCAGCATGCTGGAGCACGCCTACTATTCGGTCATCAGCCCGGAGGGCTGCGCCGGCATTCTCTGGAAGGAGGCCAACGACCAGACCAAGCGGCTGGCGGCCGAGGCCTTGCGGCTGACGGCGCGGGACCTGTTCAAGCTGCGGGTCATCGACGACATCATTCCGGAGCCTTTGGGCGCCGCCCACCGCGACCCCAAGGAGATGGGCAAGACGCTGCAGAAGTACCTGCTGCGCTACCTGCGCGAGGTCACGCAGACGCCGGTCGAGGAGCTGCTGGAGCAGCGCTACCAGAAATTCCGCCGCATGGGGGTGTTCGAGGAAGGGCCGCTGGAAGCACCGGCTGGCGCCGTGACGGCGGCGCCGTCCGCGTAGCGGAGCCGATAGGAGGTTAGCAGCCGGCCGCTGGAAGCACCGGCTGGCGCCGTGACGGCGGCGCCGTCCGCGTAGCGGAGCCGATAGGAAGGTTAGCAGCCGGCGCAAAACCAACGTTTGTTGCGGTTCACAATTAAACATAACGGACATTATCGGACGTTGGCCCCAGGCGCCCCTCCGGGTGGCCTTCGGCCCAGGGTCCGATAATAAACCTTATGTTCGATTGCGTTACGTTCGGATCCATGTCTCTCTCGGAACCCTTTTAAGGAGCCATCCATGCTGCACGTTCGATTGCTTGCCGTCGGCGGCCTCGCCTTGGCCGGCCTCGCACTGGCCGGCACGTTGTCCGCCCAGGACAAGAAGAAGCCGGCGGACGAGGTCATGATTGTCGGCCAGATCGTGGAGAGCGATCTCCCGGACAAGGTGCGCAAGCACCCGTGCAAGGTTCACACCTTGAAACTCGTCAAGGACAAGGCCTACCAGATCGACCTGGAAAGCACGGAGTTCGATCCGTACCTTCGGATCGAGGACGCCGCCGGCAAACAACTCGCCTTCGACGATGATGGCGGCGACAAACTGAATTCGCGGCTGCGGTTCATTCCCGGCAAGGACGGCAACTACCAGATCATCGCGACCTCGTTCGGCGGCGGCACGGGCGCCTACACGCTGAAGGTGCGGTCGGCGACCGCGAACCTGCAGGCGGCGGCCGACGGCAAGGTGCACGCGGTCGGCGCCGCCGGCCTCAAGATCGACAGCCGGCTCACCAAGGACGATCCGAAGGATCGCGTCCGCGTCCAGTCGAACGCGAAGGTCTACCTCGTCAAGATGACCGCCGGCAAGACCTACAAGATCGACATGGAGAGCGAGGACTTCGATTCGTATCTGCGGCTCGAAGACATGACGGGCAATGAGCTCGCCAAGGACGACGATGGCGGCGACAAGTTCAACGCCCGCATCACGCACAGGGCCAAAGCCGACGGGACGTATCGCATCATCGCGACCACGTTCACGAGCGACGAAGGCGGCCCGTTCGTGCTGAAGGTCCGCGAGGAGTGATCGAGTCGCGCGGCGTCAGCAACCCGGTTTCTTCGCGAAACCGGGTTGCTTCCTCTCCGGGCCGACCATGGCAGGTTATTCCGGCACACCATTGCCGAAAAGGCTCGGCACCAACTACACCTGGATGCCCGCCGCGCTCAGCTGCTCAAGCAACCCATCGTTCGGCCGGTACACGATCCCCTTCCAGCCGAGCGTCCGCGCGCTGGCCACGTTCTCATGGATGTCGTCGAGGAATAGACATTCCGAAGGCTCCCCTGCCGCGTGCTTCTGGCAATGCTGGAAGAACTCAACCTTCGGCTTGCGGACGCCGATCTCGTGGGACAGCGCCAGCGCGTCGATGTGCGCGAACACGTCGGCGAACTGCCGGCGAAAATGGCGCGAGTGGATGATGTTGGTGTTGCTGCCCAGCAGGATGCGGTAGCGCGGCTTCAGCTTGGGGATCAAGCCGCAGATTTCCGGATTGGGCCAGAAGATGTCGGCCATGGCGCCGGCGAGCTCGGCGGCCGTGCAGCGCAGCCGGCAACCTTGGCGGAAACGTTCGAGGAACTCTTCCTCGCCGAGCGTGCCATTCTCGAGCGCCTCTTCGAGCGCGCCGGTGTAGATCGTCGAGTACATGTCCTCGGCCGACATGTCGGTAAAGCGTTCGAGCCAGCGCAGCGTCCGCCAGTGATCGAAAAACCCGACGACGTTGCCGAAGTCGAAGATGACGGTTTGCATCGATGAATCCCTTCATGCGGTCTTGCCACAGAGAGCACAGAATCACGAAAACACGAAAGTACGAAAACCAAGGAGCGCGGCAGTCGATCTCGGCAGTCCTTTCGTACTTTCGTGTTTTCGTGATTCGCATTGGCACTCTACTTCCCCAGCACCGGAATGCGCACCAGGTACGCGTTGTTGAATTCCGGCGCCGGCCGGCCGCGGCTGCCGGCGGCGATGGCGATCAGCTTCTCGTCGGGCGGCAACGCCAGGTTGAAGAAGCTGCCGATCGGCTGTGTGTCGGCGTACAGGAGCTTGCCGTCCTGCGGGTTCCAGACGGCGAGGTAGCCCTGGTTCTTGGGCGCGTCGCCGGCGCTGATGAGCTTGCCGTCCTTCGTGAAGCGCAGGTGATAGATCCAACCGGGGTGCGACATCGGCGTCTTCGGATCGGACTTGATCTGCGGGTTGGCAAGATCGCGCACCACCGAGCCGTCGGCCACGTTCCAGATCTTGATGACCCGCTCCAGCCCGCCCGAGCCCGAGGCCACGAACTTGCCGTCCGGGCTGAACGCGGCCGTGAACACTTCTTCCTGGTGGCCCTTCGGAAAATCCTTCTCGTGGAAGGCCTTGAACTCGCGGACCAGGTTGCCGCTGGCCACGTCCCACAGCTTCATGGTCTTGTCGAAGCTGGAGCTGAGCAGTTGCTTGCCGTCGGCCGAGAAGGCGACCGTGTACACCGGATGGGCGACGTTGTTCGGCTTGGTCTGGACGTGGGCGGTGATCTCCTTGGCGAGTGCCTTCTTCACCAGGTCGAAGATGCGGATCTTGCCGTCGTGGCAACCCGAGACGAGGATTGTGCTCTTGGCGTCGAAAGCCACGCAATCGACGATGTTCGGATGCGGATAGTTCTGGATGGGGCTGGTGGAGGCCAGCTTCCAGACGTGCACCTTCTTGTCCGCGCCGGCGGCGTAGAAGACCGCGTTGTCGTTGGCGAGCGCGAGGTCGTGCACCATGTCCGCGGTCGTGAAGTTCTGGATCGATTTCAAGAACTCCGGCGACGGCTCCTGGCCCGGATTGAACGGCACGCTCCACGCCCGCAGCGACTTGTCGGCGCAGGCGGCGAGCAGGATGACGTTGTTCGGCGTGAACTGCAAGGCCTGGACCGCGCCGTCCACCTTCACCTTGTCGATCTCCTTCCCGTCCGCGAAGTTGAAGACGCGCACGGTCTGATCGGCCCCGCCGGCCGCCACGAGCTGAGTGTTCTTGTTGACCGCGACGGCGCGAATCACATCGGTCGCCCCGGCAAAGCTGCGGTCGAGCTGGCCATTGCCGAGGTTCCACATCTTCATGACCTTGTCGGCGCCGCCGGTGAGCACGTGCGCTCCGTTGGGCACGACCGCCAGACCGTGCACCGGCCCCGCGTCCGCTTGAATGGCACGGACCGCGTTGGGCGTGTCGAGCCGCGCCGTCTTCCCTGCCGCCGAGACGAGCGCGTTCTGCGGCGTGAACAGCACCGCGGCCACGACGTCATCCTGCGGGAAGAACTGCAGCTCCTTGGCGGTGGCCAGGTCCCAGAGGCGGGTGAGCTTGTCGGCCGCCCCGGTGGCCACACGGGTCTTGTCCGCCGTGAACGACAAGGACTTCACCTCGGCCGGGTGCGGCAGGTTGGCGATGTCCTTGCCGTCGGCCAGGTTCCAGATCTTCACGGTCTTGCCGGCCGCGACGCCGGCCTGCGTGTAGTCGCGGTTGAACGAGGCGAACTTGATCGGCTCCGGAAGCGGACCAAATGTCTTGATGACGGCGTTCTTGGTCAGGTCCCATAGCTTGACCGTCTTGTCGGCCCCGGCGGTCAGCGCCTGGGCGCCGTTGGCGTGGTACTGCGCCGCGACCACGCCGCCCGGGTGCGCGTCGAACGCCGCCGCGATGTTGACGTCGAGCAGCTTGGCGGTCTTGTCGGCGGCCCCGGTGAACAGCGTGCGACTGTCCGGCAGAAACGCGAGGGCCTTCACCGGCGCGGCATGTTCCGCGAGTTGCTGGATCTCCTTTCCCGTCGCCGGCCCCGTCGCCGCATCGAGGATCCGCACCTGGGCGGCGTCGGCCACCGCGAGCCGCAGGCCGTTCGGGCTGAGCGCAATCGCTCCTGGCGCGGCGACCGGAATCACCGTCGCCGGCTTGGCCGCGTCTTCGGGCTTCGCGGCCGCTGGGTTCCACAGCTTGATCTGCTTGTCGGCGCCGAAGCTCGCCAGCTTGGTGGCGTCGGCGCTCAGGCTCACGCCCAGCACGGCGGCGTCGTGCGCGGCCAGCGTCTTGATGTCCTTGCCGTCGGCGGCGTTCCACCACCGGATCGACTTGTCGTCGCCGCACGACAGGACCTCGCCCTTGGGTGTGAACACGGCCTGGCGAACCGGGCCCTGGTGAGCTTTCTGCCACACCAGCGACGACGTCCACAGCCGGGCCAGCTTGTCGGCCCCCGCGCTGACGACGCGCTTGGCGTCCAGGAACGCGGCGGCGTGGACGGCGGCGTCGTGCCCGAACATCTCCACCAGCTTGCCGTCGAGCTCGACGATGCGCGTCAACTTGTCGCCGCCGGCCACGACCAGCCGCGTCCCGTCGGCGAGCAAGCCGAGGCCCTTGACCTCCGCCGGGCTCGCGATCGCGGCGATTTCCTTGCCGTCGGCCAGCGTCCAGACCTTGATCGTCTTGTCGCTGCCGGCGGCCACGCGGGTGCCGTCCTTGCTCATGGCGAAACTGGTGATCGGGCCGGCGTGGGTCAGCGTGGTCTTGGATTTGGCGTCGGCGATGGTCCAGAGCTGGATCGTCTTGTCGCCGCTGGCCGAGATCAACACGTCCCCCTTCGGCGCGATCGCGAGACCGGCAACGGCCCCCTTGTGCCCCGCGAACGTCTTGTCTTCCTTGCCGTCCACCGTCTTGTGGACCTTGATCACGCCGTCGGCGAGCCCGGCGATCACGAACTGGCCGTCGGGCGTGAACGCGACGCTGTGCACGACGTTGGGGAACGTCAGCTTTTGCAGGACCTTCGCGTCGCCGAATCCCCAGAGGTGCAGCGTCTTGTCGGCAGAGCCGGCCGCGACAAAGCGGTTGTCGTTGGAGATCGCGACGGCCGTGACCGCCAGCGTCGGACCGGCGTAGGCTCGCTCGGCGGCGCCGTTGGCCAGGTTCCACAGCCGCACGACCTTGTCCTGCCCGCCGGTCACCATCCGCGCCGCATCGGCGCTCACCGCCAGGCTGGTCACCTGGTCCGGATGAACGAAGGGCTTCGGCTCGACGATCGGCAACTGCCAGACCTTCACCGAGCCGTCTTCAGACGTGGACAGAAGCTGGGTGCCGGCCGGATTCAGGTTCAGCGACGTGATCGCCGCGGCATGGCCGGTGAGGATGTTCGCCTCCTTGCCGGTTTGCTGGTTCCACAGGCGGATGCTCGCGTCGCCGCTTCCGGAAACCAGGACCTGTCCATTCGCATTGACCGCCAGCGCGGTGATCGGCGCCGCGTGACCGACGAACTGGCGTTCCATCTGCAGGTTGGCCGGGTTCCAGACGCGGACGATCTTGTCGGCGCCGCCCGTGAACAGCTTCTTGCCGTCCGGCGCGGGGAGCGCGACCACCACCGCATCGGGATGGGCGATCGCTTTCGCGGCCACGTGCGGCATCGTCCAGACTTTCACCATGCCGTCGCCGCCGGCCGTCAGAAGCTGTGTGCTGTTCGGGTGAAACTGGGCGGCCGTCACCGCGCCGGCGTGCGCCAGCACGCTGCCGAGCGGCTGATTGTTGCCGTTGTTCCACAGCCAGACGCGCTGATCGGCGGCGCCGGCGGCCAAGAACGCGTTGTTCGGGCTGATCGTGACGGCGGTCACCGCCGCGGTCGGCCCGGTCAACGCGCGGACTTCCTTGCCGGCGATCTGCGTCTGCCGCACGACTTTGTCTTCGCCGCCGGCGAGGATGCTGTTGTTGTCGGGAGTCAGGATGGCCGTGGTGATCGGCGCCGGCTGGGTGACCGCGATCGGCTTCGACGGCGTCGGCGGCATTTGCCACACGCGCAGGTAACCGTCGTCGCCGGCGCTCATGGCCTGGACGCTGTTGGTGCTGAACGCCACGGCATTGGCCGCCGCGCTGTGGGCGGTGACGACGCCGAGCAACTGGCCGTTGGCGACGTTCCAGAAACGCAGCGTCTTGTCGGCGCCGCTCGAGGCAAGGGTCTGCCCGTTCGGACTGAAGGCCACGCCGGTCACGGGGCCGGCGTGGCCTTCGAGCTTGAAGAGTTCCTTGGCGTCGGCGACGTTGACGAGCTTGACCTGCCCGTCCTTGCTGCCGAAGGCGAGCTTCGTGCCGTCCGGGCTCTGGGCCACGCCGTTGACCGCTTCGGTGGCCGGGAGCAACCGGCTCGGCGCGGTCAGCGGCACGTCCCACACCTTGAGCGTGTTGTCGATGCTTCCGGAGGCGAGCAGTTGGCCGTCGGGGCTGATGGTCACGCACATCACCATCTTTTGATGGCCGGTCGGGCCGCCGTAGGTCTTCGCTTCCTTGCTGGTGGCGACCTCCCACAGCTTGATGGTGTGGTCGAAGCTCCCGGTTGCCAGATATTTGCCGTCGGGCGTGAAGGCCACGCTGTAGACCGGCTCGGTGTGGCCCTTGAAGGTGGCGACGATCTGTGTCGCCGATTTTTCCTGGGCGGCGCCGGACAGGATGCCGAGGACGGCGGCGATGGTGAAGCCAGACAACAACCCAGCGAAGTTGCGACGCATGGAATCGACCTCCATGAGGAGCTTGCGGCGGGAGCGAGGGAACGCGTGAGACGTCGGGCGGCGACGGCAGGCGGGATTTTGCAGACCTAGTTAGTTTCGCAAGTGCGGCAGCGGAAGTCAATTCCCTGCTTGGCGGGTTCGCGCTTCCGGATACGATGCCATGATGAATGCAAGCGCCGCGCTGGCCGAACCCACTCACGAAGCTTCTCCGTCGTGGCCGCGGCGCGCGGGCGCGTTTCTCCTCTGGTCGGCGCTCTTCGGGCTGGCGTACACCCAGGCGGCGCTGTACTACTCGAATCAGAATCAGTATTTCCTGCACGGCCTGGCCGACGCGGGCCGCGGCGAGTTCGCCGGCGATTGGCTGGCGAACACCCGCGACCCCACCCCCGTCTTCTCGACCTTCGTCGCCTTCGTCGGCGGCTGGCTCGACGAGCGGCTGTTCTACGTCATCTATGTGCTTCTCCTGGGACTGTACTTGCACAGCCTGCGCGGCATCGCGGATCGGGTCGCGCCACTTGGGCCGTCCGGTCGCTTGCTGCTGGCGACCTTGCTCGTCGCCCTCCATGCCGGCATCACGCGGCTCGCCTCGGCCCACCTCCTCGGCGTCGATTACCCGTGGTACTTTCAGACTGGAGTCGCGGGCCAGTACTTGCTCGGATTCGGGTTGCAGCCGTCGGTGTTCGGCGTGTTTCTGCTGGCGTCGATCCTCGCGTTCCTTCAAGACCGGCCGTGGGCGGCGGCGACCTGGGCGGCGCTGGCCGCGGTGATGCACGCCACCTACCTGCCGGCCGCCGGGATGCTGGTGCTGGCGTACGTGATGCTCTTGTGGAGCGACCGACGTGTGAAACAAGGCTGGTCGATCGGGCTTTGGGCCCTGCTCCTGGTAGCGCCGATCGTCGCGTACAGCCTGGTCCAGTTCGCGCCGATTTCGCCTGAGACCTTCGCCGAATCCCAGCGCATCCTCGCCCACGTCCGTATTCCGCATCACGCCGAGCCCGAGCGCTGGTTCGACGGCATCGCCCTCGCCCAGGTCCTCTGGATCGTCGCGGCCATCGGCCTCGCATGGGGAACGAGATTGGTCACGATCCTCGCCATTGTCTTCGCGCTGTCGCTGGTCTTGACCGTCCTACAGGTGGTAACGGGGAACGATACGCTCGCCCTGTTGTTTCCGTGGCGGACGAGCGCCGTGCTGATGCCGGTGGCGACGACGATCATCCTGGCGCGGCTTGTGCAAACGTGGGATAGAACTCCGATTCTGTCCAAGTCAGACTTCCCCCAGGCGGACCGAAGCGGAGTTCTGTCCTACGCTCTGTTGACGATCTGCGTCGCGGGCGGGTTGGCGATCATGCACTTCGGCTGGGGTTTTCGCACGACGCCGGCGGAACTGCCGCTGCTCGAATACATCAAAGCGAACAAGGCGGCCGGCGACACCTATTTGATCCCGGTGGAGCTGCCGAAACCGGGCCGCGGCGCCGCGTCCACGAACTTCACCCCTGCCCCGCGCCGCAGCGGCAACGGCAAGCTGATCGCCATCGACCTGCAGCGTTTCCGACTCTTCACCGGAGCGCCGCTCTACGTCGATTTCAAATCGATCCCGTACCAGGACATCGAGGTGCTCGAATGGCTTCGGCGGATGCTGTGGGCCAAGGAGATGTACGCTCGAGCCATGTGGGTCGCCGAACAGGGTCAGCAGCTCGAGCGCGAACGGATCACGCACGTGGTCGCGCCCGCCGATCGGCCGCTCCACGGCAGGGCGCTGGATTTGGTCTATGAAGACGAGAGTTACCGATTGTATCGCGTGGCCGGGCCGCTAGAATGAGGATGATGGCCTGCCAGCGGAGCGTGCCGTCATCACGGATGTTGCCAGCGCGGATGTTGAACACTTCTTGTCCACATGCGGAGGGCATGACCATGCTTCGTTGGAACCTCGCCGGCCTGGCGCTTCTGGCCGGCGCCGCCTTCGTCCAGGCCGACGATGTCGTTCGGCTGGGCGGATCATTCTTGGCCGACGACGACACTCACCTCGTGTATCGTCGCGGCCACGGTTTCCACGGCCACCACGGATACCGTGGCCATGGGTGGGGCCACTTCGGGCACCGCGGCCATTACGGGCACTACGGCCACTACGGACACCGCCATTTTGGCTACCGGTCCCATTACGGGTACGGCTGGGGCGGGTACCATCGTCCGTACTACTCGTCGTTCTACCATCGACCGTACTATTCGTACTCTCGACCCTACTTCTACTCGTCGTACGCGTACTACCCCTATCGGTCGTACGCCTACTACTCGTCGCCGGCGTACTATTTCATCGATCCGTGTGCGGCGGAAGTCCCCGCGATGCCTGAAGCGACGACGCTCGGCTCCAGTGCGTTCGAGCCGCGGCCGGACGAACTGCGACCGGAGCGCGCCGGCCCGGTGATGCCGCCGGTGGACGAAGGCAACGGCACGTATCGCTACGACGGCGGCCCGCGGCAGCGAGTGCCGATGCCCGACGCCGGCCCAGCGTCGAAGCCGGTCTCCCCTGCCCTGCCCCGCGACTTCAAGCTCGTTTCGCAACCGGCCAATCCGAAGTACACGTTTGCCGCGTACGGCGAGACGCCGCGACATGAGGCGGCGACGCCTTCGACGCGGTTGGTTTCCGAAGCGCCGTTGCCGCCCGCGCGCTTCACGTACGCCGCCTACGGCGGGAAGTAGCACGAGATCGTTCGACGCAGGCCGCACACGATGTGTGCGGCTTTTTTGTTGCCCCGGCGGGACGCGCTAGTAGAGTGGAATATGCTCCCAGGGCGGATTCACGGAGATCCATCATGTCGCGTCGTTTGCCTTCTCTCGCCTTGGTGGCCGTTTTGACATGGGCGTCGCCGGTCCTGGCTCAACAGCCCGACACGTCGAATCAGAAGCCCGAAGTGCTGCCCGCCCCGAAGGCATTGGCCCCGAGCGTCATCGTCGTGACGCCGGCGTACCCGCAACCGGGAACGCGCGAAGTCTGGCAGTATTACGCCGTCGATGGCCGCGGCCGGTTCGTGCCGCGCGTGCTCTATCAACCGCCGCACGGGGCGTTCTACCTGCACGACGGCCGGTCGTATCCCTGGACCACGACACGGCCGACGTTGTGGATGCCGTATGCGATTGATTGATGGATGTGAACGCTAAGCCGCAAGCGGCCGTGCCCAGCCGCAAGCGGCCGTGCCCAGCCGCAAGCGGCCGTGCCCAGCCGCAAGCGGC
>JAKEET010000145.1 GCA_022616435.1 Gemmataceae bacterium
CACACCGAGGCCATCAACCACGAGCCGGCCATCACGTATCTGCAAACCGGCAACCAGGTCACCGGCCGGCCGTGCTTGGGAGCCTGGGCGTCCTACGGGCTAGGCTCGCTCAACGACAACTTGCCGACCTTCGTGGTGCTCGTGGCCAAGCCGACCAACACCGAGCAGGTGCAGGCGATCTCGGCCCGGCTATGGTCCGCCGGCCAACTGCCGGGCGAGCACGCGGGCGTGTCGTTCCGCACCAGCGGCGACCCGATCCTCTACATCAACAATCCGCCCGGCGTGCCCGGCGAAGTGCGCCGAAAAACCCTCGACGGCCTCAAAGCGCTCAACGAGATCAATCTTCGCCAGACCGGCGACCCGGAGACCCAGACGCGGATTCAGCAATACGAGCTGGCCTTCCGCATGCAGTCGAGCGTGCCGGAGCTGACCGACCTGGCCAGCGAGCCGGCCAGCACGTTCAAGCTCTACGGCGACGCGGCCAAACAGTCGGGCACGTTTGCCAACACGGTGCTGCTGGCCCGGCGGATGGTCGAGCGGGGCGTGCGGTTCATCCAGATTTACCACAACAACTGGGACACGCACGCCAACGTGGCCGGCCGGCTGCCCGACCAGTGCCGCGACGTCGATCAACCCTGCTACGGCCTGGTCGAAGACCTGCGCCAGCGCGGCCTGCTGGACGAGACGCTCATCATCTGGGGCGGCGAGTTCGGCCGCACGATCTACTCGCAGGGCGGTCTGTCGAAGACCAACTACGGCCGCGACCACCATCCGCGGTGCTTCACCATGTGGCTGGCCGGCGGCGGCGCGAAAGGCGGCGCCATCTACGGCCAGACCGACGATTTCTCCTACAACATCGTCAAAGACCCTGTGCATATCCGCGACTTCCACGCCACGGTGCTACAGCTCTTGGGCTTCGACCACGAGCGCTTCACCTACAAGCACCAGGGGCTAGACCAGCGGCTTACCGGCGTCGAGCCGGCCAGGGTGGTGAAGGAACTGCTCGCATAGTCAGGCCCGGCACAGGTTTGCTTGGCGGCGCTGGCCCTTTTCGTTGACAGTGCCCTGAAGGCTTGCTAGCCTACGAACTTGGGTATCCAGGGGAGAATCTGATGGAATGTCGGCGGGGATGGCGGGTTGGCGCGTGGTCGGCGGTTGTCCTGGTGGCCCTTCTTTTCGCGGCCTTCGCGGGCTGCTCCGGCGACGGGGGGTCGCAGAAGCCGCCGCAGCAGCAGCACCATATCCAGGAGATCTTTCACTTCTGGCTGGTGTACAAGATGAACAACGAGAACCGGGCGCCGGCGACCGCCGACGAGCTGAAGAGTTGGGTGCTGGCCAATAAGGGTGCTCATGCGGAGATGTTCGGCAAGATGGGGATCGCCGGCCGGGAAGAGAGCGCCTTTGTCTCGCCGCGCGACGGAGAGCCCTACGTGCTGCGGAGTGTGATGATCGAGGGGCTCAGCGGCGGCGGCATTCCCGATCCGACGGTGGCCTACGAACAAAAGGGGGTGAGCGGAAAGCGGTACGTGGTCTTCGCCACCGGCCGAGCGGAGGAAGTCGACGCCGAAAAGCTGCAGGCGGCGCTCGACAAGGCGGGCATCGACAAGGCGGGCGCTAAATGAGTTTCCGCCGAGTTTCTGGTTATTTCGGTTATATCGACCGAAGTTTGTGGTCTACTCTCGGGGTTGTCGGCTTTATCTCCCGATCCATCGAACTTGGACATCGAACCTTGGACTTGGTCGCCCCGACAGGCGGCGGAGGTGCAACATGATCTTGCGTCCAGGCCAATTTCGCCGCGGCTTCACACTGGTCGAGTTGCTCGTCGTGATCGCGATTATCGGCATGCTTATCGCCCTGCTGCTGCCCGCCGTGCAGGCCGCCCGCGAGGCCGGCCGGCGGACGCAGTGCAAGAACAACCTGCGCCAGATCGCGCTGGCGTTCCACAACTACCACGACATCTACCACTGCTTTCCCAATGGCGGCCACTATTACGATCAGACCGGCATCACCTTCGATGGCCCCACTCCGCGGCTTCCCCCGTATCAGACGGCGGGCTGGCCGTACCAGATCCTCCCCTTTATCGAGATGAGCGCGCTGTACGAACAGCCATCGGACGATTGGGGCTACAAGGCGGGTCCGACTTCCAGCACGCTGGTGCCGACGTATCTGTGCCCGACACGACACGGCGGGGGCGCCGGGGCGAGGATGAGAAACGGCCGCGCCAAGATCGACTACGCCGGCGCGATTCCTGGTCCCTACACCGATCCGCCCAGTGTGGGAGGCTTCCATACGATCTCGGGCGATGCGGGCGGCATCATCGTCCGCCAGGTCACGCTCGGCGAGTCATTTCGCATCAGTGAAGGCTCCGTGACCGACGGCCTCTCCAATACCATCCTGGTCGGCGAGAAGTGGCAGAACGTGAACTATTACGGAACGGACGACTGTCCCGGCGACTGGACAGGCTGGATTGCCGGCTGGACCCCCGACATCATCCGCACGACGGGCGCCCCTCCGGAGGCGGATGGTGCAACGGACTCCAAGTACGGACACAGCCTGTTCAAGCGGCACTTCTTCTTCGGCGGGCCGCACCCCCAGACCGTGCAAGTCGCCCTGGGTGACGCGTCCGTCCGCAGCACGGTCTTCAACGTCGATCGCGTCATCTGGTGGCGAGCCGGTTGGCGCAACGACGGCGCCGAATCGACGCTACCCTAGGGTTCCCCGCTCGCCGGGCCGGCTTTGTCGCTTCTTCCCGCGAGGGCGGTTTTGCCGTGCGGGCCGCGCACGCGAGTTTGCCCGGCCGTTGGACCGGCCGTGACGTAGGCTTGATTAGCCACGCCAGGCGTCCCGACGTGGTCCACCCCACTTGCGAGTCTCCCGTGAAAGACTGGCAACAGGCCGCCGAGGCCAATTCACCGCAGTCGGTCCGCGACGCCATTATCTACGCCGTGGCCGCCGTGCTGCTGGTAGTCGGCTTTTTCGTGATGCGGTTCACGCTGGCCAGTGTGGCCGACGACGCCGCGGCGGAACCCAAGACCAAGGCGACGCCCTGCCGCACCCGCTGACGGCCGCGGTCCTAGCTCCAGGTCTGGAGCCAGCCGCGGGCCGCACCCCCCATCGCACGTCTGAGAACGAAACCGATAGGCCCGAGGCCCGCAGCCCGCAACCCGAGCGGCCCGTTGCAACAACCGGCCTCGGTGACGACAATACCCGGCGCTTCGATTTCTGGGAGGCCGTCCTTTCTCTCCTCAACCGCCGAGGTGAGCATGCACTGGCGACGTCTGGCCGGGCTGGTGGCGATTCTGCTTCCGGCGTGCCTGAGCACGCCAGCCTTGGCGGCGGAACCGGTGGCCAGGCCGCTCGATCTGACGTACGTCACCGACGACTTCTTCGCCGCGGTGGTGGTCCATCCGGCACGGCTGGTGAAGTCGCCGCTGGTAGATGCTTTGCCCCTGCCGCCCTGGGCCTGGCTCAAGGAGCGTTCGGGCATCGACCCTGAGCAGGTCGAACAGGCAATCGTCCTGCTGCCGCGAGCCGCCAAGGGCATCTTATATCAGGCCGGCGGCATCGTCCGTTTCCGTGACGCAGTGGTGAACAAGGCCTTCGTCGCGCGATTGGTCAAGCCGCTGGGCATCGACGAGCTAACCGAGGCCAGTCATGTCGGCAAGACCTACTGGACCGCGCCGCGCGCCCGCGACATGGCTGCCCATGCGCCGGACGGCAAAACGCTGGTCTTTGCCAACGAAGACTGCCTCAAGGCGATGCTGGATGGCAGCGGCCCGCGGGGCGGGCTCGTCGAGCGACTGCGGGCGATCGGCTCGGATGACGACCTGGCCCTGGTCGGCGAAGTCGAGCCGGTCCGCAAGCTGCTGGCCGACCTCCAGAGCTATGTCCGCGGCGACGACGCGACGCCGCTCGTGCTGGCCGCCGAAATCGCCGCCCGGCTCGAAGGCGCTAGCGTGGCGCTGCGCCTGACGGGCGAGCCACGGCTGCGGGCGGAGCTGGAGGCTGCCGACGACGAGGCGGCCGAACTGCTCAACGACCTGGTGCGCGGCGGCGCTGCCGCGCTCAAGCTCAGGGCTGCCGCCATGCCAGGCCTGATCAAGGTGGCTGACGACGCTGGTGGCCTGGCGCGAATGCGACTGCGGTCTCTGCACACGGCCCTGGATGCAGCCCTCAAAGGATTGAAGATCAACCGCACCCGGCACCGGATATCGATCGGATGCCAGATGCCCGCTGGCTTCTCAGGCCGACTCGCCCGCCTGGTCAATGCATGGTCGATCGCCCAATCGGGCGCTAACCTGCGCCAATTGGGCATCTCAATGCACGAGTTCCACGACGTGCACGGCGCCCTGCCCGCGCACGCCAGCTACAACAAGGAGGGCAAGCCGCTCCTGAGCTGGCGCGTACACGTGCTCCCCTACATGGAGATGAATGCCCTGCACCAGCAGTTCCGGCTGGACGAGCCGTGGGACAGCCCGCACAACAAGAAGCTGATCGAACGGATGCCTGCCGTCTTCGCCTCGCCCGGCAAAGCGCTGGCCGCCGGCCAGACGTGCTACGTCCTGCCCACGGGCACCGCCGGTAAGAACCGCGCCATCTTCGGCGAGAAGCCGAAGCGCATGGAAAAGGGCGCGCCGGTCGGACATTTCCTGGGCGCCATCACCGACGGCACCGCGAACACCCTGATGATCGTCGAAGCGCCGGCGGACCGGGCGGTCATCTGGACCAAGCCCGACGATTGGGAAGTCGATTTCGACGAGCCGCGCAAGGGCCTGTTCGGCCGCCGTAAAGGGTTCGCGCTCACACTGTTCGCCGACGCGTCGGTGCGGCTAACTCCCGAGACCGTCAGCGACTTGTCGCTGCGGCGGCTGATCGCCCGCGACGATGGACTGCCCTTTGAGCTGCCCGAGTATGAATACGATCCGGAAAGGGATGACGAATGAACGCGAACCCGACGGCTGGTTTGACGGTCTTACGTGAGTATAATTGAGGCGTATAAACCCTTTCTTCCATCCGAGGCAAGACATTGGAGACGACCTCAGCCCGACCGCTCACTACTATCCGCTCCGCCCCCGCCCCCGCCGACCGCCGCAGCCTGCAACTGGCCCTGGCGGCCGCCCGCACCGCAGAAGAGGACAACGGCCGAGCGATCGTGATCCTGGACCTGAGGCAGCTTACTCCGATCTTCGACTACTTCGTGATTGCCACCGGCACCAGCCGGCGGCAGTTGCACGCCATGGCCGAGGACATCGACCACGTCCTGGAAGACGAGCTGGGCGACCGGCGGCTCTCCCGCGAAGGTTTCGACGAAAGCCGGTGGATCCTGCTGGACTACGGCAACGTGATGATCCACCTGTTCGACGACGAGACGCGGGCTTACTACGACTTGGAAGGCCTCTGGGCCGACGCCCCCCGCGTGCCGCGCCCGATGCGTGTCGCCGCGGAGACCACGGATGCGGCCGACGAGAACGGTGCAACGCAGATGCCCCGCCGCGCGCCGCGCTAGGTGGCCGTGGTGCACGCGGCCCGCGTGCACACAGCGGCCGGACGGGTGGCACGGGTGGCACGTCCCTGAGCAGGACGCGAAGGGCGTGGTCGTCTCGCCGGGCCACGCCCATCACGTCCATGTTCTGGGCGTGCCACCCAGCGTGCACTACAGCGCCGG
>JAKEET010000146.1 GCA_022616435.1 Gemmataceae bacterium
CCGCGAAAGCATGCCACCCGAAACAATGCCGTGAACGTGAGAAACCTCAGCTCTTCGTCTCCGGATTCTCCGGCGTCGATGCGGCCGTTGTGGTTTCCGGCCCTGGAAGTGTCTCTGCCTTCGGTGTCTCTTCCTTGGGGGGCTCTTCGATGCGCGGGGCGGGGGCCGGCGCCTTGGTGCGGACCTTGGTTTCGCCCGCCTTGAGAAGTTCGAGGTAGGCCGTCCGGCCGGCGTCGCCCAGCCGCCGTTCGTGGCGTTTGATGACCCGGGTGTAACCGCCGGGCCGATCCTTGAAGCGGGGGCCGATGTCGGTGAACAGCTTCTGCACGATGGTGCGCAAATCGGGCTTGTCGGCTTCCGGGGCCACCGCCGCGCCGGACGTCGACCCCAGCCGCATGATGACCAGGCGCCGCGCGTGCAGCGTCCCCCGCTTGGCCAGGGTGATGAGCTTCTCGACGAACGGCCGCACCGCCTTGGCCTTCTCCAGCGTGGTGATGATGCGCTCGTGGCGAATCAGTGCCATGGCCAGGTTGCGATACAGGGCCGTCCGATGCGGCGCGTTGCGCCCCAGTTTGTATCCGGCTTTGCGATGTCGCATAACGTTCGTCCCTGTCATTAGTCATTAGTCATTAGTCATTAGTCATTAGCAGCCGGCTGCTGTGTCCAATAACCGGTGACTAACGACCAGCGACTAATGACCAAACAATTACCTTCGTGCCGTCGGCAGCTTCATGCCAAGGGCCAGGCCGCGTTCGGCGAGCTTGGCTTTGACTTCCTTGAGGGTGGTTTCGCCGAAGTTGCGGACTTCGAGCAGTTCGTCGTCGTTGCGGATCACCAGATCGCGCACCGTGGTGATCCCTTCGGATTCGAGGCAGTTGGTGGCCCGCACCGACAACTCCAGCTCGGCCAGGCTCATGCCCAGCTTGCGCTCCAGTTCCTGATCGACCTGGTCGCCGACCGCGGCGGCGTCCATGCGGTCGTCGAGGGCCAGCTCCGGCCCAGGCTCGGCGTACTGGATGAACGGGTTCAGGTGCTTCCGCATGATCTTGGCGCCTTCCACCAGCGCCAGGTGCGGGCCGATGGTGCCGTTGGTCCAGATCTCGATCACCAGGCGGTCATAGTTCGTCCGCTGGCCGACGCGGGTTTCCTCGATCTCGTACTTCACGCGCACCACCGGCGAGAAGCTCGAATCGACCGGGATGACGCCGATCTCGCGCTCGCGGCCGGCGTTCTCGTCCGCGGTGCGGTAACCGCGGCCGTTCTCGACGGTCATCTCCACGATGAACGGCACGTCGTCGGTCAAGGTGGCGATGATGTGCTCGGGGTTGATGATCTGCACGGTGTCGTCGGCGACGATCTGGGCGCCGGTGACCACGCCCTTGTCGTGACGGTCGATGCGGATGGCCTTGGTCTGATCGCTGGTGTTCTTGACGACCAGGCTCTTGATGTTGAGGATGATGTCGGTCACATCCTCGACGACGCCGGGGATGGTGGTGATCTCGTGCTGCACCCCCTGGATCTTGACGCGCGTGACGGCGGAGCCTTCCAGGCTGGACAGGAGGATGCGCCGCAGACTGTTGCCGACGGTGACGCCAAAGCCGCGTTCGAACGGCTCGGCGAAGAACTTTCCGTAGGTGTCGGTCAGGGTTTCGCGTTCGCAGCTCAGACGGTTGGGCAGTTCGAGCCCACGCCATTTGACACGCATATGCCGAGGCCTCCACGGAAGCGAGAAGAAACTTCCGAAGTCTTGAACGCAAGTCTATCGCGAGCAGAACTCGATGATCAGTTGCTCTTGCAGCTGGTCATCCTTGGCCAGCCGGGGATCCACGTCGGTCCGCGACGGCAGCCGGGTCAACCGGCCTTCAGGCGGCTCCGAGCCGGTGATCTCCAGGAAATCGGGGATCGGTTGCGGGTGCGATTGCTGATTCAGCTTGACCAGCTTGACGCTGTGCTCGCGGTTCTTGACCGCCACCTTGTCGCCGGCCCTGAGCAGGATGCTGGGGACGTTGCAGAACTTGCCGTTGACGAGCACGTGGCCGTGGGTGACGAGCTGGCGGGCGCCGGCGCGGGACGGGGCGAAGCCGAGCCGGTGGACGACGTTGTCAAGCCGGCGCTCCATGATGCTCAAGAGCGCCTCGCCGGTGTTTTCCGGCGAACGCGAGGCGATGGCGAAGTAGCGGCGGAACTGCTTCTCGAGCACGCCGTAAAAGCGTTTGAGCTTCTGCTTTTCGCGGAGCCGCACGCCGTACTCGCTGAGCTTGCCGCGACGGTTGTGCATGCCGGGCGGCGTGTCGCGCCGCTCGATGGCGCACTTGGGGCTTTCGCAGCGCGCGCCCTTGAGGTACAGCTTCATCCCCTCGCGGCGGCAAATCTGGCAAACGGAATCGAGATGACGAGCCATAGTGATTTTCGATCTTGGATTGACGATTTCCGATTTTCTTCGTTGGGGTCCACATCCCCGTCTGTCCCACACCACACCACGCGATTCTCGACTTCTGATTCCCGCAATCGAAAATCAAAAATCGAAATTCGACAATCAAACGCGTCGTTTCTTCGGCGGCCGGCAGCCGTTGTGGGGCAGCGGCGTCACGTCTTCGATGGCTTTCACGTTGAGCCCCGCTTGCTGCAGCGCCGTCACCGCCGATTCGCGGCCGGAGCCGGGGCCCTTCACCTTCACTTCGATTTCCTTGAGACCGAACTTCAACGCCTTGTCGGCGGCGATCTCGGCGGCGCGCTGGGCGGCGAACGGCGTGCTCTTGCGCGACCCCTTGAAACCCACCGTCCCGGCCGAGGCGAAACAGAGCGTGTCGCCGTTGGTGTCGGTGATGGTCACGATGGTGTTGTTGAAGGTCGACTTGACGTGAGCGACGCCCCGGCTGACGTTGCGGCGCGCTTTCTTCTTCTTGCTCTTGGCCATGAGCGCCCTATTGCAATGAGCTTCCTATGCAATGAACACGGCCCACCCCCATCGGGCGGGCCTGGAAACTTCTAAACATAGAGAAAGATGCGGACACCGGCAAGGCCAGGAGTCAAGAGTCAGGTGTCAGCGGCGGCGCGATTCCTGATTCCTGAACCCCTGATCCCTACTACCGCATTTCCTTGACCCCCTTCTTCCCGGCAACGGTCTTCCGCGGGCCCTTGCGGGTGCGGGCGTTGGTGCGGGTCCGCTGGCCGCGGACCGGCAGGCCGCGGCGATGCCGCAGGCCCCGGTAGCAGCCGATGTCGCGCAACCGGGCGATGTTCTGCTGCGTTTGCCGGCGAAGCGGCCCCTCCACGACGTATTCCCGGTCGAGGATCGCCGCCAGCCGGGCGATGTCCTCGTCGCTCAGCTCCTTGGCCTTGCGCGTCGGCAGCACCTTGGCCTTGGCGCACACCTCCAGCGCGGTCGTCGGCCCGATGCCGTAGATGTAGCGCAGGGAAATGTGCGTGGGTTTGTCGTTGGGAAGGTCAACGCCCAGAATACGCGGCATGGATGCTCCTGACGTCCGGAGGGCAGGCGTAAGGCAGGCTGGTAAGGCAGGCTGCCTGCCATGGGTTTACCCCTGGCGCTGTTTGTGGCGCGGATTGCTGCAAATCACGCGCACCACGCCGCGCCGCCGGATGATCTTGCAGTTCTCACAGATACGCTTGACACTCGAACGCACTTTCATGGTTCACCTCCGGCGGCGCATGCGAAACTCGCATTGTAGAAAAAGCGCCCGGCCCGCTCAAGGGGAGCCATCATTCTACGGCGGCCGTCAAGACCGGCAACCGCCGCATACAGTTCGCCGCGAAGCGTTCGCCGCTTGCGGCTTAGCGTTCGGGAGTTGCGTTCAAATGCCCCCGACGCCTTGACCGAAGCCCCTGGGGCCTGGCAGAATCGTAAGGACTTCGGCAGTATCGGAAACGAACTCAGGAAGGCGAACGCTAAGCCGCAAGCGGCCGGGTCCAGCCGCAAACGGCGGGTTCGCCGGAGGATACTCATGACCATCGAGCATCTGGCGTTGAACGTCGCCGACCCAGTCGCCATGGCGGCTTGGTATGGCAAGCATCTCGACATGCGGGTGGTGCGGCAGGTGGACGGCGGGCCGAACACTCGGTTCGTGGCCGACGCCGCCGGCCGGACCGTCCTGGAGCTGTACCATCAAACGCGGGCGCCGATCCCGGACTATCGCGCCATGGACCCGTTCGTCTTTCACATCGCGTTCCTGGCCGACGACGTGGCCGCCCAGCGGCAGCGGCTGTTGACGGCGGGCGCGACCAGCGTCCTGGACCTCACCACCGCGGACAACGGCGACGTGATGGCCTTCCTCCGCGACCCGTGGGGCGTCACCATCCAGCTGGTGAAGCGGGCCCAGCCGCTGATCGGATGATCCGGCTTGCCGTCTAGCGCTCGCGTTATCGCGCCGTGTTCTCCGTCCTTGTTCAGCGAGCGCGGAACGGCAAGCCACGACCTACGGTTGCCCGGTCTTCACCTCGACCAGCTTGAACGACAACCTGCCCAGCGTCTCGAGCATCCCTTTGGCGCCGCGCTCTTGCGAGCCGAAGCTGATGTGCGTGGCGTCCACTTCGGTCTGCCCCATCGACGCGTCCACGGGCACCCAGACGCCGTCGAGCACCACTTCGTTCCAGGCGTGGCCGCCGAAGGCCTTGTTGTCGTCGCCGATGTAGAGCAAGCCGGACACTTCGCGCGACGGCACGCCGGCGGCCCGCGCCAGCGTCGTGGTCAAGAGCGCATACGACTTGCAGTCCCCCTTCTTGCGGCGGATCAGGTCGTGGATGTTCGGCAGCGACGCCGACAAGCTCGGCTCCACATAGTCGTGGACGAACTCGACGATCCGCTTCACCTTGTCCGCCGGCGTCTTGGCGTCGCCGACCGCCTCGGCGGCAAGCTCCTTGATCTTGGGATGCGTGATCGGACAGGTCAGCGTCTCGCGGAGGTTGTCCTCGATCTCCTTGTCGGTGACCTTGGCCGGGCGGCCGTACTTCTTGCCGAGCTTGAGGAGCGCGGGGCCCTTGCCGTCGCCCTTGCTGTTGTCGGGTGCGTGGAACGCTTGCCGTGGACCGTTTTCGAACGCCGTCCCATCGAGCCCGGACACCTCGACCACCAGCTCGCGCACGTCGCGAGTCGGCCCGAGCGCCCGGTCCACCTTCACCATCCCCAGAATGAACAGGTCCTGGCTGAACTCGGCGTTCTTGGCGTGCTCTTCCGGCTCCAGGCGAATGTCGAAGATCGCGAACTTGCCGGAGAGCATGCGGCCGTGATCGTCGTAGCGCGACAGCATGGTGAGCTGCCGCGACTCCGATTCGATCTCGTAGTAGTGCACCTTCACGCCGCCGGCCAGGCTGGTCTTCTCGTCCTTGACCTTGCTGGTCTGCGGCTCCAGCTTCAGCTCCTGCATGTTGAAATCCTTGGAGGCGAGCTGATCGCCCGGCTTGGGGCGGCGGCGCACCCAGCGCTCGGTGGCGGTGGAATCCAGGAACGTGTAGTCGATCGGGCCATGCTTCTTGGTCCGCGTGACGTCGCCGGACACGTGCGTGATCGTGAAACCGTCGCCGGCGCGTTCGAGCTCCATGCTGACCTTGGCGACGCCGTTCTCGGACTGCACGAACGAACCCTTGAGCAACCGATAAGGGGGCTTGGATTCGAAGGTCACGCTCTGGGTCAACGACAGCTCGGATCGTTGCCCGAACGACACCAGCTTCATGACCAACGTGAACGATTCGCGCACGCCGCCGTCCACCTTCTCGCGCGTGGTCCGGCAATAGCCCATCTTCTTGCCCTTGAGATACAAGCCATACCAGTCGGTCTGCGGCTCGAGGTCCTTGGCCGTGATCGTCCGGGCGTCGGGCGCTTGCGCCTGCGCGGCGGCCAGACCGCTGCCCAGGGCGGCCGCCGGCACGGCCGGGAACAGAATGACCAACAGCGGCAGCCAAAGGATGCGCCACATGAAGTTGCTCCTTGAAGAAACGCCACGGCCGCGGGGCGGCCCGGAGTCGGCTCGGCCGCGGCCCACCAACCCGTTTATACCATTTTTGCGAGCAATTCCTACGATTCCCGAAAAACCTTGCGAAAAACGTGGAATGTGGCCGGTTGCGGCCACCTGGAGAACCGCTACAATGTTGCCTTGAGGTTTGCCCTGACGCGGCCGATGCCCTGAACCAGCCGATGCACCAGCCGATGGTCTGAACCAGCGCACCTCAGGGAAGCCAACGAGGCGTCAATGGAAAAGTGGATGTGCTGGAGCGCCATGGGAATCTCCGGCGTTCTCCTGCTATTGTTCATCCTGGACCTCACGATCAAATTCCCATTCAACTCGCTGAATCCGATCGTGGATATCGTCAGCGCCATCGCCTGCGCCATCGTTCTGTACCTCGCCTGGGACGCGTACAGCGACCTGCGGTAGTGGGCGATTTTCGATTTTCGATCTTCGATTGCATTGAGGGTGCCGATGGTGGCCGGGGCTGAGTCTTCGAAGCCCCGGCTGCCAGCCAATCGCGTGCGGCGTCGCCCGGGGCTTCGAAGACTCAGCCCCGGCCGCGGATCTCGTCAATCAGCGCCTGCACGACGCCTTCCATGGTCGCCGTCGTTGCCTCGGCCGCGACCGGCAGGCCCAGGGCGTCCACCGCCGCGCTGGTCACCGGGCTGATGGTCGCCAGTTTCACACGGCCCGAGCGGATGTGTGACAGGCATGTATCATCAAGCCGAGTCAGCAGGGCGCGGGCGATGTTCGCGCTTGTCAACGTGATGCAGTCGATGTCGCCGCGCCGAAGCTGGTCGATGACTTCGGCGGCCAATTCCACGGCATCCGCCTGCGCGTACACCGCCACCTGCTCGACCTGGCAATGCCCGGCGAGCAGCTCGCGCAGGATTTCCCGGCCGCGGTCGGCGCGGGCCAGGAGCACGCGCTGGCCCGGTTGAATCACCGCGCGCAACGCCGCCGCCAGGTCTTCGGATTGATACTTGGCGGGAACGAGATCCGGCTCGAGATGGAACGCCCGCAAGGCGTCCGCGGTCTTCGGCCCGATGGCGGCCAGCCGGATCTTGCCCAGGGCGCGGATGTCGAAGCCGAGCGCCCACAACCTGGCAAACAAGGCCTGCACGCCGTTGGCGCTGGTGAAGGCCAGCCAGTCGTAGTCGGCAAGCCGGCGGAGTGCGGCATCGACCGGGGCCCAATCGACAGGCTCGCGAATCTCGACCGTCGGCAGGACCACCGGAACGGCGCCCAGCTCGATCAAACGCTCAACCAGCGCGCCCGCCTGTTGCCGCGGCCGGGTGACGAGGATGCGCCGGCTGAACAGCGGCAGGTTCTCGAACCAGGCCAGCTCGCTGCGGTGCGAGGCGACGGGGCCGACCAGGATCACGGCCGGGGCCGCCAGGCCTGCCGCCCGCGCCGCTTCAGGAAGGTCCGATAGCGCCGCGCTCACCGTTCGCTGCGTGCCGAGGGTCGCGTCCTGCACCGCGGCGGCCGGCGTCTGTCGGCTTTTACCCGCTTCGATCAGCGAGCGCACGACCGCGTCAAGCCGGGCCATCCCCATGTAGATCGCCAGGGTCCCCGGGAAACGGGCCAGGGCCGGCCAATCGAGCAGCGTCTCCGGCTTATCGGCCTGTTCGTGACCGGTGATGAACGCGACGGCGCTGGCCGACGCGCGATCGGTGAGCGGAATGCCCGCGAACGCCGCCGCCCCCAGGGCGGCGGTCACGCCGGGGATGATTTCGAAGGGAATGCCGGCCGCGCGCAGGGCGTGGGCTTCCTCGCCGCCGCGGCCGAACACGAGCGGGTCGCCCCCCTTGAGCCGGACCACGCGCCGGCCTTGCCGGGCGGCGGCGATCATCGCGTCGTGGATGGGCCCGCAGCGCTCGGCATGGGTCGCCGCCAGCTCGGTCACGCACCGGCGCAGGGCGCCGGGCGGCGCATGGTCGAGCATCGCGGCGGGAACCAGCTTGTCATAGAGCACCAGGTCGGCGCGGCGGAGACATTCGACCGCGCGAAGTGTGATGAGCCCCGGATGCCCGGGACCGGCGCCGACCAGCGATACGAAACCGGTAGGAGTGTGGGACACCGCCATGAGGTTGTTATAGGCTAGGCGAGCGGCGCGGCGTAAGCCCGCCGTGTTCCGCCTACCGCTCGGCTGCCGGATCAGACCCCGACCAATTCGTGCTCTTCTTCCAGATCGGCCGTGTCGTCTTCCTGGCGGCCCCTGTACCAGCACAGCCAGATGCCGAATTCGTAGAGCAGGCACATCGGCACCCACATGAACATCATGCTGAAGGCGTCGGTGGACGGGGTGATGAGCGCGGCGAACACCGCCATGGCGAAGTAGGCCATGCGGCGTTTTTCCTTGTACGCCTCGATGTCGAACAGGCCGATCATGAACAGGAAGAGCATGACGAGAGGCGTCTGGAAGGAGATGCCGAAGACCACGGGCATGAAGATGGCGAAGCCGAGCCATTCGTTGAGGCGGAGGTCGGGTTGCACGCCCATCAATTCGTTGAACCATAAGAGGGCTTGGACCGCCTTCGGGATCACGAGGAACTGGCAGACGGCGCAGCCGGTGAGGAAAAGAAGCAAGCTGACCGGCAGGTACACGTTAACCAATCGCTTCTCGTGGGGATAGAGCCCGGCGGCAACGAACGCCCACACCTGATAGAACACCCAGGGGCTGGAGAGGACAAACCCCGCCATGATGGCGATCTTGAAATAGACAACGAAGGGCTCCTGGATGCTGAGCGACTTCAAGCTCGGCGGATTGGTCATCAACTGCGAGTCTTGAATCAGCTTGGCAAAGGCGATGGGGTCAGGCATGACCATGTCGAACTCTTGCCATCCTTCCTTGCCGACGATCTTCGGGTCCACGTCAAGATTCATCTCGTTGAGCCACTCGATCAACCTCGGCACCAGATTGGGCAGCACCGCCTTGGGATCCGGCGCCTTGGGCGCGATCTCGCGATCGCGCGGCTTGAGCCAGACGACCTGCCTGGCGTTGGGAAGACCCTTGATCTCGTTCTGCTGAAACTCGTTGCGCAGCTTCTCGATCCGTTGCGCGTAGTAGCGCTCGTAGTACCCCTTGAGCTCCCGGTCCACGGGCGCGGTGATGAACGTCAAGATGTGCCCCGCGGCAAACAGGCAGACGACCATGCACAGCACAAACCCCTTGATCGCCCGCATCAGGTGCGTGCGCAAATCTTCGATGTGCTCCCCGAACGTCATGCGCGTGTCGGCGAACATGTCGTCGGGATCGGCGTAGTCGTCGGTCTTCATGGCGGTCATCGAAGCCGGGCGGGATGAGATTACTATAAAACAACAGCGAGTTCGCTCACCGTGGACAGAATTCCACCACGGCAAGCGAACTCGCTGGTTTCCGTCAGCAATCGCTTCCTCGACCCTACCATTCTAGGGTCGGCGCGCCGCGTTCTCAAGCCGGCAAAGCCGACAAACTCGCAAGAAAACCTGGGCAAGCATCGCCAACCTTGCCGATTGTGCCGGTACCGGCCTTTGCCGGACCCGAATCCTGCAACTTTCCGCTCGCGTTCGCCTTGGCAAGCATGTCTTCAGGGCGCAGGGTGCTTATGATGTTGGTGAGTGGTGACCGACCATGCGACGCTGCATTCTTATCGGACTCGTCCTGCTCGCGGGCTGCCAAAACGTCGTCGGCCCGTTTCGGCGCCCGTCGGCCCGCGTGGACGATCCCCGTTTGAGCATTTCCGAGCAAGAAAAGCTAGGCCGGCAATTCTACGCCTTGCCCGATGAATCCCCCGAGGTGGCGCCCCATTCCGGCATCGCCCGGCCGGGGACCGACGCGGGGCGATAGAGTTCAGCGCGGGCTTTGCATTTCCTCTCGATTTCTGCTATCGTGAAAGCATTCTCGAAGGGGAACTCATGCTGAATTGGCGCGACTACATCGTCTGCGATGCTCAGGTCCTCGGTGGGAAGCCGGTGCTGAAGGGTACGCGCTTGTCGGTGGAGTTCGTCCTGCAACTCTTGGCAGCGGGATGGGGAACCGAAGATTTGCGGCAAAACTATCCGAATTTGACCGAAGACCGGGTTCGTGCCGTGCTGGCGTTTGCGGCTGACACATTTCATAAAGAGCCGCCGTTGGGTACGCCGGCATGAGCGAGCGATACCTTGCGAACGAGAACTTTCCGGCCGCCGTCGTAAACCGATTACGCCAGCAAGGCGACGATGTGCTCTACGCGGCTGAATCATTGGTCGGCGCGACCGATCCCCTCATCTTGCAAACGGCGCTAGCGGAAGATCGCGTTGTCTTGACGTTTGATCTCGATTTCGGAGAGTTGGTTTTTCGTCAACGGCAGCCGCCGGCGCCAGGAATCGTGCTGTTCCGGTTGCAGCACCTACCCCCCGCAGCCATGTTGACGCAGCTGGATTCGTTCCTTGGGACGGCTCCGCGCTTGCGCGGTCTCTACACAGTCGTCAGCCCTGGTCAATGCCGGCAAGCTCCGCTGCCAGCGAGCGGACCGGCAGCCCCGTAGGCCGAGGACGCCATGCCGACGCCGCGCATCTTGATGTGTCCACCCGATTTCTACGGGATCGAGTACGAGATCAATCCGTGGATGAGCCGGTCGCGCGGCAGCACGCCGGAGCGGGCCCACGCCCAGTGGCGCGGGCTCCACGACACGCTCGTGAAGCTGGGCGTCCAGGTGGAACTGCTGACGCCGCAGCCGGGACTGCCGGACCTGGTGTTCACCGCGAATGCGGGGCTCGTGTTCGGGCAGCGCTTCTTCAGCTCGCGCTTTCGCCACGAGGTCCGCGCCCGCGAATCGCCCTGCTTCGACGCCTGGTTCGCCGGGCACGGCTTCACCGTCGAGCACCTTCCCGACGGCATGTTCTTCGAAGGGGCCGGCGACGCCCTCTTTTGCGGGCCCACGCTGTTCGCCGGCTACCGGATCCGCAGCGACGCGGCCAGCCATCAGCACCTGGGCAAAACGCTCAACCGCCTGGTGTTGCCGCTGGAGCTGGTCGATCGCCGCTTCTACCATCTCGACACGTGCTTCTGTCCGGTGGTGCCCGGCAGGGCGATCTACTTTCCCGAGGCTTTCGACCATTATGGCCAGCGCGTCCTGGAAACGCACATCGACAAGCTGCTGCCGGTGGTCGAAGCCGAGGCGGCCCGGTTCGCGTGCAATGCCGTGGTCGTCGGCAAGACGGTGATCGTCAACGCCGGCAGCGAGCGGCTCGCGGCCGACCTGCGCGGCTGGGGCTTTGACGTGATCTTCCTGGAACTGGACGAGTTCATCAAAGCCGGCGGCAGCGCGAAATGCTTGACATTGCGCCTGGACGGCGAAGACGCGGCGGCGTGGGATGTAGGATAGGATTCCGATCCTGTCCGTTTTTGTTGGGCTATCCCACGTGATTGCGTTGTTGCTGCGCCTGCCGGTACGCTTCGTTCTTCTTGCAGCCGCGATAGATGAGGAAGCCGACGCAGCCGAGCGTGATGTACGGGACGCTGACCATCAGGTAGATGCTCTGGTTGTAACTTGCCGGCAGGTTGTCCTTGTCGTCCTCCGAACCGGAGGTCGCGATCGCTTCCTTTCAGGAAGGGCACGCGAACGCCGGCGGCGCCCAGGCGAGGGCGATCACCAGCGCGGCCAGCAGTGCTCGCAACCAGTTCATCATGATCTCAATCCCAACATCCGAATCGACGAACAACGGCTTGCCGTTTAGCGCTCGCCGCGAAACATCAGCACGCGCCTATTCTATCCCCGCCTCAATACGGCGGATAGACCTGATACAAGAGCACGTACACCACCACTCCCGTGACCGACACGTACAGCCACATCGGCAGCGTCCAGCGCGCCACCCGCACGTGCCGCGGCCGGCGGTCGCGCAGGCCCTGGTAGGCCACGTACAGCGCCAGCGGCGCGACCAGCGCGGCGAGGACCGTGTGCGTCAACAAGATCGTGAAATACGCCGGCCGCACCCAGCCCTCGCCGCGAAACCGCGTCGGCTGGCCGTCGAGCACGGCGAAATGGAAGTACAGATAACCCGCGAGGAACGCCGCCGACGTCGCCAGCGCCAGCAGCATGCACGCCTTGTGCAGCGTTTCGCGACGCCGCTTGATCGCGATCCAGCCAAGGATCAAGAGCGCCGTGCTGAGGCTGTTGAGCACCGCGTTCTGCGCCGGCAGCCAGTAGCGCTCGGCCGCGACCCGGCGCGCGTGGGCGACCAGGGCCGGCACGTTGGCGGCGTCCGTGCCGTCCACGTAGCCGCGCATGATGCCCTGGCGATCGACGACAACCAGGCTCTTCGAATGATCGATTTCGTAGCCGGGCTTGGCATCCGGATTGCGCACCGCGGTTTGAAAAAACGACTCTTGAACGATTGCCAGCACATCATCGCTCTTGCTGGACGCAGTGAGGAACAGCCACTGCTTCGGATCGGCCTGATGGTCCTGTGCGAACTGCTGGAGAAGGGCGGGATCGTCGCCGGTCAGCGCGATGCTCACCAGCACGATGTCGGGCTTGCCGGCCACGGCTTCTTGAACTTTCCGCATGGTCGGCACGGTCTTGGTGCACACACCCTGGCAGGTGGGATAGAAGAAATGCGCGATCCAGACCTTGCCGCGCAGGTCCTCGCGGCTGACGGTCGCGCCGCCGCGTTCGGTCAAGACGAACGGTCCGATCTGGAGCGGCTGCGGCAACAACGAGAACTCGGCGGCGGCCAGCGGCGCGCCCGGCCAGGCAAGCCCAAGGAGAACGACGAGGCGAAGCGAACGCATCGGAACTCACTCTCGGCGAGCGTCGCGGCGTGAGCCCGACGCGCTTGGCATGAGCCGACGTGCTTGCCGGGACGTCCACGTCGGGCTGACGCCGCGACGCTCGCCCTGTCCAGCATCTTAACGCCAGCCCAGGACGCCGTCGGGCAAGAACACGATGATCATCATCACGCACATGATGACGACGGGGATCATGATGCAGTACACCTTGCCCCAGTCGGCTTTCAGGTGCATGAAAATGTAGGCGACGCAGCCCGCCTTGATGATGGCGACGATCATGATGACCGTGGCGCTGGTCATCGGACTGATGATGCCGCCGCGAACCAGCTCGTTGAAGACGAACGAGATCGCGGTGAAGACGCACAGCGCGATGAAGATCGCGATGTAGGAGCGGAAGTGCGCCGCCGCGTCATCGGCATGCCCGTGGGCGTCGCCGCCATGGCTATGGCTGTGCTCGCCATGGCTGTGATCGCCGTGACTGTGGCTGTGGTCGCCGTGACTGTGATCGTGATGTTGTTCCGACATCGCAGCTCCGGGTAAATCCAACGGCCAGAATCATACCAGATACAAGAGCGGGAACAGGAAGATCCACACGATATCGACGAAGTGCCAGTACAGGCCGGTCACTTCCACCATCTGCGCGTTCTGCGGCCCGAACCGTCCCCGCCAGGCCATGACCAGCATGATCGCGAACACGACCAGCCCGCCGAACACGTGCAGGGCGTGGAAGCCGGTCATCGCGAAGTAGCACGACGCCCACATGTTGCCGAACGGGATCGAATAGGACAGGTGAGCGTGCGTATCCATCTCCAGGATCCCTTCGACCATGGGCGCGTCCTTCGGCCGGCTGCGTTCCGGCAGATCGACGTAGGTGGAGTCCTTGGTCGTGATGAACTCCTTGCCGGGGTTGGTCTCCTTGATGGACTTGGTGCCGCGGACGCGTTCGTTCACGTCCTTGGGCTGGAGCTTGCCCGCCCTGATGTCGGCCAGCAGCTCGGCACAGGCCTTCTTGGCCTTGTCGTTGACGCCGCCGTGCTTCTCGATGTGCTCGAGCTGCTCTTGCACGTGCCGCATGTACTTGTAGCCGTGCGGTGAATCGAGCTTCTCGAAGACGCGGCCGGGGAGGATGCCGTGCGCGAATTTCTGCTGGTATTCGTAGGCCTTGATCACCAAAAAGACGCAGCCCAGGGCCAGCGTGACGCCGATGTACTGCACGGCCCGCTTGCTGTTGCCGACGTGCAGGCTCCACAGCGCCAGCACCACCGTGAGGCTGGAGCAGATCAGCACGAAGGTGTTGACGGCGCCGATCCATTCCGCGAGGTGGACGTCGTGCGGCGTCGGCCACGGCTGCGAGGCGGTGGGCTGGCCGTTGCGATAGATCAGGTACGAGCCGATCAGCGCGGTGAAGAACATGATTTCCGTGACCAGGAACAGCCACATGGCGAGCTTGCCGTTGGGCAGGGGCAATCCCATGGGGACAGCCGGTTCATCGTTGGCATGGATCATGATTTAGTTCCGCAACCAGGTCTCCAGCAAGAGCAATCCGAACAGCAGCGGCAAGTACACGAGCGAGGCGTGCAGCACGCGACGGGCGCGGGCCGGGGACTTTTCCCGGAGAAAATCGAACGCGGCCTTCGCGAAGCCCGCGCCCAGGATCAGCGCGCCCAACGCGTAGACCGGCCCGGCCTGGTGGAACAGCGCCGGCAGCAGACTCACCGGGATCAGCGCCAGGCAGTAGCTCAGCATCTGCCGGCCGGTCGCGGCGCCGTGGGGATCGACGACCGGCAGCATGTGCAGGCCGGCGCGGCCATAATCTTCGCGATAGATCCACGCGATGGCCAGGAAGTGGGGCACTTGCCACAGGAACATCACCAGGAACAGCGCCACGATTTCCCGGTCGATGGACCCGGCCACGGCGACCCAGCCGATCACCGGCGGCAGGGCGCCCGGCACGGCGCCGACCAGCGTGTTGAGCGTGGTGTGCCGCTTCAGCGGCGTGTACAGGAACACGTAACTGACCAGCGTGAACGCCGCCACGCCGACGGCGAGCGGATGCGCGGCGGTCACGGCCAGCCAGCCGAGGCCGGCGACCGCGAGCGCGATCCCGAAGACGAGCACTTCGACCGGCTGCAAACGCCCGGCAGGCAGCGGCCGGTTTTCGGTGCGGCGCATCAGCGCGTCGCTGTGGCGTTCCAGGAGTTGGTTGAGAGCGCTGGCCGCCGCGGCGACGAGCGCCGTGCCGAACAGCGTGTTCACCAGCAAGACAACGTCCGGCGCCCCGCGCTGCGCCAGGAGTGCGCCGGCGGCGACCGTGAACAGCACCAGGACGGCGATCCGCGGCTTGGTCAACTCGATGAAATCGAGCGCCTTGGAACGCGGCAGCGCCAGGGCTTGCGCGGCGGTCTTCATGCGGCCACCTCCGCCCGCCGGGCGCCGCGATGGGCTTCCAGCATCAGGACCACGGTCGCCGCGAACAAGAGCGTGCCGGCGACGTAATGCCCCGAGCGCAGCCAGTGCATCGCCATGGATTCCTCAAGGCCCGCATGGGGAAGGAAGACCCGCTTCATCCACAGGAACCAGGCCTCGACGCCCAGGAAAACCTGCACGGCCAGCAAGGCCAGGATGACGCGATTGGTCCAGAGACACCCATCCGCTTCCCGGGCCATCTTGACGAGCCACAAGAGCCCGGCGGCCGCGACGAACGCCCCCAGCAAGTGACCGCGAGCGACGAGCGGGTTGCCCTGGTGGCGGACCATGCCGCCCAGGACCAACTGCAGGTAGACGACGCCAACCATGGCAATCGACCAGCGGCGCAAGGCCGGCGAATCGGCGATCGTCCGCGGCGTTGACCACGCGGCCGACGTGCACAGGGCCACGCTCACGAGGGTGGCGAAAACGATCGGCGCAAAGCTGCCGTGGACCCAGGCCAGCGTCGGCCCGAGCCAGGCGTTGAGGCTGACGCGAAAGATTCCCAACAGTCCCTGGGCGGCGATCAGCAGCAGTGCCGCCGTGCCGAGCCATTGCAGCCAGCGCCGTGATTCGGCGATCCACAAGCTGCCGGCCAAGGCGATGCCGCACAGGCCGACGAACCACCCGGCCAGGCGATGGCTGTGCTCGATCCTGAAACCCAGGCTCTGCCCGGTGAACTCGTTGAGCGCTTGCAGCGGATTGACGACGGAGCGCTCGTCCGCCATGCCGACGCCTTTGGTGGTCACTTCGGCGCCGAGGAACAACAGCGGCAGCGCGGCGACGACGGTGAGCACCGCCAGCGCGTGCACGATGGTGCACGGCCACCGGGCCGTGGGCAAGATTGCTGAAGAAGTGGTTGTCGCTGCCATCAGAAATCCGCGTTCGACCTCCAGGAATCGCTGCGCTCATCCTGGGGCTTGTGCACCACTCAGTGTCCCGACGCTGCCGGAACAGGACCGTCAAATTTCAGTGTCTGCGGGAGATAGTCTTCCGTGCGATTCGGCACTGCGCCGTATTCATACGGCCCACGATACACCACCGGCGGCACGTCGAAGTTCCCGTGCGGCGGCGGCGTCGGCGCCGACCATTCCAGCGTGTTGCTGTGCCAGGGATTGCGCTCCGTGGTTTGCTTGCCCAGGAACAGGCTCAGCAGAAAGTTCGCCAGGAAGATGAGCTGCGTCAGGCCCAGCAGGATCGCGCTGATCGTCATCACCTGGTTGAGCGTCAACAGCGGGCTTTCGAAGGCCGTCGCCGTGAGGTCCGGAATCCGGCGCCGCATCCCCGCCGTGCCGAGGATGTGCATCGGGAAGAACACGCCGTTGGCGAACACGAATGTCAGCGCGAAGTGCACCTTCCCCCAGAACTCGTTCATGAACCGGCCGAACATTTTTGGGAACCAGTAATAGATGGCGCCGAAGATCCCCATCAGGCTGCTCGTGAACAACACGTAATGGATGTGGCCGACGATGAAATAGGTGTCGTGGATGTAGATGTCGACCGGCGTGGCGGCCATGAAGATGCCCGACAGGCCGCCGATGATGAACAGGGCCACGAACGACAGCGCGAACAGCATGGCGGTGGTGAACTGGATGTCGCCGCGGTACACGGTGCCCAGCCAGTTGAAGACCTTCACCGCCGACGGCAGCGCGATCATGATGGTGGCGATCATGAAGCCGGTGCCCAGCCGCGGGTCCATGCCCGACTGGAACATGTGATGGCCCCAGACGATGAAGCCGAGGCCGGCGATGCCCGCGATCGAGTAGATCATGGCCCGGTAGCCGAACAGCGGCCGGCGGGCGAAGGTGCTGATGATGTCGGAGACCATGCCCATCGCCGGCAGGATCATGATGTACACGGCCGGATGCGAGTAGAACCAGAACAGGTGCTGCCACAGGAGCGTTTGCCCGCCGCCGGGGCCGGCGCTCCAGTTGCCGAAGGTTAGCCCGTCGGGGAGGAAGAACGTCGTGCCGATGGACTTATCGAGCGACTGGTAGATGAGGGCGACGGTCAAGACCGGCAAGGCGAAGGCCTGCAGGATGGCGGTGATGAACATCGCCCAGATCGTCATCGGCATGCGATAGAGGGTCATGCCGGGGGCGCGCATGTTGATGATGGTCGTGATGTAATTCACCGAGCCCATCATCGACGAGATGCCGACGCAGGTCAGCGACAGCAGCCAGAAAATCTGGCCGTGGCCGGAATTCGGCGCGGCCGGCGAATGCAGGCCTTCGCCGGCGGGCATGGTGATGCTGGACAGCGTCGGATACGACGTCCAGCCGGCCGCCGGGGCGCCGCCTTCCGCGTAGAAGCTGGCCAGGATGAGCACGAACGCCGGCCACATGAACCAGTACGACATCATGTTCAGCTTGGGGAACGCCATGTCCGGCGCGCCGATCATGAGCGGGATCGTGAAGTTGCCGAAGGCGCCAGTCAAGAACGGGATGATCACGAAGAAGATCATGACAGTGGCGTGCATCGAGAACAGCATGTTGTAGAACGATTCGGTCATGCGGCCGCCGTTGTCCACGAACCATTCGCGCAGGATCGGGATCTCGGCGTGCGGCCAGGCGAGCTGGATGCGGACGAGCAGGGCCAGGATGCCGCCCAGACCGAGGAAGATGATCGACGTGAACAGAAACTGCATGCCGATGATCTTGTGATCGGTCGAGAAGATGTACTTGCCGAGGAAGCTCGGCTCGTGATGGGCCGGCGCCGCGGTTGTCGGAGGATGGCCAACGCTCATGCTTTCTCTCTCCGTGTCGATGGTGGCAAAGTGACCGGGTGACAAGGTGCGCAGTCTGTCACCTTGTCATCGCTGTCCGCCCGTGCTCGCTCTTGCCGGCCTGCTCCAGCCATTCCAGGAAATCGTCCTGGGTGCGATGGACGTACACGCGGCCGATCATGCGCCAGTGGCCCCAGCCGCACAGCTCGGCGCAGGCGATGTCCCAGATCAGCATCCTGTCCGGCTCGCCCTTGGCGTCGCGGCGGCCGTCGAGCCACATGGTGCTGCTGCCGCTCTCGATCTTGACGGTGTTCGGCTTGGTCGGCACGAACCAGACGGGGATGGTCTTGCCGGGGACCGCGTCCTGCTTCACGCGAAACTGCGGCAGGTTGAAGCTGTGCAGCACGTCGCGCGTGCTCAGGTAGACCAGCACGGGGTTGCCTTTCCATTCGTCCATGTCTGGTCCCTTCACCGGCTCCCCAAAGACGTGCAGCTCGTTGACGACGTGGACGTCGTCGGCATGCGGATTGCGCGGGAAGGCATCGATGTCCTTCTTCACCTCGCTGTCGTTCGGATTCTTCAGCCATTCGCGGAAGCGCTCGGCGCTGGGATAACGCATGCGCCATTCGAACTGGCGGGCGCTCACCTCGATGGTCACGGGCGTCTTGTCTTCGCCGAGGAATTGCTGTCGGCGCGACTGATACTTGACGTTGGCCCAGGTGCCGATCTGGGCGAACGCGATGTACAGCAGGATGGCGGCGGGCACGATGGTCCAGGCCATCTCGACCTTGTGCGGCGTGTCGATCAACGGGGCGATGGGCTTGAGGAACCCCGGGACGCCGGTGGCGGGCGCTTCCTTGCAGCCGCAGCCGTACTTCCACAAGAACACGACGAGGATCGCCTCGGTCAGGAAGAAGAAGAACGCGGTGATCCACAGGATGACATCGAACAAGAAATCGACGTCGTGGGCGTGAGTGGAGACGCCCTCGGGCATCCACATGCCCATCGCGGGCGCGGCGAAGCACAGCGCCGCCATCGCGATCATGTTCACGGCGAAGAAGACCGCCCACGTTTTGCCCACGAGAACTCTCCTGCGAACTTCCGACGTCTCTCACGATTTCGGAAGCTTGTCCGGTTCGTCGATGTTGATCCCCAGTTTGGCCCGCATCGCCGGGTACGGGAGCGCCTGCACGAAGTTGATCAGGTCCCACACGCTCTCGTTCTTGAGCGACTTGCCGAAGTGGGCCATCCCGGAGCCGTTGATGCCGGAGTGAATGCGATAGTACAGGTCGATCGTGCGCCGGCCGCCGCGGTAGGTCCCCTGGGTCAGGTTGTTGGGCCGCACCAGCGTCCCCCAGGAATCGAAGCGGAACTTGGCCTGCCGGCCGTAATCGACATGGCAATTCACGCAGTTGGCCGCCTTGCCTTCGACGCCGATGCCGAGGAACAGCGTCTGGCCGCGGGCCACCGATGCCATCAGAGCCGTCTGATCGCCGTCCTTGTACGGATAGGCGCCGATCTGGATTTCGCGATCCTGCGAATCGGACCACTTGTTGACGACGATCTTGGTCATCAGCGGCAGGAACTTTTCCAGAGGCCGTTCGGCATTCACGGTCAGGGCGCCCGTTTCCGGGTCCTGCTCGAAGTTGTTCTTGAACGTTTCGTATTCGACTTCGCCGCGGATGCTCAGGTGCATGACGTAGCTGACCAAGAGGTCGATGTCGCTGTCGCCGAGCAGGGCGAACGAGGGCATGGCCGTCGCTTCGATCCCGTACTTGATGACCCGGTGAAGATCGGCGCGGCGCGGCGGCCGCGGGGCGTCGGTCTGGTCCACCGACTGGAATTTGAACAGCCCCTGCCGATAATCGCGCGGGTGCGGGTTGATCCAGCGCGCCGTCGGCCCCCGGCCGTCGCCGCTGACGCCGTGGCAGTGCAGGCAGTGGACGCGATACAGCATGCTGCCGCGCTCCAGCGTGACCAGGTCCAGCTTGAGGGCTTCGCGCTGATCCTCCGGGATCAGGCCGACGGTGGGGTTCGCGGGGGTGCCAAAAATCTCGGTCAGGTAGGTGTCGAGCAGGGCCCGATCTTCCGCGGAGGCTTTATTCGGATCACGCAACAGGCTCTCCGCCAGCCAGTCTTTGTTGCTGCGGACCTTGTCGCGACTGGTATGAAACGGATGTGCCGGGTCGAGCAATTCCTTCATGGACAGCAGAGGCAACCGGCCCGGCCGGTCCGGATCGTAGCGTTGGCCGTCGGGGGAGAGTTTATCGCCGAGCTTGTCGGTGAGCACCAGCGGATCGGTGCGCAGGACGTACCTGACGAGGTAGGAGTAAGGGGGATTGACGTCGCCGCAGCCGGCAAGCGCGAGTGACAGGGCCAGGATGCCGAGCGTCGCCGTGGAGAACGTTCGCATGGACAAGGTCACCGGATGCCGGCGCGAATGTTGCCGCGCCGCCTCGTTCGCAGGGCCGATTGATGCGCTCCCAGGTTGCGCTCTCGGATCGGGGATTGAGCTTTTGTAGTTGGCCGTTCCGAACCGTCAAGCAGTCGCCGATGGTCGTCTTTCGCTCCGCGAAAGAACGTGCCCTCGCGGAGCGAAAGGCGACTCTCGGCAATTCACATGCCGGCGCTGCCGAAGTTCCTTATGATGAGTGCGCCGGCGGCAGGCGCCGGCGCCCCGCTCGCAATACCGGGAATTCGACCAGAGGTCTTTCTCTCTTCCGAGAAGTCCGCGAGGTGCCCCTCGATGCTGTATCGCTTCGCGCGCGTTCTGCAACTGGGAGGCTTGTTGATCTTGCCGATCGCGATTGCCGGTGACGTCGCGGGTAAGAAGGACCTGCGCTGGTCGTTGGGGGTGTCCGCGGTTGGGGTGGTTGTGTTCATCCTTGGCTGGGCGCTGCAGCAGTTCGCCAAGCCGCCATGAGCTCACGCTGGAATCAGCCGCGCCACGAAGTGCAGCCGCCGGCCGAACACCCACGAGGCCGGCCACGGATACAGCGGCACACGCTGCGTCCAGGAGTCGATCGTCAGGCCCAGCTCGGCGAACGCGGCCCGCCAACGTTGTTCGGGCCAGTAGTTGTACGGCAGCACGACGCCGTGATGGGCGTTGCCCACCCAATCCATGAAGCGCAGCGTCGCACCCGACAGGAAGCCGTCGTTGCAGTGATCCTTGATGAGGATCGCTTGCCGGGCCACGCGCTTCGCCTCGCGCAGCAACACCAGCGGATCGTTGGTGTGGTGCAGCACATCCACGAACAGCGCCGCGTCCACGCTCTGATCGGCCAGCGGCAACGTCGTGCCGTCGAACGCTTGCACCGGAATCCAGGTCGTGGGCCGCACGAGCACGTCGACGCCGGTGATCTGCAGGCCCGGATGTTTCCCGGCGACGAGATGGGCGATCTGGCCGTCGCCGCAGCCGATATCGACGAGCGTTCGCGCCGCGCCGGGGACGCGCTCGGCCAGCATGTCCGCCAGCACCCGCACGCGCCGGCCGAACACCATCTTCGTATGCAACTTGCCGACGAGGGTCATTTCGTTCTCGCAGGTAGCACTAACCCGACGCGTCCGCGAGGGACTCTGCCGTGTCCCTCGCTGACGCGTCGGGCTGGTGGAGCCGTTCTCGCAGGTAGCACTCACCCGACGCGTCCGCGAGGGACTCTGCCGTGTCCCTCGCTGACGCGTCGGGTTGGTGCAGCGGCTGCGCGTCAACTGATGAACTGTTCCAGGAACCGCTTGCTTTGCCGCAGCGACCGTTGCCGATCGTCGAGCGACCTTTCGTAGGCGCGGTCTTCCACTTCGATGCACACCGGTCCATCGTACCCGGCGTCGGTCAGCGCGGAAAACAGCGGCCCCCAGGCCACATCTCCGAGGCCCGGAATTTTCGGCGTGTGCCAGCCCAGGCCCATGATCCCTTGCTCGTACAGCTTAGGAGTGTCGATGCGCGTGTCCTTGGCATGGCAGTGGACGATCCGCTTGCCGAACTCGCGAATGCAAGCGGCGCTGTCGATGTGCTGCCAGACCAGGTGCGACGGATCGAAGTTCAGCCCCCAGGCGTTGCTCGGGATTTTCTCGAACATCGTCCGCCAGATGGCCGGCGTCGTCGCCAGGTTGGCGCCCCCCGGCCATTCGTCGTACGAGAACAACATCGGACAGTTTTCGATCCCCAGCACGACGCCGCGCTGCTCGGCGAGCCGGACCAATTCCGGCCAGACTTGCTGAAACACCGGCCAGTTTTCCGGAACGGATTTCTTGGGGTCGCGGCCGACGAACGTGTTGACCACGCGCACCCCCAGCCTCGGCGCCGCCTCGATGACCTTCTTCAAATGGTCAATGACCTCGCGGCGGTGATCGGCATCGGGATGCAGCGGATTGGGATAGTAACCGAGACCGGAGACGCCGACGCGATGCTTCTGGACGAGCGTCTGGACTTGCTGAATCTCGGCATCCGAGAGGTTGGTCACGTCGACGTGCGTCACGCCGGCATAACGGCGGTCGGCTTTCCCGGGCGGCCAGCACATCAATTCAACACAACCAAATCCCTCGGCGCCAGCAAAGGCGAAGACCTCTTCCAGACTCAGGTCGGCCAAGATAGCACTGACAAAACCGAGTTGCATGATGGTCACCCGCGTCTGCCGTGCGGATTTTCCGCGCGACTTTGCCTGATTTTCCAAGCGTGCCGAAAAAATATGCTACAGTTTTACGATTCTCGCCGCCCTCTGGAAGTAGCTGCACCTTTTCCCTCGGTGAACGGACAGACACCATGCACCTTAACAACAAGACGAGCAGCGAATGGTTTTTTGCCGCCGAGTTGGCCTACGCGAACCATCATCAGGGGTGCGCCTGGTGCGGCGACACGCATTGCGTCCGCCGGGAGAGGCATGATGCCAAGCACGTCTACGCGTGCCAGCGCTGCGATTTTCAGGTGAGCTACGACGCCCAGCGCGATCGCTTTCACATGATTCCCGGCGAAGAATTACGCGCCGGCGCCGAAACGATGCTCGACCAGCCCATCGCCAACCTGCTGTGAGATCCCGCCTTCCTTTCCGCCAGCGTCCGGAATTCGTTAAATAAGCGAAATGACGCCGGCAGAATTGGCAGCGCTTCGGCAGAAGCATTACAACGCCACTGTAGCTTGGTTGCACAAGCCGAATTCGGACCTGATGATCCTGCGCATCCGGCCCGATTTTCCCGTGCCGCAACACAAGCCGGGCCAGTATTCGACGCTGGGCATGGGCCATTGGGAGCCGCGCGCCCCGGACTGCCAGGAAGAAGCCCCCAAGCCCGAGGACGAATACAAGCTGATCCGCCGGGCCTATTCGATCAGCTGCTCCGTGCTGGACGAGCACGGCCAGCTCTTCGACATGCCCGCGACCGGCTGGCTGGAGTTCTACATCGTCCTGGTGCGGCACTCGGACCAGGGCCCCCCTGCCCTCACGCCAAGGCTGTTCACGCTCACCGAGGGCGCCCGGCTGTTCCTGGGCGAGAAGATCGCCGGCCATTTCACGCTCGATCCCGTCAAGCCCGGCGACACCGTGCTGTTCCTGTCCACGGGGACCGGCGAGGCGCCGCACAACTACATGCTGTGGGAATTGCTCCGCCGCGCTCACACGGGCAAGGTTCTCGCCGCCTGCTGCGTCCGCTATCGCCGCGATCTGGGATACACGCCAATCCACGACGAGCTGATGCGCCGTCATCCGAACTACACGTACCTCAGCCTGACGACCCGCGAACCCACCAATGCCGGCCAGAAGGTGTACATTCAGGACCTGATCACCAGCGGCCAGCTTGAGGAACGCCTCGGGCACACCCTCGACCCCGCGACCACGCACGTCTACCTGTGCGGCAATCCGAAGATGATCGGCGTGCCGACGGTCGATAAGACGACCGGCGCCAAGGTCTATCCGCAACCCCCGGGCGTCGTCGAAATCCTCGAACGACGCCAGTTCCAGCTCGACCAGCACAGTCTTAAATTGAAGGGGAACATTCACGTTGAGGAGTACTGGTAGTGGCTGAAGAAGTCATCAGCGGGTACAAGCTGGTCAACTGCATGATGACCGGGCAGAACAGCCAGGTCTGGGAGGTGGTCGAGGTCACCAGCGCGCGGCATTTCGCGATGAAGCTGTTGCTGCCGGAGAAGATCGCCGACCCGGAGATGCGCCGGATCATGATGCACGAGGCCAACGTCGGCAAGCAGCTCGCGCATCAAAACATCATTCGCATCGTCCACGTCGGCAACGACCGGAAGAACCCGCACTACGTGATGGAGTACTTTCCGGCCGGCAGCCTCAAGATTCGGCTGATCCGCAAGCAGTACGACTTCATCCGCGAGCGCATCCACAGCATCCTCAAGCAAGCCGCCATCGGCATGGCGTACATGAACGCCAGCGGCTGGGTGCACCGCGACGTCAAGCCGGACAACATGCTGGTCAACGCCGCCGGCGAGCTGCGCATCATCGACTTCGCGCTGGCGACCAAGGTCGAGAGGCCGTCGTTTTTGTCCAAGCTGTTCCGCGGCAAACCGACCGTGCAGGGGACGCGCAGCTACATGTCCCCCGAACAGATCCGCGGCGAGCCGCTCGACGGCCGGGCCGACATCTACAGCTTCGGCGCCAGCGCCTACGAGCTGACGACCTATCGCCCGCCGTTCCGGGGCCTGAGCGCCCAGGACTTGCTCCAGAAGCAGATCACGGAAAAGCCGGTGCCGCCGCAGGTCCACGTCCCCGACCTTACCGACGAGTTCTCCAATCTGGTCATGAAGATGCTGGCCAAGAAACGCGACGACCGGCCGGAGACCTTCCACGACGTGCTCAAGGCGCTCAACACCATGCGCATCTACAAGAACGAGCCGAAGAAAGAGTGACGGCGAAAGGCCGGTTGCTCCACTCCGCATGCAAACCGAACGCGTGGCGATCGACCCGCTTCATCCGGCCCCGGAAATCATCGCCCGGGCCGCGGCGGTGCTGCGCGGCGGCGGGCTGGTCGCGTTTCCAACGGAAACCGTGTACGGCCTCGGGGCCAACGCCCTGGACGAACGGGCCGTCCAAAGCATCTTCGCCGCCAAGGGCCGGCCGCCGACCAATCCGCTGATCGTTCACGTGCCCGATCTGGCCGCCGCGGTGACACTCGTATCGGACATGCCGGCGCCGGCGCGCGCCTTGGCGGACCGGTTCTGGCCCGGGCCGCTGTCGCTGGTGCTCCTCAAGAGCGCGCGCGTCCCCGATGTGGTCACGGCCGGCGGTCCGACCGTGGCGCTGCGGGCGCCGGCCCATCCCGTCGCCCTGGCGCTCTTGCAGGCGTGCGGCTTTCCCTTGGCCGCCCCCAGCGCCAATCCGTCCACCCACCTCTCACCGACCACGGCCGATCACGTCTTGAGCGGACTCGACGGCAAGATTGACATGGTGCTCGACGCCGGCCCTGCTGCCGGCGGCCTGGAATCCACGGTGCTCGACCTGACGGTGTCGCCGCCGCGGTTGTTGCGGCCGGGATTGGCGACCCGAGCGCAGATCGAAGCGGTCATCGGGCCGATCGGGCATGGTCCGGATCAAAACCCATCGGCCCCGCTTCGTTCGCCCGGAATGCACGAGCGCCACTATGCGCCGCGCGCTGCGCTCGACTGCCAGGCCGACAGCCGTCCGCGTGTCGAGCAATTGATGCGCCAAGGCGTGCGGGTCGGCTGGATCGTCTGGAGCCCGACTGCGCCCGAGGCATTGGCAGGCGCGATCATCGAGCGCCTTCCCGCGGACGCGGCAGGATATGCGGCGGGATTGTACGCCGCCTTGCACCGCCTCGATCAGGCGAACGTCAGCCACATCGTTGTGGATCTGCCGCCGGCCGGAGACGCCTGGCTTGCGGTCCACGATCGCTTGCGGCGGGCGGCGCATTCATGAAGTGATGAGTGATGAGTCATCACTCATCACTCACGCCGACTCCTCGCGCAGCAGGCGGTCGATCAATTCCCACGCTTGTTCCAGCGTTTTCACGGTTCCGTCCAGCTGGGCCTCGTACACGGCGTCGAGCAGCTTCTTGAAGATCGGCCCGGGCGGCAAACCGCGCTTGGCGAGGTCGTGGCCAGTGATCAAAGGCCGAGGGTGCAGGTCTTCCGGCGTCCAGACGCGCAAGAGGAATTCGCAGTACTCGACGTGGTCGAGGCTCCGGTTCCACGCCAGCGCGTCGGCACGGTGCAAGGCCAGCAGCTCGCCGATGCCGGGATGGGTCAGCATGGCCTTGAGCTTGCTCGTCTTCATTTGCCTGGCATCGCACAGGTACTGATGCTTTTCGACCAGCCAGGCGATGCGCTCGCGCTCGGCATTCGAAAGCTTCAGGCGCAGGCCGATCTCGTCGGCCAGACGGGCGCCGACGTGTTCGTGGTAGTGAAACGTGTAACGGTCGGGCGTGCGGCCCACGGTGCGCGGCTTGCCGATGTCGTGCAACAGCGCCGCCATCGCCAGCGGGAACGACGGCGCCGGGCCGAGCATGTCGAGCACCGTCATCACGTGGTCCCACAGGTCGCACACCGGCGCGGCCGGCGGGCCCTGCGGAAAACCCTTCATCGGGAGCAGCTCGGGCAGGATCGGCTTCACCAGGCCCAGGTCGTACAGCAGATTCACGCCGCGCGTGCGCCGGGGATGGACGAGCAATTGCCGCAGCTCCTCGGCGATGCGCTCGGCGCTGACGACGGGGAGCTGATCCGCCATCGCCTTGACCGCCGCCGCGGTGGCCGGCTCCAGGGCCAGGTCGAAGCGCGACGCGACCCGGACGGCGCGGAGCAGGCGCAGCTTGTCTTCCGTGAAGCGGAGGTACGGATCGCCGATTGCCCGCAGGATGCGATCGCGCAGGTCTTGCTGGCCGCCGACGTAGTCGATGAGCTGGCCCTTGATCGGATCGAAGAACATGCCGTTGACGGTGAAGTCGCGGCGCAGGGCGTCGTCACGGGCCGTGGCGAACACCACCTGGTCCGGCCGGCGGCCGTCGCTGTAGCCGGCGTCGGTGCGGAACGTGGCGACCTGCACCGTCAGCGGTTCGCCCACTTGCCGCGGACCGAGCACCTCGACCACGCCGAAGCTGATCCCGACCGCGACCGTGCGGCGAAACAGCTTCCGCACCTCCTCCGGCCGGGCCGACGTGGCAATGTCGTAATCCTTCGGCGTCTGCTCCAGCAACTCATCGCGCACGCAACCGCCGGCCCAGAGCGCTTCGTAGCCCGCCTCCTGGAGCCGCTTCACGACAGAGATGGCGAAGTCGCGTTCGGTCATTGGTTACTGGTCATTAGTCATTAGTCATTGGTCATTAGTCATTGGTCGAGTCGGTGCTCGTCATCGGACCTCTGGCTCCTGGCTCCGATTCCTGATTCCTGATTCCTATCTCCTTCTGCCAGATCATCAGCACGTTGCGGCCGTAGGCGCGGTGTTCCCAGGCGAGCAATTCCGGCGACTCGTCGAGGGGCGAGCCTTTTTCCGATTGCAGGACGATCACGGTGTCGGGCGCCACGATGGTCTGCAGCCGTTGCACTGCCTGCAGCAGCAAGTCCGGATGCTCTTGCAGGTCCGCGAAGGGTGGACTCAGGAAGATGTTGACGGGTTCGGACGGCGGCTGCCAGGACGCGGCCCAGCGGTACGCATCGGTGCGATACACCCGCGCCTGCCTCGTCAATTCGAACCGGCGCAGGTGCTGCTCAATGGCGTTGGCCAGGCGAACGTCGCGCTCGACAAACGTTGCGGCCGAGGCGCCGCGGCTGAGGGCTTCGAGGCCGACGACGCCGGTGCCGGCAAAGACATCGACGAACCATCGACCGGGCACGGCGTTGCCGAGGATGCTGAACAGGGCCTCGCGCACCATCTGTGGCGTCGGCCGCAGCTCGGGATTGACACTGCACGCGATCTTCCGGCCGCGCAGACTGCCGGCGACGATCCGAATGGCGGTTTGCATACACATATCCGGTGGCCGGGGCTGAGGCTTTGCGAAGCCCGGCGAGCCCCACGCGATTGGCCGCCGCCGGGGCTTCGCCAAGCCTGCGCCCCGGCCACCCGTTGAGGAATGGTGAACGCTGGTCTTCCCTCATTGTCGAACGGACGGAGAGGAGAGTCAACGTGGCGGGCAAGCGGTGCCGGCGGCGCCGGTGAAAACGAACAGACGCACCTGGGCCTTGTCGTAATCGCGGAGGGCGTGCAGATAGCTGAGGCGGGCGCCCACCAGGGCGCGGATGGCCAGCAGCACCTCGCTGGGCGACCGGCCTTTGATGTTCTCGCGGAGCCGCAAGTCCGAGAGGCTGTAGGCCTCTTCGGCGTGCTGGATCTGCCGGGCGGCCTCCTTGAGCTGTTCGTGATTGCTGCGGACGGCCTCATGAGCTTCCTGGATCGCCAGGGTCAGCTTGCCGCGCAAGTCCTGATAGTTGAGCTGGGCTTGCTGGATCCTCAGGGCCGCCAGCCGCTTGCGTTCGCGGCCGGTCAAGAGCTCCGTCACGTTCCAGCGCGCCTGCACCCCCACGTCCCAGCGGTTGGCCCAGTCAAGGCGTCCGCCCGGACCGGCGCCGAACGCACCTTCGCCCATCGTCACCTCGATGCGCGGCAGCCAATGCAGGGGGCTTTCGCCCTTGGCCCGCATCTCCTCCAGCAAGCCCAGGATGGCTTCCGTCTCCCGAACCCCCGGGCCTTGCTGCTGGGCCAGCTCGACGAGCGGCGCCGCCGATTCACCGACCTCCACGAGCTGCAGCGCCACCAGGAACTTTTCCAGGACAACCACCTCGCTCGCGGGATCGAGGCCGAGAAGATAGATGATCCTCGCCTTGGCGGCTTTGGCGCCTTCCTGCAAACGGCGCGTCAGGATCTTCTGAGCCCCCAGCTCGGATTCGACGCGGGCGACCTCGACGCGCGTCCCCGGATCGATCTTCTCCAGGCTCTTGGCCTGGACCTGCAGCTTCTGCAGCTTGAGCTCGGCATCGATGGTGATGGCCGCCGCTCCCTGGGCGGCCAGCAAGTCCAGGTAGGTGCTGGCCGCGTCGAGAAGCTGCTCGGCATTGAACCGGCTTACCTCGCCCTGCTGCTGCCGGACCTTGCGCAACGCCTCGAGGCGGGTGAAGACGGCGTCGCGCATGTCGAGCTTGCCGCGCAGCTCCATCCCGGCCACCGACGACCCATAATGGGTCTCGAGCAGGTTGCCGAAAAAGTCCTGAATGCCGCCGTCGTGCCGCCACCAGCCGACGCCGAGCCACAACTCCGGCAGCCAGCGCTTGGCGGCCAGCTCCTGTTCGACATACGCCTCGGCGAGCTTCTCGCGGGCCAGCCGCACCATGCCGTTCTGATCCATGGCCAGGCCCAGCACGGCGTCGAGGCTGAGCGGCACCTGTTTGTCAAGGTCCTTGCTCTGGACCTTGACCGGCGGCGGCAAGGGTTCGGCCTCACGCGGCTGGGCCGCTTCCGCCGCGGCTTCGCCGGCCCCGATGGTGGGCGGCGGCGGCAATGGGACCTGCGATGCCTCGGTGACTGCTTCCGGCTCCACCGTCTGCCGCAACGGCGGCAGCTCGAGCGGCTGGGCCGCGGCCATGGGATTGGGCAACAGTACGGCGATCGCGAACAAGGCGCTGAGCCAGCGCGGATTCGTGCCGCCCCGCCGGCTGTCTTGGCCTGATCGAGTCATGCGAGCGCCCTTGAGAGAAAAGTGCTCTTCTCTAAGCATCGGACAGCAAAATGCGGAAAGTTTACCGGAAATGCCGATTATGCGGTTCAGCGCCCGGCCACATTCGCCAACTTCGCCAGTCTCCACCCCTCGTTGGCCATTTTGGTTGACCTGGGACGGCTCACCGGGCGTGATTCGGCCGCGGGACGGACAGACTGGCCAACGAGCCCGTCAGCACATATAGTAAATGTTGCTCTTCATCCCTGATGCCTTTCCTTTCCCCGGATCAACATCTTCGGACGAGGCGGACATCAAGTGTGCGGAGGGGAACCGTGACGGTTCTCACATGCACGGAGATGTCGTTGGTGGTGCGCGCTGCCAGCCGCACCTCACTGATGCGGAATCTTGCCCCGAACGGCACGCGCATTCGGCTCGGCAGCCGCAACGTTCCTCGTCCGCGCCGGTGAGCCTGTCCCAGTCTGGAAGGGAGCTAGCTCATGAACGCCGCAGCCAAGATAGAGCAAGCGGGCAACGTGAGGATCATCACCTTTGCGGGCGCGAGGATCCGCGACGACCTCGTCGGCAGCATCCTCGGCGCTCTCGGCGACGATCATCTGCTGCTGGACTTCACCCACGTCGAATCCATCAGCAGCATGGAACTGGCGGCCCTGATCACGCTTCACAAGCGAATCAAGACCGCGGGCGGCCGACTCACGCTGTTCAATCTCCACCCGGATGTGTTCGAGGTGTTCTCGATCACTCGCCTGGAGAAGCTCTTCAGCATTTGCCGTGAGCAGGCGGCGCTGGCCGCGCCGTGAACCGGCTTGCCGTCGTTGCCGAGCCCAGGCCACGGGCGTGTTCAGCGTTCAGACTCTGCTCGAGCCGGAAGACGGCAACACCGGCGCGTCAGCACGTTGACAAGGAGCCTGCATGCCTTTGCGAATGCGCGTCTACGACCGTGAGCCCATCGGCGCTGCGCTACGGCGCTTCAAGAAGCTGATGGAGCGGAGCGGCCTCATCAAAGAACTGCGCAAGCGCAAAGCCTATGAGAAACCGTGTGAGGTGCGGCGCCGCGCCAAGCTCCGCAAGCAAAGCGCCATTCGCAAGGGCAAGCTGGCGCCGCGCGCCAGGGCGCAGTGGTGAGTAATCCTTCAGGTGCCTGCATGAAATCCGCGCAGCCGGCGTCCCGTCGCGAGCCCGACCTCCAGGTTTTGCTGGCCTACGTCACCAACCTGGAGCTGGAGGTGGACCGGCTCCGCCGCGAGGGCCGATTCATGCAGAACCAGCTGCGCGAGACCTTGAAGTGGATGAGGACGTTGACCGCTCCTACCGCGACGCCCAGCGATTTGCCGCTGGCCGAAATCAATCGTGCCGCCGAAGAGTTCACCACGGTGCTGCGCGACCTTCAGGAATTGTCCGCGTATCATCCGGCGCGCGATCAAGTGATCGCCATTGCGGTGCGGCCGCTCATCGAGCGCATCTTTCGCGTGCAGCAACGGCTGCAGTACGCCGCCGAGGTTGCGTTGCGCCTGGAACTGTCCATCGATTACGTGGACTGGTTTCCCGCGCGGCTCCGGCACATCCTGGACACGTTCCTTTCCAATGCCGTGAAATACCGCGACGACAGCAAAGCCGATATCTGGGTTCAGGTCGGCTTGCGGGCATTGCCGGACGCTTACGAGCTGTGCGTGTCGGACAACGGCATCGGCTTGCCCGCCCACAACAGCGCGGAGGTGCTCGAACTGGTGTACCGCGCCAGCCCGGCGCGCGAGGCCGATGTCGGCGTCGGACTGGCCGTCGTCAAGCTGCTCGTGGAACAGAGCGGCGGCAAACTCAGTGTGACTTCAGGCGAGGGTCAAGGGACGACCTTCCTGGCCGTGCTGCCGCGCTATGATGTGGACGATTATCTCACGTAGCGGGCCTTGGAGACGGTCCATGCCACGGATCATCCATCGTGGGCGCCGAACCAACGGGAGCCGAACCAACGGGAAATCCGCGCGAGCGCGTGCCGTGCCGCCGCGGAAACCCGCCGGAAACTACACCGTCATCATTGAGGACATCGAAGCGCTGCGACTCGGCGCCGGCATTGAAGATACTGCGCTCGCGGCGGCCGTTCGCCGCCTGCGTGCCGGCGCTCTGGTCAACCTCACCTTCCTGCCGCACCCCGAGGCAAGGCCGGGCCAAACGCTGTCCGTGCGCATCACCAGCAGGAAAGGTCCGACGTTTCGCGGCACGCTCGTTGGGCGGCCGACCTCCGCAAGCCTGGCCGGGCTGCGCGTCGGCGCCGCACTGCGGTTCACCGCGGACCATATTCACTCGATCCTGAAACCTGCGCCTTCTGATACCTGTTCGCCTTCCCTGAGGACCGATCCATGATCACCAAAGCAATCACGTCTGCCCGCAGCGCCGATGACGCGCTGCCGCCCGTGTGGCGAACGACGCCGCTGGACAGCGATGAGTGCCGGCAACGCATCGCCATGCTGGGGCGGCGCATCACCGGGTACATTGATTTCATGTGTCAAACCACCGGCCCTGAAATTGCCTCGGCCGAGGCGCGCGAGAAAGCCGTGGCCGCCTTCTACGAAAAGCTGTTGTTCGTCGAGCGCCAGCTCGCGCGGATTCACGACGCGTTCCGACTGGTATGACCGAGTGTGTGTAAAACTCGCAGGCGCAAGGCAAGTCATTAACGCCTTTGCCTGTATTTGGTTATGAACAACGCTCCGCTTGGCGCCGGGGTTGCGCCACCCAACCAGTCAGTCCGGTTCGTGAGAAAGTCCCGCCTGATCTTGAACAACTTCACATTGGATAGTTTTGAACGCCTGGGCAAGAAGCCGCTGGCGCCTCATCGGCAGGCCCCGCAGACAGACCTTCGCGCTGCCGTTTCATGATGTTATAACCGGCACGTTGGCCCGCGCTGGCGCTTCGGGCTGCCGCCGCCGGAATACAGGAGAAGACCCATGCGTTCGTTGTGCACTTGCGTGCTCGTCCTGGCCGTGGTTGCCGTCGCCGCGCCGGCGCAGAACCCGCCGGCCAGTCCGGCCCCGGCGCCGGCCGATCCGCGCCTCGACATCGTCCTGTCGAACTGGGAAAAGGCGATGCTCAACGTGCAGAGCCTGTCCGCCGAGGTCAAGCGCACCAAGCTCGACAAGACCTATCAAACGACCGAGCTGTTCGAGGGCACGGCGCACTACCTGCGCGGCGGCGCCGGCCAGACCAGCCGGGCCAGCATGGAGTTGTTCAAGAAGAGCCAACCGCAGGTGTTCGAGAAGTACCTGTGCACCGGCAACTTCTTGTACGAGTGGGCGCCGGCCAGCAAGGTGATCCGCCGCCACGAGCTGCCGACGCCCAAGCAGGGCCAGCTCGCCGACGACAACTTCCTGTCGTTCCTGTTCGGCATGAAAGCCGAGCACGCCAAGGCCCGCTACCAGATGACCTACGTGCCCGCGCCCGCCAACGACAAGTGGTACCAGTACCTTCGCATCCAGCCGAAGCACGCCGCCGACAAGGTCGACTTCACCGAAGCCCGCCTGGTGCTGTTGGCGAGCAACTACCTCCCCCGGCAGCTCTGGTTCCTGCAACCCGAGGGGCACGAAGTGACCTGGGACTTCCCGCGCGTCACCTCGCCGTCCAACCTGGGCCCGCAGCACTTCGCCCATCCGCAATTGCCCGCCGACTGGAAGCTCGTCCCCGTCCCGCTGCAGAATCCCCAGCCGCGGGTGCTGCGCAATAGCGGGCAGAAGTGACGCCGGCGAGAATGCCAAGAATGCCACAGATGCCAATACTGGCAAACTGGCAAGCCGGGCTGACCGATTCCGTCTGTCTCAGATCCGAAGGACGTTCCGGATCACTCCCGGCGCTTCGAAGACCTCATGGCGTACACCCAACGGGAAGTCTTTCTGGACGCCGCTCGGACCGTGTTGGCAGCCGTGGCATGATGGCAAGCTCCAACCCGATCGGCGCCGGGATCGAAGACCGCCGCTTGCAGCAACCACCATTGCCTCAACCAGTTGCGGCATCCGCCCATCGCGGCCAGTTTTCAAGCGCGCGTGAAAACTGGTGTTGCGCCGGTTACGGAAACCGATCGAAAATCGCCGCATGTCATGTTAGTAAATATGGTTGCGGCGAATTCGCCGTTAGCGCCCACGCACATTTGGTGGCAAGCTGGCAAACTGGCGAACTGGGCTGACCGATTCAGTCTGTCGTAGGCAGGGTCGCCGACGACCAGCCACCCTCGACGCATATCATTGTATGGCTGCACCGCGTTGAGCAGGGCCGAAACCTTCATGTACAATGGATAATGCTCCTGACGAACGGCCACGGCGACCTACGGCGATGCCCCCACACGAAAAATGTCCTAACTGCCGTCAGAATATCGAAGACTGGCACGTCGAATGGTACAAGACCGAAGGACCGTCGCTGTTCAAGGGACTGGCGGCAATGGACTGCCCGGTATGTGGTCAGCCTGTCGGTTTCCAACAAGGAAAAATCGGAGTGGCGCCGCCCGGAGTTCCGGTGGTGAGACGCCACGCGGAAAAGGCCGCGGAGTGGGCCGTGTTGGGAGCAAAGTACGCGGGAGGGACATTGCTCGGGTATGTTTCCACTGCCGGACCGGGGCGCCAGTATGCGAACTACTGGACCCTTCGGGAAGTCCAGCAAGCTGACTTGAACGAGCAAGCAAAGAACCAGGGCCCTAGTCATGGCGATTCTAACTGCGGCGGAGCGGGATTTTCTGGACGTGTTTCTCCACGAGGCAACCACCTCGCCGTTCTTCAATGGGCCGGCCACCAAGGCCCTCGACGCGATTGGTGTCGAATACCGAGACATCTCCTACCTTGCCTGGGCGTACGAGCAAGACGTTCCCCGCACCGGCTTTGAGTTGGGCCATGCGGCGGACATAGCCCCGCCGCTCCCGTGGCCGAATCGAGAATCGGCTCTGCGTCGCGACAACGAAATCCAACACGTCTGGGCCGAGAAACGGGAACCTGCCGTAACACCCAACGGGCCTTGAACCAAAGAGGTCCGGACCTGTCCTGACGACTCTGTCGCGTTTACCGCCGCGCCAGGCCGCCGCCCAGCGCCCCCGGCGCGAACCCGGGGTTGCGGTTGCCGCGGATCAGGTTGGGCACGATCTCGAATTGCACGCCAAAGTTGTTCAGGATCGAGTTGTACGACAGGCCGATGCTCATCCGCAGGTCGGTGCCGATCCGCGTCAGCATCAGCGAGTAGTGCTGGTTGTCGGTGCCGAAGTCCCACAGGGTGCTCGCCGTGCCGGCGTACTTGGCGCTGAACGCGTAGGTCACCGACGCCACGACCGCCTTGCTTTCGAGCGGGTCGATCTGCCGATACCCCAGGTAGAAGCTGGTGTTGTCCGGCCGGCTGATCACGATGCCGCCGTTGTAGACGCGCGGGCCGCCGTCGATGGTCTCGAACCAGCCGTCGCTCACGAGCGCCGTGCGGTCGCCGATGTTCCAGATCCAGTCGTACTCGATGATGCCCAGGGTCTCGCCAAAGTTGTCGCGGTTGGATTGCGGGAAGACCGACAGGCCCACGCCCAGCGTCATCCAGTCGACGACATGCTGGTTGCCCGGCATGCCGCGCTTGGTCTGCCAGCGCTGCCGCAGGTCCAGTTGCACCACGTTCATCTGATCGAGCGTCTCCAGGCGGTTGTCCACCAGGCGCCTGAGCGCGTAGAACTGCGGATCGAACAGCGCCGACGACGTCAAGAACGCGGCGTTCGCCGGGTTGACGTGCGGCTGCAGCGGGCGGATGTCGCGCAGGGCCTGGTCGGTGGCGTCGTCGTTGAGCCGGTCGAGCTGCGGCAAGGTGGTGAAGCGGGTGTTGCTGTCGGCGATGAAGTAGTTGCCGCTCAGCACGATCTTGTGGTACAGGCCGCAGAGGTTGAAGAGCTCGCTGTCGACGTTGGGATAGAGCTTCGAGAACGGGATGCTGGAGCGCAGACCGGCGCCGCCGTAGGCGCGGCCCTGGTCGTCGCCGGTCAAGTCTTCCGTGAAATAAGCCAGGTCGAGCACCGTGTACGGCACGACCTTGAACGGCCCGGCCTGGAACGGCAGGCTCAGGTCTTGCCAGATGTCGAAGCGGCCGGTGTTGGTGGGGGCGTCGGTCGGCGAAAACGGAAACGCCGGGCCTTCCGCCGGGCGGAGCTGGGCATAGCCGGCGCTGGCGTGGAAGTTGTACGTGAACAGGTTGAAGAACTTCTCGCCGATCAGGTAGCCGTCGCCGCGCGGCAGCCATTCGGTTTCAGTAACCCAGCTGCGGACGCGCGGCTCGGCCAGGACCGACCAGGCCCAGCGGTCGATCTGCTGCTTGACGTACAGCGACGTTTCCTGGTTCAGATCGTTGTAGAACTCGTGCTGGTAGAACTGCTCCAGGAAGTTGCGGTCGCTGATGAGCGACGCCTGGGCCTGGACGCTGAAGCCCAGCGGGAGCTCCTGGATGTTCCACTTGCCCAGGAAGCGGCCGCGCCACTCGGGATGCGTGACCGGCACGCGCGTGGTCGGATCGATGAAGATGTTCCGGCCGCGGTCGCCGCCGAGGATGTCGTCGCCCTGGTCGTACAGGCCCCAGGCGAGGATGCGGCTTTCGTGCCTGGCCGGGATGCCGAACAGCGACTTGCCGGAGCCGCGAAACTCGGTCCCCAGCGCCGGGCCGCGCTCGGTGAGGTAGTCGATCATCAGCTCCCAGCGCAGGTGGTCGGGGCGCTCGACGCCGATCAGGTCGAAGATGTCCCAGGTGGTGAGGACATGGAACCCGAAGATGCGGTTGGCGCCGAAGTTGACCGATTCGAGCGGGCCGAGCGGGTCTTCGATGGTGGTGCCCAGGTAGGGGAAGTAGAAGACCGGCACGCCTTCGACGCGGACCACCATGTCGCGGCCTTTGAGATAATGCTCCTTGTTGCGGACCGGCTCGCCGGTTTCCAGGTCGGTGAAGGTCAAGCCGAAGATGTTGCGGCGGGCGGTGTCGCGCTCCTCGATGGTGGCCTGGCGGACTTCGATCTTCAGGCCCGGATCGGACGGCAGGATCGTCGAGAAGACCTGCATCTGGTTGGTCTGGTAGAGGCGTTCGTTGAGCCGGAAGAACTCCTCGGCCTGGAAGTGGATGGGGTTGGGAATCTTGGGGTCGCGGATTTCGAGGTCGCCGCGGAGGGCGATGGCGACGTTGCGGCTGACGTCGTAGTAGACCTCGTCGGCGCGGAGGATCTCGGTGACGCCGCCGGCCTTGGCCTTGGAGAGGGTGCGGATCTCGACGTTGCCGGTCAGGTAGAACTCGAGGTTGTCGCTGGTGCCGCCCTGCGTGCTCTGCATGTTGCTGAAGATCTCTTGCGGGTTCCCTTTGGTCCACAGAACCATGCGGTCGGCCTCGATGTCGAGGAAGCCCTTGGGGTCGCCCGGGTCGCCGACCGTGATGATGACGCCGGTGGGGACGATGATGGCGGTCTCGCCCCCCAGGTTATCGACCTTGGCGCTGATGCCGAGCGACGTGCGCGGCTTGATCGAGAAGCGCCGCGGCGGGCCGCTCGGTTCGGGCCGCGGCGGCAGGGGCGCCGGCGCGGCCACGCTCGGCGCGACTGGGCTCGGCGCGACCGGACTCGGCGCGATCGGAGTCGGTGTCGGCGCCGGCGGAATCGGCGCGACGTTCGGCGGAGGCGGCGGCGGCGGCTGGAGCGCCTGGACTTGCTGGATTGCGGATGCGCTGGGGACCGGCGGCAGCGGCGGCGGGATTGGCGCCAGCGGCGTCGCCGTCAGGTCCTTGGCCAACGGCTTGGGCGCCGGCGCGGCGGCGGCCGGCCGCGCGGCCTTCACCTGGAGCGCCCGCTGATAGAGCGGTTCCTTCGTGAGCGTGATTTGGCGAACTTCGCCTTCCGAAGCCGTGATGCGCAGGTCGCCGCGGGTCGCGAGCTGCACGATGGCGGTCTGCGCGACCTGCCGCCCCGGACCATTGTCGATCGTGACCGTGTCTTCGCCGTAGACTTCGACGCGATAGACGCCGGACTTCTCCTTGGCGTCCTCGTCCACCCACACCACGCCTTGCGGCATGCGCAGATTGACCAGACCCTGCTCGATCCAGGCCTGTCCGTGCAGGAAGAAGACGCGGCGGCCCCCCTCGGTCCAGGTGGCGATGTGGTCGGCCATCAGCCGGATTTGCTGAGCGTTGTCGGGAGTGGTCAGGTCCTGACGGACGACGTCCTGCCCGCGGACGGCGACGAGGCCGAGGCTAATCAGCGCCAGCGCCGCCGCGGCAGCGGCCAGCGTCGTCCGGCGCCGTTGTCGCGATCCTTGCGAAGCCACGGGTTCCTCCGGCATGAATTCGAGCCGGGGAATATCGAAGACGACTGCGCGCTGTCAAGGGCAGCCGGGTGAGTTGCGAAGCCTGTCAAGCTGCGGAAGCTGCGGATGAAGTGGGGCAGACGTTCCAGATTTCAGTTCCGAGGGACTTGGGCGCCATGCCCACGGCGTTGCATGGGCATGAGCCGCGACCAAACGAACTACCGGTTTTCGCCTTCCCTTTTTCCCAATCCCACCCTATCGTCCTCTTTCATGAGATGGCCCCTCGACCGCTGTCGCCGCCGCCTCGCCTGGGCATGCCTGCTCATCGCGGGTTGTGCCACGGCCTCGACCACGGAGCGGGTGCAACTCTATAACGACGACGGCGTCTATCTCTTTGCCCAGGGGCAATACCGCCCCGCCCTGGAGTGCTTCGAGTTGGCGCTGACGCTCCATCCGGACGACGACGCCCTGCTGTTCAACGCCGGCCAATGTCACGACCGCCTGGGCCACGCCCAGACGGCCGAGAAGTACTATGTGGAATGTTTGCAGCGCTCGGCCAGGCACGTGGAGGCCCGGCAAGCGTACGTCGCCCTGCTGTCGCGCACCGGCCGGGCCGATCAGGCGAATCAGTTGATCGACGACTGGCTGACGCAGCAACCCGACGTGGCCGACGGCTACGCGCTCGACGCCTGGCGTCTGCGGCAGCAGAACGCGATCCCGCAAGCCCAGGCGCGCTTGCAGCAAGCGCTGGCGCGCGACCCGCACCACAGCCGGGCGTTGACCGAGCTGGCGCTCCTCTACGAGCAGACCGGCATGCCCGACCGGGCCTATGTGCTCTACGAGCGCATCCTGGCCCGCGATCCGCGGCAGCATGAGGTCGCGCAGCGGCTCGAGCAGTTGAAGGAGAAAGGCGTCAAACGGCCGCTGCCGGAGCAATAGCGGGCAAGGCCAATGGCGCCGAGGTGAATCATGCCGCCACGCGTCATATCCATCATCTTCCGCCTGGCGTGTGCGGTCCCGATGCCGGCGCAGACGGCGCAGGCGCAGACGGCGCGGGCGCAGACAGCGCTGGCCTGGAAGTTCGCGAAGGGCGACACGTTCGCGGTCGAGCAGCACATCGTGCAAGCCACGGCCCTGGAGATCAAGAACAAGCCGCTGCGGCAGAAGAGCACGCTGACCCTGCGCACCCGCTGGCGGGTGCTGTCCGTTGAGAACGACGCGGCGAAGCTGACGGTCGTGGCCGAGTCGATGGCTTCGAAGGTGCAAGCCGGCGACGGCAAGGCCGTGCCGTCCAGGGACGACGAGCAGTGGCGCGGCTGCGAGTTCACCTTGATCGTGGACAGCCGCGGCAAGGTGCGTGCAGTCACGGGCCACGAGGCCCTGCTCAAGAAGCTCGCCGGCGGCCATCCGCAGCGCCTGAAGACGCTGGCCGCATTGAAGCCGCCCGAATCGTTCCAGGCGCTCTTCCAGGATGTGCTCGGTCCGCTCCCCGAGAGGCCGGTCGCGCCCGGCGACCGCTGGCGGCACACGGCCGTCGAAGCGATGAGTGTCTTCGGCTCGTTCACGCACACGACGGAGTTCACCTTTCGCGGGCAAGGCCGCATCGATAGTTCCATCAAGACGGCGTATCAAGCGCCGCGCTACGCGATCGAGAACGACGTGTTTCGCATCGCCAAGGGGGGAGTCAAGTCCAGCGACGGAAAGGGGAGCGTCGTGTTCGACGCGGCGAAGGGCCGGATGCAGCGCGTTCACAAGAACATCGACGTGCGCGGCGAGCTGACCCTGGAGACGCTGAGCGGCGTGCAACGCGTGCCATTCACCAGCGAGACGGACGTGCGGATTGACGTGAAATAGGTCGCCAGCCGATTTCGACATCCGTGTTAACCGTGCAATCCGTGGTGGGAATTCCGGGCCAGCGCTCCATCACAAAAAACGCTTGACAAACGTTTCTCCTCCGGCTTACGCTATCATCGTTCTTTCATCATTTCTCTAACGTACGGTGTTTCCACATCGTCGCCCCGGAGGTGGGTCATGCGTTCGCCACAGGTTGGGCAGCGCTCAGCGTTTACCCTGATCGAGCTGCTGGTTGTCATCGCCATCATCGCCATCTTGATCGCCCTGCTGGTGCCGGCCGTGCAAAAGGTCCGCGAGGCTGCCGCCCGCAGCCAGTGTCAGAACAACCTGAAGCAGATCGGCCTTGCCGTGCACGGTTACCATGACGTGAAGAAACGCTTCCCGCCCGATCGGCTGGCCAACGACTGGGCCACGTGGGCGGTGCTGATCATGCCGTTCATCGAGCAGGACACGATTTACAAGCTCTGGGATTTGAAGCGCCGCTACGCGGAGCAGCCGGGCCCGGTGGGCTCGGCCGCCGACCCGTGCCCGCGCATCGTGCCGATTTACCACTGCCCGGGGCGGCGCCAGCCGGGGCGGCTGAGCGTCCAGTACACGCTCACGTTGGGGGACGGCTCGACGATCTCCGCGCGGCCCGGCGGCATCGGCGACTATGCCAGCGTCGCCGGCACGGCCAATAACCAGGGGACGCTCCGGATCGGCCTGCCGTCGGGGATCGTCAACGGCGTGGCTGTGAGCGGCAACGGCCCCTTCAACAACAGCGGCGCGGGGGCGCAGGTGTTGCAGTTCGTCAGCCAGACGGACTTTGGCTCGATCCGCGACGGCAGCAGCAACACGCTCTTGGTCGGCGAGAAGCACATCCGTCCGAATTCGATGCAGGGCAAGAACGAAGACCGCAGCATCTACGATTCGGGCAACTCCAACAATTTCCGCCGTTTCATCGGCTACGACGCCACCGACCAGCACCCGCTGGTCGCCGATCCCAATGACCAGAACGGCCCGCTCGTCAACCAGCGGTTCGGCAGCGTCCATCCAAGCATCTGCCAATTTGTGTTCGGCGACGGCAGCGTCCGCGGCGTCCGCGTCGCCTCGACCCTGGACACGCTCACCCGCCTGGGCCTGCCCGCCGACGGGCAGACGATTACCGAGGAGTATTAATGAGGAGCTGGAGGTGTATTTAAACCTGGCTTGTCGTTTCGCGCTCGCTGACAAACGACGAGGGGCGCGTCATTGTCCAGCGAGCGCGAAACGGCAAGCCACACGGCTCTTCCTCTGCTGGCCGCGACGGACAAGGACCCGCCTCCACCCCTAGCGCCGTTCCACCTCAATCACGATTTCCCCGTCCGCCGGCACCGTCACCGTCAGCCCGGATTTGTCGTAGTCCAGATACTTCGCGGCGAAGGGCACGACCGGCGGCGCGTCGGGGTCGTCCGAACGTCGCGGCTCGAGGCGCGCCTTGTACGCGCCGGCGGGCACGCCGGAGAGGCTCTTCTTGTCCATCGTCGTGCCCAGGGAAAACGAGCCGTCGTCTTCGATCGCGCCGACCGCCACGATGCTGGGGTCGGACGTGGATTGCAGCCGCACCTTGGCGCCGATCAGGTGCCGCATGTTCCCCGGCTTGCCTTTGAACACAACCTTCCCGGCGACCGGATAGGTTCTGGGCCCGCCCTGGCCGCAGCCGGCCGCCAAGAGCGCGAGCGCCGCAACCGCCAGCACCAAGGCCACGGTCCGACCGAAATGGCTGCACATGTCGATCCCTCACGATGTGCGGTATCGATCTCTGCGCTCCTCTGCGTTCTCGGCGAACTCTGCGGTTGAGCAGTCCAACCGCAGAGGCCGCAGAGAGGAGCGAACGCGGAGGGAATCCTATGAACGAGCGCCGAACCAACCAGCTATTTCTCGTGGAACACGATGGTGGCGTCCCGTCCTCGGGGACGATCTTGTCGGTCAAACGATGTTCCGTTGTCGAATCGACATGCAGCAAGTGTTGCGGCGCCAAAAAACTGCTATACTCTCGCTTGCCCGATCCATCTCCAGGAGCAGCCGCCATGATGCAGCGTTTCCAAGTCGCCGTCGTCGTCCTCGTCGCGTTGGCCGCCCTCGCACGCGCCCAGGAGAATGAGCCGAAGTATCCGCGGGTCAACGTCGCCACCATCTGGACCGTCGACGCCAAGTGGCCGCAACGACCGGCCGCCGTTTCCTGGGGGAACGTCCCCGGCATCGCGGTGGATGAGCGGGATCATGTCTACGTCTTCACCCGCGCCGAGCCGCCGGTGCAGGTCTACGACGCCGGCGGCAAGTACCTGCGCGGCTGGGGCAAGGGGATCGGCAGCGCCCACCACATCAAGATCGACCGGGACGGATTCGTCTGGATCGCGGACATGGGCAACCACGTCGTCGAAAAATACACGCCCGAGGGCAAGCTGCTCGTGACGATCGGCACGAAGGGGAAGGCCGGCCGCGACACCGCCCACCTGAACACGCCGTGCGACATGGCCGTGGCCGCCAACGGCGACGTGTACGTCGCCGACGGCTACGGCAACGCCCGCGTGATCGTGTTCGACAAGACCGGCAAGTTCCTGCGCGAGTGGGGCGAGCTGGGCTCGGCGCCGGGCCAGTTCAGCATCGTCCACGCCATCGCGACCGATTCGAAGGGCCGGGTCTACGTGGCGGACCGCAACAACGTCCGCATTCAGGTCTTTAGCCCGGACGGCAAGTTCCTTGAAGAGTGGAAGAACCTGATCGTGCCGTGGGGCTTCCACATGACCAAGAACGACGAGCTGTGGGTGTGCGGCTCGTCGCCGATGCAATGGCGCAAAGGGGACAACGCCCTCGGCTGCCCGCCGAAGGACCAGATCTTCATGAAGCTCAACACCCAGGGAAAGCTGCTCCACCTGTTCGCGCTTCCCAAGGGCCTCGACGGCCTGGAACGGCCCGGCGAAGTCAACTGGGTCCACTGCATCGCCTTCGATTCGAAGGGGAGCATGTACCTGGGCGACATCATCGGCAAGCGCGCCCAGAAGTTCGTGCTGAAGACGCCGTGACCGCCGCTTGCGGCTTAGCGCTCACCTATGGGATGTGCGAACGCTAAGCCGCAAGCGGCGATTTTTCATTTGCAATCCAGCGCATTCGTATGTAGGATTTGGACTTGCTGCCATACTCGCCTTGATCCCGCCTTCCTGGGCGGCCTGCCTCCGGGGGAGCATGATGAGCATGATGTCGCTGCGCGTCGCCGTTGTGTTCGGAGCTTGGGCCATGTCGCAGACGTGTGCCCTCGCGCAATCGCAATCGCCTGCCGATATCGCCCGCCGCGTCGATCAGTTGCTCATCAAGGAGCGCCCCTCGGCCCCGCTGCCGGAGTTGTGCGACGACGCAACGTTCCTGCGCCGGGCCGCCCTCGACCTGACCGGCAAGCTGCCCGACGCCGCCGCCATCGCCGCGTTCTC
>JAKEET010000147.1 GCA_022616435.1 Gemmataceae bacterium
CGAGCTGTACGGCAAGGTCACCGGCTGTACGCGCGGCAAGGGCGGGTCGATGCACCTGATCGCGCCGGCGGCCGGCATGATGGGCGCCTCCGCGGTGGTCGGCACCACGATCCCGAACGCGGTCGGCTACGCCTACGCCGTCAAGCAACGGCGCCGCAACGCCATCGTCGCCTGCTTCTTCGGCGACGGCGCCACGGAAGAAGGCGTGTTCAGCGAGAGCCTGAACTTCGCGGTCCTCAAGAGGCTGCCGATCCTGTTCGTCTGCGAGAACAACCAGTACGCCATTCACACGCACCAGCGGCAGCGGCAAGGCAATCCGGACATCTGCGCCCGCGCCCGCGCCTTCGGCCTGCCCACGGCACGCATCGACGACAACGATGTGCTCGCCCTGTTCGAGCGCAGCCGCGAGGTCGTCGCCAAGATTCGCTCGGGTTTCGGGCCGTGGCTTCTCGAAGCGATGACGTACCGCTGGACCGAGCACGTCGGCCCCGGCGAGGATTTTTCCCTCGGCTACCGCAGCGCCGCCGAGGCCCGGCCCTGGCGCGACAACGATCAGGTGCGGCGCCTGGCCGACATGCTCGATCCGGTCGAGCGCGAACGGATCGAGGATGACGTGGAAGCGGAGATCGCCGACGCGTTTACCTTCGCCGAAGAGAGTGCGTTTCCCGAAGCCGAAGACCTGTACGCGGACGTGTTCAAGGAGTGAACGCCGCTTGCGGCTTAGCGTTCGAGTCTTCGCTTGGGCGTCGCGAACGCCAAGCCGCAAGCGGCAGTCGAGGATCGCTCGATGAGGCGCGGACTCAAGATCGCCGGATCGCGTCGCGCGGCGCCAGCGCGCGCGCTGTCCTATGTCGATGCCATCCGCGAAGCCGCCGACCAGGAGATGGCCCGCGACCCGGCCGTCCTCGTCTTCGGCCTCGATGTGGACGATCCGAAGGCGATCCAGGGAACGACGCGCGGGCTGCTCGACCGATACGGTCCCGAGCGCGTGTTCGGCACGCCGCTGTCGGAAGACGCCATGACCGGGGTGGCCGTCGGCATGGCGCTCGCCGGCTTGCGGCCGATCCACGTGCACATCCGCATGGACTTCCTGATGCTGGCGATGAACCAGCTGGTCAACGTCGCCGCCAAGAGCCGGTACATGTACGGCGGCGCCGTGTGCTTGCCGCTCGTCGTGCGTTCCATGATCGGCAAGAGCTGGGGCCAGGGCGCTCAACATTCGCAGGGCCTGTACAGCATGTTCATGCACGTGCCGGGGCTGAAGGTGGTTGCGCCGTCGACGCCCTTCGACGCCAAGGGATGTCTGATCGAGGCGATCCGCGACGACAACCCGGTGCTGTATGTCGAGCATCGGCTGTTGCACTACCAGCACGGTCCGGTTCCCGCGGCGAGCTACACCGTGCGGCCCGGCAAGGCGCGCATCGCGGTCGCCGGCGGCGACGTCACGCTGGTCGGCATCTCGGCGATGCAGGTCGAATGCCTCGCGGCGCAGCGGTACCTGCACGACATTGGCATCGCGGCGGAGGTGATCGATCCGATCTGGCTCAGCCCGCTCGATGCCGGCACGATTGCCGAATCGGTGGAGAAGACCGGGCGGCTGATCGTCGTGGATAACGGCTGGACGATGTGCGGGGCCGGCGCCGAGATCGTGGCCCAGGTTGCCGAGCGCTTGATGGGCGTGCGCGACCTGCGCGTACAAAGGATGGGCTTCGCGCCGACGACGTGCCCGACGACGCCGGCCCTGGAGGCGCTCTACTATCCCAACGCCCGCACCATCGCAGCCGCCGCGCGCGATCTCGTCGAGGGCGCCAAGACCGGCTGGCTTCCCGAAGAGAATCCGGAGTTCGCGAACACCGAATTCAAAGGGCCCTTTTGATGACCGCGCAGGAACTCGTAGGACAGGACTCCGCTCCTGTCCGGCCGGAACAGGGACAGGACCGGAGTCCTGTCCTACGCTGGCCGCTGATGCAGAACAACATCACGCGCGCCGACCTCGACGCCGTGATCGCGTATCTGCGCCAGGACGATCCCGTCCTCACGCAATCGCACAACGTCCGCGCCTTCGAGCAAGCCTGGTCGGATTGGGTCGGCGTCCGTCACAGCGTGTTCGTCAACTCCGGCTCGTCGGCGAATCTACTAACGATGGCGGCGCTGCGCGAGCTGCACGGTCCGGGCGAAGTCATCGTGCCGACGATCACGTGGGTGTCGGACGTCGCCGCGGTGCTGCACTGCGGCCTGACGCCGGTGTTCGTGGACATCGATCCGCGCACGCTCGGCATGGACAACGACGAGGTGCTCCGCAAGATCACGCCGCGGACGCGCGCCGTCTTCCTGACGCACGTCCTGGGCTACAACGCGCTCACCCAACAGCTGCTCGACGAGCTGCGCGACCGCAAGATTCCGCTGATCGAGGATGTCTGCGAAGCCCACGGGGCCACGTTCGCCGGCCGGCGGCTCGGCTCGTTCGGCCTGGCGTCGAACTTTTCGTTCTACTACGCCCATCACCTGAGCACCATTGAAGGCGGCATGGTGTGCACCAACGACGCCGACCTGTACGAAACGGTGCGGCTCTTGCGCTCGCACGGCATGGTCCGCGAGCTCGATTCGGAGAGCCGCAAGCGCGAATTCTGGGACGAGTACCCCGATCTCAATCCCGACTTCATCTTCGCCCTGCCGGCCTACAACGTGCGCAGCAGCGAGATCAACGCCATCCTCGGCCTGTCGCAGCTCAAGCGGCTGGACGAAACGATCGAGCGCCGCAACGAGAACCTGCGGCTGTTTCTGAACAATCTCGACCCGGACGCGTACCGGACCGATTTCGCACTCGAAGGCTCGAGCAACTACGCGTTCACGCTGATCCTGCGCCGGCCCGATGAAGCGCTGATGCAGCGCGTCATGGCGGCGCTGCGGCAACTCGGCGTCGAGTTCCGCCGCGGCACGTCGGGCGGCGGCAACCAGGTCCGGCAGCCGTACCTGCGCCGGCTGCTCGGCGACGACGCCTGGCGCGACTTCCCACGGGCCGATCACGTACACTTCTTCGGCATGTACATCGGCAACTACCCGGCGCTGGAGCGCGCCAAGATTCTGCGATTGTGCGCGGTGTTGAACGAACTTGTCCATCCTTCGGAGATCATTTAGCCGGCGAGCTTGCTCGCCGCGGCCGCGCGGAAGCGCGCTCGTTCTCGGACGCGCGACGCGTCCGCGCCGAGCAAGCTCGGCGGCTAAATGACCGCTGACCGTTGGGTTCATTCCATGAAACTCGACATCCTGTTCATCAATCCCGCCAGCCGGACGCAGGCGTACCAGTCGCTGGGCGCCGACCTGGCGGCGATCGAGAACCCGGTCTGGGCCGGCCTGTTGGCGAGTTTCTGCCGCCGGCGCGGGCTGAGCGTCGACATCCTCGACGCCGAGGTGGACCAGTTGGGGCCGCAACAGGTCGCGGAGCGGGTGCGCGACGTCGATCCGGTGCTGACGGCGGTCGTCGTCTACGGCCATCAGCCGTCGGCGTCGACGCAGAACATGACGGCGGCAGGACAGGTGTGCTCGGCCATCAAGCGCGACGACCCTAGTCGAAAAGTGATCCTGATCGGCGGCCACGTGGCGGCGCTGCCCGAACGCAGCTTGCGCGAGGAAGACGCCGACTTCGTCGCCGGCGGCGAGGGCCTGCACACGCTCGTCGAACTGGTCGCCGCGCTGAAAGCCTCCTCGCCGCACTACGAGCATGTTTCCGGATTGTGGCATCGCGACGATGCCGGCATTCGCTCGACGCCCGACCGTCCACTCGTCGCCAACCTGGACGAAGACATTCCCGATCAGGCGTGGGACTTGCTCCCCATGGCGCGTTACCGCGCCCACAACTGGCACTGCCTCGACGGCCGGCCGCGCCAGCCCTACGCCGCCATCTACACGACGCTTGGCTGTCCGTATCACTGCTCGTTCTGCTGCATCCAGGCGCCCTTCCGGACCGGCGAGCGGGCGGCGGGTTTGCGCGAATCATCCAACAGCTACCGCTACTGGTCGCCGGACCACGTCGTGCGGCAGATCGATCTGCTCGTGAACCGCTACGGCATCCGCAACATCAAGATCGCTGACGAGATGTTCGTGCTCAACCGGAAGCACGTGCTCGGCATCTGCGAACGGTTGATCGAACGGAAGTACGACCTCAACATCTGGGCGTACGCCCGCATCGACACGGTCAAGGACGGCATGCTCGACCAGCTGCGGGCCGCCGGTTTCACGTGGCTGGCGCTGGGCATCGAGGCGGGCTCGGAGCGCGTCCGGGCCGACGTGGACAAGCGCTTCCATCAGGACCAGGTGTTCGAGGTGGTGCAGAAGATCCGGGCGGCCGGGATCAACGTGATCGGCAACTACATCTTCGGGTTGCCGGAGGACGATCTGGAATCGATGCAGGCGACGCTCGACCTCGCCGTCGAATTGAATTGCGAGTTCGCGAACTTCTATTCCGCGATGGCCTATCCCGGCTCGCCGCTATATGCCCAGGCGGTGCGCGAGGGCGCAGCGTTGCCGAAGGCCTGGAGCGGCTACTCGCAGCACTCGCGCGATTGCCTGCCGCTGCCGACGAAGCATCTGCCGGCGCGCGAGGTGCTGCGGTTTCGCGACGAGGCGTTTCAGCGGTATTTCACGAACCTGCGCTATCTGGAGATGGTCGAGCGCCGGTTCGGCCCGGCGATGGCCGAACATGTCCGGGCGATGACCCGCCGCACGTTGCCGCGCGACCTAAACTCAGATAGCCGTGCGTGATTCCACTGCACCAACCCGAAGCGTAAGCGAGGGAGCAGGCGAAACCCCTCGCTTACGCTTCGGGTTAGTGCAGTGGAGCATGTGGGTATGGGTTCACCCCGTTTGGCACAGTCGCGTCGGGCGTGCGCTAAACGGGTCGCTGGCCCACATCAGTTGTTGGGCTTCAACTCCCAGAATTGCCGCAACGCGTCAGCCGTGGCGCGGTAGATGCGCCGCTCTTTCGGCACGAACGGATGAAATTGTATCGGCGGCAACATTGTCACTTCATAGGTCGTGTCGTTGGCTTGTTGTCGCACCGTGAGCGGGAGCAGGTACTCGTTGGCGCCGGACCAGCCCTGCGCTGCGCCGACGTCCGCGAGGTCTTCGAGCACCAATTCCCGGCCTTCGAGCTGTTGGTCGTCAGTGGCCGGCCACAGCACCTTGGCCACTTGCACGCGCGGGTCCGGGCCGCCGTCGCGATCGCTGATCGTCGCGAGGATGCACAGGTTCGACACCAGGATTTGCGGCCGGGACAGGATAACCGCGTCGCGCGTCATGGCGACGAGGTAGGCGAGATAGCCGAGCCAGCCGACCAGCAGCAACGCCGCCACCGCGATGCGCGCCTTGGGAAACGTCATGTTTACCGGGCCTCGTCGAGTTGGATGCGGTAATCGAGCGCCTGCTCGAAGTCGTACACGTCGCGGAAATCGTCCACGCTGTCGTCGTCGTTCTTGCTCATCAGGCCGGCGTCGATCAGGTTGAAGACGATGTTGCCGAAGTCGCCGGTCGCGTGGATGCCCCACATGGCGAAGACGGTGCGGGCCATCAACCCGAACTCGGCCAGCGCCAGCTCGCGGACCCCTTGCAGCAGCTCGCGCCCCGACACGTGCAGCCGCGGATCGCCGGCGACCGACTCGAGCGTGCGTCCGCGGCCGAGCATCTTTTGCGTGTGCTGCAGGGCGCGGTCGATGAATTCATAGGCCTCGTAAGCGTAGCGCGGATCGCGCCCCACCACGTCCGCGAGCTTGGTGTCGTAGAAGCTCATGTCACTCGTCTTCCTGGTTCCGCTGGTCGCGCGGGCCTTTCTGGGCGGGTTCGTTCTTCTTGATCTCCGACAGGATCTCGTCCACGCCGATCGGCAAGCGGCGGCCGTCCTCGAATTCCACCAGCACCTTGCGGGCCAGGATTTCCTGGGCCAGCACCCGGCCGCGGCCCTTCGCCGTGACGATGTGCGTCCCCGGCTGCGGCAGCTCGCGCTGGAATTCCTCGTACACGTCGTGCTCGAACCGCAGGCAGCACTTCAGCCGGCCGCACCGGCCCGAGATCTTCGACGGGTCGAGCGTCGACTTCTGCAGCTTGGCCATGCGCATCGACACCGGCGGCATGACGGCCATGTGTGTGTTGCAGCACACCGGCTTGCCGCAGTCGCCGTAGTCGGCCAAGAGCTTGGCCTCGTCGCGGACGCCGATCTGCCGCATCTCGATGCGCGTGCGGTACTCGCGGGCCAGATCCTTGACGAGCTCGCGGAAATCGACGCGCTTCTCGGCCAGGAAATAGAAGATGACGCGCTCGCCGCCGAACAGGTGCTCGACGTCGATCAGGTCCATCTGCAGGCGGCGCTCGTTGATGAACTCCTTGCAGCGGTGGAACTCGACTTCTTCCTTCTCGCGGACCCGGTCCACCTCGGCCAGGTCGTCCTGGGTCAAGGCCCGCACGATCTGGCCGTGAGTGGGCTCGGCCAGGTAGTTGACGGCTTGCGGCGTCGATTCGCACAGCACCTCGCCGATCTCCAGGCCGCGCTCGGTGCGTACGACCACTTCCTGCCCGCGCGCGTAGACCAGCTCCGGCGGGTTCGACTCGAACTCGCCGAGCAAGCGCATGACGCCGTGGCGGATGATGCGTTTCATCGAGTACCCATTGTAAAGGATGCGTAGGGAAAGGGAAAGGCGACTGATCCCTGGACTCTGGGACTCTGGGACTCTGGGACTCTGGGACTCTGGGAGGTTCAACCATGGTCGTGCGCCGCCCACGCTACTGCGGCGCTCGAGCATGGGCAATTCCGCAAGGGCCATGTTCTTGTGGCATCCCCCGGACCGCGCTGCTATCATCGTGAATCATGGGGGATCGAGAACATGTGCGACGGGGATCACGAATATGGACCGCGACATGAAAACCTGCCAGAAAGCCGCTGCCAGATGCTTGGAGAAGTTTGGGCAAGTGGTCGAACGGCTTGTCAAGCAAGCCGACAACGAAATGGCCAAAGCAATCGCGAAAACGATCGCGAAAGCGCGCGACGCGATCGGAAAACAGTTTAACGAAGCCCTTGCCGAACTCCGCAAAGTGCTCGAGGCGATTCAGACACCAACGTGGTTGGACGAGAGAGAATTCGTAGAACTTCACGCGTGGCTCGAGCAGTTTGTCGACTACAAGCTCGACCCTCTCAGGAAATACATGTCGATTGACTCAAAAACGGAAATCGCCGGCAAATCGAGAAAAATGGTCGTTACCGCGCGCTGGAAATGGAAGCAGCACACTTGATGGGATGATCGCGTTGACCATCCGCAATCTGGCATCCGCAATTCGAAATGTTCCACTTGCAATCTTCCGGGAATCGGGGACAATACACTCAAACCTACCTTTTTGATTGCCGACGCCGCAATCCGCTTCCTTACCCCCCTGCTCAATCGGCTTGACTCACTCGACCGTCGCGGTAACCATGAATAGTGTGGCTATTGCCCGATTCTCGAGAATCGTCTCCACGTTCGGAGGCTGCAGGCCTTCGAAAGCTCGCAGGGTGAGTATGCGCCGAATTCCGCTCGCGTTGCTCGCGGTTTCTGTCCTCCCTCTGGCAGGCTGTCAGGAGGAGGAGAAGATCGTCCATTATCGCGTGCCGCGCCTCGAGACCTTCCCCACACAGCATGAGGGCGGGGCGAAGGCGGGCGTCCGCGGCAAGGTGCGCTTTCTCGCCGCGATCGTGCCGGACCGGGGCGAACTGTGGTTCTTCAAGCTGGTTGGACCGGAGGCGGCGGTGACGCCGCTGGCCGAGCCGTTCGAAGCGTTCATGAAGACGGTTCGCCTGACCGGCAAGGAGCCGCCGATCGCGTGGGACTTGCCCAAGGATTGGGAGCAGGCGCCGGGGAACCAGTTCCGATATGCGACGCTCAAGATGAAGAGCGAAGGCGAGGAACTGGAACTCACCGTGTCCAAGTTCGGCGGCACGGTGCTGGCCAACGTCAATCGCTGGCGCGAGCAGATCGGGCTGAAACACATCGAGCTGAAGCAGCTTCCCGACGAGACGAAAACCCTGGACGTGGCCGGCGTCAAGATCACGCTGGTGAACATGGTCGGCGAGCAAGTCGCGGCGGCGCCGCCGCGATTCGGCAAGAAGCTCGACCTGGGCCAGCCGAAGATCCCAGGGGCCGCGCCCGGCAAGGCCCCGGACTTCACCGTGCAGACGCCGGCCGGCTGGCAGGAACAGGTCCCGGCCTCGGCGATCACGGCGAAACAATACCAGGCGGCCCCGAACGTCCAGGTGACGATCACCGCCCTGGGCGGCGACGGCGGCGGCATTGCCAGGAACGTCAACCGCTGGCGGACGGAGCAGTTGAAGCTGCCGGCGGCGGGCGACAAGGAATTGATCAGCCTGTCCAGCATCCTCGATCTGGGGACCAAGAAAGCGCTGTACGTGGACATGGAGAACCCGCGCGAGACCGGCAAGCCGCGCATCCTGGCGATCGTCATCGCCCACCCGGACATCGCCCGGCCGGAGACGACATTCTTCCTGAAGATGATGGGCCCGAGCGACCGCGTGGCGAGCCAGCAGGCGAGCTTCGAGGCGCTGGCGAAGTCGTTTCGGATTGAAGGGAAGTAGACTCATGGACAACACCGCCATCCAATCCGACGGCACGGCGGCGCGGCCGGTCGCGCCGACCGCGATCCAGACAAAGGCGCCCTACCCTGCCGTCCACGCCAATGGCGCGCCGGCGCCGCTGGTGTCGCTGGCGCCGGGTTCGGTCTTGAGGCAGGTGCTGGAGCCGATCGCGTCGCTGCGGTTGACCGTGGCCTTGTTCGCCCTGTCGCTCGTCCTGGTCTTCTACGGCACGTGGGCGCAGGTCGATGAAGGAATCTGGTACGTCGTCAGCAAGTACTTCCGCAGCTTGTGGGTGTGGATCCCGCTCGACGTGATCCTGTTCCATTCGATCGATGAAAGCCCGTTCTTGATCCCGTTTCCCGGCGGCTGGCTCCTGGGGGGCTTGCTCTTGACCAACCTGCTGGCCGCCCATGCCCTGCGGTTCAAGATGACCTGGCAGCGCTCCGGCATCTTCGTGCTGCACGCCGGGTTGATCGTGATGATGCTCGGCGAATTCTTCACGGGGCTGACGGCGACGGAAGGGATCATGTCGATCGTCGAAGGCCAATCCAGCAATTACGTCGAGAACTACCACAAGGCGGAGCTGGCGGTCGTCAACATCGCCGACCCGAAATGGGACGACACGGTCGCCATCCCGAATGAGGTGCTGCGCCGCGGCCTGGTCAGCCATCCCAACCTGCCCTTCGATATTGAGCTGGTCAAGTACATGCTCAATTCGGTGAGCGAGGACCCCGATCCCGCCCAGAAGAGCCTGGCGACCGCCGGCTTTGGCTTGGACGCCGCCGTCACGGAAATCCCGGTCTTCTCCGGCGCCGACCCGAACCAGAAGTTCGATCATCCCGCGGCGTACATCACCCTCAAGGACAAGCAGACCGGCAAGGCCATCGACACCTACCTGGTCCGCTTCGACTGGAAGCCGCAGAAGCTCAGCGTCGACGGCCAGACGTATGAGATCGCGCTGCGGCCGACGCGTTCCTACCGCGATTTCAGCGTCCACCTGGACAAGGCGACGTTCAAGGTCCATCCGCGCACCAAGAAGGCCAAGGATTACTCCAGCTACGTGCGGATCATGGACGAGGGTGGCAAGGAAGTGCGCTCGGCCCGCATCTTCATGAACCATCCGCTCTATTTCAACGGCGAGACGTACTTTCAGTCGAGCATGGCCGTCGACGCCCGGCCGCTCGTGACCGGCCTGCAAGTGGTGTACAACTGGGCCTGGCCCATGCCGTACATCTCGTGCGTCATGGTCGCGATGGGGATGCTGCTCCACTTCGGCATGAACCTATGGACGTTCCTCCAGCGGAGGATCATGACATGAACAAGTCCGTGAACTGGGCGCCCTGGGCCGCGGTGGCCGTCGCCATCCTGTACCTGGCGGTCAAAACAATCCAGCCCGGCGAGGCCGACGGCGAATTCCGCTGGTCGGAGGCCGCGAGGCTGCCGGTCCAGGACGAGGGCCGCGTGCAGCCGTTGGATACGTTCGCCAGGGTCAAGCTCTTGCAGCTCAGCCATCGCCAGGGCCTGACCCATGGAAAGTGGGAACAGGACCCGGACCTGCCCGACAAGGACATCCTCAAGGACCCGGTGCGCATTTCCCCGACGCAATGGGCCGTGCAGGCGATGTTCATCTCGGCCCGCGAGGACAAGGAGCTGCTCAATTACCGCATCTTCCGCATCGACAACGAGCAGCTGGTGGACGCGTTGAAGCTGCCGATGCGGCCGGGGAGCTGGCGCTACTCGTTCAACGAATTCGCCGAGAAGGACGAGTTCAACAAGCTTGTCGATCGGCTCGTGGAGCAGAAAGGGCCGAAGAAGGACGACGTGTTCGAGAACAAGGTGGCCGAGCTGTGGGAGCAGTTCGTCGTCTTCATGAAGTTGACGCGTCTGGAAGTCGGCCTGGTGCCGCCCGAAGGCGTGCGGCATCCGGATGTGCCGTGGCTGTCGCTGACCTCCGCCGCGCAACTGGGCGGGGAGAATCGCGTCCTCGACTTCTATCGCGCGATGGTGACCGCCTACGCCAACAACAAGCCGGCCGAGTTCAACGAAGCGGTCGAGGAATATCAAAAGTACCTGCAGAAGAACCGGCCCAGCGACTACCATTCGGCCCGGCTCGAAGCGTTCTTCAATCATTTCGAGCCGTTCTACCAGTGCACCATCCTGTACGGCCTGATCTTCCTGATCGGGTGCGCGTCGTGGCTGGTCTGGGGCCCGCAGCTTCGCAGCGTGGCCGTGGCCCTGACCATCCTGACCGTCCTGGTGCACACCTGGGCCCTGATCATGCGCATTTACATCACGGGCCGGCCGCCGGTGATCAACCTGTATTCCACCGGCATCTTCATCGGCTGGGGCTGCGTGCTGATCGGGATGTTCCTGGAATGGCTTCTCAAGAACGGCATGGGCATCGTCGTGGGCGCCGTCTGCGGCCTGCTCACCTTGATCATCGCCCACAACCTGGTTTCGGGCGACACCATGGGCGTCCTGGAAGCGGTGCTCGACACCAACTTCTGGCTGGCGACGCACGTGATCGCCATCAACTTTGGCTACACGGCGGTCTTCGTGGCCGGGTTCCTGGGGATCATGTACATCGGCGCCGGCGTGCTGACGTCGATTCAGAATTACCTCGGCGTCAACAACCCGCCGCAGCGCATGGACGCGTTCCGCGACCTGGCGAAGATGATCTACGGCGTCACCTGCTTCGCGGTGCTGTTGAGCTTCGTGGGCACCGTGCTGGGCGGCATCTGGGCGGACGAATCGTGGGGCCGATTCTGGGGCTGGGACCCGAAGGAAAACGGCGCGCTCATGATCGTGATCTGGACGGCGCTGGTGCTGCACGCCCGCTGGGGGGGCATCGTCAAGGCCCGTGGGCTGGCCAACCTCGCCATCTTCGGCAACTGCGTCACCGCCTGGTCGTGGTTCGGCACCAACCTGCTCGGCGTGGGCCTGCACTCGTACGGCTTCATGAAGGGAGCGATGTTCTGGCTCTTGGTGTTCGTGCTCTCGCAGCTCGTCATCATCGGCATCGGCTGCCTGCCGTTGAGCGCGTGGGCGACCGCGGCGCGGCCGACGCCCCCGGCCGGCAACGAACCGGCCCCCAAATCTTCGGCGCGCGCGTCCCTGGCGGCGCCGGCGTGATATGATGAAGTGTGGATAAGAGCGTCAACCCGGCGCGCCGGCGACGAGGACCTCGCCCGCGCGTCGCGTTTATTGGCATCGACCCCAATGCCCATATCCCTCAAGTGCACCTGCGGCGCGCGTCTGGACATCGACGACAAGTTCGCGGGACAGACCATTCCCTGTCCGGATTGCAACAAGCCCCTCGTGGCCGAGCCGGCGCCGCCCCCCGCACAGCCGGCCACCAGCACCAGCGGGCTCGCGGTGCTCAGCCTGCTCCTGGCCTTGATCGGCGCCTTCACCGTGGTCGGCACCCTGGCGGCCATCGCCTGCGGGGCTGTCGCGTATCGCCGGGTCACGCGGCGCGGCAGCACGGTCGGCGGCGCGCGCCTGGCCCAGGCCGGCATGATCCTTGGGGCCGGGTTCACCGTCATCGCCATCGCCGCCTACGCGTCGGCCGGCCTGTTCGGGATCGACAGCGTGCTGCGGCAGTACGTGTGGAGGGGGAAACTGCAATATCCGGAGTCGCTCACCGTCACCAAGTCGCGCGGTTTCGATGACCCGTACGGCATCGATCGGCCGGCGGCGGCGTGGGGCGTCGTCCACGGCCAGACCGAAAACGACATGCTGATGCTCGTCAATCCGCGCGAGGACGCGTACATCCTTTGGCTTTCGGACACCCTCGGCCAGGACGACGAGGACGCCGACAGCCTGCGAGCGCGGGCCCTGTCGGTGTTCCGGTCGTCGAACCTGGCCAAGATGATCGGCCGCATGCCGGACATGCAATCGGATTCGTCCAAGGAACGGGGCATTGACGACGCGCGGTTCGAGTTCGACACGGTGCTGGGCGGGATTCCGCGAACGTTCGTGTTTCGCCTGGAGCAGCGCCATCGGCACCTGAACGTGCTCATCGGCGGCGCCCGCACCCACGACTTCGAACGCCTCAAGGAGCAATTCGACGCGGCGCTGGGAAGCTTCAAGCAGGAGGGGTTCTGATGATCTGGTTCGCCTGCCCGAAGTGCCGGAAAGTGCATGGCCGGCCGGACAACGCCGGCGGGGCCATGATCTTCTGCGACTGCGGCCAGGGGCTGACCGTGCCGTGGGAGAGCACGGCGGCGGAGCCGTCGGCCGCGCCGGCCGTGGTCGTGCCGCCGGCCGGACGCGAGTCGGCCGGACGCGGCGAGCCGCTGTCGTTCGGCGGGGCGCCGGAGAAGCCCATGCCGGTCGAGCCGTTGCCGCCGGTGCGGGCCAGCCGGCGGCGGGCGCGCTACGAGCACGATCCGAACGTGTGCTTGAACCATGAGACGCGGCCCAAGCAAAAGGTGTGCGTCGAGTGCGGCATGTCGTTTTGCGACGATTGCGTGGTGACGTTCCGCGGCCAGGCGCTGTGCGGGCCTTGCAAGAACTACGAAGCCAGGCTGCTGCAGCAGCCGCCGCGGACCTCGGGGCTGGCGCTGGCGAGCGTGCTGATGGCGCTGGCCGCGGGGCCGTTGATGTTCTGCTTGCTGTCGGTGGGGGCGTCGCGCGGCTTCGTATTGTTGACGTTGTTCGCGCTGGCGCCGCAGGTGATGGCGTTCCTGGCGGGATTGTTCGCGCTGCGCCGGGCCCAGGCCGATCCGCGCGTCGGCGGTCAGCCGCTGGCGATCACGGGAATCGTGACCGCGTCGTTCACCGCGGTGCTGACGATGGTGCTGACGCTGTATGCGCCGCGGGTGGGGGCGTGATTCTCCACGGCGGAACACCCCCAGGAATCGCTGCGCTCATCCTGGGACTTGGCGCGTTTCTTGCGAATTCCGCTACGGGATGGACGATCTCATGGTCGAATGCCGTCATTGCCGGGGTTACTTTCGGGCGCAGCCGGAGAAGATCGGCGCCCGCTGCCCCAAGTGCCGGATGCCGCTGTTCGAGCGGCCCGACAAGCAGACGCCGGGCGCCGACCTGGGCGCGTGCGCGACCCATCCGGGCGTGCTGGCGGTGCTGGCGTGCCAGCGCTGCGGCAAGAACGTGTGCGCCGCGTGCCGGACCAAGTGGCACGGCGAGCAGCTCTGTCCCAGCTGCGTGGAACTGTCGCTGAGCCGCGCCGAGCCCAACCCGCGCGAGCTGCGCAAGCAGGGCGGCCGGGCGGTGTGGAGTCTGACGCTCGCCATCCTCGGCGTCCTGGTGGCGCTGCTGGCGTTGACGATTCTCGTCACGCGCGGCCAGACCGCGTCGGTCGCCTGGCCGATCATCTTCAGCTTGCTGAGCCTGGTCCCGGCGTTGTTCGCGATCGGCCAGGGCTGCCCGGTGCTGCTGTCGCGCGGCCCCAGCTTTCGCGTGGCCGCGTCGGGGATCATCCTGGCGGGTTCGCACCTCGGCTTGCTGCTGGGGGTGTTTCTGCTGAACGTGTGGCATAATTAGCCCGTCCTTTTTTGAATACCCCCCCTTCCCGGCCGCGTCTAAGGGTGGTAGATCATACCGTGCAGACGGTCCGCAAATTGTCTGCGCGGAGATGACGAGGTGTTTTTTCTTTTGACCTAGGAGGTAGGTACATGTACAAGCGTGTTCCTGTGGGAGCATGTGCGCTGGCGGCGTTCGCGATGAGCGCCGCGCTGGCGGGCGATGCTCTCAAGTCGGGCCCGCAGCCCGGCAAGAACATTCCCGGCCCGTTCCATCCGACGAACGTGACCGGGGCCCAGGCCGGCAAGAAGCATTGCTTGGTCTGACAGTACGGCGGCAGCGCAGTCGCAATGGTCTTTTCTCGTACGACCAGCGACGCCTTGACCAGTTTGGTCAAGAAGCTCGACAAGACGCAGGTCAACAGCTTTGTCGTTTTCCTCAGCGACGACGAAGAGCTTGAGGGCAAGTTGAAGACGTTGGCCGAAAAGGCCGGCATCAAGAAGACCGTCTTGGCCATCGACAATGTGGCGGGCCCCAAGGCGTACAACGTCGCCAAGGACGCCGAAGTGACCGTCGTGTTCTACAACGCACGCAAGGTTGAGGCCAACCACGCTTTCAAGAAGGGCGAGTTCAACGCGAAGGCCATCGAGGCCGTCATGGCGGATCTGCCCAAGATCCAGAAGTAATCCGGTTCATCGCGGACCATGAACGACAGGCGCTGCCGAGGCTGCTCGGCGGCGCTTTTTTTGTTGCCCGGCGCGGCGCCGTCGCGCAGAATACCAACGCCGCTTGCGGCTTAGCGTCCGCTGGTCCACCGGGGGAGAGAATCATGAAGCGATGGGCGATCATCACCGCGATCATGGTCGCGCTCGCCGCCGCCGCCGCCGCGGCCGTGCGCGCTCAACAAGGTTCCTTCGACAAGCTGTCGGCGGCCGACCGCCAGGCTTTTCAAGAGCGCTTCGCCAAGGACATCTGGCCGCTGCTGCAGCGCAACGGCAAGAACGGCTGCGTCGGCTGTCATTCCGGCAAGATCGTGTCGGCGCTGCATTTGACCGGCCAGGTGGAGAGAGATTTCCCGATGCTGCTGCGCGAGGGCTTCTTCATCCCCGACGACGCCGGCAGCTTGTTGGGCCGCATTACGGACAAAGACCCGGAGCGGCGCATGCCGCGCAGCAAGGTCGGGCTCTGGACCGACGCCGAAACGAAGCTGCTCGCCCAATTCGTGGCGGACTTGGACAAGAAGCAGCGGAATTGACTGTCCACGTAGGTTAGAACTCCGATTCTGACCGGACGCAATTCGCCATCCCACGGACAGAAGCGGAGTTCTATCCCACGGTCACGCCAGGTCGCGATCTTCAAACAAGATCAACCCGAACAGCAGGGCGACCGCGGTGTACGTGAGACCATACAGGGCCACGTGCGCCGTGTAGGCGGCGTAGCTATCCAGCGGCAGCGGCACGTCGCGGATGACTGCGGTCCCCACGTCGAACAGGTCGAGTCCCGGCAACACCACGTCGAACAGCTGGGCCATGAACGAAACCAGCACGTTGCCGCCCGCGGACACTTCCTTCATGATCGACGTCAAATGCCCCAGGAAGTAGAGCACCAGGCACGCGGTGACATTGACCACCATCGGCACGCGCGTGGCCAGCGCGACCGCCGCCGCCACCAGCACCATCACCTGGCAGAAACCGATGATCAGCCCCGGCATGGTCTCACCGGCGTCGTTGACCCAGAAGCCGATGCCTTTGAGCAGATCGGCGTTCAGGCTCTGGGGAAAGACGCGGTCGGCCCCCTCCAGGACCCACGCCGGATCGGGCGGCGGCTCGACGCCGAACCCCGGGTCCCAGGTGTTCTTGAAGAGCACGATCCAGATGAGCAGCCAGCCGAGCAGCGCCGTCATGGCGGCGGTCGCCCCGGCGATGCCGACGAACTTGCCCAGCAAGAACTGCCGCCGCGAGATCGGCTTGCTCATCAGCGTCACGGCGGTGCGGCCCTCGATCTCATCGTGCACCGACATGCTCGCCACCATGACGCCGAACAGGGCCGGAAACAGCATCGCGAAGGCGTAGCACAGCTCCTTGACCATCTTGGCGTCCTCGCCGAACGTGAAGTACGGCACCACCGGCGCCACCGCCATCATGAAGCTCGCCGCCAGCAGCAACAGCCAGAACATCGGTTGCCGCAAGCCTTCGCGGAAGGCGGCGAAGGCGACTGCGGCCCCCTTGGGCCAGATGGTCAAGAGCAGCGCCAGGGCGCCGACGAACAAGTCGGCGCCGAGCTGCAGATGGAGAACGGAGGCGTAGAACCGGCCCCAGCGACGGAGGGTGGTCGGATCGCCGCTGTCGTGCAGGAAATACGCGGCGACCAGGCCGAGGCCCACCGCGATGCCGGCGCCCTGAAGCCAGAACATCGGCTCGCGAAACCGCTGGCGGCTCCGCGTGCCCAGGGCGTACAGCCACGGCAGCACGGCCAATCCCTGCACGGCAACGAGGACCGTGCAAAAGCTGAACATGCCGAGGAAGGTTTCGCTCATGAAATGGTCTGCATCCTTTTCCCGTGTCCCTTGTCGAGCAGCGTCACACCCGGATGTCGAACGATGCAAAGCCCGCGGCCGCCATGTCCCGCACTTCCTGGGTTTCGATGTAACCCGTCATGCGCCGGGCCAGCGCCTCCAGAAAGCGGTCCACTTCGGCCGCATCTCCCTCGGCGACCAGCTCCACGCGGCCGTCCGGCAAGTTCTTCACGTAACCGCCGACCGCAAAGCGCTGGGCCACGCCATGGGCGGTGTAGCGAAAGCCCACCCCCTGGACACGGCCCTGATACAACACCCGCTTGGCGACGGTCATGGGCGTTGGTCCGCACGACTACATATCTACGCGGCCGGGGCGGTCACGGTTCGCCGCGGAAGCTCGGCGGCAGGCCCCAGCGGAGCTTGTCCCGCAAGGTTTGATAATAGCTGCGGCCCGGCACCTTGACCAAGCCGAACGACACAGGCGCCTTGCGAATGACGACCTGCCGGCCGACGCCGAGCGGCACCGACTCCTGCCCGTCGACGACGACCATGGCCTCCTTGGCGTCGCCCAGGCGCACGGTGTAGACCTTGTCCGCGGATTCGACGATGGGCCGGTAGGTCAACGTGTGGGCGCAGATCGGCGTGATCACAAAGGCCGGCAGCTCCTGGGCGAGGATGGGCCCGCCGGCCGACAGGTTGTGGGCGGTGGAGCCGATCGGCGAGCTGATGATCAGGCCGTCGCCGCTGAAGCGGGCCACGGGGACGCCGTCGACCTCCAGCTCCAGGTCGAGGATGGGAAACGGCGGCATGGTGTGGACGGCGACTTCGTTCAGCCCCAGGAACGTCTGTTGGCCGTGCTGATGGTGGACGAGGCACTCGAACATCAAATGGTGGGTGACGCGATAGTGGCCGCGCGCCACCTCCAGGAAGCAGGCCTGGAAGTCCTCGGGGTGAATGTCGGCGAGGAAGCCCAGCCGGCCGAGGTTGACGCCCAGGACCGGGACCTGGCGGTAACCCATCTGCCGGGCGGCGCGGAGGATGGCGCCGTCGCCGCCGAAGACCAGGGCGATGTCGGCGGCCTCGACCTTGGTCAAGTCGCTTTCCTGGCGCAGGTCCACGGCAAGCACGCTGGCCTGGGACTGGAGCCAGGGGAGCCAGCGTTCGACCTCCTCGCGCACGCCGGGGCGCTGCGCGTTGCCTAGGACGAGGATGTTCACCGCGGCTCCTCGGATCGGGCGAGCCAGGGTCGGGTGAGCCAGGGTCAACCAGCCAGGGTCAACCAGCCAGGGTCAACCAGCCAGGGTCAACCAGCCAGGCTCGACACGATTCAGTTTAGCCGCGGCAGCGGATGCGAAAAGGCGTGTCTTACTCAACCTTGATGGGATAGCTGACCATCCGAAGCTCGATTTGCTTGAGCCGTTTTCGCCATTTCTCTTGAAAACTCTTGAGCCACTTCCGGTTTCGGCTGGTATCTGCGACGTCCACAATGAGGCGCGTGGAAATGTCTCGATAAACCTTGGTTTGAAATCGCCAGCGACCTTCCAGTCGGTGCCGTTCGAAACTAACCGCCCCGAACCGTTCGATAATCTCATTGAGTGCTTCGCCCAGCCACGCGTTTGGGACGGCCGTGCCGTCGTTGAACCGACGCGGCAGCAGCAGTTCGTAGCGCCGCCACTTGCTTGTCATTGGCTTTGCCCCGCACCGTGAACACAAAATTCTGCTCGGCCAATGCTGCCAAAGCGTCTTCAGGCACGATATGCTCGCCGGATTTCAGGACCGTGCCTGAGAAGCGGCCCAAGAGGAATCCCAGAGCCTCTTTCTGCGTTTGCCGATCGGGAAAGGTGATGATGACCATGCTGCTCCTCCCACGACCGATTGTAGCCGACTTGCCAACCGCGTGCATCGTCGAAACTCATTCCTGCCCGTTCTTCATCTTGCGGAACGGGTGCTCGATCGACATGTACGCGACTACGCCGATGTCGGGGGTGTCGCGCGTCAGGCCGACCGGCACGGCCACGCCCAGCACCCATTCCATCGGATCCTGGATCACGGCGAAGCGCACGCCCGGGCTGATCAGGACCTGCGTGGAGGAGACACGCGAGCCAAGCTCGTCGATGTCCTCGCTCCACACCGCCAACGCTTCCACGAAGAAATGCAGGTCGGCCTTGGGCTTCCAGAAGGCGCTCACGCCCAGGTTGGCGGCGCGCAGGTCGTGCTCCGGCGACAGGGTTTCAAACCCGAGCACCAGGGGCACGACGCCCGCGGTCGGCACCGATACGTCCGGGGTGTACGTGAAGCCGGCGTTGAAGTGGTAGTCAAACTTCTCGGCATAACGGCTGATCGGCAGGTTGAACTGGTAGCCGACCTCGCCGGTCCCACTGCCGAGCCGCTTGTCGCCGGTCGGGAGGATCAGGCTGGCCCGCGGCGAGCACCACAGGAAATCGTCGTTGGCCAGGAGCTGATAGCGGTAGTTGATGAACGTATCGCCGACGTCGCCCTGCTGCGACGCCGCGCCGAAATCGGGGTCCTCGAACGCGGTCAGGTACTGGGCGGTGAAAGAGAACTGGTGCTTCTGCGATCCGACGGGCAATTCCATGGTGTACGACATCGCGAAGTCACGCGTGTGCGCCTGATCGGCCCGGTCCCAGAACTGGAACCAGTTGAAGACGTGCTGCACGATGCCCGGCTCCTGGTTCGACGCCTCTTCCACGAAGATGGCGTTGTCGCGGATGTGCTGGGGACCGTTGTCGTTGGCCCCATTGCCGTTGGCTCCGTTGCCGTTCCCATTCGCCCCGTTGAGGGCGGCATCCAGCTCCGGAACGCGCGACGGGTGGATGTCCTCGCAAGCCGCCGCGTCGCCGCGGATGGCGGCCGTGAGGGTTGAGACGCAGCTAGAACCGCAGCTGCTGTCCACGCACATGGCGCCGTTCCATGCCGCGCAACCCAGGCACGGGAGGAAGGCGAGGCAAGCAAACCAGTGAATCGGGCGGCGCATGTGCCATCTCCACCGTAAGTTATCCCAACCTTGACGAAAGCGGCGACCTTGCCGACGTTGTCGTATGTATCGGCAATTCCGCCGGCACTTCTTGTAAGAACCGGATTAGATGCGTCTAAATCGAAAAATCGGCATTGACGGGCCGAGAATTTAGTTATACCTTATTCTAGATATAGGTTCGCCTAAATAAGGTGCTCCGATGAGAATGACGTACTGCCTTTGCGTTCTTGGTCTCAGTCTCACCCTTCTCGGCTGCAGCTCCAATGACAAACATGAAACCGGACCAAAAGCCCTGACCGTGCCGAAGAAGCACCAGGGTTCCTACCCCATCAAGGCGGTCGGCACCACGGGGATGGTCGCGGACCTGGTGCGCAACGTGGGCGGCGAGCACGTGGAGGTGCACCAGCTGCTCGGCGCCGACATCGATCCGCACGTCTACAAGCCGACCGACAAGGACACGAGCCGCCTGGCCGGCGCCGACATCATTTTCTACTCGGGGCTGCACCTCGAAGGGAAGATGAGCGAGATGTTCGAACGCATGGCCAGCAAGAACGCGTGCATCGGCGTGGCCGACTTGCTGGATCGCAAGCTGCTCGCCAAGGACGAGGAGAACGCCTGGGACCCGCACATCTGGTTCGACGTGGCCTTGTGGTCGAAGGCCGCCGGCGTGGTCGGCGAGGCGCTGGCGCTGTACGACCCGGCCAACGCAACGACGTACAAGGCCAACCTGGCGCGGTATCAGAAGGAACTCGACGACTTGCACGGGTTCGTCGAGCGGCGCATCGCCGAGATCCCGGAGAAGCACCGGGTGCTGATCACATCGCACGACGCGTTCCGATACTTCGGCCGCGCCTACAAGATCGAGGTCCACGGCATCCAGGGCATCAGCACGGACGTGGAGGCCAGCGTCGCCGACATCACCCGGCTGGTCAACTTCATCGTCGAACGCAAGGTCAGGGCGGTGTTCGTGGAGACGAGCGTGAATCCACGCAACATGGATGCGCTCATCGAAGGCTGCGCCAAGAAAGGCCACCAGGTGGCGCGCGGCGGCACGCTGTTCTCCGACGCGATGGGGGAGGAAGGGACGCCGGAAGGCACTTACGCCGGCATGATCCGGCACAATGTGAATACGGTGGTGACTGCGCTGAAGTGATCGGGCCCGATGGGACCTTTAGGACCCATGGGACTCATACGACCGATTGGTTTTCTCATGCCTCCACCGATCCTCGATGTTCACGACGTCACGGTCGCCTACCACCGTAAGCCGGTGCTGTGGGACGTCGATCTGACCGTGACCAAGCCGAGCCTGGTGGGCATCGTCGGCCCCAACGGCGCCGGCAAGAGCACGCTCATCAAGGCCATCCTTGGCCTGGTCCCCCTGGTCAGCGGTTCGGTGCACGTGTTCGGCCAGCCGGTCAGCCAGGAACGGCGGCGGATCGGTTACGTGCCGCAGCGCGAGAGCGTCGATTGGGACTTTCCGGTCAACGTGCTCGACGTGGTGCTGATGGGGACCTACGGCCGGCTCGGCTGGTTCCGGCGGCCCGGCGCCAGGGAAAAAGCCTGGGCCCACGAATGCCTGGCCGAGGTCGGCATGGCCGACCTGGCCCGGCAGCAGATCGGCCAGCTCTCCGGCGGCCAGCAGCAACGCACCTTCCTGGCCCGCGCTCTGGCCCAGCAAGCCGACCTCTACTTCATGGACGAGCCGTTCGCCGGCGTGGACGCCGCCACCGAGCGGGCCATCGCCACGCTCTTGCGGCAACTGCGCCGCGACGGCAAGACCCTGTTCGTCGTCCACCACGACCTGCGCACCGTCCCGAGCTACTTCGATCACGTGATTCTCCTCAACGTCCGCCTGGTCGCCAGCGGACCGACGCCGCTGGTGTTCACCGAGGACAACCTCCGCAAGACCTACGGCGGCCGTCTCGCCATCCTGGAGACCATGGGCCAGGCGCTCAGCCAGGAGGAGCGGACCGCATGATCATCGGCATGATGTTCGGGCTGGAGTACAACGAAGCGTTGGTGCTGTACGGCGCCAGCCTGCTCGGGGCGGCGGCGGGCGTCATCGGCTGCTTCGCGGTGCTGCGGGGGCGGGCCCTCACCGGCGACGCGCTGGCCCATGCCGCCTTGCCGGGCTTGTGCGTGGCGTTCCTCTGGTACGGCGCCCTGAGCATGCCGGCCCTCCTTGCCGGCGCGGCCGTTTCCGGCGTGCTCGGCATCGGCGTCATCACCGCCCTCAGGCGCTGGACGCGCATCAAGGAAGACGCCGCCATCGCCATCGTGCTCAGCGTGTTCACCGGCGCCGGCGTCGTCCTGCTCAGCGTGATTCAGAATCAGCGGGCCAGCGGCCAGGCCGGGCTGCAGGGCTTCATCTTCGGATCCACCGCCAGCATGAACTTCCAGGACGTGATGCTGATCACCGGCCTGGCGCTCGTGGCCCTGATGGTCGTGACCGCCGCGTTCAAGGAATTCAAGCTGGTCAGCTTCGACGCCGCCTTTGCCCGCGCCCAGGGCTGGCCGGCCTTCGCGATCGACTTCACCCTCATGCTGCTGATCGTCGTCGCGATCGTCATCGGTCTGCCCGCCGCCGGCGTGCTGCTCATGGCGGCCTTGCTGGTGGTCCCCGGCGCCGCCGCCCGGTTCTGGACCGATCGCCTGCACGTGATGCTGATCCTGGCCGGCCTGTTCGGCGCGGCGGCGGGCCTGACGGGCGCCGGCGTGACCATCACCATCGCCATCCCGACCGGCCCCGTGATCATCCTGGCGGCCGCGACGATCTTCGTGATCTCCATGCTGTTCGCCCCGCGCCGCGGCTTGATCGCCCGCCAGCGCGAGGACCGGCAGTTGCGGCAGCGGTTGACGTTGCCCAACGTAGTGACTGGTGAGTCGTGACCGAAGCCGACGCCTACCGAATTGTCTGGACCATCGTCGTCGGATCGCTGGGCGCGACGGCGTGTGCGCTCCTGGGCTGTTTCCTGATCCTCAAACGTCTCAGCATGCTCGGCGACGCCATCAGTCACGGCGTGCTCCCCGGCATCGCCCTCGCGGTGCTCGTGAGCGGCCAGGTCGGCGGCGTCGCCATGATCATCGGGGCCATGCTGTTCGGGGTCCTCACGGTCGTGCTCACCGAATGGCTGAGCACGGCGGGCAATGTGAGCGAGGACGCCAGCCTGGGCGTGGTGTTCACCAGCCTGTTTGCCGCCGGGGTCGTGATCATCGCGGTGTTCCTGCCCCGCGCGCACATCGACACCGACTGCGTCCTGTACGGCAACTTCACGAACGTGCCGCTGGACACCTTCACCTGGTCGGACAGCGCCACGGGAATCTGGAGCGAGATCCCGCGGGCGGCGCCGCCGATGCTCGCGTCGCTGGCCCTGACCGTCGGCTTCATCGCGCTCTTCTGGAAAGAGCTGAAGCTGGCTGCCTTCGACGCCGCTCTGGCGTCGGCGATGGGCTTCTCGGCCGCCCTGCTCCATTACCTGTTCGTCGCCCTCGTGGCCGCGTGCTCGGTCACCACGTTCGAGGCGATGGGTTCGATCCTCGTCCTGGCGATGCTGGTCGTGCCGCCGGCCACGGCGCACCTTCTCACCGATCGGCTGTGGGCGATGCTCGTCTGGGCGGCGGGGCTGGCGGTCAGCTCCGCGACGTTCGGCTACGCGCTCGCTTCCCAGTGGGTGTTCAACACCAACGTCGCCGGCATGATCGCGACCGTCGCCGGCACTCAGTTCGCCCTGGCCGTGGTGCTGGCGCCGCGGCACGGCATCCTCGTCCGCTTCCTGCGGCAGTGGCGGCTGGCGCTGCGGATCGCCGGCGAAGAAATCCTGGGCAGCCTCTATCGCCACGAGGAAGCCGGCCGGGTCGGCGCCGCCGTATCGCTCCACGAACACCGCCTGTCACCCTGGATCGTGGCGCTGGCCTTCGCTCGATTGCGGCGTCGCGGCTGGATCGAACGGCTCAACGGCGGCTGGCGCTTGACGGCCGCGGGCAAGCACGAAGCCCTGTCGGTGGTCCGCTCGCATCGTCTCTGGGAAACATTCCTGGGCAAGGAGTTTGAATTGCCGATCGACCACCTGCACGCGCCGGCGGCGCGGATGGAGCACTTCATCGGTCCGCAGATGCAGGAAGAGCTGGCCGCGCAACTTCAAGAGCCGCACCTCGATCCGCACGGCAAGCAGATCCCGTCGCCGTGAAGTTTGTCGCCTTTCGCTCCGCGAAAGAGCGCCCTTGCGCGGAGCGAAAGGCGACAATAGGCCAATGCGTGAACTCCGATTGAAGTTGGTGAGACTGAGTATCAATCTTAACCTATTGACATTTATAGATTTACGTCGATTCATCTCTTGAAATCCACGGCCCGCTACCGTAGCATAAATCCCGTACCGTCCTCACCATCTTCAGGAGGTTCGCGATGAAGGGCCAGCCACAAGTCATCGACGCGCTCAACGCCGCCTTGACCATCGAGCTGACGGCGATCAACCAGTATTTCTGCCAGGCCAAGATGTGCAAGAACTGGGGATTCAACAAGCTCGCCGCCAAGCACTACGAAGAATCGATGGGCGAGATGAAGCACGCGGAGAAGCTCATCGACCGCATCCTGTTCTTAGAGGGCGTGCCCGAAATCGCCCGCTACGACGTGATCCGCGTCGGCACCAACGTGAAGGAGCAGTTCGAGAACGACCTGCAACTGGAGATGAAGGGCGTCAAGGCCTACAACGACGCCATCGGGTTGTTCTCGCAATTGAAGGACAACGGCTCGCGCGAGCTCATCGAGCCGATCCTGGTCGAGTCGGAAGAACACGTCGACTGGCTGGAGACGCAACTCGGCTTGATCCAGATGGTGGGACTGGAGAATTATCTCCAGGAGCAGATGGGCGAGCAGCCGGGCGGCAACCATTGAGTCGGACGAACAGGATGGACCCGATGGGCGCACGCCAGATCCGGCGTGCGCTAAACGGGTGCAAGCCTTTGATCAACATTGCGGATGCAACGTCGCGTCAAGCGCTTGCAGCCGCGCCGCTGCATCACCGTCGTCATGGTTTCGAAGCGCCGCGGCGATCGCCTCGACGGCGACACACATGTCTTCCGCATACGGCACGGCTTCAGCCGGCGCCGGCGCCTCGGGGACGAGGCGATTGACAATGCGTTGACATAGCTCCGCCAATCCCGTTGAAGTCTTCGCCGACACACGTGCCGCACCGGGCATCGTGTCCCAGTCCCACGCGGCCGGCAGATCGATCTTGTTGATCACGTCAATCCGCCCGTCCGGCTGGCCGTCGCCGAACGATGGTTGCGTGGACCCATCGACCATCCACATGCACAAGTCGGCGGACGCCATCGCGGCGGCGGCGCGATCCACGCCCGCCTGCTCTAACACATCGCCTGACGTCCGCAGCCCGGCGGTGTCGGCCAGCTCGATCGGCCAGCCGTCGAGCGCGATCGCCGTGGTGACCACGTCGCGGGTAGTGCCGGGCGTCGGCGCGACCACGCTGCGGGCATACCCAGCCAGCGCATTGCTCAAGCTGCTCTTGCCGACGTTCGGCGCGCCCGCCAGCACCACCCGCCACGGCCGGGTCAAATGCCGGCCGACGCCGGCCAGCGCGTGCAGCCGTTCGAGACGGCGCTTGACGGCGGCGCGGTCGCCGTTCTGCCACGCGGCACAGCATTCGCCGATGACTTTGGCAAACGCGCCGTGCCATTGATCGAGGGCAATGGCGGCGGTGCGCACGGTCGGCGCATCCACCAGAACTTCCTGGGCCGCGACCTGCCATGCCGGTCGATGCTGGCTTTCGAACCCGGGCCATGGAACCACGTCCACGCCGCGGGCCGCGAATTGCTCCTGCAGCATGCGGACGACCTCGACGCCGCCGTGGCAGTGCAGCTCCAGCCATGGAATCGGTTCCGCTTGTTTGACGAGCAACACCGCCTGATCGGCGCCCCCCGCGGCGCGGTCGCCGAGCCAGCCGAGCGTGACTTTCCCCGGCGTCGGCTGCTCCGGGAGCTGGTCGCCGCGATTTCTCCGGAACAGTTCGCGCGTGACGGACCACGCCCGCGGCCCGCGGACCGCGAGCGTGGCGATGGCCCCCTGCCCCGCCGGCGTCAGACAGGCAAGCAATGTGGACTGGTCGGTTGTCATTGGACGCTTCGTCGGATGCCTTCCAGCGTCATTTCAGGCCAGACGCGCATCGGCCGCGAAGTCAAGTGCGGTGCAATCAGCGCCGCGTCGCCGCCGCTGACAAAAACCAAGGACCACGACAGCGGCGGCGCCAGGCGCTCGATGCCGCCGACCACGGCCTGCACGATGCCGCTGCGCAATGCGTCTTCGGTGTTCTTCGCGGGAAACGTTGTCGCCCGAAAGTCGTCGATGACGGGGAGCAAAGCCGTGTGGTCGTGCAACGACTTGGCCATGAGCCGCAGTCCGGGAAAGATCGCGCCGCCCTGAAACGTGCCGGAAGCATCGACGTAATCGACCGTCACCGCGGTCCCAGCATCGACGATGAACGCTCCGGCCTCCGCGGAACGCTCAGTATTCACGGCGACTGCATTCAGCAGCCGGTCGAGGCCGACCTTCTCCGGGAATTCGACGTCAATCCGCAACGGCAATTGAAGATGAGAGTTAATCACCACGGTCTTCTGTCCCGCACCGGCGAGCCAATCGCACAGGCGGTCTCGTTGCTTTGGCTGCACGCCGCTCACGGCCCAGATCGAGCCGGGTGTAATCTGCCAGGTCGTCATCTGCCGGCGCCATTCGGCGTCATCGTCGTGAGCCAGCGACGTCATGTCGGTCACGCGGTCAAGGGCGCAGCGCCCCCACTTGATGCGCGTGTTGCCCACGTCAACGACCACGGCCGGCTTCATGACGTCTCACCCAAGTAGGTCGCCTTTCGCTCCGCGAAAGTGCGCTCTTTCGCTCTTTCGCGGAGCGAAAGGCGACACTCAGACAGGTTCGGCCACCGCGCGCAGCTTCTCGGCGACTTGGCCGACCAGCGTCGCCAGTCCCTGGCCGGTGACCGCCGAGATCGCCAGCACCTCGCGGCCGATCTCATCGTCCAGCCGCCGGCGCACGTCCTCGCTGCCGGTCAGCTCGCTCTTGCTCACCGCCACGATCTCGGGCTTGGCCGCCAGGTCGCGGCCGTGCAGCTCCAGCTCGCGCCGGACCGTCCGGTAATTGGCGAGCGGGTCGCTGCCGTCGGCGGGGAGCGGCTCCACCAGGTGCACGATGACCCGCGTCCGCTCGACGTGGCGCAGGAACTCGTGGCCCAGCCCGACCCCCGCGTGCGCGCCTTCGATGAGGCCGGGCAAATCGGCGAGGACGAAGCTGCGATCGTGGCCGACGTGGACGATGCCGAGGTGGGGATGCTTGGTGGTGAACGGATAGTCGGCGATTTCCGGATGGGCCTGCGACAGCCGGCTCAAGAGCGTCGATTTGCCGGCGTTGGGCAGGCCGACCAGCCCGGCGTCGGCGATCACCTTCAATTCCAGGATCAGCCAGCGCTCCTCGCCCTTCTCGCCCGGCTCGGTTTCGCGCGGCGTGCGATTGGTGGGGCTGGCGAAGTAGCGGTTCCCCCTCCCGCCGCGGCCGCCCTTGGCGACGACCACTTCGTCGCCGTCGGCGGCCAGGTCGCGGAGCACGTGGCCGCGCTCGCGGTCGTAGACGATGGTCCCCGGCGGCACGAGCACGACGAGATCCGCGCCCGCCTTGCCGTAACAGTTGGATGTGCCGCCGCGCTCGCCGCTCTCGGCCTTCCAGAATTTGCGATTGACGAGCGGGGCCAGGCTATCGGCGTCGGTGTCGGCGCGGAGGATGACATGGCCGCCGTTGCCGCCGTCGCCGCCGTCGGGTCCGCCCTTGGGGACGTATTTTTCGCGGCGAAAGCTGAGGCAGCCGCGGCCGCCGTCGCCGCCCTTGACGAAGATCTCCACGCGATCCACGAACATGCGGGCGTTCCTCTTCCTTTTTTCTATATAGCGGTGCGTGATTTCGCTGTGCACCAACCCACGCGTCAGCGAGGGGAGCAGGCGAAATCCCTCGCTTACGCTTCGGGTTGGTGGAGTGGAACCACGCACGCTCATTGTAGGGTCTCGCCTTGCTTGGCGGGTTCGGCGGCGACGATCGACGCCGTCGGATGGGTGGCTTTCATGCGGAGGTAGACGATATAACCGACCATGGCGATGGCCCACATCACCACGCGCTGCACCAGCGACGCCAGGGCGCCCGCCACGAATGCAAAACCGATCAGCTCGTAGAGACCGCCGAAGCCGATCTCGCCGCCGCCCACGCCGTTCGGGGTCGGGAAGAACGCTTGAAACGTCATGCCCGCCGGCACGATCACGAAGTGGGCCGCCAGCGACGGCAGCTCAGCCGGCGGCGTCATCACCTGCGCCGAGAAATAGAAGGTGAACACGAAACCCGCGTGGCTGGCGATCGACAGGAGCAGCGCCAGCATCACCGCCGGCGTCCGACGCCGGTACAGCCAGGCCGCTCGCCACAACTCGGCCGTCGACAGGCCGACCTTCGGAATCCGCTCGAGCCGGCCGGCCATGTCATCGGCCCACCGCGGCGACACAGCCCCCATGACGAACCAGAAGGCCAGGCTGCCCAGCGCAATGCCGGCGGCCGTGAGCAGGATGCCGCGCACGGCGGTCTGGGCCGGCGGGGTCAACGATGCGGCGCCGACGTTGGTCAGGTTCAGCACCGATCCGAGCAAGGTGATCAGCCAGATCAAGCCGCACAGCCCCACGACGCGGTCAAACAGGATCGTGGCGATGGCGACCGTGCGCCGGCTTTGCTCGCGCGCCAGGAACGCGGCCTTGATGATGTCGCCGCCGATCGAGCCCGGCAGGAAGGTGTTCCAGTAGAGGCCGATCGAGCCCAGGCGCAGGGCGCTGCCCATGGTGAACGGCAGGTCCTGGGCCCGCACCAGCAGGCGCCAACGCACGAACGAAATCAGGATGCTGGCGGTGCAACAGGCGAACGCCACCGCGGCCGCCATCCCGTTGATAGGCCGTTCCAGCGCGGCCGCCAGGCCGATCTCCTGGCCGTCCGCGGATTGGTCGTGCCAGTGCCAGGCGATGATGCCCGCGAGCAAGCCAAAACCCACGCCGTATTTGAGGGCGATGATCAGCGCCTGTTTTTTCACGATGTCCCGTCCCGTGAGTAGTCGCCTTTCGAGTAGTCGCCTTTCGCTCCGCTAAAGAGCGCTCTTTCGCGGAGCGAAAGGCGACAAACCGACCGCTGCCGTCCCGTGGCACAATTGACAGCGTTCCCAACGAGTTATAATGTAAGCATCTGCGGGGCCGTGGCGCAACTGGGAGCGCGCCAGAATGGCATTCTGGAGGTTACGGGTTCGATCCCCGTCGGCTCCACTTCAAGTACGGCGAGCGAGCCGCGTCAGCGGCCGGATTCCGCGGTATGCCGGAAATCGGCCGCTGACGTGGCCTCGGCTCCCCATATTTGACTTCATTTCTCGCATGACCTACTCTCCTAAGAGCAGTTCGCGAGATCTCCATGTTTGAACGAACGTTCAGTTTTTGGCGCCGATGGGTGGGTCACCCCGAGTCCGCCAGCGCCGTCACCGCCACCGCCGTTGCCGACAGCCCCGCGGACGAGCGCCGCTTCTGGGTGCGCTATCCGGCCGACCTGAAGACGAGCGTTCAGCTGGGCCATTCCGGGCAGCCGTTCACCGCGCCCGCGCAGCTTCGCGACATTTCTCAGGGGGGCGCCAACTTCGTGCTCGATCGGGAAATCCAGGCCGGCTGCCTCGTGAACTTGGAATTGCCCCTGGGCCGCGACGGCGCCATGCACACCGTGCTGGCCTGCATCGTCCGCGCCACCGCGGAAGCCGATGGCCGGTGGGCGCTGGGCTGCGTGTTTTCGCGCGAGCTGACCGACGACGAGCTTTCGGGCTTCGGGGCGCGGCGCGTGCGGCACGACGATCCCGCCGAGCAGCGCGTGTGGATGCGCTTCAACTGCAACCTCACGGCCAGGTTCCAGAAAATCGACGATCCGAACGCACCGGTCGAAAGCGCCCGGGTCCTGAACCTGTCGGCCAGCGGGGTCGGCTTGCTCGTCGATCATTTCGTGGACGCCGGCACGCTGTTGACCATCGATCTCACGGGGAAGGACGGCCGGGCGACGCGCACCATCCTGGCCTGCGTCGTGCACGTCAACCAGCAGAGCGCCGGGGCCTGGGCGCTGGGGTGCAACTTCATCCGCGAGCTGACCGACGAGGACCTGCAAGCCTTGATTTGACGATTTGACATCCGCCATTTCTTGACCTACGCTTGCCGCGGAAGAGAACCGGAACAGAGGCACGTCCAATGACGCGGCTTCCCTTGGAAGAGGCCCAGCGGTTGGCGCGCTCCAATCACCGCGCCACAGTACGCTACCGATGCGCTCCGGCGACCAGCGGCAAGGTCTTCCTGGCTGACGACCAGGAGCTGCGGCGCGCCTGGGTGATGAACCTTTCCAAACAGGGGATTGGCGTGCTCCTGCCGCGCCCTGTCCCCGTCGGCGCCTATCTCACCATCCAGATGCGCGCGAGCCAGGGGGCGGTCAGCATGACCGGGCACGTCGTCCACGCCACTCTGCACGGCCAGGGCGAATGGTTGATCGGTTGCGAGTTCATGCAGCCTCTCAACGACGACGAGCTGGAAGAACTCCTCTAACGCGTGTCCGGGGCTGAAGTCTTCGGAAGCCCCGGCAGCCCCGATCCTCAGCCCTCGAAATCAAACACCAGCACCTTCTCGACCAGGGGCAGAAACTTCGCCTTCACCGCTTCGTGATCGGGATGCACGAGGTACTGATCGCGGGCCGCCGCGTCGGCGAACGTCATCACGAAGCCGTGCGTGAAGCCCTGGTTCAACCCCTCCGGACTGGAATTGAGCCCGTAGCGATAGCCCTGCATGCCGGGGAGCTTGGCCTTGAGCGCCCAAAGCGCGTCGAACAGCGCCGGCGCCTGGCCGTCGTGCCCGGGCTTGAACGTGACCAAAACGACGTGGTGAACCTGGCTCATGGGTGAACTCCGCTCGGCAAGGATGGGGGCAATGTATGACCTCTCGTTCGCCCGGAACACCATGTAGCCGTGCGCAATTCCGCCGCACCAACCCGAAGCGTAAGCGAGGGCCTGCTCCCCTCGCTTGTAAGCGAGGGCCTGCTCCCCTCGCTTGTAAGCGAGGGATTTCGCCTGCTCCCCTCGCTTACGCTTCGGGTTGGTGCCGGGAATCACGCACGCTCATTAGACGCGTTGAACGACCCGTCGCGCCAGCGCCCGCGCCAGCCCGCGCCAGCCCTTCGTCCGGGCGCAGTCCCGCACCCGCTGCCAGAGCGACGGTTTCAGCTCCCACGGCTCGACGATGCCGCCAGGCGTCAGGACCTTCTGCCGGTCCGGCGTCCGCAGCAGCAGCGAATCCTGAACGCCCTCGAGCCGCCGCCGCCAGCGCTGGGAAACCTCGGTCCGGCCGTGAATGCGGGCCTTCATCCGTAACGCGATCGCCTGGCGCTGGTCGAGCAATTGCTCGAACCGCGGTGCGTCCACGGCCAGGATCTCCGGATCGGAGAAATATTGCCGCAAGCCGGCCGGGTTCTCGACATAGTTGGCGTGCTCGAACACGATGCTGGGAGCGTAGACGATGCGCCGTTCACCGAGGACGCCGAGCAGGTTGAAACAATCCTCGATGTGATCGTCGATGCGATAGCGGATGTAGTCGCGCGGACAGATGCCGCCGGCCAGCTCGCAGAAGGTTCGCGACACCACCGGAAAGGTGCACAGGCGATTCTGGAAGACGAGGTCGTTGACGTGGACCAGGACCAGGTCGTCCGCGAACGCGGCGAAGCATCGGCGGATCGCATCGTCCCAGCCCGGCGTCCGCGCCGTCACGTCGTCATTGAGCAGCATCAGGTATTGGCCGCGGGCCGCCTCGTAGCCGGCCATGTTCAAATGGCCCATCGTTTGTCCCGGCGCCGCCACCACGTGCCGGAGGGCCAGCCGCGGCTCGGCCGTCGCCAGGCTCTCCGGATCGTCCGCATCGACGACCAGGATGACTTCGAGCGCCTCGCGGCGCGCGGCGGTCTCCGCCAGGCTGGCGAGCAAGCGCCGCAGCAATTCGGGCCGCCGCCGCGTCGGCACGATCAACGACATCAATGCGGGCTCGTTCATCGCCCGGCATTGTCCCGCCCCCCGCCCTTCCCGGTCAACCCGAACTTCCATTGACCGGATCGGCGGTTTTCGAACAAAATGCCGGGCGCGCAGGAATGTCACGGCGAGCGGCGCGGCGTAAGCCCGACGTGGAACACTCCCCGCACACACGTCGGGCTCACGCCGCGACGCTCGCCATCGCCAACGCGTCACCAAGGAAGGGTCGCCATGCGCGTGCTCGTCACCGGCGGACTCGGCTATCTCGGCAGCATCCTGTGCGAGCACCTGCTCGACGCCGGCCACCACGTCCTTGCCGCCGACAACTTGATGTACGGCCAGGGCCAGCAAGGCCTGTTTCACCTCTGCGCCAATCCCCGCTTCGAATTCGCCAAGGGCGACGTCCGCGATGTGGCCTTTCTGCGCTCTGTGCTCCGCGACCGCGACGCTGTCATCCACCTGGCCGCCATCGTCGGCGCCGCGGCCTGCGACCGCGATCCATTCCTGGCGACGAGCGTCAACCTGCACGCGGTCCAATCGCTCCTGAAGCTGCGCGGCCGCCAGCAGCTCGTGATCTATCCGAACACCAACAGCGGCTACGGCATCACCTCGGGCGCCGAACATTGCACCGAGGACAGCCCCCTGCAGCCGATCTCGCTCTACGGCCGCACCAAGGTGGAAGCGGAGCGCGCCGTCCTCGATGAGCCCCACACGATCGCGCTGCGGCTGGCGACGGTGTTCGGCATGTCGCCGCGGATGCGGCTCGATCTGCTCGTGAATCACTTTGTGTACGCCGCGTTCAAGGACCGCTACCTGGTGATCTTCGAAAAGGACTTCAAGCGGAATTTCGTCCACGTGCGCGACGTGGCCGACTGCATGCTGCATTGTCTGTCAAACGCCGAGGCGATGGCGGGCCGGCCGTACAACGTCGGCCTCGACGCGGCCAACCTGTCCAAGGAAGAGCTGGCCCTGAAGGTCAAGCGGTACGTGCCGAGCTTCTACATCCACTTCGCCCCGATCGGCCACGACCCGGACAAGCGCAACTACATCGTGTCGAATCAGCGGCTGCGGGATGCCGGCTTCGCGGCCCGGCGGTCGCTGGATCAGGGGATTCAGGAACTGCTGAAGGGCTACGCCATGGAAGGCCTGGCCCCGTATCGAAACGCCGGATAGGTGCGAGCTATGAAACTGATCGCCGGCCGATTGCCACAGAGGATTTCCGACATTCCGGCCCTGATCCTGGCCGGCGGCCTGGGAACGCGCCTGCGGGACGCCGTTCCGCAGGGGCAGAAGGTCCTGGCGCCGGTGCGGCAGCGGCCGTTTCTCACACGGTTGCTCGATCAACTATCGGCCGCGGGGGTCCGCCGCGCCATCCTGTTGACCGGCCACCGAGCGGAGGACGTGCGGCAAGCCTTCGGCGCGCAGTATGGTTCGCTGCGTCTGGAATACTCCCGCGAGAGTTCACCGCTGGGAACAGCGGGCGCTGTCCGCCAGGCGCTGAACCTGGTCGCGAAGCCGACCATGCTGGTGTTGAACGGCGACTCGTACTGCAACGTCGATCTGCAAGCGTTCTTCGAGTTTCATCGCGGCCGCCGGGCCGATGTGAGCCTGGCCATCGTACGGGTCGCCGACGCCGGCCGCTACGGGCAGGTGCGCTTCGACGCCCAGGACCGCATCACGAATTTTGTCGAGAAGACCGGCACGACGGCCGCCGGCTGGATCAGCGCCGGGATCTATCTGATTCAGCGCGAATTGTTGCTGGGAGTTCCGAAAGGCCAAGCGCAATCGCTGGAGCGTGAGTGGCTGCCGCGCTGGACGGCGTCGAAGACCGTGGCCGGCTTCCGCTGCCCGGGCCCGTTCCTCGACATCGGCACGCCGGAATCGTACGCGGCGGCCCAGGACATGTTCACGTAGGACAGGACTCCGCTCCTGTTCACGTAGGACAGGACTCCGCTCCTGTCCGGCCTGCAAGGAAACGCGTCCGGCTGGACAGGAGCGGAGTCCTGTCCTACGTAAGGCCTCCTCGGAGTTCACGTGTCGCAGCCTCAACCTGAGTTCGTGTGCCGCCATCCCAAGCCCGGCTGCAAGCTGAGCGTCATTCTCATTGACTGGCGGGTGCGCGAGAGCTTCCACAGCCTGCACTATCTCAATCGCCAAACGCTGCCCCGCGACCAGTACGAATTGATCTGGCTGGAGTTCTACCGTCACCAGCCTGCTGCGCTGCGCGGCCTGGCGGCTCGCAATCCTGGAACGCTCGACCAGTGGCTCAGCGCGGGCTATCCGGACGACTGCCTGTACCACAAGCACCGGCTGTACAACCTGGGCCTGCTGCTGGCCCACGGCGAACACGTCGTCATCTGCGATTCCGACGCGATCTTCACGCCGAACTTCCTGGCGAGAATCGTCGCCCATTTCGAGCAGTCGCCGCGCAGCGTCCTGCACCTCGACCAGGTTCGCAACGTCCGCCGCCGGTTCTACCCGTTTTGCTACCCGAGCATCGCCGAGGTGCTGGGCCGCGGCGTGCGCAACTGGCGCGGCCACACGACGGCGGGGCTCTTGCCGGAAGCGGACATGATCCACGCGTGCAACTACGGCGCCTGCATGGCGGCGCCGCGGCAAGCTCTCATGGACCTCGGCGGCGCCGATGAGAGTCTCGGCTACCTGGGCTACATCTGCGGGCCGTATGAGATGACGTTTCGCCTCGGCCATCACGGCCTGGCGGAGCACTGGCTACGGGATGAATTCCTCTACCACGCCTGGCACCCCAACGCCAGCGGCGGCAACGTCGAGTATCACGGCCCGCATGACGGGGCTTACGTCGCCCTGGACGCCCTGGAAGCGCGCGCCCTGGGCCGGGTGCTGCCGCTGGTGGAGAACCCTTGGATTCAGCGTTCGCGGCTCGGCCACGCTGTCAGCAGCGATGACCTTCTGCAATCGCTGGCGCAAACGCCGGAACCCGCGTGGCAGCGCGACGCGGTGCTCGCGCCGGCGCCGCGGATCGCGTGGATCGAGCGTGATTTCGAAGGATTCAACGTGTTCTACGACGGCCGGCGCTTCCACGGCATTCGGCGCGCTCACGGCGTGTTCGATCCGGCGCGGAAGAACACCTACCAGCCGCGGCTCCACGCCAGGACCGCCCACCGGGTGCGGCAACTGATCCGCTACTACAACCGCCTGCCCAAGGACTTCTGGGGCAAGTTCTGGGCGGAACCGCTCTACAAGCTGCCGCTGCGCGTGTGCCAGAAGATGGGCCGCGAATTGGCCCGGCTTGTCGAGGCCTGAACGGACACGAGCGATCGATGAACAACGACATCATCCTGGATGGCCGCCGGGGCTTCGAAGACTCAGCCCCGGCCACGCCGCCAACGGGGTTTCACGAGTTGGTTCACGCGCTGAATCAGCGTTGCCGGGCGGAGTTCGACCGGGCCGAACGGTTGCAGGCGGAGCTGGATGACATCAAGGAGTCGCGCGCCTGGATCATCTTCCAATGGTTGCGGTCTCTGCGGCGCTGGTTGGGGTCGTCGGCGCTGGGAGCTCCCGCAAGTCCACCAGGATCCCGAGGCGCCGCTCGCCTCGCGGCACCTACCGAAGTCGGCGTCTCCACGCCGTTGCCGAAAGTCAGCATCCTGATTCCGTTCAAGGACCAGCTTGGACTGCTCCGCAACTGTCTGCGCAGCCTGCGCCGCGGCGCCTACCGACGTCTGGAAATCGTCTTGCTCGACAACGGCAGCACCGCGCCCGACATGCTGCGCTACCTGGAGTGCATGAAGCGCCGCCGCGGCTTTCGCGTCGTGGACTGTCCGGGCGACTTCAACTTCGCGCGCATCTGCAACCTCGGTAGCCGGCAGGCGAGCGGCAGCTATCTGTTGTTCCTCAACAACGATGTCGAAGTGCTCACGCCGGAATGGCTGGAGCGGATGCTGGCCCTGGCCGAGAACCCGCGGGTCGGAGTCGTCGGCAGCACCCTGCTCTACCCCGACGGCACGATTCAGCATGCGGGGATCGAGCAGCTCTCGAACGGCCTGTGGCGGCATGCGTATCGCGGCTCGACGCCCGACAGCGCCGGCGCGGATTTCCTTCAGGTCCGCTGCGTTCCGGCCGTGACGGCGGCCTGCCTGCTGATGCGCCGCGATCGCTTCTTCGAGTTGGGCGGCTTCGACGAGCGCTATCCGGTCACCCACAATGACGTGGACCTGTGCCGCCGTGTCCGCGAACGCGGCTGGCTGGTCGTGGTGACCCCGCACGCGCGGCTGATGCATTTCGAATCGTTGAGCCGGGGGTACTCTAGACAACGGTAGATGCCGCTTGCGGCTTGGCGCTCGCCGACAGCCGCGGCGGGTTCATCCCCGCAGCGCCTGATTCACGGCCGCGTCCAGGTGCAGGACATTCTCCGGCAGCCGCCGCAGCACCAGTTGCAGGCGTTCGTACGCCGACCCGCCCGTCGCCGGCCAGTGGATGAGCCACTCGGCCAGCGGGCCGGAGAGGTGTTGCGTCACCAGGGTTTGCTGGCGGCGGCGGACCTGTTCGCGCTGGGCGTCCACGTACTGCTTGCCCAGCAGCTCGATCAAGTGATTGGCGACCGAGGCCGCCAGCGGGACCAGCACCAGGTTGAGCCAGATGACGGCGCCCGCCGAGGCGACCGTGGCGACGGCCCCGATGATCGCGCCGGCCTCGACGCTGAGTTTGGCTCCCCGCAGCGTGTTCAGGGCGATCGGGTTCTTCTCGATGTGCTCGTAAATCGCGCGGGCGGTGCACTCCACCTCGTCGGTCATCGACGTGTGAAACTTCCCCAGGCTCTGCTCGAAGCGGTCGCGAATCTGGTCGGCCAGGCCCGCCGCCGCGAACCCGCGGCTGATGTGTTGCCACAGCGGATGCTGTCCCGCCTTGCGGGCCGCCTCCTTGCGCAACAGATCGATCCAGCCCGCCAAGGCGCTCTCCAGCACCGGCCGCTCCGGCAGCGGCGGCGCTTCCGGACGTTGCAGGGCCTTGTTGAACAGGTTCCGCATCCAGCGATACGGCGTCTGGATCACGTTCAGCGCCCCGCTGACAAACCGGCCCACGCCCGGCAACTCCAGCAGCTCGAGCAGCCGCACCAGGGCCTCGTCGAAGCGCCGCAGCCGGTCGGTGCTCAAGAATTCATGGCGGTAGCGATTGTCGAACTCGGACTGGCCCTCGTGAACGATGCGTTGCCAGCTGGCGAGGGCTTCGAGGTCCTGCCGCGCCACGCCGAGCAACACTTGCTCGCCGGACTTCAAGAACGCGATGGCTGAGGCGACCGACCGTTGCCGCGACGCGGTCGCCGGCTCGCCCAGGACGCTGACCTGGTTGACGAGCGGGATCCGCCAGGCGTTGGCCAGCCGCAATGGATCGCTCAGTTGCTCGTGGCTGAGATGCGGAATCGCCAGGCAGGCGACGGCGCTGCCGGGCATGTTCGCCAGGACCGCTTGCTGAAAGTGCTGCAACAGCGCCGGGGCGTCATGTTCCTTCATCTTCACCAGGCACACGACGACCGCCTTGCCGGCGTGCAAGAGCGTCCGCAGGTACTCGGTCGGCACGGCGTCGTTGTAGCGCTCGTCGGAGGCCACGTACACGATGACGTCGGCCAGGCCCGCCACTTCCAGCAGCCGCGGGACATAGTTGGTCGCCGCCCAGGTGGTCATGTCGGGGCAATCCCAGACCACGAACTTGTCGAGCAGGTTGATGACGTCGGCGGGCGGAGTGAGCCGCCGGACCTGATAGACGTCTTCGTCAAGGCTCGCCGATTGCGGCTGCCCCAGGCGTTTCATCGGGCCGAGGAAGCCGACCTGGGCGGGCCAGGCCAGGGCGCCGTCGGCCTTGGCGTAGGCGACCGGATGACGCGTGAAGCCTGCTTGCGGATTGCTCTCGGCTTCCATCGAGCCGATGAGGAAGTTGGCGATGGTGCTCTTGCCCGCGCCGGCGCCGCCGACAACCGCGACGTGGAGCGGCGCCGCCGGCTGGCCTTCGAGAAACGGGCCGATGACGTTGCGTACCAGCGCCGCCGCCAGCCGGATCGCGCCCGCGTGCAGGGCCGCGTCGGGCTGAGTCCGCGCATGCTGTTCCAGCCAGGCCAGATCCTCCGCCGTCTGCTGAATCAACGCGCGCTGGGCCGCTTCGTCCATGCTGCTCCTTTGGTGTCGTGAGTGGTGAGTCGTGAGTGGTGAGTGGCATGCAAGCCCCAGGATGAGCGCAGCGATTCCTGGGGGTTCAACCCCCGCGAAATCGCTGCGCTCTCACGACTCACCCCTCACTACTCACCACTCACTACTCTACGGCGCAAGCAATGAGACTCGCAAGACTTGCATTGGCCTTCGCGACGGCGACCCGAAACGCACCGAGCGAGCCGCCGGCGTCCGGGGGAACGCAGGCGCTCGCTCGGGAGGGGAAAAAGGGCTCCGGCGGCGTCAACGCAATGGACCGCTGGATAGCCGGCGTCGGCGATCACGGCCGGCGGCCAGCGGTGCGGGGTCGCAATCGGGTGCCGGAGCCCAGGCTGGTAGCCCTCGCGCTCCGCGAGAGGTTGGCGACTTGCCCCACGCAGCGGCCGCAACGCCATGGTGTCCGGCCGGTGCTAACTCCGTTTATCGGGTGCGGCCGGCGGTCACTTGAGAGCCGGCCGCCAGCGGCGGCGCGGAACCAGGGACGACCAATCGCCCGGACCGCGCCGGCCGTTACAATCGCCCGCTTCGTGTTTAGTTCTCTCGAGTATCAGATAGGCGGCGAATTCCCTACGAACGTTTTCCCGCGACGCGACGCCGCAGGCTTGGCGTCATGCAGCAGACCGCGAAGCGTCGCCAGGTTCACGGGATCCATGTCCTCGCCGTTGGGTCCTTCCTTGGGAGTTTCCAGAACCATCGGGTGGGCGCGGAACCGAGGATCGTTCAACAGCAGGCGAAACGGCTCAAGTCCCAGGCAGCCCTGCCCGATGTGGGCGTGCCGATCGACCCGGCTGCCGAGCGGCTTCTGACTGTCGTTCAGATGGAACGCCCGCAACTTGCTCAGGCCGACGACGCGGTCGAATTCCATCATGGTCGCCTTGTACGCGGCCGGCGGGGCAAGCGGATAGCCGGCGGCAAAGACGTGACAGGTGTCGAGACAGACGCCGAGCCGGTCGGGGTCCTTGACCCGGTCGAGGATGCCCGCAAGGTCTTCGAAGCGATGTCCCAGGCTGCTGCCCTGGCCGGCGGTGGTCTCGAGCAGCACCATCACCCGGCACTTCCGGCAGCGGCGGTGGGTTTCGTCGAGCGCCCTGGCGACGCGCCGCAGGCCGGCGGCGCGATCGCCGTCGGTCGGCGTGCCGGGGTGGACCACCAGGTATGCCAGGCCAAGCGCCTCGGCCCGCTGCGTCTCGACGACGAACGCCTCCACCGAGCGGCGATACAGCTCCGGCTGGGGCGAAGCAAGATTGATCAGGTAGGCGGCGTGGGCCATGGGCAGCCGCAGCTTGAACTCCGCCAGCTTCTCTCGAAACAGGGCGATCTCGTCCGCGGTCAGCGGCTTGCCGGCCCACTGGTTGTTGTTCTTGGTGAAGATCTGCACGGTCGCGCAACCGTTGTGATGAGCGGTGATCAGGGCGTTGTGATAGCCGCCGGCGATGGAGTTGTGAGCGCCAAGGAGTGGCATGCGGATTAGTGTAGGGCTCCGCCGTTCGTTGACGCCAACCGTGGAGATCGCTAATGTCTCTCCATGCTCTTCATGACCATCCTGGACACGCTGCGGGAATTGCTTTCGAACCTGGGCGACCTCGCCTATCAGTTGGCGGCGCTCGCCTGGCAGCACATCTTGCTGATCCTGTGGGTGATCTGGTGGCTGTGGGGCGTCAACTGGCAGCGGGCCTGGCCGGTGCTCCGGCAGGGCGCCTGGGCGCCCTTGATCTTGCTCATGGCGGCCAGCGCTCTCGTCTGGTCGCGCATCGCGCCGGCGAGCTGCGATTGCCTGGCGATCGTCACCATTCCCAATTTCTGGTGGCAGCTCGGCTACGTCGGCATGCTGGTCGCGCTGATGTTCTTCTGCGGCTGGCTGCAGGGCGTCTTCCACTGGGCGCCGGCCGACGTCAACCTCGATCCGCCGGCACACGGGCACGATGATCACCACGAGCCTCACCACTGAGCCGGCAAGCGTCGCGGCGTGAGCCCGACGTGTTTGCCGGGCATGTCCACGTCGGGCTTACGCCGCGACGTTCGCCGTTTCGCGCCGCTCGCCGGCGCTAGCGCAGCCCGAACGTGTCCTTCAGAAACGTCTGACTCTCATCCCACGCGTCCGTCGCTTTCGCGAAATCGACCGGGAACGCTCGTGCCGTCCGCGCCGGCTGCATGACGGCCGGCAGCTCGGCCTTCACCTGGGGATTGAGCGGGATCTGCCGGCTCTGGCCCTCGGCCAGCATGGCTTCGACTTCCGGACTCAGCAAATAGTCGATCAGCTTCTTGGCCCCGTCCGGGTTGGGGCAGTCCTTGATGAACGCCACCGTGTTGGGAATGAACAGCGTCCCCTGGCCGCTGCCGGCCGCCGCGTCGGCGTCGAGGAAGATCATGGTCACCGGCCGGCCCTGGTCGATCTCGGCGAGCGCGTCGTCGGTGTCGGTGAGGCCGAGGTCGAACTGGCCGACGCCGACGCCGGCCGCCACCTGCTTGTTGCCGGCGACGATCTGCACGTCGTTGGCCCGCAAGCGCTCGAAGAACGTCCGCGCCTGGTCCGGCCCCCACGCCTGGAACAGGCAGGCGGCGTGCGTCGCGGTCGTGCCGAACAGCGGCTTGGCCATGGCGAGCCGTCCCTTCCATTCCGGCTTGACGAGGTCGCGCAAGCTCGTCGGCGTCTGCTCGGGGCTCACTGTCGTGGTATTGACCACCAGCACCCGCGCCCGCGCCGCGAAGGCGGTCCAGGTGTGGTCGGCGGCCTTGAACTGAGCGGGGTAAGGGAGGGCGGACGGGCTTTGGTACGGGGCGTACACACCCTGGCGCTCGAGGCGGATCGTCGCCAGGATTTCGTTGTTCCAGTGGACGTCGCAGCGCGGCCGGCTCGCTTCGCGGACCAGGTCGTCGTACAGGCCCACCGATTTGTTGGCCTCGGTGTCGTAACGCTTGTCCACGCGCAGGCCGGTGCGCTTGGTGAACTCCGCCAGGATCGGCTCGGCGAACTTGCGATCGTGGGCGCAATAGACCACGACCCGCGGCCCGCCCCAGGTGAAGATCAGGGGCACGCCGATCAGTACGACGATCACCACGCCCAGGATCAGGGCGCGGGTGCGATGGCGGGTCATTTCGCGGCGGCGCCGTCGTCGGGATTGAGGTGGGCCTTGGCCGGGAAGTACTTGACGAGCTGCACCTCGTTGCCGCGCTCGTTGTACGACAGCTCATCGACCAGGCCGCGCGACATCAGGATGCCGAAGCCGCCTTCGCGCAGGCCCAGCGTCTCGCGGACCATCATGTGGCCGATCGGGTCTTCCGGGTTGGCGGCGTGGGGCAGGTTGGTCGGGTTGAAGCCGGGGCCGGTGTCCTTGATGGTGATCGTGATCTTCTGCGGGTCGATGCGGTAGTCGACGGTGACCACGCGGTGGGCCTGCTTCTGGTGGCCCCATTCGATGGCGTTGGTGCCCAGCTCGCGGACCGCGGTGGTCAGCTGCTTCACCTGCTGCTGGTTGAGGCCGCTGAACAGGAACAGCGAGCCGAGCAGGTGATTCAGCTCGTCGAGGTACTGGGTGTCGGACAGGAGCTTGAACTGGATCTCCCCTTCGGTGCCGTTGCGCTGGAGGTCGTCGAGCCAGGCGAGGGCGTCTTGGATGGCCTTGTGCAGCTCGTCGGCGGCGAACGGCTTGGTGACGTAGCGATTGGCGCCGACCTGCAATCCCTTGATCCGCTCTTCCTGGCCCGACAGGGCGGTGACCATGATCACCGGGATCAGGTTGGTTTCGCGGTCGAGCTTCAGCGTCTCGCAAATCGTGAAGCCGTCGGCGTCGGGGAGCATCAGGTCGAGCAGGATGACCGTCGGCTGATGCTGCTGGACCCAGCCCACCACCGACTTGCCTTCATGGAGGAGGGTGGGCTCGAAGCCCCAGCGGCGCAGGTGCTCGCCCAGGAGCTGGGCCAGTTCCTGTTCATCTTCCACCACGAGCGCTTTGCGAACCATGGCTGCCTCCTCGGGCAGGGGACTGGGGCAGATTCCGGTATTGTTCCATTCGACCCCGCGGCGGTCAAGAGGCTGCTCGAATTGGTTGGTGGTTCGTGGTTGGTGGTTCGTGGTTGGTGGTTCGTCGGAGTGGTGATCGCGCCGGGCTCCAACCACCAACCACGAACCACCAACCACTACCCGGCCATCAGCGCATTCAAGGTGGCCATGAAGCCGGGGTTCGGCGCCTGGCCGATCTTGGGCGCGTCGTTGCGCTGGTCGGATTCGACGTGGCCGTCGCGGAGGCGGACCACGCGCTTGGCCCAGGCGGCGATGTCGTTCTCGTGGGTCACCATGATGATCGTCTTGCCCGCCTCGTTGAGCTTGGTCAGCATCGTCATGATCTCCTCGCTGGTGTGCGAGTCGAGGTTGCCGGTCGGCTCGTCGGCGAGGATCACGTGCGGATCGTTGACCAGGGCGCGGGCGATGGCGACGCGCTGCTGCTGACCGCCGGAAAGCTGCATGGGCCGGTGGTCGACGCGGTTGCCGAGCCCGACCAGGTCGGCGAGGCGCATGCAGCGTTGCCGCGAGGCCTCGTCGATGCGCCGGTCCTGGTACATGAGCGGCACGCCGATGTTCTCGACCACCGTGTACTGCGGCAGCAGGTTGTACGACTGAAAGATGAAGCCCAGGTAGCGGCTGCGGATCTCCGAAAGCTGATCGTCGTCCATCTCGGAGACGTCTTCGTCGTCGAGGTAGTAGTGGCCGCGCGTGGGCCGGTCGAGGCAGCCGAGCAGGTTGAGGAGCGTGGACTTGCCGGAGCCGGACGGGCCCATGAGGGCGACGAAATCGCCTGGCTGGACGGCGAGCGACACGCCGTCCAGGGCGCGGACGGTGGCCGCTTCGAGGAAGTAGTGCTTGACCAGGTCGACGACGCGGACGATGTGACGCATGCCCATGTTGAATGGTAGGACGCCTGTGGCTTGCCGTTTCGCGTTCGCAAGATCCTGCGAGGGCCAAACGGCAAGCCGCGGGGTTTACGACTTCTTTTCTAAGTCGGCGCCTTCGGGACGGTTGAATTGCTTGCCGGCGCCGGGGATGTTGGGCCGCCCGCCCGGATTGAAACCACCCGGTCCCCCCGGCGCTCCGCCCGGCGGCACGCCGTCGGGCGGCATGCCGCCGCCCTTCTTCTTGCCGCCCCACTTCTTGGCGGCCCCGCCGCCGGCGCCGCCGCCGTCCACGTCGGGCCCGCCCGCGCCGCGGCGCGTGGCCGGGGTGCCCGCCTTCATGCCGCTCTTCTCGTCCAGCAGCGGCCGCGGATTCAGCGCCACCGTGTCGCCTTCTTCCAGGCCTTCCTTCACTTCCACCTTGTTGTCGTTGCTGCGGCCGACGACGATGTCGCGCTCCTTGGGCTGGCCGTCCTCCAGCACGTAGCACTTGCGCTTGGCCCCCATGGCGATCGAGCCGACCACCGACTGGATCGGGATCGTCAAGACTTCCTCGGTGCTTTCCTCGGCGAGGATCGTGACCTGGGCGCTCATGCCCGGCTTCAGGTTCATGACGGATCCGTCGATGGAAACGACGGTCTGATAGAGCTTGACGTCGGAGGAGAAGAAGCTTTCCTGGGAGTTCACCGTGGCCACGGTTTTCACCCGGCCCTGGAACTGCTTGCTCGGATAGGCGTCCACGCGGATCTTGACGCGCTGGCCGGGATACAGGACCTCGAAGTCCTTGTCGCGAAACTCGTGGCGGACGTCGTTGACGGCCACCACGTTCGCGACCGCGTCCAGCAGAGGCCGGCCGGCGGAGAACCCGGCCTGGAGAATCGTCGTGTACCCGGTGGGCCGCAGCACCTCGCCCTTGACGCGCGACACCATGGCCTCATGGACCTTGGCGTTGACCTGCATGCGCGACAGGTTGGGGATCTGCATCAGCTTCTGCCCTTCCTTGACCGGCTCGCCGATGTTGATCGACGATTGCTGGCTGCCGCTGCCCCACTTGCTCGCCTCGGACATGTAGTAGACCACCAGGCCGGTCTGGGCCGCGTACAGGACGCACTTGGAGATCTCGTCGTCGATCTCGAGCTTGCGGCTGTGCTCTTGCTTGTAGATGTCTTCCTTCGAGTTCATGTCGGAGATGTCGGCGTTCATCTTCGAGCGCGCCTGGGTCTCGGTGCGCTCCAGGGCGCGCTCGGCTTCCTTGACCTTGCTCCACAGCTCGGTCACCTTCTGCTCGACGGTGAACCTCTTGAAGATGTCCATCTCGCCCATCACCTTGTTCAGGGCGATCTCGGCGCTCTGGAGCCGGGACTTGTCGGATTCGGCCTGGCTGCGGCTCAACAGGCCGTTGTTCGCCATGCGCTGCGACCACGACGCCCGATCGAGCCACTGTTCCTTGTTCGAACGCTCGATCTCGATGCGTCCCTTGATATCGCTCACGGTCTGGAAGATCTCGCTGCCCGCGCTGTCGGGGTTGTCCCGTTTCTGCTTCGTGAGTGCCGCTTCCAGATCATGGGCCAGATACTTCGAGAGCACGAGCCGTTCCTTGATGGGCATCACTTTCGGGGCAATGTCGTCCCCCAGGAACTTGCGCAGCTCGATCTGCGCCAGCAGCAGATCGGTCATGGCCTTCTGGATGTCGCTGTCGTTCTGGCTCTTGGTGATCACGCACTTTTCCTTGGCGGCCACCCAGTCGTTGGACGCCTTGTTGACGTCGATGATCTGTTCCTTCAATTCCTCTTGCAGGGCCGAATCATCCAGCTCGATCAGCTTCTGGCCCTTCTGCACCTCGGCGCCGTTCTCGATGACCCATTTGATCGTGGTGGCGGTGTTCTTGCGCCCCTGCTTGACGCGGCAGACGACGTCGCTGTTTTCGGCCGATTCCAGGGCGCCGCGCTCGACAATGTGGAGCTCGAGCGGTTCGCGCTTGACAACCCAGACCGGACCGTTGAAGGGCTTGGCCACGGCGCCGACGAAGTAATAGGCGGCGGCGGCCACGGCGCCCCCCGCCACGAGCAAGACGCTCAAGACCGTGACCCAGGGACGGCGGCGGCGCACCGGCCGCCGCGGCGTTCGTTCCTCCGGCCGCAGCGCGCCGTTGGGCGAGCCGTTGCCCGAATCGCCGTTGGGGTTCGGGGACAGGCTGGTGATCAGGGGTTCGGTGTGAGTACTCATCGATCCAAACTCCTCGAGAATCCAGGGGCATCATCTCGAGATCGACGTACAACTGCTGGCGGGCCACCTGGTATTGAATCCAGGTGTTCAGGAGGTCGCGTTGTCCATTGGCCAGGGCGCTGTAGGTGCGGAGCAGGTTTTCGGTGAGCGCGGCCGCCTCCGCCGCCGTCGGCACCCGGGCGCCGCCGCCGCCGGCCGGCTGCTGCGGCGCCACCACGTTCTCCGCCGCACCTTCCACGTTCTGAAACTGCAGCTCCACCGACAGTTTCTGAATCTCGTAGTTGCGAGCCAGCACCTGCAGTTGCCGCACTTCCGCACGAAGCTGCGCCGCCACCTGGTCCTCGGCCGCCATCAGCGCTCGCCGCGCCCTCTGGTACTCGATCAGCGCCGCCCGATAGGTGTTGCGTTCGGCCAGGCGCACCAGCGGCAGCTCCGCGTTGAAGAACAACTCATGGCGGGTCCGCGACGCCGTGAACGCCAGCGGCTTGGCTTCGCCGGGGGGGGTAGTGCTATCCATATGATACCCAATATCGAAGGCGCCAAGCAAGGAATTTGCGGAAACGGCCACTTGCCGCCAGGCATCGACCACCTGGGCACGGGCGTTCATCAGGTCCAACCGGTTCGTGAGGGCCGTGCTCACCGCCACGTCCAGCGACTCTTCCAGGTCCGCCTTGGTCAAGTCGATTCCTTCAATCGGCACCCCGGCGAGGGCCGGCCACTGCAACGTCAGCGACTGCAGCCGCTCGTTGCGCGCTTCGGACAGCACATTGACAATGCCGATGCGCACGATGCGGTAGAGCTGGGCGTGCAGGTCCTGCTGCTGCTGCGGCGTCGGCGCCTTCTTCCACGGCTGGGACTCGTAACGCCGCAGAGCGTGTTCCAACCCGCCCAGGGCCAGCTCGGCATTGACGTCGGCGAGCGCCTTCTGCTCCTCGGGGGTCAGCGCTTGCCCCTTCGCCTGGCGTTGGGCGCGGAGGTCGAACAGCTTGCGGCGGGCAGCCGCCAGCTGATCCAGCTTGTCCGTCAGGCTTTTCTCGTCGAGCTGCGGCGCCTTCCAGCGGTTCCAGCGCTCGTCGATGGTCGCGCGAAAGCGTTCGGCGCCCTCGACGAACGGCGAATCCGTGAAAAGCTTGAAGGCGCGTTCGCGCAACTGGCCGGCTTCAGCCACCACCTCGTATCGATCCAGGGTCTTGGACAACGCCTCGGACTGCTTGAGGACCAGCTCGTAGCGGTCGTACTGGTCGAGGAGGACGCGGACGAGGCTTGTGTCCAGCTCCAGGGGGACGGGGGGCGGCACGCCGAGCTGAAGCTTGAAGCGATCCAGGGCGTCGCCGTAGGCCTGCCGCAGCTGCAAGACGCGCGTCTGCCCACTGAGCAATTCGAGCTGCACCTCGTCCACCTGGAGCTTCGACACCTGGTCGCCCTCTTCCAGCACCCGATAGAGCTTGAGGGAGCTTTCGAGGCGGCGCACGTTGTCTTCCTCGATCTTGACTTCGAGCTGTCGTTGCACCGTGGACAGATAGCCCTCCGACGGGGCCGCCCCGGCCGCGCCGGTCAACGCCCCGCCGGCGGTGATGTACTGGTAGTACTCCTTGCGGAACCGCGCGTAGCCGCGAATCTCGTACAACAGATCGCGCTCGGCCTGCGTGAGCGGCTCCAGCGTGACGGCCCGGCCGCCCCCCTGCAACAGCGGCTGCACCAGGTCGAGATTGATGGTGGAGATGCTGATGTCCTTGGCCGTGCCGCCCAGCTCCAGCACCGTGCGGTTGGCGAAGTCGAACATGAGCAGGGCGCCGGTCGAGAACAGCTTGGTGAAGCCGGCGTTGCCGTTGAGCCGCCAGCGATGGCCGGCGTCGGACAGGTCGCGGCCGGCCCAGGCGCGAAACGCCTCGCCGGTGGCGAAGTATTGATACGCGAAGCTGAAACGCTCGAACGTCACCGGCAGCGCGACGAGATAGAGGTTTTCACGCTTGGTTTGATACTCCCGGCTGTTGATCAGCCCCAGCTCGACCGCCTGCTCGAGCGTGAGCAGGTACGGCTGTTGCCGCAGCACCCCTTGGCGCAACGTGCGCGGCTGCGGCAGCAACTCCCCGGCGCCGTCGGCGCCGTATGCCGGCGCTTTCGGCAATGGCGCCTCGGGCTCGCTCGCCGTGCCGGCCGCCGCCGCAACCCCGCGATTGTGCGCGTCCCAGGCCGCCAGCAGCTCCAGGTAGCCGGTTCCTTCGAAGCGGTCGATGCCGCCGCGATGCGGCGGCTTCTGCGGATTCGGCGAGAGCATGCTTGCCGCCGGGTCGTCGGGCGGCATCGGCGGGCGATCCGGGTTGCTGGGGTCGGCAAAGCGGGCGCGCGGATCGGGGTAAACGTGGTAGTTCTCGATTTTCCACTCGAGCACGACGTCCTTTTCGGCGAGCACCTCGTCGACTTCGCGGTCGGCGGCGCTGCGGAAGAACCGCCGCGTGCAGCCGAGCGTGCCCAAGAGCGTGGCGCAGAGCAAGCACAAGGTCAGCATCACCACGGCATTGCGGCCGAGGCGTCGCCACGTGCTGTGTCCGGATGGCATCATGCGGGGGCGGTCCTGGGAGGCAGAAAATCCCGTAAATCCGTTATCGGCGGCAAAGTCTCGCCAACTTCACAAACAAGAAAAATGATCTGGGAGTCCATCGTCAAATATGGTGAAATGCTGGTTCGTGCAACCTGGTCAATCTGGAGCATTCAACGATGCCGCAAGTCACCGCGACCGCCACCTGGCCATTCGGACAAATTGCCGTTCGCGCGGCCGTGCCGCTGCTGCGGCAAGGACAAGCGGCCCTCGATGCCGCTTTGGCGGGCGCGCAGGCGGTTGAAGACGATCCGGCGGTCCGCTCGGTCGGCTACGGCGGCATCGCCAACAGCATCGGCACGGTGTCGCTCGACGCCTGCGTGATGGACGGCCGCACGCTCAACTGCGGCGGCGTCGCCGCGGTCGAGAATGTTCGCCACGTCGCGGCGCTGGCCAGGCGGGTGATGGAACGGACGCCCCACATCTTGCTGGCCGGCGAGGGCGCCCGGTTGTTCGCGGTGCAGCAGGGCTTTCCGCTCGACACGCTGCACACGCCGGAAGCGGTGGCGCAGTGGCACAAGGAGCGCCCCAAGCCGCCGCCGCGGCCCGGGCCTGCTCAGGACAGGGGACACGACACGGTCACGGTGCTGGCGCTCGATCAGAAGGGTTCGCTCGGCGGCGTGTGCACCACCTCGGGACTGTCGTACAAGCTCCCCGGCCGCGTCGGCGATTCGCCGCTGATCGGCGCCGGTCTCTACGTCGATGACGCGGCCGGCGCCGCCGGCGCCACCGGTGTCGGCGAGGAGATCATCCGCATCGGCGGCAGTTTCTTCGTGGTCGAGCAGATGCGGGCGGGCCGTTCACCGCAGGAAGCCTGTGAGCTCGCGGTGCGCAAGGTCAACTCGGTGGCGGTGCGGCGCGGCGTCCATCCGGCGCGGGTCGCGTTCCTGGCGCTGGACGTGAAGGGCCGCCTCGGGGCGGCGTGTACGACGGGGACCAATTTCCAGTACGCCGTGAACCGCGACGCCGACGTGGAGCTGCGGAAGGCGCCCGAAATCGCCGTGAACGCGCGGTAGGCGAGCGTCGAGCCGTAAGGCCGACGTGACTGCGGCGGAGGCGGCCACGTCGCGCTGACGCCGCGACGCTCGCCATGCGCCACCGCGACGCTCGCCATCCACGATCAGCGTTCCCTTTTCGTTATATCCTTCCCCCCTCCCGTGCCGTACACTCAGGGCGAACCCATCACGTCCTCGATCCTGCCTGGGAGATTACATCATGGCGGCGCCGCCGGCCCTGTCCCGCATGTGCCCGATTTGCGATCAACCGCTCGACAGCGACGCGAAACAATGTCCCAACTGCGGCGCCGGCGACGACTGGGTCGAGCTTGCCGAGGGCTACGCCTTCGTGCAGCGCCGGTTCCAGGACTGGCACGACGCCGGCCGCATCACCACCGTCCAGTGGGGCCGGCTGCAGGACCACTATCAGAAGGGTCGCGAACACATCCACGCGGCGGTTCGCCAGGGCCAGCCGGTGCTGACGGGCGTCGGTCTGCCCCCCAGGAACCAGTGCTGGAGCTGCCGGGAGTACGCCGACCCGGGCGAGCCGCGCTGTCCGGAGTGCGGCGTCATCCTGCAGAGTCCGGGCGTGCGCTCGCTCCGCTACTGGAAGCTGCTGCAGCGCGAAGTCCAGCAACATCAGGAGGCGGGCCGGCTGTCGCTGGTGCAGGCCCATGAGTTCGACGCCGAAGTCCGCGAACGCATGGCCGCCCTGCGCGGGCGGCTGGAGCTGGATCGGGTGCGGCCCACCGCCGGCGCAAGGCCGCCCAAGGTCGCCTTGCCGCGGCGGTCGCTCATGGAAATCCTGCTCGATCCGCGGAGCACGCAATGGCTGCTCGCCTCGGGCGGCGCGTTGCTGGTGCTGGGCCTGATCATCTGGCTCACCAGCCTGGGCGTCTTCAAGAACCCGGAAGTCGTCGCCGGCGCCATGGGCCTGGGCAACGGCGTGCTCCTGGCCGGCGGTTTCGCGCTCATCCGCTTCACCCGCTATCAGGTCGCGGGCCGGGCCCTGACGCTGCTGGCGTGCCTGATCATGCCGCTCAACCTGTGGTTCTACCACGCGCACGAGCTGGTCACGCTCGAGGGAAACCTGTGGGTGGCGGGGCTGGTGTGTTGCGTCATCTACGCGGCCGCGGCCATGGTGCTGCGCGACGAGATGTTCGTGTACGTCCTCTGCGGCGGCATCGCGCTGACCGGGCTATTGCTGCTCGCCAACCTCGGCCGCTTCGAAGAAATCCTGGCGCCGTCGGCGCTGCTGGTCATCCTGGGCCTGCTCGCCCTGCACCTGGAGCGTGCGTTCCCCGAGATCGACAGCCCGTTCTCGCGCCAGCGCTTCGGCATGGCGTTCTACTGGTCGGCCCAGGCCCTCCTGGGTTCCGGCTTGCTGCTGCTCCTGGGCGCGCAGCTCTTCGGCTGGCTCCCGTTCTGGCGGGAAATGCGCATCGCCCGCCCGGCGGTGGTCGATCACGCGAACCTGCCCTGGACCATCCTGCTGAGCCTGGCGGGCACCTACGCCTTCGTCTGGTCTGACCTGGTCGTGCGGCGGATCGGCGTCTACCTGTACCTGGCCGCGTTCGCCCTGTTGTGGACCGAAGTGCAGGTCCTGGCGCTGCTCAAGGTCTCCGATTCCGAGCCGATCGTCCTCATGTCGCTGGCGCTGACCGCGCTGGCCGTCAACGTGATGCACGCCACCATCGGCAAGGACCTGTCCGCCACCCGCGCGGTGCCGCCGCTGGGGCTGTCGCTCAGCCTGGTGCCGGTCGTCTTCGGCGTGCTGCTGCACTTCCGGGCGACCAACCCGATCTTGCGGCAGGCCTGGCCGTTCACCATCGACGCCTTCTATATCGCCGCCATGGTGGTGACGGCGCTGTCGTGCCGGACCGGAGCGTATCTATATCGCCGCACGATGCCGGCGATCTCGTTCGCCTACTTCTTCGCGACCGCGGCGGCCACCCTCGTGGTCGCGGCCGGCGCCGCCTGGGTCCTCAACCTGGTCCCGGGCGAGTCCTACGTGCCGTGGGCCAAGCAAGCGCCGCTCGTGATGCTCGTGCCGCTGGCCTACTTGATCGCGGCCCGGCTCTATCGCGGCCATTCGCCGGAGCAGCCGCTCATCTGGGTCGCCCACGCCAGCACCGTGTTGATGCTCGTGTGCAGCCTGTTCGGCGCCCTGCGGCACACGCCCGGGATGATCCGGGCCATCGAAGGCGATCCGGTCAATCTGCTCTACGCCCTGTTCTGTGCCGAGGCGGCCCTGTTCTACGGCCTGGCCGCGTCGTTCCACAAGCAAGGCTGGAACGTGTACCTGGCGACGCTGCTCGGTTGCGGCGCCCTCTGGCAGCTCTTGATCTACTGGAACACGCCGCATGAGTACTACACGTTGATCTTCGCCGCCACCGGCATCGTGATGCTCGTCGCCTACCGCATGTCGATGCTCGAGTACGCCACCAACTGGTCCGGCCTGGCGACGGCCGCGTTCCAATCGGCCAACGGTCTCCTGTCGCTCGGCTTCCTCTCCGGCGTGCTGGTCACGCTCAGCCGGCTGGCGATGTCGGAAGCGCAACTGGCCCAGCTCGCCGGCGGCGCCGACCTGTGGCGGCAGCCGGTCCGCATGATGATCTTCATCCTGATCCTGCTGGGCATCCTCGGACTGGTCGCCTGCCTGCTCGTCCAGCATTCCGGCTGGCGGCGCTTCTACCTCGTGGTCGCCATCGGCAACGCGCTCCTGGTCGTGGCCTGCTTCCACAAGATGAGCCTGCTGTCGCCGTGGCAAAAACTCGAAATCTTCAGCGCCATCATCGGGCTGGTCTTGCTCGTCATCGGCCACGTCGGCTGGTACCGCGAGAACGAGCGCGAAAACGACCTGGTCAGCTTCTGCCTCCTCGTCGGCAGTTTGCTGACGACGATGGCGCTCATCATCGCGGTCATCGTGCATCGCTTCAGCCTTGGCGAGGTGTCGGCACTCGACGAGCTGGGCCTGATCGTGATCGGCGTGGGACTGCTCGGCACGGGGATCGTGTGCCGGCTCAAGACGACGACGCTCGTCGGCGGGATTGCGTTGGGCGCCTATCTGTTGATCGTGATCATCGGCCTGCACCGGTTCCTGGATCAATCGGTGATCGTCGGCATCTACCTGACCGCGGGCGGCGGCCTCTTGTTCGCGACGGGATTGGTGCTCAGCGTGTACCGCGACCGGCTCCTGGCGTTGCCGGAAAAGATCAAGCGCCGCGAGGGCATCTTCAAGGTGCTGAGCTGGCGGTGACCGCCGCGTGTGCAATGTTTGAACCGCAGAGTCCGCCGAGGCCGCAGAGAGGAAGCACAGAGAGAATCACGGCAACGAGCGCCGTTCGTAGTAGCGGCTCAACGCGCGGACCCGGCGGACCTGGTACGTGACGACGAAGCCCAGCACCGCCAGGCTTACCTCGAACATCAGGTTCTTGTGGGCGTCGATGATGCTGTGCCACTCGAAGCCAACGAGCACGGCGTACGAGATCATGGACATGATGGTCGTGAACCACACCAGCGCATCGCGGAACCACAGGCCCGACGCGGCGATCAAGAGCGGATAGCCGATCACCAGCGGCGTGGCGATGGCGTCGTCGAAGTACAGCAGCGAGGAGAAAAACACCACGTCGAGCCAGGCCCAGATGAACTTCATCCGCTCCGACAGCTCCGGACGATTCAGGAGCACCTGGCAGCCATACGAACACGCGATCCAGGCGACGAGCGTCCCCATGATCTTCAGGTGGAAATCGAGGGGCACGTCGACGGAGAGCTGGTAGGCGCCCTGGGCGATGAGCGTGCAGCCGCCCAGGGTGACCAGGTGCGCGATCAGGGCCGGCTCGCGCCGGGCCCAGCGGGCCAGGCGTTGGCCGATGGACGCCGGCCGGGCTTCGATGGCGTCGCCCTGGAGAAAACGTTGCAGGTCGCGGGCCAGCGCCGCCGCCGAGGGATAGCGCCGCGCCGGGTCTTTCTCCAGGCAGCGCAGGCAGATCAATTCGAGGTCGGCGGGGACCGCGTGGTTGAGCTGCCGCGGCGGCGCCGGCTCGCTTTCCAACACGTGCACCAGCGTGTCCAGCGGCGTCGCCTCGTGAAACGGCGGCCGCCCGGTCAGTGTTTCGTACAGGATGGCGCCCAGGCTGTAGACGTCGCTGAGCGGGCCGACCAGCGCGGACTTGGCGGCCTGCTCCGGCGACATGTAGCTGGGCGTGCCGACGATGACGCCGGTGCTGGTCCGCTGCGTGTCGCCGGCCATCATCTTGACCAGTCCGAAATCGGTGACGAACGGCCGGCTTTCCTCATCGAGCAGGATGTTCGACGGCTTGAGATCGCGGTGGATGACGCCGTGCTGGTGGAGATGGGCGACCGCCTGCGCGACGGCGAGCACCAGGTGGGCGGCTTGCTCCGGGGCGAGCGGGCCGTGGCGGAGTTGCCGGGCCAGGCTCGGGCCGCCGATGTATTGCATGGCGAAGTACGGCTGGCCGAGGATTTCGCCGACTTCGTAGATCGAGACGATGTTGGGGTGTTGCAGCCGGGCGGCGAAGCGGGCCTCGTCGCGGAAGCGGGCGCGATGCTCGTCGGTCGCCAGTTGTCCCGACAGGATCATCTTGAGGGCGACGGTGCGGTCGAGGTCCTTTTGCCGGGCCTTGTAGACGATCCCCATGCCGCCGCGGCCCAGCTCGCACTCGATCTCGTAGTTGTCGAGGATGGGCAGGTTCCGCGCGACGGGCGCGGCCGGCCCGGTCTGGGCAATGGTGGGAATGTCGTCCTCGTCCTTGGCGGCGAGTTCGTCGAGGTCATCGAGACACGCCAGCGCGCCCGCCAATTCCGGATGGTCGGCCAGCAGGTGCTCGCGCGACGACGGCCGGCCGGCCTGCACGTCGTGCAAGTAGCTATCGAGGGCGGCGACGGTTTTCTCGTCAGCGGGGTCCATGACGGTTCACTGCCAGCGCCTGCGATGCATTGGTCAAATCTGCCAGAATCTGCTGCAGTTGATTGAGCGCCCGCAGCCACAGCATCTGCACCGCCGGCCGCGACCGGCCCATGCGCTCCGCCACGTCCTGGAACGGCAACCGCTGCAGGTTGCGGAGGTTGATCACTTCCTGATAGTCGGCCGGCAACTGGGCGACGGCGTCCGCGACCAGCAACGCCCGCTCCTTGCGCAAGAGCGCCTGGCTGGGGGATTCGCCGTTGTCTGCCGGCTCCGGCCGCGGGGCCATGCTCGAATCGCCCGGCCCGATCGGCACCTCCCGCTTGGCCGCGCGCTTGCCGGTCGTTTGCCAGTGGCGGATGAAGTTGGCGGCGTTGTGGGCGAGGATGCGTTTGAGCCAGGCGAGCCATTCGGCCTCGGTGCCGCCGCGAAAGTTGCGGAAGTCGCGATAGGCCTCGAGCAGCGTTTGCTGGACCAGGTCCGACGCATCCACCTTCGCCTGCAGCCGCTTTTCGATGTGCGCCCGCGCGATGACCGCCAGGTAGTTGCGGCACTGCCCGAACAACCGGTCCAGCTCCGCCGGCTCCGCGCGGGCGCGCTGCAGCAAGTCGGTGATTGACAGCTCGTCCATATTCACATGTGGATGCATATCTTCCCGAAGTGGGCGGCGCTCTCCATGTACTTCAGCGCTTCCCGCGCCTCGGCAAAGGCGAACGACTTATCCACGACCGGTTTCAGCTTGGCCAGGCCGAAGGCGCGGTTCATGGCCTCGAACATGGCCCGGCTGCCGACGAAGATCCCCTGGACGCGGACGTTCTTCATCAAGACCGGCACTGGATTGACCTGGCCGACGCCCGCGAGTACGCCGATGAGGCTGATCGTGCCGGCGGTGCGGACCGCCTTGAGCGACTGGCCGAGGGTGCCCGCGCCGCCGACTTCGATAACCTGATCGACGCCGGCGCCGCCGGTCAGCTCGCGGACCTTGTCGCCCCATTCCGGCGTGTCCTTGTAGTTGATGCCGTCGGACGCGCCCATGTGCAGCACGCGGGCCAGCTTGTCGGCCTTGCTCGACGTCGCGATCACCCGCGCGCCGTGCAGCCTGGCGATTTGCAGGGCGAACAGCGACACGCCGCCCGTCCCCTGAATCAGCACGGTATCGCCGGCCTTGAGACTGCTGGATGAAACCAGCGCGTTCCAGGCCGTCACCGCCGCGCACGGAAGGGTGGCCGCTTCAACGTCGCTGAGATGCGCCGGCACGGGCACGACGCCGTCCTCGTGGAGCACCACCTGCTCGGCCAGCATACCCAGCTGGCCGCCGCCCAGCGCCGATTTTCCCTTGGCGTCGTCGAGCGGACCGTCGAGCCAGCGCTGCAGGAAACAGCCGGCCACGCGGTCGCCGGCCTTGACGCGGGTCACGCCGTCGCCGACCGCCGCCACTGTGCCGACGCCGTCGGAGAACGGCGTGAACGGCAAGCGAATCTTGGGATTGTATTGCCCTTTGACCACCATCAGGTCGCGATAGTTCAGCGACCACGCGGACAGTTTCATCAGCACCTGGCCCGGCCCGGCCTTGGGTTCCGGCCGATCGACCAGGGTCAGCGACTCGATGCCGAAGCCGCCTTGCACTTCCCAGGCTTTCATGTTGTGATATCCTCTACGATTCGTCTCCACAGTATCATAGGCCATCGACAGTAGGTCCGGCGAGCCGAGCCGGACCTGTGGGTGGTCCACGATGAGCGTGTGTGATCGCTGCACCAACCCGAAGCACCAACCCGAAGCGTAAGCGAGGGGAGCAGGCGAAATCCCTCGCTGACGCTGGCGAAATCCCTCGCTGACGCTTCGGGTTGGTGCCATGCGCACGGCTACAAGGAGCAGCATATGGCAATCTCGCGGCGTGACTTCGTGAAGTGGGGCGGCATCGGGTTCGCGACGGCCGGCGCCGGCGAATTGCTGTTGCCGGCGTACGCGGCGCCCACCGAGGCCAGCGGCACGCTCGGCGCCTATGCGGCCGTGGTGCAGCAGGATCCTCCGCCGGTCGCGCCGCCGCCCGCCCAACCGGCCAACTGGACCGCGACGGAGCCGAACATCCTCGGCCCGTACCATCGGCCACGGGCGCCGTATCGGGCCAAGATCACGCCGCCGCTGGCGGCGGGCACGGTGCTGCTGATCAAGGGGAGGGTGTGGGGACTCGACACGCGGCGGCCGTTGGCGGGCGTGGTCATCGACATCTGGCAAGCCGACTCGCGGGGCCGTTACGACAACGACGATCCGCAGCGACCGCCGGTTGCGGACGTGTTCGTCAACCGCGCCCGCCTGATCACCGATGAGAATGGCCTGTATGAATACGAAACCATCCACCCGGGCGCCTACCAGATCGGGGCCAACACCTGGCGGCCGCCGCACATCCATTATTTGGTTCGTCACACGGGATACCGTGAGCTGATCACGCAACTGTACTTCCGAGGCGATCCGCACCAGCGCACCGATCCGTGGATCAGGGAATCGCTGACGATCGCGCTGCGCGAAGAGCGCGCCGGGCAGACGCCCTACAAGACGGGGACGTTCGACATCATCCTGGCGGCGGCGCCGCGGCGCTGAAATGCAAGCTCGTTGACTGTTTCGCGCGCGCAGCGAACATTCCGAACCGTCGCTGTGAGCGCGAAACGCAAGCCCATGGTTCTCAGTCGTTGGCTGACTCCTCAGCTTCGTGAAATAGCAGCGGCTGAATCTGCCGCGGCAGGATGCTGGTCTTGCGTCGTCGCGGCGTGGGCAGCTCCCGGTCGAGGTGGTGCGTTTCCAGCTCGTGCAGCACTTGCTTGGCCCGTTCCAGAACTTCCCCGGGCACGCCCGCCAGCCGGGCCACGTGGATGCCGTAGCTCTTGTCGGCGCTCCCCGGCGCGATCTTGTGCAGGAACACGATGTCGTCCTGCCATTCACGAACCAGTACGTTGCAGTTGCGCAGGTTCGGCAGCGTTTCCGCCAGCTGGGCCAGCTCGTGGTAGTGCGTCGCGAACAACGCGCGGCAGCCCACCTGGTGGTGCAGGTACTCGGTGAGCGCCCACGCCAGCGACACGCCGTCGTAGGTGCTGGTGCCGCGGCCGATCTCATCAAGGATCACCAGGCTGCGGTTCGTGGCGTTGTTGAGGATGTTGGCCGCCTCGGTCATCTCCACCATGAACGTGCTCTGGCCGCGGTTCAGCTCGTCGCTGGCGCCGACGCGCGTGAAGATGCGATCGGCGATGCCCACCAGCGCTTCCTGGGCCGGCACGAAGCTCCCCATATGGGCCATCAGGGTCAACAGCGCCACCTGGCGAATGAACGTGCTCTTGCCCGACATGTTCGGTCCGGTGATCAGCCACAGGTTGCCGTCGGCCGGATCGAGCCGCACGTCGTTGGGCACGAAGGTCCCCGGAGGCAGCGTCTGATCGAGCACCGGATGCCGGCCGTCCTTGACGATCAGCACCGGGTCGTCGCGCAGCGCCGGCCGGACGTACTGCCGCGCCACCGCCAGCTCGGCCAGTCCGGCCAGCACGTCGAGATGGGCGAGGACCTCGCCGGTGCGCACCAGCCGCTCCGTTTCGGCGGCGATCTGGTCGCGCAGCGCCAGGAACAGCTCGTACTCGCGCTGCTGGCCCTTCTCCTCGGCGGACAGCACTTTCTCCTCGTACTCCTTCAGCTCGGGCGTGATGTAGCGCTCGGCGTTCTTGAGCGTCTGCTTCCGCTGATAGTCGGCCGGGATCTTGGCCGCGTGGGTGTGCGTGATCTCGATGTAGTAGCCGAAGACCTTGTTGAAGCCGACCTTGAGAGAGCCGATGCCGGTGCGGGCGATTTCCTGGGCCTGGAAGCGCGCGATCCATTCCTTGCCGCCGCGGGCGATCTGGCGGAGCTCGTCGAGGTCGGGGTTGTAGCCGGGGCGGATCAGGCCGCCTTCGCGCGGGCTGAGAGGAAGCTCGTCGTTGAGCGCCGCGTCGAGGGTGGCCCGCAGCTCGACGCACAACTCCAGGGCCTTTTCCAGGTCTTGCAGCATGGCGGAGCGCCGCGCCGTGATCTTGGCCTTCACGTGCGGCAGCGCCCGCAGCGTACGGCCGATGGCGCCGAGGTCGCGCGGCGACGCCCGGCCGGTGCTGACCCGCGCCGTCAGCCGCTGCAGGTCGTGGACGTCGGTCAGGGCCTTGCGCAAATCGTCGCGCAGCGTGGTTTCTTTCGCCAGCTCCTCGACGGCGTCGAGACGGGCTTCCAGGCGGGCGCGATGGGTCAACGGCGCCAGCAGCCATTCCTGCAAGAGCCGCGCCCCCATGCCGGTGACGGTGCGGTCGATGGCGGCCAGGAGCGATCCTTGCCGCTCGCCCTCGCGGAGCGTGCGCGTCAATTCGAGGCTGCGGCGGGTGACGTCGTCGAGCTGCAAAACCTGGCTGCCGACGTAGGGCTGCAGCTTCCGCAGGTGTCCCAGCTCCGTCTTGAGCATTTCCTGGGCGTACAGGAGCAGGGCGCCCGCGGCGGCCAGGCACGGCTGCTGATCGTCGAAGCCGAAGCCGGACAGCGTGCGCACGTGGAAATGTTGCTCGAGCGCGGCCCGCGCCGACGCCGCGTCGAAGTTCCAATCGGGCCGGGACGACAGCGCCGGCGCGGCGGGGAGCCGTTGCAGCAATGCGGAAACGGCTTGGACGTCCTTCTCCGGGCACAGACACTCCGCGGGCGCCAACCGCGCCAGCTCATCGAGCAGCCGCCCCGCCGCGACGTCGGCCGCCTGAAACAGTCCCGTCGATAGTTCCACCCAGGCCACGCCGAAGCTGGTCGTGCCGACCGGCGCGAGCGCGACCAGGTGGTTGTTCTGACGCGGATCGAGCAGGTTGTCCTCGGTGATGGTTCCCGGCGTCACGACGCGGGTCACCTCGCGCCGGACCAGGCCCTTGGCCTGCGCCGGGTCCTCGACCTGGTCGCACACGGCGACCCGGTGTCCCGAACGGAGCAGCTTCTGCAAGTAGTTTTCGAGCTGATGGTGCGGAAAGCCGGCCATCGCGATGTTCTTGTCGCGGCTCGTCAACGTCAGGCCGAGAAGCTTCGCGGCCGTCTCCGCGTCCTTGTCGAACAGCTCGTAAAAGTCCCCCATGCGGAACAAGAGCAGCATGCCGGGGTGGCGCTGCTTGGCCTCCCAGTACTGCTGCATCATGGGGGTGGACATGGGTTCCGCTCGGCGGTGCGCGATCGCTAGGGAGTATGATTCACTGCATCAGAATGTGCCAGGATGCGCGGAATTGCAAGGGGAGAGGCGCGATCACTTTTTCCCGTTGGCGCCGGGGCGGGCCTTGCTCATCGTCACGCGATTGCCGGGCGGGTGATAGGTCACGTCCGACATGTAATGGCGCATCAGCAACAGGCCGCGGCCGCTGGCGCGCTCCAGGTTTTCATCGGCCAGGGGATTGGCCACCTGGGAAGGATTGAAGCCGGGCCCCTCGTCGGCAACCAGGATGTCGACCCGGTCGTGGTGCATCAGCACCTGGACGTGGACTTTCTTGCCGCGGTCCTCACGGTTGCCGTGCTTGATGGCGTTGACGAGCGCTTCTTCAAGGGCGAGCCGGATGCCGAAGATGTCGCGGTCGCCGAACTGATGCGAGCGCAGATGGTCCGTGATCTCGTCCTGGATGCGGGGGACTTGCTCGAGATCGCTGGCGATGCTCAACTCCAATCGGCCATTCTGCATAAGACCATCCTGGCGCCCGTTGCGCATGAAACGCGTGGCGAGGTGCGACACTGGGTAGAAGGGCTAATCGAACGCCTGCAACGCCGTCTGTTCGTCTTTCTGGATGTTGAACAGTTTGTTGAGCTTGGTGATTTCGAAGACTTCGTAGATCTGCGGATCGATGTTGCACAGGATCAGCTTGCCGCTGGAGCCGTTGACTTTCTTGTTCAGGGTGATGAACTTGCCGAGGGCGGCGCTGGACAGGTATTCGACGTTGCGGAAGTTCAAGAGGATTTTCTTGCGTCCCAGCTCGTCAACGAGGCTGAACAGCTGTTCGCCGATGACCTGGATGTTCTGCTCGTCGAGGATTTTCTTATCGGTGAAATTGACGACGGCGACGTCGCCGATGTCCTCCACCTCCAAGCGTCGCCGGCGCGGTTGGGTTGACATGGATGCTTGCTCCCAAGGTCCGGCACACGGCGGATGGCTGCGCGGCGCGCCGGGACCATGTAGAGCATGTTAATTTTCGGGCTGGGTTTGTCAAGCTATTTCCGCGAAACGGCCCGTCCTTGCCGCCGATTCCTGCCAGAAGGGGTGGTACAATCCTCTCCCCCACCGCCACGGATGGGCATGGGGGAGAGGTGAAGGCGGGGTTTCAAGACGAGCCTGCCGCCGCCACGGCCGGCGGAGTCTTGGGGACCGGACGACGCGTCTCCAGGGGGTCCTTGTGAAATCGCCAGGTCGTTAGCGGGTCTTCCGCGAAAACATCGAGGACGTACCACGCCAGCTCGTCCCCCGACTGAAACGGAACCAGGGCCAGGCCCTGGACCGGATCAAGCAGGAAAACGTCCTGGCGCATCATCTCTTCCAGGGCGCTTTCGAACTTGTCCTCGGATTGCCGGACGTCGCTCAGGGTCTCTTCGAGCGCGATCATGTCGCGACGGGTCGGCTTGCGAACATCGTGCAGACGCTTGGCAGCGAGCTGACGGCTTTGCAGTTCCAGCCAGTGTTCACGAAGCGAGTTCGTGAGCGAGCGGAGGTACGGCAAGGCCTTGACCGCGTCGGCGTACGTCCACAGGCGAATCGCCCGCAGCGTGCCGCGTTTGGTCCGACGGCCACGACGACGTTTCATGACTGCCTCCTCTCTCGGGAAGGTGTCGGGAAAGGCCCGCTTGTCCTTCCTGATATCATTTTAGAGGGGGGAAGTGGCAAAAAGATTCCAAAGCGCCGGAAACGGCGCGATTTTCGCAGGTTGTTGGGCTGCGGTTGCCATGAACTTCGTGAATTTCAACGCAAGGTGCCAATATGTTCCCAGCCTTGAAACTAGGTCGCCTCTTTGACATTCCGGTGCAGATCCATTGGACCTTCTGGCTGCTCCCCTTGTGGGTGGTGCTGACCCAGGGCGGCCAGGCGCCGATCGCGATCCAGTTGCTCTTGCTGGCCGCGATTTTCGGCTGCATCGTCCTGCACGAGCTGGGCCACGCCCTGGCGGCGCGGATGTACGGCATCCGCACGCGCAACATCACGCTGTACCCGATCGGCGGCGTCGCCAGCCTGGAACGCATCAGTGAAAAACCCGCCGAAGAGCTCGTGATCGCGGCGGCCGGCCCGGCCGTCAACGTGGCGATCGCCCTCGGACTCGGCGCGGGGATGGCCGTGGCCAGCGCCGTCGCGCCCGCAGCCTTCGTCCGCAGCGCCGGCGAAGGGTTCTTGTCGTGGCTGATCGTGGCCAACCTGCTCCTGGTCGCCTTCAACTTGATCCCGGCCTTCCCGCTCGACGGCGGCCGCATGTTTCGCGCGCTCCTGGGTTTCTTCACCAGCTACGTCAAGGCGACGCGCATCGCCGTGTACGCCGGCGCGGTCCTGACCGCGATCCTGCTCGGGGCGGTGATCTTGTTCTTCCCGCAATTCGCGACGCCGTTCCTCATCGTCATCGCGGTCTTCGTGTTTTTCGCCGGGCAGCAAGAGCTGGCCATGCTGGAATACCGCGAACGCATGCGCCAGGCCGCCGACCCGTTCGCCGGTCCCGTGCGGTTCACACTGAACGACATGCCGCCCTGGGTGCAGCCGCCGGTCACGCCGCCGGTCACGGTCCACGTGTGGGACCCACGCACCGGGGAGTGGGTGCGGCAGGAACAGCGGATGTAGGGTTCGCTGCGTCGCCCGCGTTTAGCCCCGGTTCGAAGAACCGGGGGCGGACAGAATCCCGCGCGCAGGATGCATACTTTGCCGATGTCGCGACCGCCCCGGTTCTTCGAACCGGGGCTAAACGAAACGACGATGACAATCGCGCCGCCTCGACGATGTTTTCACAAGGCGCGTTGATCGGACGGATTGAAGGTGCGGATTCTTGCCGCCGATGACAGATGATGGCTCATCCTTGTCCGCGCAGCTTGACCGCGCACCGTTGACGGAGCGACTCGATGGCCACGGCAGGCGCCGCCAGACCCGGCTTGGTCGCCGCCCTGGGCGAGCTCGGCGTCCATGCCGTGACGCTCGTGGGCGACTTCGCGCTGTTCGCCGCGCGCGCCTTCGCCTGGCTGGCCCGGCGCCGGCCGGCGCCGGGCACCCTGCTCCCCAGCTTCTACCTCGTCGGCGTCCGCAGCGTCCCGGTCATCGCCGTCACCGGCACCTTCATCGGCATGGTCATGGCCGTGCAGATGTTCAGCCAGTTCAACATCATGGGGCTGGCGACCCGGCTCGGGTCGATGATCAACATCACCGTGGTCCGCGAGCTCGGCCCGGTGCTGGCCGCGACCATGCTGGCCGGCCGCGTCGGCAGCGCCATGGCCGCCGAGCTCGCCACCATGAAAGTGACCGAGCAGCTCGACGCCCTCGCCTGCCTGGGAGCGCATCCGATCCATCATCTCGTCGTCCCCAGGCTGCTGGCCTGCACCCTGCTCATCCCGCTGCTGACGATCCTGGCCGATTTCATGGGCATCATGGGCGGCGCCCTGATTTGCACCCGCATCTACGGCGTCGAAGCCCACTTCTACTGGCAGCACGCCCAGAGCTACGTGACCATGTGGGATGTGTCGATGGGCCTGACCAAATCGGTGTTCTTCGGCATGGCCATCGCCCTCATCAGCTGCCATCGCGGCATGAACAGCCAGGCGGGGGCCGAGGGCGTGGGGCGGGCGGCGACCGAATCGTTCGTGGCTTCGTTCATCGCCATCCTCGTGCTCGACTTTTTCCTGGGGATGTTCTTGATCAACCTCCACGACTACTTCCTGGCCCCCGGCCAGACGCGTTCCCTGGTGCACTAAGCCATCCAAAAAGGGGTCTGACCCCTTGTGGAAGGTGTGCTGACGTGGCAAACCACGCTGATCTGCGAAACTCTTTAGGGGGTCAGACCCCTTTTCGGATAGGCTCTAACGTGTCGCTCGCCATCCCAGAGACGCCGCTGATTGCCTTGGACAACGTGAGCATCACGTTCGGCGCCCACCGCGTGCTCGCCGACCTCACGCTGGCCATTCCCAAGGGGCAGACGGTCGCCGTCGTCGGCGAAAGCGGCTGCGGCAAGACCGTGCTGCTCAAGCTCATGATCGGCCTGATCAAGCCGACCGCCGGCCGCATCCTGTTCGACGGCCGCAATCTGGCCGAGCTGCACGACGGCGAGCTGACCCGGCAGCGGCTGCGGTTCGGCTTTCTGTTCCAGGGCGCGGCGCTGTTCGACAGCTTGACCGTCTACGACAACGTGGCGTTCGGCCTCCGCGAGCAGCGCCGCCTGGCCGAGTCGGAAATCGACCGCATCGTCCGCGGCCGGCTGCAGGAAGTCGGCCTGCCCGACGACATCGACCGCAAGAAGCCGGCCGAGCTGTCCGGCGGCATGAAGAAGCGCGTCGGCCTGGCGCGGGCGCTGGCGCTGGACCCCGAGGTGATGCTCTACGACGAGCCGACCACCGGCCTCGATCCGATCATGAGCGACGTGATCAACGAGCTGATCGTGCAGACGCGGCACAAGCACCCGGTGACGAGCGTGGTGGTGACGCACGACCTGAAGACGGTCAACAAGGTCGCCGACCGCGTGGTGATGCTGTATCCACTGGCGCGGCTGGGGCCCGCGGACGCCCAGATCCTGTACGACGGCCCGCCGGCCGGTTGCGGCGCCGCCCCGGACCCGCGCGTGCGGCAGTTCGTGGCCGGCGAAGCGCGCGAACGCTTGCGTGAGGCTTTGTAGCCCCTTGAGGTTCGACCATGAACGATCAGGCCATTCGTTTCCGGCTCGGCGTCTTCGTGCTGCTGGCGCTGATCCTGCTGGCCGTGCTGATCCTGATGTTTGGCGGCTTGCCGGGGTATTTCAAGCAAACCGCCGGCTACACCGTCGTGTTCGACAACGCGCCGGGGATCGGCGCCGGCACGCCCGTGAAGCGCTCGAGCGTGCGCATCGGCGAGGTGCGTTCCGTCGAGCTGGATGCCGAGAGCGGCAAGGTCAACGTCGTCATTCACATCGAGGCGCGCCATCCGCTGCGCAAGTCGGACCGGCCCACGATCGTGCAAGCCCTGCTCGGCGGCGATTCCTCGATCGCGCTGCTGCCGCCGGAAGGGCCGCGGCCCAAGGACGACGAGCGTCTGCCGCCGGGGGCCGTTCTCGACGGTTACGTGCAGGTCGACGCCGCCGTGCTGTTGCAGCGGACCACCGAGTTGATGCCGCAAGCCCAGGAGGCGCTCGTCGAGATTCGCAAGGCCTTCCAGCGTTTGGAGCGGGCCCGGCCCGACATCGAGGACATGTTCCGCGACTTCCGCGACTTGACCCGCGCCGCCCGCGAGGCGGCGCCGGAGCTGCGCAAGACCAACGACGAGATCCGCGACCTGATCAAGGTGGTTCGCCAGACGGTGCCGGACTTCAAGCGCACCGGCGACGAGATCCAGTACGCCGCCCGCGTCATCGGCAAGGTCGGCGAGCGGCTCGACGGGTTCCTGCAGAGCAATGAGGACAAGCTCGCCAAGGCGCTCGACCGCGTCCAGGACGCTCTCAAGCGCGTCAGCGAGGCGCTCAGCGACGAGAACCAGAAGAACTTCAATGCGTTATTGAAGAACGCCCGCGACGCCAGCGACAGACTCGACGCCCTGACCAAGGACACGCAAGGCTTCCTGAGAGAAGGCACGACGGCGTGGAAGACGCTGGGCGACACGTTGAACAAGGCGGACGAGATGATCCTCAACCTGAACAAAGCGGCCAAGCCGCTCGGGGAGCGCGCTCCAGGCATCCTGAAGAATGTGGACGACAGCGCCGCGACCCTGAACAAGACCCTGGCCGACCTGCGCGAGGTCCTGCAAGCCGTGGCCCGTTCGGAGGGAACGGTGCAGAAGCTCCTGTCCGACCCGGCGCTGTACAACAACCTCAACGATTCGGCGGAGATGGTCGCGCGCATCCTGCCGCGTCTCGACCGCGTGCTCCGCGACGTGGAAATCTTCGCCGACAAGATCGCCCGCCACCCCGAAGCGCTCGGCCTGGGCGGCGTGATCCGCCCCAGCAGCGGGCTCAAGGAAAACCCGACGATCATTCCGAACTACCACCGGGTGTTGCCGGGGTCGCTGGTGGGCCATTGACGTAGCCGTCTCGCTCCGCGAGAGGAAAGCCGCAGCGGGCGCCGGCTAGGCCGAACGGCACGCAAACAGGTCGCTGAGGAGTTTTTCGATCTGCTTGGCAAAAGGACCTTTGGCTTGAACGTCGAATGTGGGCCCCGAGGACGACCTGATGATGATGTCCGGCTCCTCGGAACGGTCTCGTTTGGGCCGGGGTTCAAACGGAAGCAAATGCAAGATCTCCTGCACACATCCCAACGCTTCTTCTCGTTTGTCAAGTTGGAGCAATGCCTTTGCTTGCCCGATCAACCCGTCCAGCCACAGTTGACGCGCTCGCGCCACCCCTTCGGCGTAGGTTTTCGCCGCGGCCTGAGGATTGTCCTCGACCGCGTCGAGGAAATGGCCGAGTTCAATCACGCCAGCGGGAGACGATTTGTCGAGGTCAATCGCCTGTTGCAGGGCTTGCCTGGCCTCCTCCAAGCTATGCCTTGGATTCTCCTGCAGCTGCACCAGGCCGGCCCAAAGAATGTGCAGATGGCTGTTGCCGGGCCAGGTCCGCCGCAGCTCTTCCACTTTCGTGAGGGCAGTGTCGTAGTCCTTCTCTTCCCAGAGACGGGAGATCGCGGAAAGGCTCTGCTTGAAACTGCGCAACGTGCTCATGACCGCCGTCCCTTCCCTTTTTTCTGCAAGCGCTCTGCCTGTTCGATGAGCTTTTTCATCTGTCGTGCCTTCCGGTCAGGCGGCTTGCCAGCAGCCAGATCGACAATCTCCTTGTACGTTTTCTCTCCGTAGTCTTGATGATAGGACTTGGACCTCTTCAAGCTTCCTGGAATCAGGCTGTCAGCTTTGTTAGTGTCCTGCGCCACGATTCCACCCTATCATCTGCAACGAACAATCCCAAGATGGCTTCCTACAAATGAGGTGCGGCCACCAGGACTGGCGGCGCAGCTCCCAGGCGAACGGTCATCACCGGCCTTTCTTCGCGGCGATACAATACAAGTGCTCGTAGGTCCGAATGAACAGCTCACGACCGGCAACAGCCGGCGCCGCATACGTCGCCTCGTTCAGCTCATTGCGAGCCAGGACTTCGAACTTCGGGCCGGCCGCGAGCACGTGGGTGGCGCCGGTCAGGTCGGTGACGTACAGCCGATCCTTGGCCAGGAGCAGCGAGCCCCACAGGTTCTCGCTGCCGCGTTCCTTCCAGATTGGCTTGCCGGTTCCGGCGTCGAGGCATTCAACCGTCCCCGGCGCGTTGGCGATGTAGAGCCGGCCCTCATGAATCACGCCGCAGCCGATGCGTTGCGGGTTCTTGTCGGCTTGCCGCCACAAGCGATGGCTCTCGGTCGTGTCGCCGTTGCCGCCCGGACGAATCGCCAGGAGTGGTCCGTTGTGGCCGGAGATGCCAATGACGAGATCGTGCTGCGCGGACACGATCGGCATGGCGTAGATTTCGCTTCCCAGTCCCCTGCAGCGCCATAACTCCTTCCCCGAGGCGGGATCGTAACCCTTGAATTCGCCTTCGCCGAAAGGTGAGCCGGCTTTGGAAGGCAGCTCGGTGGCGAACGGCATGATCATTTCATCCCTGCCGTTGACTTTCAGGATAATGGGCGTACTCCACGACCCGAACACCGGGCTGTTGATCGCCGGCTCGTGCCGTTTCCAAACGGTGTTGCCGGTGCGCTTATCGAGCGCGATGAGGAAGGTCGGCTCGCCGGGGCCGTGGGTAACGATCAGCAAGCCCTTGAAAAGAACTGGGCTGCCGCCGTTGCCCCACTTGTGCAGCACCGGGCCGAGATCGCGGCGCCACAGTTCGTTGCCCTGGAAATCGCAGGCCAGGACGCCGGCCGACGCGAAGTGCGCGTAAACGGCCTGGCCATCGGTGACCGGCGACGCCGAGCAGGGCGGGTTCTGCTTGTGCGTCGTCTCGGCGACCGGACAGGGAAGCTCGCGCTGCCAGAGCTTGCGGCCGTCGGCGCGCCGGAACGCCATCAAAGCGCGGCGTTTGCCGCCGTCGAGGGCTTGCGTGAGGAAGACGCGATCGCCCCAGATGATGGGCGTGGAGTTGCCCGGTTCCGGGAGGGCGACCTTCCAGCGGATGTTGTCGGTCCGGCTCCAGGTAAGCGGCGCCGAATCCGTGGTGATGCCGTTGTTGCCGGGACCGCGCCAGGAGGGCCAGTTTTCGGCTTGAATGAAAGAAGTGCCAAGGCAACACCATGACGCGAGCAGCACAATGCGATGCATGGGTAGGCCCTCAAACAAGGCGCTTGTCCAAGTCCTGATTAGATTAGAAGAGATCCAGGACGATTCTCAACGATTTGTCCAGCTTCGACAGCGTGGATGATTTCAGACGTCCCATTTTCCTGACGAGCCGCAATCGATCCACAGCGCGAATCTGATCCGGCAGAGTAACGCTCGGTGTGGTCAATCCACCTTCTGGAGGAAGGATCAAGACTTGGTCATACTCGGCGGTAGTATGCGATGTCAAAGGAACTACGACGATTACCCAGTTTTCGCGGTTGTAGAGGTTGCTGGTGACAATCACGGCGGGCCGGGTCTTGTGTATCTCGTGGCCAACGGTTGGGTTTAGGGAGACAAGCCAGACATCGCCTCGCCGCGGGGTTGGGACAGCGGCCATGCGCTACTCCTTGACGCGATACCACATTTCTCGGTCGACCGCTTCCCATTCGCTCATCAGACGTCGGGATTCATCGCGTCTTTTGCGAATCGCGGCTCGCAGTCGGGAGTTGTTCACTGGCGATTTCTTGACCGGCAGGGCTTTGAGGACCGGTTTTCCCTCAAGCTCAAGAATGGCTCCGTCAGCATTCGTCCCCAGTGACCGAATGAAGTCTCTGATTTTCTTGTCATGCTTGTCCAAGTCAACTCGCTTCATGTTCCACTCCGTTCACTAATACCGATACCAATCCGCCTTGAACGGGCCTTCCGGTTTCACGCCGATGTAGTCGGCCTGCTTCTTGGACAGCTTGGTCAGCTTGGCCCCCAGCTGGTCCAGGTGCAGTCGAGCCACTTCTTCGTCGAGCTCCTTCGGCAGCAGGAACACCTTCTTTTCCATGTTCTTGCCGTCTTTCCAGAGCTTCATCTGCGCCAGCGTCTGGTTGCTGAAGCTGTTCGACATCACGAAGCTCGGGTGCCCGGTGGCGCAGCCGAGGTTCACGAGCCGGCCCTTGGCGAGGATGATGATCCGCTTGCCGTCGGGCCAGATCACGTGATCGACTTGCGGCTTGATCTCTTCCCAGTCCAGGTCGCCCAGGCCGGCGATCTGGATCTCGCTGTCGAAGTGGCCGATGTTGCAGACGATGGCGTTGTGCTTCATCTGGTCCATGTGCAGGCGGGTGATCACGTCGACGTTGCCGGTGGTGGTGACGAAGATGTCGCCCCACCTGCAGGCGTCGTCCATGGTCACGACCTGGAATCCTTCCATGCAGGCCTGCAAGGCGCAGATCGGATCGATCTCGGTGACGAACACGGTGGCGCCGTTGCCGCGGAAGGCCTGGGCGCAGCCCTTGCCCACGTCGCCGTAGCCGCAGATCACCGCCTTCTTGCCGGAGATCATCACGTCGGTGGCGCGCTTGATGCCGTCGATCAGGCTTTCGCGGCAACCGTACAGGTTGTCGAACTTGCTCTTGGTGACGCAGTCGTTGACGTTGATGGCGGGGAACAGCAGGGTGCCGTTCTTGACGCGGTCGTAGAGCCGATGGACGCCGGTCGTGGTCTCCTCGCTGACGCCGATGATGTTCCTGGCGATCTTGCTGTAGAAGTGGGGATCGCGGCGCAGCGTCTTCTTGATCGACTCCAGGAGGACGCCGCCTTCCTCGGACTCGGCTTCGACTTCGAGAATTTTTGGGTTCTTCTCCGCGTCGCAGCCCAGGTGGATCAGGAGCGTGGCGTCGCCGCCGTCGTCGAGGATGAGGTTCGGCGTGCCGCCGTCGGCCCATTGCAGGATCTTGTGGGTGTATTCCCAGTATTCCTCGAGGGACTCGCCCTTCGTGGCGAACACCGGCGTCTTGTTCGCGGCGATCGCGGCGGCGGCGTGGTCCTGCGTGGAGAAGATGTTGCAGCTTGCCCAGCGGACCTCGGCGCCGAGCGCTTGCAACGTCTCGATCAGCACGGCCGTCTGGATCGTCATGTGCAGGCTGCCGGCGATGCGAGCGCCCTTGAGCGGTTGCAAAGGCGCGTACTTCTTGCGAATCGCCATCAGCCCCGGCATCTCATGCTCGGCGATGGCGACTTCCTTGCGGCCCCAGTCGGCCAGCGACAGATCGGCAACCACGAAGTCGCCCGCCTTTGGCTCCTTCTTCCCGGAGGGCAGCTTTTGGCCGTTGTTCTTGGCGCCTTTGGCGAGCTTCAACGGCGCTTTCTTCTCCTTCACCGGCATGGGACGATCTCCTTGAGAGGTACTGGCCTGTGATCCACCTGCTCATGATAGCTTTTCGCCCGAAGAATGGCGATGGGACTGGCGCTTACGGGACGATCTTGAGCAACCAGCGTGCCTTCTCACGAAATCTGCCGGGCGCAGCGAAGAGCGGACGTGGCCTCGCGCTTGGTCGCGTTTTGCCCTGGGTATCGTGTTGGCACAGCGAAGCGCGTCAGGAAACGAGCACCCCTTCGAAGCGGCCCCAGTGCGGCGAAGTGCGTCATGATCGTGACAACCAAGTCTTCCAGGATGTGCGTGCGCGGAACCGGCTCGCTCTGTTCCACCAACAGGGCCTTCAAATACTTCTCCGCGCATTGCTGGCAGTGGAAACAGACTTCGTCATGATGCGGTTCTTTTCCGCGCGCGATGAGCCTTGCCACCTTGTAATCGGACTCCGCCTTGCGCACCCATTGCGCGGTCAACCTTTTCATACAACACTTTGCCCTTGGTCATGATTTCCCGCAAGAAGGAATCCCCTTCGCTCAGCCGCCAGCCAATGTTCTCGGGGGAGCACACAATCAAGTCGAGGGGAAAGAGCGGGTCAATGGCTCGATCGATGCGAACTGCTTGATCGATCTCGTTGGCGGCAGGCATGACGACAAGAATGTCGACGTCGCTGTCGGTGTGCGGCTTTCCATAGGCATGCGAGCCAAACAGGATAATCTTCTCTGGCTGAAACCGTCGCGCGACGTCGCGGGCGAATCGACGAATCGCCGATTGCGGCACATCGGCGCCGCGATACCAGCGTTCGGTCTTGGCTAATGGGGCTTTCTTGCGCATAGCGGCATCCTATCACGACAGATGCAGTTCACGACGCCTTCGTCATCTCCTTCAGCGCCAGATTCGCGCGATGGCTCGAATAGCGCACCGTCCCGTTCTCCAGCACCAGCATCTCGCCCGGCAAGAACGAAGTCCAGCCGGTCAAGCTCAACGGCTGGGTGGCCACGACGATGCCGAAGTTGACGTGGTCGCCGCCCAGGTCCACGCGCAGGTCCGGATCTTCGAAGCGGCGCGTCTCCTGGTCGCTGATCAGCATGTAACGGTATTGCAGCCCCTTCCAGCGGGTAACGTCGTGGTAGCAAAACATGAGCTGCCCGTCGGTGAGGATGACGTTCACCGTGCCGTCGCGGTTGTACCCGGCCAGTTGCTGGTGCAGCCGCGGCCAGGTTTCCGGATCGCTCAGCGGTCTCTTCCAGCCGCGGACCGTGCCGAGGAGATGGCAGAACAGATGCTCCGAATCCGTGCCGCCGATCGGGCGAAAGCCGTCCAGCGGCAAGGCGAAGGCGTTGGGCACCGTGCCGTTGTGGGCGAAGCAGTACTCGCGGCCGTTCCATTCCCGCGCGAACGGGTGGGTGTCGGCGCGGACCGGCCGGCCGCACGTGAGGTGCCGGACGTGCGCGATGAACAGCCGCGACCGGATGCCGGCGTAGGTTTCAAGAAAACCCGTGTGGAGGTTCGACTTCCACTTGCCGGTGTCTTTGATGACCGCCAGGGACCGATCGGGATACCAGGCCAGGCCCCAGCCGTCGGCGTTTTCCTCGCCGCGGTGGCCGAACTCGCGAATGGAAAAATCCGCCACAATCGGCTTGGCGAAGCTATAACCCATCAACTCACACATCACCGCATCCTTGTGGGGAGAGCCGCCTCGGGCCGCAATCGACGGCGCCGCTCAAGACTCGCCTCGCGAAGTCATCCTTCGTATTTTACTCCATCCAGCTCCTCGGCGAAACGGTGAATCATCGCCTCCGTGAGGCTCTTCCAGTTGCCGGATTGCCGGAACAGGTTGCGGGCCGCGTCGGCCCCCGTTTCGAACTTGTCGAGGTTGTGCAATGGTTGCAGGAATGCCTCATCGCCGTGGGCGCGGGCGATGGGCAGCATCTTGTCGACGAGGTCGGCGAGGTCTTTCGTCAGCGGTCGCCGCTTGCCGGCCGGCGTGCGAATGTACACGGCGCCCATGCCGTAGCGGGTCGCCAACCATTTGTTCTCGCCGGCGATCCAGTGGCGGCGCAGATCGCCGCGCCGCAGTTGCGGCCGATCTTTCAAGAGTTGGATCGACGAGATCACCAGGCAGCGCGTCAAGGCCACGATCGCCAAGGTCAGGCTCAGGGTCGCCGGCATGTCGCAAACGCGGAACTCCAGGGTGCCAAAATCCGGCCGGGGGCGGATGTCCCAGTAGATGTCCTTGAACGAGGCGATGGCCTGGCAATCGCGCATCACCTGGCAATAGCTGCGAAAGTCCTTCCACTTGCGAAACTGCGGCGGCACCCCCGAGTGCGGCAACAGTGCGTACAACGCCGAGCGGCTGGACGCCAGGCCGGTGTCGATCCCCTGCCAGAACGGCGAATTGGCGGACAGGGCGATGAGGTGCGGCAGGTACTTCACGAGCAGGCTGCTGACGGTGACGGCGGTGTCGCCGTCCGGGACGCCGACGTGGACGTGCAAGCCGAAAACCACGCGCTGGTACGTCAGCCAGGCCAGGCGTTCGACGATGCGTTCGTAGCGCTCGGCGGGAAAGACGACGCTGCTCGACGACCGGTGAAAGGGATGCGTTCCACCCAGGGCCAGCTCATAACCCAGCGAGCTGGCGATGATGCGGGCCTTGCGCAGCCGCGTCAGCAGCTGGTCGCGGGCTTCGCCGACGCTGCCGCACACGCCGGTCTTGATTTCAAACATCGATTGCATCAGCTCCGCCGACACGCCCTCGACCTTTTCCTGTTCGCACGCCTTGAGAATGCGCACCGCCCCCGGGGCCAGGTCGCCGGTGTCGCGGTCCAGAATCTGCAGTTCCAGCTCGACGCCCAACGTCGGCGTCGCCGAACCGTGGAACGTCAGGTCCTCGGCCTTCGCCGGCGCCTCGGTCGGCGCCGGTTGTTGAGGCATGGCTTCGCTCACCGTCGGTGCTCCGGAAGAGGGGTTCTTGGAGAGTCTCTATTCCGTTCCCGTTCGTGACGGAACTTGTGAGGGCGCGCGCCGTGGCGTATACTATGTGCTGAACCTGCCTCCTTCCACTTTAGCGATTCGCGCCATGAAAACCTGGCTCAAACTGTCTCCACTCCTGTGCGGCGTGATGGCGTTGGCCCCCGAGGTCGCAACGGCGGGCGGCAAGGCCGGCAAGGTCCAGTTCGCACGCGACATCCAGCCGATCCTTTCCAACTACTGCTTCACATGCCACGGCCCCGATGACAAGACGCGCAAGGCCGGCCTGCGCCTCGACGCGGCCGCGGGCGCGACCAAGAAGCTGCGCAGCGGCGGCCGGGCGATCGTGCCGGGCGATCCGGGCGCGAGCGAACTGGTGGCGCGCATCTTCGCCACGGAAGACCACGAGCGGATGCCGCCCCTGAAGAGCCAGAAGGTAATGAAGGACTCGGAAAAGGCGCTACTCAAACGCTGGATCGCGGAAGGGGCCGAGTTTCAGCAGCACTGGGCGTTCGTGGCTCCGAAACGACCAGCCCTTCCCCTCCTTGGGAAGGGGGGGATCCAGGGGGGGATCCAGGGGGGGTGGCCGCGCCAGCCGTTCGACTACTTCGTACTGGCACGCCTCGCGAAAGAAGGGCTGACGCCGGCCCCCGAAGCCGATCGTCACACGCTGGCCCGCCGCGTTGCGCTGGACCTCACCGGCTTGCCGCCGTCACTCGCCTCCGTCGATCGCTTCGTCAACGACAAGAGCCCCAACGCGTACGAGAAGTTCGTCGATGAAGTCCTGAAATCGCCGGCCTACGGCGAACGCTGGGCCCACGTCTGGCTCGACCTGGCCCGCTATGCCGATTCGCGCGGCTACGCGACCGACAACCCGCGCACGATCTGGAAGTATCGCGACTGGGTCATCGAAGCCCTCAACGCCAACATGCCGTTCGACCAGTTCACGATCGAGCAGCTCGCCGGCGACCTGCTGCCCAAGCCCAGTGAGAAGCAGCTCATCGCGACCGCCTTTCATCGCAACACGCTGACCAACGACGAGGGGGGCACCAACGACGAGGAGTTCCGCGCCGCCGCCGTGGTCGATCGGGTCAACACGACGATGGCGGTCTGGATGGGCCTGACCATGGCCTGCGCCCAGTGCCACACGCACAAGTACGATCCGATCACCCAGGAAGAGTATTTCCGCTTCTATGCGATGTTCAACCAGACCCAAGACGCCGACCGCGGCGATGAGTCGCCGCTGTTGACGCAGATGACCCCCCAACAGGAACAGAAGAAGGCCAAGCTGACCGCCCAGCTCGCCGACCTGGAAAAAAAATTGCAGCAGCCGATCGCGGACGTCGATGCCGCTCTCAAGAAGTGGCGGACCGACGCCAAGGTGGACAAGCTGCCCGCCAACATCGACAAGATCATCGCCGTGGAAGCCGCCAAGCGCACGCCGGAGCAGCAGGCCGAGCTGGCCATGTACTATCAATCGGTGGCCCCGGAACTGAAGGCGACGCGCGACCGGATCGCGGCGCTGAAGAAGGAGCTGCCGAAGATCAAGGGGATCACCACGCCGATCATGAAGGAGCTGCCGGACAAGCAGCAGCGCAAAACGAAGATCCACATCCGCGGCAACTTCCTCGACGAAGGCAACGAGGTGACGGCGGGTTTGCCGGCCCTGTTCCCGCCGTTGCCGCCGGGCCAGCCGCTCAACCGGCTCGGCGTGGCCCGCTGGCTCGTCGATCGGAATAATCCGCTCACGGCCCGCGTGACCGTCAATCGCTTGTGGGACCAGCTTTTTGGCGTCCATCTCGTCGACACGCCGGAGGATTTCGGCATGCGCAGCAAACCGCCGGAGCACCAGGAGCTGCTCGACTGGCTGGCGGTGGAGTTCATGGATCAGAAATGGGACGTGCAGAAGTTCTTGAAGACGCTGGTGACCTCGGCAACGTACCGTCAGTCGTCGCGCGTCACGCCCGAATTACTGGAGAAGGACCCGGACAACCGTTTGTTCGCGCGCGGCCCTCGGTTCCGCACCGCGGCGGAGACGATCCGCGACCAGGCCCTGTTCGCCAGCGGCCTGCTGAGCGCGAAGATGTACGGCCCGTCGGTGCGGCCGCCGCGGCCCAAGCTCGGCTTGACGGCGGCGTTCGGCGGCGGCACCGATTGGGAAGCCAGCCCCGGCGACGACAAGTATCGCCGCGCCCTGTACACCGAATGGCGGCGGACCACGCCGTATCCGTCGATGCTCACCTTCGACGCCCCCAACCGCAACGTTTGCACCATCGCCCGCCCGCGCACCAACACGCCATTGCAAGCCCTGGTGACGCTCAACGATCCCGTGTACATCGAAGCGGCCCAGGCGCTCGCCCGCCGGATGGTGACGGAGGGCGGCGTCACTCCCGAGGCGCGAGTTCAATATGGTTTTCGTCTGGCGTTGACGCGGCCGCCGCAACCCGCGGAAACGACGCGGCTCGTCGAGCTGTATCAGAAAGCCCGCGCCGATTTCGCCGCCAATCCCAAAGAGGCTCAGCAGCTGGCGACCGAACCGCTCGGCCCGCTGCCGGCCGGGATGGACGCGGTCGAGCTGGCGGCGTGGACGGTGGTGGGCAACGTGATGCTGAATCTGGATGAGGTGTTTGCCAAGCGGTAGTCCATGGCGGATCGCCACCATGAACAAGTTTACGGTGACGGATCCCACGGATGTGGTGACGATTCGCACCGAGCAGGCCAAGAATCCGAGTAACATGGGTGTGGGAGTAGTCGATGCGGCGAGCGGCGCCATCCGCGTTTATCCGTATGACCAAACCGACGAATGGGTGAGTCTTCATCCGCAGTGCATGGCGATGGCCGGTCATGAAGCGGCGGCCTGGATGGCGGGATTTCCCATTCCGTCAACACGCGGATTCGTTCTCGATTACGATTCGGCAATGGGCCAATGGCGGGTGGTGAACCGATCGCATCTGAACTTTCCTGACGGCGGCATGCGCATGGAGTCGCAGAGTTTTGACCGAGTGCTGGAAGCCCTAGCAGATGTAGGCATTCTGAATCCCACGATCATTCCTTGAGGGGACCATGGGCCAGACCAAGGAAATCGATCCCCGACTTGCCGTCAATCGTTTCGCCCTGGCGCTTGACGCCATGCTGGTGAATGGCGTCACCATGTGCTTGACTCCCACACGGGCCGCCAAAGATTTCATCGACATGCAGTTGCATGCGCACGCGAATGCAGAGTTGTCAAATCTGCTTCGATCGGTCGATCTGGCGGCGGAAGAGAACAGCGCCTTTGTTGATCGACTCGCCGTTCTGAAGGCGTCGTTGCAAGCGCTGTTGGCGCACGGAACCATGCCCAAGGAACAGCGCGAAAGGCGCATCGGTCAATTGCAAGCGGCCTATGCCAGCGCTCGGCAGGGTGTTCAGCAATTGGAGCATCGCCTGGGGCTGACGCCAAGTTTCTACGAGGCAAGCGGCGACGTCCATCGCGATCGCGTGGCCGGATTCGCGGCCCGAGTCCCGGAGTTGTTTGAACGCGAGCAGGTTGGCTCGGTTGGATAACAGGAATGCCTTATGATCTTTGCCGGCATGGATCGTGAGACCGGACGATCGGTCGTAACCGTGATAGAGCTGGTCAGCCCGAGCAACAAGTATCGAGGGGCCGGCCGGAAGTCGTATCTTGCCAAGCAGCGCCAGGTCTTGGATAGCACTGTGCACTTGGTTGAGATCGATCTGCTGAGAACGGGGCGGCATGTGATGGCAGTGCCCGAACCCGTCGCGCGTGCCCACGGAAGCTACGATTATCTGACTTCTGTCAACCGAGCCGGCGCGGACCGCGACGAGTTTGACCTCTATCCTAAAACATTGCGTCAGCGCCTGCCGCGCGTCCGTGTTCCTTTGTCCGGTTCTGACGCCCCCGCGACACTCGACGTACAGGAGGCGCTCGAACAAGCGTATGATCGGGGCGCCTATGATGACCAAATCGAGTATGCCAAGCCGTGCAAGCCGCGTTTGCGCCCCGCCGACCAGGCTTGGGCGAACCAGTTGATTCGGCGAGCGATGGACGGCAATGGTCGCAACGGTAAACGCAAGAGCAAAACATGAAGGAGTCTCCATGGACTTCGCAGTCGAATCGAAACTGCATCAAACCCGCCGCCACTTCCTCAAGACCGGCTCGCTCGGCCTCGGCGGCGCGGCGTTGTCATTGTTGATGAACGACCAGGCCCCGGCCCAGCAAGCCGCCGCCAACCCGCTCGCCCCGCGCCGGCCGCACTTCGCCCCCAAGGCGAAGAGCGTCATCTACCTGCACATGGCCGGGTCGCCGCCGCACCTCGACTTGCTCGATTACAAACCCGAACTGGTGCGCCGCAACGGCCAGGACTGCCCGCAGGAGTTCCTGCGCGGCCGCCGCTTCGCGTTCACCTCCGGCGTGCCGAAATTGCTCGGCACGCCGCAGCGCTTCCGCCAGCACGGCCAGAGCGGGCAGTGGATTTCCGACGCGCTGCCGAACCTCGGCGCCATCGCCGATGAGCTGTGCATCATCAAGTCGATGCACACCGAACAATTCAATCATGCTCCCGCCGAGCTGCTGCTCTTCACCGGCTCGCCGCAGTTCGGCCGGCCCGGCATGGGGGCGTGGGTCACCTACGGCCTCGGCTCGGAAAACCAGAACCTGCCCGGCTTCATCGTGCTGGTCTCGAGCGGCACGTTCCCCAGCGCCGGCTCGAGCATCTGGAGCAACGGCTTCCTGCCGTCGGTGTTCCAGGGAGTGCAATGCCGCTCGCAGGGCGATCCGGTTTTGTACGTGTCGAACCCGCGCGGCATGGACCGCGACATGCGCCGGCTCAGCCTGGATGCGTTGCGCGACCTGAACGAAATGCAGGCCGCCGAGCTGGGCAGTCCCGAGACGCGCACCCGCATCGCCCAGTATGAGCTGGCGTTCCGCATGCAGGTCGCCGTGCCGGAGGTCATGGACATCTCCCGCGAGCCGCAACAGATCCTCGACCTCTACGGCGCCCAGCCGGGCGCCGGCAGCTTCGCCAACAACTGCTTGCTGGCCCGCCGGCTCGTCGAGCAGGGCGTGCGGTTCGTGCAGCTCCACGACTGGGGCTGGGATTTCCACGGCACCGGGCCGGGCGAAGACATCCGCCAGGGCCTGACCAACAAGTGCCGCGGCATGGAGAAGGCCGTCGCCGCCCTGATCCGCGACCTCAAGACGCGCGGCATGCTCGACGACACCCTGGTCGTCTGGGGCGGCGAGTTCGGCCGCTCGCCGTTCCGCGAAGGCCGCACCGCCGGCAGCCCGAACCTGGGCCGCGATCACCATCCGTTCTCGTTCACGCTCTTCATGGCCGGCGGCGGCGTCCGCCGCGGCCTGTCGTACGGCTCCTCGGACGAGCTGGGCTTCGACGTCGGCGACAACCGCGTCCACGTCCACGACTTGCAAGCGACCATCTTGCACTTGCTCGGCATGAATCACCTGCGGCTGACCTACCGCTTCCAGGGCCGCGAATACCGCCTGACGGACGTCTTCGGCGAGCTGGTGCAGCCGATCTTGGCCTGAGACCCATACGGTTCGTCGACGAGTAATTGAACTCCTTCGGACGAACGGTATTGCGTTTAGCCCCAATACCCCGTTTCGAAGAAACGGGGCGGACAGTCGGTTGGCAGAGGATGAATCCCACGCGCGGGATTCTGTCCGCCCCGGTTCTACGAACCGGGGCTAAACTAAGACACATGGACAACACGAATCCACCGCCTGAAACGGCGCCGCCTGAACCGTCGTCACCAGGACCGCCGCCGACGTCGTGGCCTGCCCTGACGGCGCTGGAGCAGCGCGTCCTCGGCGTCCTCGTCGAAAAAGGGAAAACAACTCCGGAAGGTTATCCGCTGAGCCTCAACGCCCTCACCACCGGCTGCAATCAGAAGACCAATCGCGATCCGGTCACCAATCTCAGCGAGGATCAAGTCGAGTCGACGCTCGACAACCTCCAGAAACAGGGACTGGTCACGAGGGTCACCGGCAGCCGCGTCGATCGCTGGCGACATAACCTCTACGAGCAGTGGCAAGTCGACAAGATCGAACTTGCCATCCTCGCCGAGTTATTGTTGCGGGGCGCCCAGACCGAAGGCGAGCTGCGCGGTCACGCCGGCCGCATGGAACCCATCGCCGACCTCGAAACCCTGCGGCACAAGTTGCGGCCGCTGGCCGAACGGAACCTCGTCGTGTTCCTGGGCGCCGAGGGCCGGCGCGGCACGCAAATCTCGCACGGACTGCAATCGGCCGGGGAGCTGGACCGGTTGCGGGTTGCGGGCGCCGCCGCCGCGGCTGCGTCCGAACGCGCGCCGGCCGCGGCTGGGACATCGTCCTGGCAAGCGGAAGTCGCGGCGCTGCGCCAGCAAGTGCAAGATCTTCAAGAAGCCCTGCGGCAAGTGCAGGACGACGTGCGGCACCTGAAAACATCGCTCGGCGCCTAGCCCAGAAGCCCCGTGCGTTCCTCTGCGGCCTCTGCGGCTCCGCGGTTGAACAGCCGAACCGCAGAGGCCGCGGAGAACGCAGAGCGGCCGCAGAGAGAAACGGAATATGGAGCGCATCAACAAGTACCTCGCGCACGCGGGTCTCGGCTCGCGGCGGCATTGCGAGGAGCTGGTGCGCGCCGGCCGGGTCACGATCGCCGGCGACGTGGTCCGCGAGCTGGGCGCCCGCGTCGGCCCCGACCAGGAAGTCTGTGTCGACGGCCGGCCGATCCGGACCGAGCGCCTGGTCTACTGGCTCGTCAACAAGCCGCGCGGCTGCCTGTGCACCAACAGCGACCCGGCCGGAAGGCCGCGGGTGATCGATCTCGTGCCCCAGCTCGCCGAGCGCGTTTACACGGTGGGCCGCCTGGACGAGGACAGCGAGGGGCTGCTCCTGCTGACCAACGACGGCGACCTGGCGCATCGGCTCATGCACCCGCGCTTCGGGGTCGATAAGACATATCTGGTGCAGGTGGCCGGCTTGCCGACGAGGGCACAGCTGGAGCAACTGACGCAGGGCGTCTGGCTGGCCGAGGGCCGGGTGAAGGCCAAGAGCGTCAAGCGCCTCAAGACGCAGGGCCAGAGCGCCTGGCTGCGGATCGTTCTCAATGAAGGTAGGAACCGGGAGATTCGCCGCATGCTGGCGCGGCTGGAGCACAAGGTGGTGCGCTTGATCCGCATGGGCCTGGGTCCCGTGCAGCTCCGCCGCCTCAAGCCGGGCCGCGCCCGCCCCGCGAGCACGCGCGAATTGCAACTGCTGCGGCAGTGCGCGCAACCCGTGAGCGCGGTCCGGACTTGATTTTGGCGTCGATTTCCCTGGCGAGGCGCTGCCGGCCCTCGCTATGATAAGGCATGGCTGGCCGCCTGGCGTTCGCGGCTTCCTTCCCCGAACGCCAAGCGGCCGGCCGCCGCGACAACACCCATGCAACTCCTGCTCGTCTACTGGGAAAAAGCGCTGCGCAGCCTGGTGCTGGCCTTGCGCAGCCTGTGGCTACACAAGCTGCGCGCGTTCCTGTCGGTGCTGGGCATCATCTTCGGCACCGCGGCGGTGATCTCGCTGATGGCCTTCGGCGAAGGCAGCATGCGCGACGCCCTGGAGGACATCGAACGCCAGGGCGCCAAGAACATCATCATCCGCAGCGTCAAGCCCCCGGACGAGGCCAACAGCCAGCGCCGCAGCTTCATCGTCACCTATGGCTTGACCGACGCAGATTACGAACGCATGCAGATGATCGACAGCGTCGTCAAGAGCGTGCCCATGCGCATCTTCCCGCAGGAAATTCGCCGGCTGCACTACATGCACAACGGCCGCGTCGTCGGCACCACCCAGCAATATCAGAACGTGAACAAGATCCAGCTGGTCATGGGCCGCTTCCTGGTCGATGCCGACGAGATCACCGACCAGGGCGACAACACGGGGATGCGCAACGTCTGCGTGCTGGGCTCCGACGTCGCGGAAGCTCTGTTCCCGTTCGAAAATCCCATGGGGCAGACGATCGTCCTCAACAAGCACCATTTCGTCGTCGTCGGCGTGCTGGCCGAGCGCATGCCGACCGGCAGCGTGGGCGGTTCCAGTGTCTCGGCCGAGGAATTCAACAACGACGTGTATATCCCGCTCGAGACGTGCCGCAGCCGCTACGGCGAGAAGATCTACATTCGCCAGTCGGGTTCGCGCTCGGGCGAAGCGGTGGAGCTGCACCAGGTGACGCTGGAAATCTCCCACCGCGACAAGGTGCTGGGCGCCGGCGCGGCGGTGAAGGACTTGCTCGAGCGCACCCATCCGTTCAAGAAGGACTGGGCCGTGACCGTGCCGCTGGACCGCCTGGAGGAAGCCGAGCGGGCCCGCGACCGTTACAAGATCCTGCTGGTCTTCATCGCCGGCATCTCGCTGCTCGTCGGCGGCATCGGCATCATGAACATCATGCTCGCCAGCGTCACCGAGCGCACCCGCGAGATCGGCGTCCGCCGCGCCTTGGGCGCCAAGCGCCGCGACATCACCTTCCAGTTCCTCATCGAGGCCACGGCCCAGACCACGGTCGGCGGCCTGCTCGGCGTCGGCCTCGGCCTGGCGATCATCTACGGCGTCCCCTGGCTGATGATCAAGTTCTTCCAGCTCAATGTCCCTGCTCAGTTGCACGTGCCGGCCATCTTCCTCGGCCTGTTCTTCTCGATCATGGTCGGCGTCGTCTTCGGGTGGTACCCCGCCTGGCGCGCCTCGCGGCTCGACCCCATCGAAGCCCTGCGGCATGAGTAGCGCCCACGCGCAATTTCCAGCCGATCCCGCGTTTCCCTTCTGCGGAGCGTGAGCTCCGTATCCGCTGGCAGAGGCTTCCGGTCCGGCGGGACGCCGGACCGGGGCCTCCCGGAATCCCAATGAAACAGCCCACGGCGCTCGATGCCGTGGGCTGATGTGTTGTCGGGTTTGCGGCTGGCCAAGCGTGCGCCATCGATCATCAGATTGATAGGGCGCGTGCTGGAGGGTGGCATGCTTTCGCCGATCCCTCGCCACACGTGAATTATATCTGGACCATCACGGCGAAAGCATGCTGTCCCCGGCGACACCCGCATGCTTTCGCGGTGTTGGTCCAGAACATCTCCGCGCAGCGTGGGAGCCGCGAAAGCATGCCACCCGACACGTTTCACTGGTTTCGCGCGGTGCGGACCGCGCCGACGTTGCTGAAGTCCACGTCCACGCGTTGGCCGGACACGAAGTCGATCCGCCGGCTATCCTCGATGGTTTGACCATTCCGCTCCACGGCGACGCGAATGGTGTAGCGGTAGCTCTGCTCGGGATTCAGGTTCGGCGTGTCAAACGCACGCACCGTGCCGGGCAGCGGGCACTCGACCTGGTCCACCCACAGCCGGGCGTCGGCCGGCACGCGGACGACCAAGCGGGCCTTCGTGGCGGAGGCGGCAACGTCGCCGTCATCATCCTTCTTCTGCTTCTTCCGGTCGCCCTTGCCGTCGGCGCCCTTGCCGCCGCGCATCTTGCGGAGCAGATCTTCCACCGCCTGGCGTTCGGCCTCGTTCAGCGCAGGCCGGGCCGCGGCGACCCCGTCCGAGCAATGGCAGCCGTTGCAGCCATGACAGCCCCGCCAACCGCTGCAACCATTGCAACCGTTGCAGCCCCACCAACCGTTGCAGACGTTGCAACCGCTACAACCGTGGCAACCGCCGATCACCACGGTTACGGTGCAACCCGAGCAGCCGTGGCACCAGCTTCTGGCGCACGAGCATGAGCACGAGCACGACCAAGAACACGAGCAGCCGCTGCAGAAGCCGTGACAGCTAAAGGCGTTGTACGCCACGCAGCAGCCATGACACCCCGAGCATCCGTGGCACCGAGCCCGGAAGCATCCCCACGTCGTCGTTTCCGCGCCTGCGGACAGCATCGTTGCCAAGATCACGCTGTACATTTCTCAAACCTCCATCGAAATGTTCCAACGCCGCACTGTCGCTGGGCAGCCGACGTCCCGATGTGAACCCCCAGCAAGCAATAGAATGGTGTATCTGGGGGATTGAGATAAAGTCTAGTGCATCCGGTGCCAAAGGCAACTTCGGCAAATCAGGAAAAGCTTCACATCACGGAATCATCCACGGAAACACGTACGCCTGCAGCAACACCAGCACGCCCATCAGCAGCGCCAGGACGAGGCTGTGCCAGAACACGAACCGCAGGATCGGTCCTTCCTGGTTGTGCTGCCCGGTCGCCACGGCCGCCACGACGATGCTCTGCGCGTCGATCATCTTCCCCATCACGCCGCCCGTGCTGTTCGCCGCCGCCAAGAGCACCTTCGCCTGCGTGTCGCTGAGGGGCAATACGCCTTGCTCGACGAGCTGGCCGGCGGTGATCGTCTGCAAGCTGCCGAACAGGGCGTTGGACGACGTGTCCGAACCGGTGAGCGCCACGCCCAGCCAGCCCAGCATGGCGGCAAACAAGGGGTACAGCCAGCCGGTGCGCGTGAAGGCCAGGCCCAAGGTGGCGTCCATGCCGCTGTAGCGCGTCGTGAAGGCGATCGCCAGCATGCACGCGATGGTGAACAGCGGCCAGCGCATTTTCCAGCAGGTCGCGGCGAACACGGCCAGGAACCGCGCGGGAGAAATCCCCATCCACACCGCCGACAGGACGGCGGCGAACAGGATTCCTGTTCCCGTGGCGGACAGCCAGTTGAGCTCGTAGATCGCCCGCTCGACTTCGCGTTCGCGCACCACCGGCGCGTCGCGGGCGATGCGTTGGTGCAGCGCGGGAACCTTGACCATGACGAACGTCGGATGCGATTCCACCGTTTCGTCGCTCTTGACGAACGCGTCCTTGTGGGCTTTCCCCGGCGTGCCGAGGACGCCTTTGACCTGCGGCAACCCCCAGACAAACACGAAGATGGTCAGGAGCAGCCACGGCACCCACGCCGACAAGATTTGCCGGCGTGAATGCGCGACCGCGCCTGCCGCCGCGGCATCGCGAGCCTCATCCGCGAAATGCCACGTCTGCGCGGGTTGCCAGATCTTGAGAAACAACGCGAGGCTGACCAGGGAGATGAGTCCGCCGGTGACGTCGACCAGCCACGGCCCGTGAAGATTGGCGACCAGAAACTGAACGAGCGCGAAACTGCCGCCGCACACGACGAGCGCCGGCCAGACGCCGACGACGCCGCGCCAGCCCGCCATGACCCACACCAGCCACGCCGGCACGATCAGCGAGAAGATCGGCAACTGCCGGCCGGCCATCTGGCTGAGCGCCAACACCTCCAAACCGGTGACCTGGGCGAGCGTGATGATCGGCGTCCCCAGCGCCCCGAACGCGACCGGCGACGTGTTCGCCAGGAGCGCCAGGCCTGCGGCGTACAGCGGCTTGAAGCCCGCCCCCATCATGAGGGCCGCCGAGATGGCGACCGGCGTGCCGAAGCCGGCCGCCCCCTCGATGAACGCCCCGAAGCTGAACGCGATCAGCAGGGCCTGGATGCGGCGATCGTCGGACAGCGCCGCCACCGAGTGCTTGACAATCTCGAACTGCCCGGTCGTCACCGTCAGGCTGTACAGGAAGATCGCCATCAGGACGATCCAGCCGATGGGCAAGAGGCCGAATGCCGCGCCGTTGCCGGCGGCGGCCAGCATGGTGGGCAGCCACGCCGTGACGCGCTCGGCGTACGACAGGCCGCCTTGTTCGGGAACGTACACGAAGATCGCGAGGACGAGCGCCGCAAGTAGCCCGGCGAGCGCCGCCATGTGGGCGGTCACGCGCCCCGACGCCAGCAGGCTCATGAGCAGGATCACCGGCAGGGCGGCGACGAGCGTCGAAAGCCACAGATTGCCGAGCGGATCGTAGGTTTGGGTCCAGATCATGCACTCACCCCGCGAACCGTTTGATAACCGAGCCGCTATCTTCGTATGCATGGACCCGTCGAGCAAACAAAATCAGGTCGCCCGCCGTCGCGGACAGGGAAATCCAAACATCCTAATCCACGACTTGGTTCAAAACGGGGACACAACCCGCCAGCCCATGGAGCTACCGGTCAAGATGGCCAAAGGCCCCCGCGCGCAGTTGGCCATCTTGGGCGACTGTTACCCAGAATCCGGGCTCTTTGAACCAGGCTAATCCGCGCGCGGCGTTGCGACGCAATCCATTGCTGAGTCTGACGATGCGCCCAAATACAAATGGATAGATTGCTGGGCGATATCCGCCGGAGTAGGATTTCGCCAACAGCAGCCTAATCTCGCGCCGCCCGGCGCGGGAGCGGGGGACCCAACAAGACTTCCAAGTCTTGAAGACTTCGGAGGTCCCGGGGCGCAGGTCGCAGCCGCGACCGGGGCACTTTCAAGCCCTAGCCCGTCAGCTAACCTCGTCGGCGAGTCCTGGTTTGCCTCACGCGGGGGCGTGAGCGCTGCCTGGGCGGGTTGAAAGGGCTACCTCTCTTTTCGGGAAGTGCCCACGTTCCCCGGGACGATTGTCCCATGATTCCGCGATCCCTACGGTTCGCGCTCCGACTGCGAATGTCGAACGGTCAAGGTGCGCAACGGGAGGTGAACGATGTCGCTGTTCAGCAAATGCGGCGTGCTGCTGCTGGCCGCGCTGGCCGGCTGGGCGCTCGGCGAGTACGAGCTGGTCACCCGCAGCCCGCCGGAAGCCACCGGCGCCGCGCTGCGGCAATTCGACAACGATGACGCGTCCGTGAACCAGCTTCGGGAGATCGACGCGGCCAAGAACGCCTGGCTGGCGCTCTGGCCCGTGCTGCTCGTCCTCCTGGCCGGTCTGCTGTTCTGGGATGACGTCGTGAAGCTCTGCAATCATCCAAGCCCCAACGCGAGCGTTGGGGATGATCCCATCCAAGGAGTCAAGCCATGAGACGCCTGGCCCTGTTCTTCGCCCTCGCGATGCTGGTGATTCCTTCCACCATCATCGCGGCGTTGTTCGTCAAGCCCTACGATGTGCCGGAGTTCGTCGAGATCGATTCGAGCGAGTCGGCCTTCCTGATCCCGCTTGAAGGCGACACCACGAACCAGGCGACCTTCCACTCGGTGAAGTTCCTGGAGGAGAAGAAGATCGCCGCCAAGCGCGTGCAGATCGCCCACCGCTGGAACCGCACCGGGTTCATGCCGGCCAACGGCAAGTGGATCGCCACGGTCCGCGTCATCAAGGTCGATCGCCGGCCGATCACGCGCGAATGGACCAAGTCGCACGGCAGCGGCACGTCGTCCAAGGACGAAGCCATCGCCGCCGAGTCCAAGGACAGCGTGAACTTCTCGATCGGCGTCAGTTGCACGGCGCACATCCCCGAGGAGATGGCGGCCGCGTTCCTGTACAGCTATCCGTCGAAGAGCCTGGCCGACATGATGGACATGGAAGTGCGGGCGCGGATCCACCAGATCATCGCCGAGCAGGCGGGCACGTACAACCTGTTCGAATTGCCCGCCAAGAAGAACGACGTCATGAAGGCGGTCTGGGACGACGTGATCCCGTTCTTCAAGCAGAAGGGCATCGAGATCACGACGCTGGCGATGCTGGGCGGACTCAACTTCGACAACCCGGAAATCCAGCGGGCCATCGACGACTCGGCCAAGGCGGCCCAGCTGAAAGTGGCGGCCGACGCCAAGCGGTATGCCGTGGAGATCGAGGAAGCCATGAAGGCGACGCAGTTGAAGCTCGCCGCCGACGCCCGGCGCGTCGCCCAGGAGATCGACAACAAGACGCAGCTCCTGGCGATCGAAGGCAAGGCGGCGACGGCCAAGCGCGAGATCGAGAGCAAGATGGAGATCGAACGGATTCGCACGGACGCCGAGGCCCAGCTCAAGGTCCGCATGGCCGAGGCCGACGCCGAGGCGATGAAGCGGATCGCCGACGCCAAGGCGTACGAGGCCCAGAAAGCGAGCGAGCACGGCGACGCCTACGTGCGGCTGCGGACGCTCGAAACGGAGGCCCAGCGCTGGAAGCTGTGGAATGGTCAGTTCCCGAGTTACGTGATGCAATTCGGCAACGGGCCCCACGGCAGCCTGGCGCCGACCATGTTCCTGCCGCCCCTGCCGGCCCCGGACGGGCTCAAGACGTCGCGGGTGGAGGAAAAGAAGTAACCGACGGATCGACGAGAGTTGTGCTGCACCAACCCGAAGCGTGAGCGAGGGATTTTCGCTTCCTCCCCTCGCTCACGCTTCGGTTGGTGGAGCGGAATTCACGCACGCTCATGATAGGATAAGGTCGGGGAAGCGCTCGCTTCCCCCTTTCGTTCGTGAAGGTTTCACCATGAAGCCGGACAGCAATGCCAACGGGTCGATTGTCCTGGAGACGAAACCACCGGGCTGGATCATCCAGGCGGCCCAGACTGAAGACGGCTTGTTGCTTCACTGGCCGCTGGATGCGTCCCTGCTGATTCGCGTGCGCGTTGCCTGGGAGCGATTCCTCTTGCCGATCTGGCTCGGCGGCTGGCTTGGCGGGGGAATGTTCGTCGTTTCTCGCGTCCTGGCCGGGGACGTCTCGAAGGGCGTGTTCGTCGGGCTGGTGTTTTGGCTGTTGGGCGCTACCCTCATGACGCTCCTGCTCATCGCGGCTTACCGGCCCGCGCAGCCGGAGAGCGTGCTGCTGGATGACGATTGGTTCAGCTACGATCCGGGCGTGTGCTATCCGGTCACGTACCGCCCGCGGAACGCGATCCTGAAGCTTTGCTGGCACGTGTTCCACACGCCGAGCCGCACGGTGATCCCGCGCGAGCATCTTGCCAAGTTCGAGCTCGTCGGCGCCGGACACGGTCAACGGCTCAGGTTTCAGCGCGACCTGGATTCCATCGAGATCGGCAACTGCCTGACGGAGTCCGAACGCGAATGGCTCTTCGGCGTGCTGGAACACTGGCGGTCCGGCATGGATTTGGACGACCTGGCCCGGACCCGCAACGATGAGACGCTCGCCGCTGGACCGGACAGCACCGCGATACGGGCGGACTCCACCGACATCCGTCGATAACATAGTGGTGACTCAATTCATGCGTCCGTCTCGCTGCTTTGATGGAAGTCGAACCGATGCGGCGCCGTCCAATTTCCCTGGCCCATAAGCCCCTCGACTGGATCGTGCAGGCCGTCGAAACGCCGGACGGGCTGCTGCTGTACTGGTTTCGGCCTTCGCTGGCGGAGTCGCTGCGCCGGGTCGCGCTGGCAACGTCGTGTTTCGCCGGCCTGCCGATGGTCGCGGCCTTCGAGTTCCAGCCGAATCTGTTCACCGTCTTGGGCCTCGTGGCGACCGGCATGTTGCTGCTGTGGTGGCTGGTGCAGTGGCCGATGTGCAAGGTGCGGGTGCCGGAGGCGGTGTTTCTCGGCCCGGATTGGCTGGCGTACTATCCAGGCTCGGAGGTGCGCGACTTTCGGGTGGTGCCGCTGGTTCCGCTGGGGCGAACTCGCGCCGTCGATCCGGAGAAGATCGTCACGCTGGCGGTCCAGCGCTTGCGTGGATTCGCACTCGATCGTGTCGAGGGGATCGGCAAGTTATTCTTCGACAGCGACTGCGGCCGGCAAGAGATCGGCGGCTGCCTGGTGCCGGCGGAGCGCGACTGGCTGTTCGCGCTGCTGGAGCAATGGCGGCTGGGAATCGACAAGCGCGGGGTCAGGGACACCAGCATCATCGACGCGGAGATGGCGAGCTGGAAGAAACGCTGGAGCGATCCGGAGACGGGGATCACGGATAAGGGGCGGCGATGAGCGTCAGTTACTGGTGCGCCACACCGCCAAGACGGTCACCATGCAGTCGTCGTCGCTGACATCGTAGCTCACTGCCAATGGCGGCTCGATCATGATTCGGGTGTTGTCGTCGCGCGATTCGCTGAAGCTGTATGGATCGCGGCGGAGTCTCCGTTCAATCAGATTGGCAGCGCGCGTGACATCGGCTTGGTCGGACGCGGCCATCCACAGATCCATCAACTCGTCGTCGGCGCTGGGATGCCAGACAAGCGTCCACTTCATTTGACATCCAGTTCCTTCCAAATCTCGGCCAGAGTGCGACCGCCCTTTTCGGCGCGGCGCCGCGCGATTTCTTCCTTAGTGTACGGAATCTCAATCGTCTTGCACAACAATCGATAGTACTCCTCGGTCGGCAGGAAATGGCCGACAATGTCGCCCGCTTCGTCACGTACGTCAATTCTCTCGCTCAAGCCGTTCAATTTGGCCCGCAAATCCGCGTCGAGAATGATGGTGCTCATGGTATCTCCTCCCAAGAACTCTACCGATAGTCTACCTGGGCACGGACGATTTTCCCAGCCGTTCTCATGTGCTGAGCAGCCCGAACTCCTCCAGGTTCTGCTGCAACGACTCCATCGGCAGTCCGACCACATTGCTGACGCTCCCCGATTGAAGCTGCACGAACGGATCGTCCTTCTCCTGGATCGCGTACGCCCCGGAACAGCCTTGCCATTGCCGCGTCCGCAGGTAGCCGTCGAGCTCTTCCTGTGACAACTTCTTGAAGAGCACCCGGCTGAGCTCCTGCCAGCAGATTTGCACGTCGTCGGGACGCCGCCACAGGACGACGCCGGTCCACAGCTCATGTTCGCGGCCGCCGAGCGTGGTGAGGATGCGGCGGGCGTCGGCCTCGTCCGCGGGTTTGCCGATCACGCGGCCGTCGAGCCAGCCCACGGTGTCGGCGGCCAGCACCAGGCCGTCGTTCACGCTTGCGGCGACGGCGGCCGCCTTCAACCAGGCGACGGTATGCACATATATCCGCGGATCGGTGAAGCCTTCGCCGGTCGGCTCGTCGAGGTGCGCGGGCTGGACGGTGAACGGCAAGCCGGCGCGCTCCAGCAGCTCGCGGCGGGCGGGTGAGCCGCTGGCAAGGATCAGGCGGGCTGGCGTTGACGCTGCCATGTCAGCAGTACATCGTGCAGGGGAAGCCAGAGACGATCGGGAGTCAACTCCGGCATGCATTCGAGGCGGGGACACTTCTTCAAGTAGCTGCCGCGGCACCAGACCGCGGTCTCGACGCCGCGGCCAAGCTGCCCGTACGGCCCGGTCCGGACAACTTGCGTGCAAGTATAGGGCGCGACCACCGGCCGGCCCAGCGCCACGGCGACGTGCAAGGGTCCGGTGTCATTCGCGATCATCACGTCCGCCTGCGCCAAGAGCGCCACCAGTTGCCGCAGGTCGGTTGCGCCGGCAAGGTTGACCACGGGACCATGAAGTCGCGCGGCCGCTTCGTGCGCCAACGCGGCCTCGTCGGGGGCGCCGACAAAGATGGCCGTGCCGCCGAAGTTGTCGAGGGCTCGCTGCGTGAGGGCGGCGAAGTGGCCGGGCGGCCAGCGCTTGGTGATCCAGCGCGCGCCGACGCCGACGGCCAGCCAGGGCCGCGGACGCCCGTGGAGCAGCTCTTGGGCCCACCGCCGGGCTTGGCGGTCGATCGGCAGGATGAACTCTTTCTCGCCGGAGGCCGCGCCCAGGGCTTCCGCGACCAGCCAGTACCGATCGACGGCGTGCTGTTGTTCGCGGCGATCGTCGATGCGATGCGTGTAGAGCCAGGCCGCCCCCTCGCGAGCCGAGGCCAGGCCGATGCGCGCTCGCGCACGCGTGGCCAGCGACATCACGCCCGTGCGCAACAGGCCCTGCAAATCGACGGCGAGATCAAAACGCTCGTGCTGCAAACGGCGCAGGTACCTGGTGAAGCCAAGGATGCCGGCAACGATTCCGTTGCGAGCCCGGCCGCGATCGAACGGCACGAGCGCGTCCAGGTGCGGATGGTTTTCGAGCAGCGGCCGGTACACGCGATTGACGGCCCAGGCGATGTGCGCTTGCGGAAACCGCCGCCGCAACGCCGACAGCACCGGCAGACTGTGAACGATGTCGCCGAGCGCGCTGGGCTTGATGATCACGATGCGGCGCGGCTCGAAGTCCAGCATGCGGCGCCTCCATGGCCTGTCCAGACTCGTCGGGACTCCCGAAGTCTCCAAGACTGTCTTATCCTTCACGTCGAATCCACGGCACCATCGGCAACATCAACAGCAGAAGCGCAGCCCCCAGGGCGTACGGCCACAGGTGATCGGCGGTCATCTTGTAGGTCGTCACGCCCAGCACCGGCCCCAGGATGCGGGCCATCGACGCGGCCGACTGGTTGACGCCCAGGATTTCGCCCTGACGATTGGCGTCGGTGCGCCGCGAAATGAGGGCGTTGGTCGAGGGTGTCAGGAACGCGAAGCCGATCACCGCGGCCGTCGTGCCGACAACCAGGAGCGGCATGAGCGGCAGCGGAAAAGCGCTTCCCTGTCGTTGAACGTGAGCGCCGAACGTCATGGCGCCCAGGGCCGCGATGCCGGCCGCCATACCAACGATGCCCCAGAAGATGAACGTCGCTTCGCTCCAGCGTCTGGCCAGGCGGCGGTACAGGAAGCCCTGAGTCAGGACCAGCACCAAGCCCACGTAGGCGAACATCAGCAGCGTCTCTTGCAAGGGGAAGGCCAGCGCGTCCTTGAGCAGCAGGGCCAACGTCACTTCGAAGCTGCCGAAGCCGAGCGTTGCCAGGAAGAAGATCAAGATGACGGGTCCGATGGCCCGGCTGGTCAGCACGAAGCGCAGGGCGGAAAAGTCGATCCAGCCGCGCCGGTGCGGCGGCTCGGCTTCAAACTGGCGCGTCTCCGGGAGCAGCAGCACGCCCAGCACCAAAGCCACGAACGACAACCCGGCCGCGGTGTAGCCGATCGAATCCAGGCGATCCGTGATCAGCGCGACATAGCCGATCAGCGGCCCGAACGTGAAGCCGATGCCAAAGGCTGCGCCGATCAGCGCCATGCCGTGCTTGCGTTTCTCGGGGGGCGTGGAGTCGGCGATCACCGCCTGGGCGGTGGCGATGGTGGCGCCGAAGATGCCCGCGCCAATCCGGGCCACGAAGAACAGCGTGAGCGCGACCGCCGCCGAGCCTTCCGGATCCAGGGACAGGGCGTAGCCAAACAACGCGTAGAACAGCACCGAGCCGCCGAGACCGACCAGCAGGATCGGCCGGCGGCCGACGCGATCGGAAACGCGTCCCCACATCGGCGCGAACAGAAACTGCATGAACGAGAACGACGACATCAACAGGCCGATGATCGCGCCCGCCAATTCCGGCCGTCCCGGACCCAGGACCTGCTCGACGTAGGTGTCGGCGATGCGCGGCAACAGCGGCAGCACGATCCCGAAACCGAGCAAGTCGATGAACACCACCAGAAACACCATCACGAGCGCCGAGCGATTGGAGGGAGGAGCGGCCGTTTCGGAAGTGGTTTCGGGGAGGGCCATCGAGGATCGTCGGTGAGTCGGGTGCCGCTCGCGGCTTCTGAGGCTGTCCGAAGAGGCGATGCAACCGCAGAGGACGCCGAGGGACGCAGAGAACGAGACACCTCTTGCCTTCTTGGCGTTCCTCTGCGTCCTCTGCGGTTGCTTCCCTTGTCAGACCGCGGCGGCGCTTCCGTTTGCGCCGCCCCACAAGCGGGAGTTACCTTACCATTCCCTCGGCGCGCAGGCCAGACCGGATGCGCGGCGTCCGCATAGAATAGTCGAAACCGTCGCCCCGTTCTCGCCCAGGAATCCATCATGGTCACCGAGCCAACCCACGCTTCCGGCGAAGCCGCCCCCGCCTTCTTGATCATCGACACGGAGAGCATTCCCGACGGCAAGCTGCTCGCCAAATGCAAGTACGCCGGCGACAACCTGGCCGCGGAACAGGCCGTCGCCCGCGCCCAGGAGGAGGCCCGCGCCAACTCGCCGAGCGCCTCCGATTTTCTGCCGGTGACCTTCCACGTCCCGGTCGCCACGTGCGTGATCCGCGCCGGCGCCGACTGCACCTTGCAAGCGATCACGTGCCTGGACGCCCCGCAATTCCGGCCGCGCAAGATCGTCGAGCACTTCTGGTCGGGCGTGGTCAGCTATCGCGGCAAGTACCGCGACCGCATCAAGCTCGTCACCTTCAACGGCCGGGGCTTCGACTTGCCGCTCCTGGAACTGGCCGCGTTTCGCTACGGCATCACCGGCCGCGATTACTTCATCAACAGCCGCAAGCGCTTCGACGGCTGGCACATCGACCTGATGGACTGGATCACGAACTTCGGCGCCTACCGGCTGGTCGGCGGCCTCAACCTGCTGTCGAAGCTGCTGGGCAAGCCGGGCAAGATGTCGGTGCAGGGCGATCAGGTCTATCAGCTGCACCAGGCCGGCAAGAGCCAGGAAATCAATGACTATTGCATGTTCGACACGCTCGACACCTACTTCGTGTTCCTGCGCACCCGCGTGCTCACCGGCGAACTCACCCTGGAACAGGAGCACGAGAAGGTCTTGCTGGCCAAGAAATGGCTGGAGAACAAGACCGCGGAGCTGCCGGCGCTGGCGCAATACCTCGCCAACTGGGGCGACTGGGAACCGTGGCCGTAGACTTCGCCGCCGCTTTGCGGCTCGACACGGCCGCTTGCGGCTTAGCGTTCGGAGGCGATCCCGTTGCGAACGCCAAGCCGCAAGCGGCGGATCGACAACGCGGTCCGTCGAGCTACTTTGTTTTCGCCTTCTTCTTCTTTGCCTCATACCCCTGCCACCAGGTCGGGCCTTCCTTCTCGATCTCGGTGTTGAGGCGGACCAGCATGCCGCGCAGCTCGTCCAGCTTGGCCGTTTCCTTGGCCGCGAGGTTGGTCTCTTGCTTGAGATCGTCCTTCAAGTTGTACAGCTCGAACTTGGTCAGCTTCTCGTTGGCGAGGATCGTCCAGTCGCCGTGGCGCATGCAGATCTTGAACTGGCCGGGGGCGATGTTGCAGCGCCAGTACATGGGCGTCTTGCGGTCGAGCTTCCTGCCTTCGAACACGGGAAGGATATCGGCGCCGTCGATCGGCCGGTCGTTGGGCAGCGGAACCTTCGCGACCGAGCAGATCGTCGTGAACACGTCGCTGCCCACGATTGGCTGGTCGCTGGTGGAGCCCGCCTTGACGCGCCCGGGCCAGCGGATGATGCCTGGCACGCGGATGCCCCCTTCGTAGACGGCCCGCTTGCGGCCGCGCAGCCCGCCGGTCGAGCCGCGCGTGCGGCCGGTCAACCCCGTCCCTTCCGGGCCGTTGTCGCTGGTGAAGATGATGAAGGTGTTCTCCGCCAGGTTCATGTCGTCGAGCGCCTTGAGCAACAGGCCGACGGCGTGATCCATTTGCGTGACGTTGCCGTGGTGCTGGGCCATGTCGGGGTCGTTCTTCACGAGATCGGGATACAGGCTCATGAACTTCGGGTTCGATTCGATCGGCAGATGCGGCTCGTGGAACCACATCGTCAGGAAGAACGGCTTGGCCCGATCGCGTTCCTTCTTCAGCCAGTGGACCGCCTCGTTGGCGACGATCTCGGCCGAAAAGCCCTCCATCGGGCCGACGGCCTTGCCGTTGCGGGCGAAGTTGTTCGGGTCCTTGTGGTTGGGGGCGGCGTTGTTCTGCGTCCCCAGCCACCAGTCGTAGCCGTGATCGTTGGGCTGCGGTTGTTTCGGGGAGTTGAACAGGCCATTCAGGTGCCACTTGCCGACGTGGCAGGTCGTGTAGCCCAGGCGCCGCAGCAGCGTGGCGATGGTGATCTCCGAGGTGCGCAGGTGGATCTCGCTGCCGGCGGGGATCCAGGTGAACACGCCGTTGCGATACGGCGTACGGCCGGTGAGGAGCGCGGATCGCGACGGCGAGCACACGGCGCTGGCGGCGTAGCACTGCGTGAAGCGCATGCCTTGCGTGGCAAAGCGGTCGAGATTGGGCGTCTTGATCACCGGATGGCCGTAGCAGCCGAGGTCGCCCCAGCCGAGGTCGTCGGCGAGGACAATGATGAAGTTCGGAGGGGCGGCGGGTTTGGTTTCCGGCTCGCCGGCGTGAAGCAGTGCAGCTGGAGCGAGCCAGCTGGCGATCACGGCAAAGACAACGGGCGCTCGCGGAGGCGTCATGGTTATACTCCCGAGAACATCATCATCATCGAAGGGCGGCACGGAGAATGCTACCGTTGACTCTCCACAAAATCGAGAAAAAAGCGCGCGCCCGCAGCCACCAAATCCGTTATCCCCCTTGTGAGGTTTCCTTTTTCGCGGAACCGGCGTTGCCATCGCCATTTCCATGAGCTAGTGTTCATCCGGGGTAATAGATGCCAGGGAGGTACATATCATGGCCCGCCAACGCCTTAGCCGGAAGCGTCGCCTCGCCATGGAGTCCCTTGAAGATCGCCGTGTCTTGACGGGCCTGGCCCTCGGCGCCACCGCGCTGTTCGATATGCCGATGATTGGTCCGGCGCCCGCGCAAGTCGCCGACGTGGCGCAGGCGGCGGATGCCACGGTTTTGTCGCCCGCCGACGCAGAAGCGCTGTCGGACCTGCCAAAACCCGTGCATGAGGAGGTCGCCGAACTGCACAATGACATTCAACAAGGCCCGCGTGGTTTGCTCGATGCCTTTCAAGAGGCGCGCGACGAACCGCGGGACGGCGATGATGACAATGAGCGGCGCGAGTCGCGGGACAGTGATCGCAATGAGCGTGACGACGACGATGACGACGAGCGCCGCCGTTGGCGTGACGACGACGACGAGCGCCGCGACGAGCGCCGCGAACGGCGCGATGAACGGCGCGAGCGGCGCAATGAGCAGCGCTCGTCCCGCAGCGACGACGATGAGCGGCGTGATGAATCCCTCGTTGACTCCGTTGTCGAGTCCCAGCAAGAGTTCCTGAAACAGCCCGGTGAGAAGCGCGCCGACGACGGTGGAGTTCGCGAGCAATTCAAGTCCGGCGATGCCGGGCAGGCCGCGCGTGCCGGCAAAGATCTTCGCAACAGCGAAGCCAGCCTCAAGCGTGGCGATGTCGATGAGGCGGCTGGGAAGGTCGTCGGCGACTTGGATGTGAGCGAAGCCGTCGCCCTGTCGCAAACGGTCAAGCCGGACTCGGCGGCGCCCCTCGGTCGCGATGACCGCCTCGCGTCGCCGGACGGCAAGCAGGCGGCGGCCGACGCCCCGGCCAAACTGCCCAAGGCGCCGGCAACGGTTCAAGACACGCCGGTCGCGCGTGCGGCGGCGACGGGGCACGAACGCGCATCGCCGGCGACCGCGACCGGAGCGCCGGCCGAAGCGGCCGCGGGAGCCTTGGCTGTGGGATCGGCCGAACAGATCAGTCCGACGGCGCTGGTGATCGCCGAGTCCGACGCCGAGCTGCGGGGCACGGGTCTGGCAGCGGGTGATGCCGGCTTCAGCACCGCCTCGCTCGACGCGGCCCTGCAACAAATCTTGCAGGGCGCGGACCACTTCGCCCACACCCTGACCCACAACCCGAGCTTTCTCCCCTGGCTGCTGGCGGCCATGGCCGGCGGCGTCGGCCTGGAGTTGTACCGGCGCAGGCAGACAGCCCTGCGGCCGCTCCTGGCGGCGGCCAGCCTGACGGCCGATTCCACGCTGTCGTGGGTGCCGGGCATGCCGGGTTCGTTCAGCGATGAGGATGTGTGACGAGGATCCATGAACGTTACGGCCCACGAGTCATCCCTTGAACGGTTGCTCGACGGGCTGCGCCGGGGGGACGTGGCCGCGGCCGAGCAGCTCTTTATCGCCTTCGAACCCTACCTGCGCCTGCTGGTGCGCCGGCAGCTGTCGACCGAGCTCCAAGCCAAGTTTGATTCCGTCGATGTCGTGCAGTCCGTCTGGGCCGACCTGATCGACGGCTTCCGCGACGCGCACTGGCAATTTCCCGACGTGCCGCATCTGCGCGCCTTCCTGCTCAAGGCGACGCAGAACCGGTTCATCGACAACGTTCGCAAGCACCGCCACGCCGCCGAGCGCGAGCAACCGCTCGCCGACACGCCCGGCAGCGACCAGCCGGTGGCCGAATCGCCCAGCCCGCCCGACGAGGCGCACGCCGCCGACGTGTGGGACAAGCTGTTGACCTTGTGTCCGCCGCAGCATCGCGAGCTGCTCGACCTGAAGCGCCAGGGGTTCAGCCTGGCCGAGATCGCCGCCCATACCGGCTTGCACGAGAGCAGCGTGCGCCGCATTCTGTACGAGCTGGCGCGGAAGTTCGCGGTCTCGGGCGCTGCTGAATCGTAGGAGGAACACCGAAGCCGATCAGGATCAAGACTGGAATCTCGCCGATCCACGGCAATCGCGATCGTCATCCGCATCGTCTTCGTTCTCATCATGAAATCGAGTTTCCAATCCGTGACGCCGGCCGACGCGCCTTTGCCCGCCACGGTGGCGGCGAGCATCGAGGTGCTGTTCGGTTCGGCCGAAAAGCTGGCCGGGGAACTGGCCCATGACATGGCCCAGGCCTGGAAGCAAGGCCATCGCCTTACCGCCGACGAGCTGCTCGCCAAGCACCCGGATCTGCGAACCCAGCGCGACGCGGTGCTGCGCCTGGTGTGCGAGGAAATCTGCCTGCGCCGTGAGCACAACATGACCCTGGTCGTGGACGCCTGGGTTCGGCCCTTCCCCGAATGGCGGCACGAGATTGAGGCCCTGCTCGAATGCCAGAAGCTGATCGAGCCGGAGATTGCCGCCGAGCCCAAGAAGCTGCTGGGCAAGCTGCACGGTTTTCAACTGCTCAGCAAGCTGGGCCAGGGAGGCCTGGGCCGCGTCTACCTGGCATCGCAACCGGAACTTGCCGACAGGGCGGTGGTGGTCAAGGTGACGCCGTGCCGCGGCCGCGAGCACGAGTCCCTGGCGCGCTTGTGGCACCAGCACATCGTCCCGTTGCTGTCCGTGCACGACGATCCGGCCGAAAACCAGCGCATCCTGTGCATGCCCTATTGCGGCAGCGTGACCCTGGCGCACCTGCAGGCCAAGCTCCAGCACGTGCCGCTGGCGGAGCGCACCGGCGCGCACGTCGCCCAGGCGCTGGACGAGGCCGAGAGGCACCGGCCTCCGACCGGCCTGCCGCGCGGCCCCGCCCGGCAGTTGCTGGCGCGGGCCACCTACGCCCAGGCCATCGTCTGGATGGGCGCCTCGCTGGCCGAGGCGCTGCAGTACGCCCACGAACGTCAGCTGCTGCATCTCGACATCAAGCCGACCAACGTCTTGTGGACCACCGAAGGCCAGCCGATGCTCCTGGATTTTCATCTGGCCCGGCCGCCAATCCGCGCCGAGGGAACCCGGCCGCAAGGCCTGGGCGGCACGCCCATGTGGATGGCCCCGGAGCATGAGCAGGCGCTGCAGGCGGTGTTGCTGAACCGCCCGATCCCGCACGAGGTCGACGCCCGCGCCGACATTTTCGCACTCGGTCTGCTCTTGCACCATGCCCTGGGGGGGGCGGTGCCGTGCCGTATTGACAAGCCGCCGCGCCTCGAACAGATCAATCCGCAAGTATCGCCCGGCCTCGCGGACATCGTCCGCCGCTGCCTGCTGCGCGACCCGGAACGCCGCTATCCCGACGCCGACAGCCTGGCCAACGACCTGCGCCGCCATCTGAGCGACCTGCCGCTGCGCGGCGTCAAGAACCGGATGGGCGAACGCTGGCGAAAATGGCGGCGCCGCCATCCACACGCGCTGCTGTCGCTGCTGTTGACGGCGCTGATGGTCGCCGTAGTTGGCGCCGCCGCCGGCTGGTTGCAATGGCAACGCGCACAGCACGCGCGACGCGACGAAGCTCTTCAGCGCGATGCCGCCGCCAGGATCGCCCAGGCGGAGAAGGCGCTGGCACAGGCCAAGACGCACCTGCAGAAACAGAAGTTCGAGCTGGCCCTGGTGACGCTCGACGCCGGCAAAGCCCTGCTTCCGGAGGGACCGGAGACGCAGGCCCTGTTGCGAGCGTTCCACGAACATCGCCAATCGGCCCAGCGGCACCACCAGCGCCGCCTGTTGCACGAGGGCATGGAGGAACTCCGCGCCGCGGTGGTCGCCGAACGGCTGCGTTCCGCGCAAGTTGCTGCCCTCGAAGGAAAATGCCGCGAACTGTGGGACAGTCGCGCCGCGATCCTTGCGGAGTCGGAGGCCGCGGACGCGCCCGCGCGCCAGGACGTCATCGACCTGGCGGTCATCTGGTCGGAGCTGTCGTTGCGGCAAACGCCCGCGGCAGACATCGAACGCGCGCGGCGGAAGTTGCTGGGCATCCTCGACGAGGCGGCCAAGCGCTGCGGCGGCAGCGCCTTGCTCGATGCAGAGCGAACCCGACACCGTCGCGCGCTCGGTCACGAGGCGCCGATGGTTGATCGACCACCGCTCAAGCTGGCGGCCTGGGAACACGTCGCCGTCGCCCGGCAGTTGCTGCAACAGCCGGATGAAGGCCGGTCGGCTGCGGAACTCATTGCTCGCCTTGCGTCAGGCAGTCCGGCGGAACGCCTGGTCGCCGCCGGGTTGAGCGGTGCACGCACGTCAGAGTTGCTAACGGGCTGGCATCTGGAGCGAGCCCTCATCCAGGAACCGGATCATTACTGGGCCCACTTCTACCAGGGCATCGCCGCCTACCGGCAGCGCCGGTTTGGCGACGCGGTGACCGCCTTCCGGATCGTCATCGCCTTGCGGCCGCGTCATCCGGGAGGCTACCACAACCGGGCGCTGGCGGCGGCGGGCGCCGGCGACCTGAGCCAGGCATTCGCGGATTACTCGAAGGCGCTCGCAGTGGATCCGGACTTTCACGCCGCGGCCTGGAACCGGGCCCTGATTCACGTCAAGATGGGCAACTATGATGCGGCCCTGGCGGACCTGCGGTTGGCACGGGCCAGCGGCGCGGATCCGCGGGCGATCGAGGCGGATATCCAGCGGGTGGGCCAGTTGCGAAAGACGATGCGGTAATCCAATTCATCACGCGCCAAACAGAAACCCGTTTAGCGCAGCGCCGGGCGTGCACTAAACGGTCGTCGCAATCCCTCTTATTTTCCCGCAACCTTCAACAGCACCGACTTCGCCGCGTGTTCCGTGTTCTTCCCCTCGCGCTTCGCCAGGATCACGAACGGGTGCTCCGTCGGTTCCACCCACGATTCCGCGTGCAGGACGATCGTGCGGCGCGTCTCTTTCTCCGTGATCAGGATGCCGTTGAGGCCGATGTCGAGCACGCGGACGCCGTGCGGCAGCCCCTTGACTTCGAGCGGCACCCGGCCGGTGAAGCCGCCGCGGCGCTCGATGTGGACCAGCAGCTTGACCTCGCCGCCTGGCCGGATGGTGAGCGCCGATTCGTCGGTGAACGTCACGATGTCGCCGACATCGGTGACTTTCGGCGTCTGTCCCACGGCTTCCTTCACTTGTTTCTGGCCGTCGATCATTGCCTCCGCGACCAGCTTGAGCGGCATCGGCTTGGCCGGCGTGGTCGCGGTCGCCTCCGCATAGATCGCGACGGCCGTGGTCGTCTCGCCGGCTTGCACTTCCGTGTTGGGGATGTGGAAACCACGCGGCACGTTCTCGAAACGGACGGCGATCGGGCCGTCGTAGCCGTCGAGCCGGTCCACGGCAATCGTCAACGGAACGGCCCCCTCTTTCCACACGACCGGGCTGGTCGGATTGAAGCGGACGTTGAAGCTCGGCCGCGGCGGCCGCACCGTGAGCCGGTAGCCGAAGTTGACGCCGCCCTCGCCGCGCGCATCGCTGATGCGGACCCGGTACTCGCCGTCGGCCGGCGGATCGAAGATGATGCGGCTATCCCGGCCGTAGCCGGGGCCGCCGTCGTCGTTGCGATAGTTGATCGTGAACACCGGGAAGCCGTTGGGCGGGAAGACCGTGCCCGGTGGATGGATCGTCACCTTGTACATCGGCAAGTTCTGGCTGTGGTGCGTCGACGTGGTGTCGAGGAACGCCAGCCGCGGGCCGCCGGCGGCGGCACAGAAGATGCAGTCGGCGTCGGGATGGGCGGGCAGGGCCTTGATCTTGACCAGCTCGCCGCCCATGTAGATGTAATCGTTCACCGCCAGGTCGCTCCACGCTTCGATGCGGATGCCGGCGGTGTTGCTGTCGTGATCGCGGAAGGTGACGTAGGTCTTGGCCTGGCAACGCAGCACGGCGCGCGGCGCCGGGTTCCCCTTGGCGTCGAGGATGTCGATCACCGGGTCGAGCCGCGAGCCGTGCCGCTGGGCATGGGCTTCCACGATCAGCCGCTGCCCCTTCCTCGCCTGGAAGCGCAATTCATCTTGCTGACCCGGACTCGAGAGCGCCCCGTTGGCAGTCCCCGGCGGGGCAATAGCCGCGCTGGAAGACACCGACAGTTCCGGAAACTCGCCGACCACCACGGTGACATTGCCGAGCGGTTGGCCCAGCGGCGACGTGACCGGAACCGGGACCTTGCTGCCGGGGACGGCGTCGGCGGGCGCCTTGACCTTCACCGTGCTCGATGCGAGGAAGACACCGGTGACGCGCACGTCCGCTTCGACGCCGCGCGGCAGCCCGAGAGGATAGATCGCGGACACGACCGGAATCTCGCCCACGTGCAGGCGGTAATGCATGCCGGCGCCGCCGCGGAACTCGCGATCGCGCACTCCCAGGGCGACCGTGCCGGCTTCCGCGAACGTGTGGCCGAGGAAGCCGTCGTTGCTTTCGGCGAGGACCCGGCCGTTCAGGTTGGCAAGCAGCAAGGTCGGTTCGACCTTCGAGCCGACCGCCCCGGTCAGGACCTGGACGCCGAGCTGCTGCCCCTTGTTCACTTCGATGCGGAAGAAATCGAGGTCGCCCGTCCTGTCGAGCTTGCCGACAAGTGTTGCGGGCAGCTTGACCGGCTGGCCCTGTCCGGGCGAGTCGTTGCCTTCGCGAACGGGCGTGACGGTGAACGGATCGACGATCAGCGACACCGCGCCGGACACGCCGGCGCCGTTCTTCACTTGAATCTGCTGGATGCCGGCAGGCGTCGTGGGTGGGAAGATGATTTCCGCTTCGAGTTTTGTCGCCGTACGGCTGAGAACCTTGCTCGTCGCGCCCTCTGCCTTGAGCACGAGCTCGCTGACTTGATCGAGATTCTTGCCCTCAATGGTCCTGCGGATCGGCACGCCGCGGCGGCCCTCACCGGGCGTGATCTTGGTCGCTTCGGGCTTGGCCGGCGCCGACCCCGGTAGGACAGGACTCCGCTCCTGTCCGCTCCCCTTCTGTCCGGCCGGGACAGAAGCGGAGTCCTGTCCTACGGCGGCGAGGACCGCGGTTTGGGCCTTGCCGGTCGCGGTGTCGATGAGCTGCACGACGCCGTCGTATCGGCCCAGCGCAAGCTGCTTGCCGTCGGGCCGCAGGGCCATGCACAGGATCGTCTCCGGCTGGCGATCGTAAATCTTGCGCTCGACCATGCGCTCGGCGTCCCACGCCTTGACGACGCGATCTTCGCCGAACGAATAGAGGGTGCCGCCGTCCTTGCTGTAAATCAGGCGATTGACCGGACCTTCATGAGCGAACACGGCGTGGGCGATGCGGCCGCCCTGCTCGTTCACTTCCCATACACGGATGCTCTTGTCGACGCCCGCCGCCGCGATGTGTTTGCCGTTCGGCCGCCACGCGACGGCATAGTTCCAATCGGTCGATTCGCTGAAGGTGAACAGCAGCTTGGCAGTCGCGGTATCCCAGATCTTGACAGTCCGGTCCGCGCCGCAGGTGGCGAGCATCTTGCCTTGTGGATGAAAGGCGAGGCCGTAGACCGCGTCGCTGTGGTCCTTGAGCATGTGCAGGAGCTTGCCGGTGGCGACGTCCCAGAGCTTGACTTGCGTGTCGTAGCTGCACGTCGCCAGGGTCTTGCCGTCGGGGCTGAAGGCGAGATCGAGGATGAGGTCGGCGTGAGCGCGTTCCAAATGCCGGTCTGTGTCACCCAAAAGCGCCGACTCAAATAACTTCTTGAGTCCATGGATGCCGGCAGATTCGCCCGGCGAGCCACCCGCGAACGCCCCAACGCCGTCGGAGTGCACGGCAATTGCCGAAATCGGTGCACTGATCCCGCCACTCAGTCGTGTTACATTGGCCTTCGGATCCGTCGCAATCAATTCCCACAAGCGACCGCGACCAACGACAAGCCAGGACGATCCATTCGGTGAATACGCAATCGCCCTCACCGCCGGCAGCGCCTTCTTCTTCGGCTTGATGTCCGGAATCGCGACCTTGATCAGCTTGCTGTCATCCTTGGCCCCGGCGTTGACCCACGCCCGCAGCGTCGCGATCTCGGCCTTCGTCGGCCGCAAGGTCTTCGACTTCGGCGGCATGATCGAACGGGCCTTTCCCTCGACGGCCAGGACAAGCAGGCTCTTGTCAGCGTTGCCGGTGGTGAGCACGGCGCCGTTGTCGGAGCCGTCGAGCATGGCCCTGTGCGTTTCGAGATTGAGCCCGCCCTTGGCCGACTTGGTGTTGTGGCATTCGAGGCAGTACTTCGCGAAAATGGGGCGGACGTGCTTGGCGAAGCTGGGGGCTTCGCCGGCGGACAAACCTTCGACAGCGATTGTCAAGACTGCCAACACGAGTGCGTTCTTCATGCCAGCACCTTCGCCTTTTTTTTCCCACGAGACTTTTTCATCGAGCCCTTTGCGACCTTTCGTACGCGCCAATCATTGGCAAACGCATCGCCGATTTCGTCCAAGAGCAATCGACCAGCCGTCGTCAAATGCGGCAAGACATGAAACAGAAATCCCATAATCTCAATGGTTGTTTTTTCGACATCAGCCTTTTCTGGATGATCGTAAAGATCGGAAAGGAACTTCAAGTCCGACAACCAGTCGGTCATGTGAAACACAAAATCATGTCGGCGGCGCGCGTATTCCTCGGCGCTCATTTCCTTGCGGTCGCTTTCACGACCATCGTCATAAACCTTACCGAGCAACTCCTTAAGCTCCGGAGTCGGAAACATCAGTTTCGTTTGACGCCCGTTTGATACTGTTGAAAATGTCCTGCCAGTATTGTGCCGTTTTCGTACCGACATGGGGAAGCACCTCCTCCATTTGCCGCAGCCAGTTGTTCATTTCGTGCCGCCAATGTTGATCGTCGTACAACGACGGCTTGGCCTTGAGCTTTTCCAAATGTTCGGCTGCACGCCCGATGAGCCCCTCGATGCGCTTCAGTGCATGCTTTCGGCTCATGCCCATGATAACGAAATCCCTGAGCCGGGCCGTCAGCGATTAAACAAAAACTCCCGCCCCGTCAGCACCGACCAGAACAGGTCCTCCAGCAGCTCGCGCCGCGTCGTCTGCGGGTCCCGGGCGGCTTCGGCAAAAATCTTCAAGAAGCGGCCCTCCTCTGCCGCGTTCGGCGGCCGGCACAGCGCCAGCTCGAACATCCGGCGAATCGCTTCCTGGTCGCCGATCTTCTCCTTGTGCCATTCCTCGATCCGCGAGTTCTTCGCCCGCAGCTTGTCGTTGAGCGTCTGGCCGTTGTTCAGATGCAGAGCCTGCGTCACGCTCGATTCCTGCTGCCGCTCACACGAGCAGGTCTGCTCGCGCTCGGGCCGGCCGAAGGCATCGAGGAACTGCGACACGAGCTGCGTGTCCGGCAGTTGCAAGGCCCGCGTGCCGAGCGGGTAGTCGCCGGTCTTGGCGTCGCCGCCGGACGTGCCGACGGAGACCTTGGTGAACGCCGTCGGCACCTTGGTCACGTAGCTGTAGGCGTCGAGCACCACTTCCGCGGGCAAGCGCCGGATCAGGTAGCGCGCGTAATAGCGATCGTCGGCCTTGTTCGCGGCCAGCGGCACGGCCGAGCGCTGATATGCCGCCGAGTTCATGATCGTGCGCATCAGGGCCTTCACGTCGTAACCGCCCCTCACCGTGCCCTTTCCCCCAAGGGGCGAGGGTGAAATGAAGTCCTTGGCGAGCGCGTCGAGCAACTCTTCGTTCGACGCCGGATTCGTTTGCCGCAGGTCGTCCTCCGCTTCGACCAGGCCGCGGCCCATGAAGTTGCGCCAGACGCGATTGACGAAAGCCTTGGCGAAGTACGGATTATCCGGCGCGGTCAGCCACTCAGCGAAGTACCGGCGCCGGTCCTGGCCGGGCGGGGCCGGCCTGGCGTCGAGCGGCGCCGGCGGCATGGGGATGCCGCGGCGCAGGTGCAACACGTCGCCGTCGGCCAGCGATTGCACCAGGAACTCGCCGCCGCGGTCGCCGTTCTTGATGCCGACCCGCGCGAACAGGTTCGCCATCGCCCAGTACTGGTCCTGCGTCCATTTTTCCAGCGGATGATTGTGGCAGCGGGCGCAGGTCACCGACATGCCGAGGAAGGTCACCGATGTGGACTCGGTCAGGTCGGAGATCTCTTTGTGCAGGACGAAGTAGTTGGCCGCCCCGTTCTGCAGGTTGCTGCCCTGGGCGGTGAGGATGCCGTGCGCAAACTGGTCCCACGGCTTGTTGTCGGCCACGCTCTGCCGCACGTATTGATAGAAGGCCCGCATCGCAGGCTGCGGCAACTTGCGGCTCGAAATCAAGAGCACGTCGGACCACTTGTACGACCAGTAGTCGACGAACTCCGGCCGATCCACGAGCTTGTCGATCAGCTGGGCCCGGCGGTCCGGCCGCGCGTCTTTCAAGAACTGCCGTTGTTCCTCGGGCGTCGGCAAGATCCCAGCCGCGTCGAGATACGCGCGGCGAATGAATTCCTGGTCGGAGCACTGCGGCGACGGTGGGATGCGCAACGATTCCAGCTTCTTGAGGACCAGCTCATCGATGAAGTTGTGCCGCGGGGATTGGGCGAAGACCTTGGGATCGACCGGTTCGGCGAAGGGCGACGCCACCCGCATGGTGGCGACCAGGTTCGCGAAGGCGACGGAGATGGCCGCCTCGCCGTGGCCCAGCACCTTCACGAGCCCGTTCTCATCGACGCCGGCGACCAGGTCTTCGCTGCTGGTGAAGCGAGCCCAGCGCGTGACGTCTTCCTGATGGCCGTCGGAATAGAACGCCCGCGCCTTGACCTGCATCGTGTCGTTGGGCTTCAGGATTTTGTGGGTGGGTGAAACCTCGATGCGTGCGATGCGCGGATCGTTCGGCGACGGCCCCGGCGCCCCCTGCGCGATCCATTCGGCGAGCAGCCTGTATTCGGGCGATTCGACGTCCAGCTTCAAACCGCCGCCGTGGGGCAAAGCGAGAGTCGGCTTGAGCAACATCAGGCTTCTTGCCGGTTCGCCGAGGTTGACGCGGCGGGCGTTGGCCTGGCGCGTCAGCACGAAGTAATCGTCTTCGGGCGCGTAGCCGCGCAGCGACAGCTTCAAGCCGCCCTTGCCGGCGAGCGCGCCGTGGCAGGCGCCCGAGTTGCAGCCGATGCGGGTGAGGATGGGGATGACGTGGTTGCGGAAGCTGGGTTCGCTGCCGGTCTTGGGTATGCCGACGACCGATTCTTGAGCGGACAGGCAGGTCGGAAGGAAGCAACCAACGGCGCCGATGATGGCAAACAGACGTTTCATGGTCCAACCTGAGGATGAAGGGATTTCGCGACTCGTTCAAGCCGGGAGCGTCGGAATGTTGAATACCTCAGCGACCGGCATCGAGAAGCCCGGGAGAAGTTTGCCCCCGTCGAGAGTGCCGGCCATCTCGAGAATCTTGCATGCCGTGGGCGAATCGTAAGCATAGATGCGCTGGCTCAACGGATGGACGACCCAGACCGCCTCGACGCCGGCCGCGAAGTACTTGAGGAGCTTGCGCTCGACGGCGACTGCGGTGTTGGTTGGACTGATGACCTCGACGGCGAGTCTTGGCGTCAGTTCGGGCTCGGCAGGATCGGAACGAAGATTCGTGATCTTCGCCAGTTGTTCAAACGAAACCAGCGAAATATCGGGACGGCGCGTCGCGGCGTCCGAGAACGTGTAGATCGATTCCAAAATCACCAAGCCGATGTCGTGGTCTTCGGCGTAGATGCCCAGGTGACGTGCTAGCCGAGTGGCGATGATGCTCGCAAGAAATCCCATGCTTTTCACCGTTCGCACGCCGTCGATGACTTCGTACAACTCGTCGCTGTCATCCCGGCCGAGGTCGGGGATCGGCGCATCTTTCACGACACGTTTGCCGTCGATGATCTCGTACAACTCATCATCATCGTCACGACGAATCTCCGCCGGGGCGACGGTAGAACCAGCTCCTGGCATCGGCGTATCTCCTCTCGTTCAAAACAGCTCCCGGATCGCCTGCACCCCAAAATCCACCAGCGGCAGCGGCCGGTTCTGTGGACCCGGCAATTCGCGGTGCGGGTCGAGGCCCAGGCCGCGGAAGATCGTCGCCGCGACTTCGCCCGGCGTGATCGGCCGCGATTTGGGCCGGTAGCCCAGCTCGTCCGACTCGCCGACGACGCGGCCGCCCCGGATCGGGCCGCCGCCCATGAGGATGGTCCACACGCCGGGGTGATGGTCGCGGCCGCCGGCCGGGTTGATCTTCGGCGTGCGGCCGAACTCGCCCATCGCGGTCACGATGGTGTTGCTCAGCAAGCCGCGCTCGTCCAGGTCCATCATCAGTGCCGTGAAGGCGCGGTCGAAGTTCGGCACCACTTCGCGGGCCATCTGGGCGATGTCGGTGAACGGCCGCGAGCCGTGGATGTCCCAGGTCACCTCGTCGAACACGGTTTCGAACATGTTGACGGTGACGAAGCGCACGCCGCGCTCGATCAGCCGGCGAGCAAGCAAGCAGCTCTGGCCGAAGCGGGTGCGGCCGTAACGATCGCGGCTGGCGGCGGGCTCGCGGCTCAGGTCGAACGCCTCGCGGGCCTGCCGGCTCGACATCAGGCGATAGGCCAGTTGAAAGTTGCTGTCGAGCTGACGCGCCTGGGAGTTGTTCTCGAACGACTCCATGGCGCCGTCCACGGCGTCGCGCAGCCGCTGCCGGCGGTCGGCGCGCACGGCGGAGATGTACGACGGCGGCAACAGGTCCGGCACCTGGAAGTTGGGCACGGACGGATCGGCGTTGAGGATGAACGGGTCATATTGCCGCCCGAGGTAGCCGGCGGTGTGGCCGTGCGGCAGGTTGCCGCCGGTGCGGCCGATGGGCCGCGGCAACAGCACGTGGGCGGGGACTTCGCCGCGCTGGCCCTTCAGATAACTGAGGACGCAGCCGACGTGGGGATGCTCGATGCCGCCGGTGAACAGTCGGCCGGTCTGCATCATCTGATGGCCGGTGTCGTGGACCGCGGTGGCGGTGTGGTAGACCGAGCGGATCAGCGAGTACTTGTCGGCGATCTGGGCCATGCGCGGAAACGTCTCGGCGAGGCGGATGCCGGGGACGTTGGTCGCGGTCACGCCGAACGGGCCGCGGATTTCCGGCGGGGCTTCGGGCTTGGGGTCCCAGGTGTCGATGTGGCTCGGTCCGCCGCAGAGAAAGAGCATGATGCAGTTGACATCGCGGTCCGGAGCGGCGCCGGCGGCGCGAAGCTTCATCCAATCGGGGAGCGTCAAGCCGAGCATCGACAGCGCGCCGGCATGGAAGAAATCGCGGCGCGTCAAGCTGTCGCAGAAACGGGCCGGGCGTGGTGCATCCAGTCGCAACATGGCTCACCTCATGGCGGTTGCAATCGCAGCGAGCGGGGTAAGGTTAAAACTACCCCGGCGCGGTGAGTCGGTCAATCATAAAGCCAGACCGGTCAGACCGTTTAGCCCCGGTTCGAAGAACCGGGGCGGACAGACGGTTGGCAGTGGATGAATCGCAAGCGCCGCCCCCAACCCATGGTGTGCGCTGGGTTGCTCCGGGTTCAATCGCAGCGCTTCGCGAAACGTCCTCGGCGATGGGCTTGCCCGTCTCGATGTCCCAGACGATGACGCGCCGGTTTTCGAGGCCGGCCGCGATCCGCTTCCCGTCAGGCGAGAAGGCGAGTCCCCGGGCGCCGCTATCGGCCTCCATGGCGGCGAGCGATTTGCCGGTCGTCGTGTCCCACAGCTTGATCATCCCGTGCGTCGCCGTCGCGACGCGGGTGCCGTCGGGCGACAGAGCCGCACTCGTGATGTCGACTGGGATCGTCATACGCCGTGTGCCGCTCGGCAGGTCAAAGATGCGGATTTCGCCCGCGGCTCGAGGAAACTGCCGGCCCGGAAGTGGTTGTCATCATCTCTTCGACGCGCCGCTTCAAGTCGGCGTCCCCGGCGCACGCCTGCTCCACGTAAGCGCGGCGCTCGGCGTCGCCGCCGATCTCGACGGCGGCGGC
>JAKEET010000148.1 GCA_022616435.1 Gemmataceae bacterium
CGCGATCGCGCCCACCGCCGCCGAAGCCGACGCCCTGGCCACCGCTTTCTACATCCTCGGCGCGGACAAGACCCGCGCCTATTGTGCCAGTCATCCCGGCATCGGCGCCATCCTGCTGCCTCCGGGCGAGTCGGCCAAGCCGCTGGCCGTCGGCCTTGCCCCGGATGAGTTTTCCCTGCTCGATGCCTGATTTTGGATTACAATGACGGTCTGCTCGGACCGTGCCGGCCGAGCATCGAGCCTCCCCGAGAGTCATCATGAATGAGTGGACCCGCTTCTTCCTGGTCCTACTGCGGATTGCCATTGGCTGGCATCTGCTCGTGGAAGGATTGGACAAGGTCCATTCGGTCTATCTCGGCGAGACGGTCAACAGCAAGCCGTTCACCAGCAAGTCCTATCTGCAGGAATCCACCGGCCCGCTGCGGCCATATTTCGTTGGCATGGCGGGCGGCGACCCGGATGAAGCGGTCCTGGCCCGCGTGGTGGTGACCTCCACGGACGGCCAGGGCCGGCTCGGCACGCGCCTCCCGCCCGGTCTCAAGGCTGACTGGAAGGCGTACTTCGACTCCTTCGTCAAAGCTCACGAAATCAGCGGCGAAGCGCTCAAGGACCTGCAGCGCGCTTTCGAAGTGCAGGAAGACCAGACCGTCGATTGGTTCCTTAAGAAAAAGAAGACCGTGACCCGCAAGCTCGGCGCCGAGGAGCAGCAGATCACGCTCGCCAACGCCCGCCGGGTGCAAGAATACCAGGATGTGGTTCGCAAGGTTCGCGGCTTACGGGACACGGAGAACCCGCTCTTCGGCCGGGACGTGGCCAAGAGGAAGCTGAGTGACGCCAAGGAGGAGCTAGCCGCCCGCCGCGCCGAGCTGCTTGATGACATCGACGATCGTACCAAGAAGATGAAGCAGGCCCTGGTGACCACGCACGTTCTGCAAGTCTGGAAGAATCGCGGCGGGTACGCCGGAGCGGTCGTCGAACAGCTCACGCTGGCGCCGTCGCTGGGCCTTTCGTCCCTAGTCAATCTCGACTTGCACCGCGACATCGCGAAACTGCAGAAACAGGAACTCGATGCTAAGCCGCCGGAGAAGCCATTCTTGCCCGATGCTTTGGCGCGCAACGACTTTTTGAAAAAGCCGCTTCTGGGATGGGTCGATTGGTTCACGCGTTGGGGCCTGACGGTCATTGGCGCCTGCCTGATTTTGGGGCTGTTCACTCGCACAGCCTGTATCGCTGGAGCTTTGTTGCTGCTGCTCTTCTATCTGGCGATGCCGCCGTTTCCGTGGCTGCCCAACAATCCCAGGGCCGAAGGCCACTACCTGATTATCAACAAGAATGTGATCGAGATTCTGGCATTGTTGACCCTGGCGACGACGCGGAGCGGGCTCTGGGTCGGCCTGGATGCGTTGGTGCGGACTGTCAACCCGTTCCGCCGGCGCGGCCCCGACGTCTTGAATGAGACGCCCAGAACTGCACCGACGGTTTCCGCCCGAAGATGAGGACTCACACACCATGGCCATGTATTTGACCGAAGACCAGCGGACCAAAGGCACCGCGGCGTATCAGCAGCAAGTGGGCCGGCATCTGACGCGGCGTGACTTCATGAAGGGCGTGCTCGGCGCCAGCGTCGTGCTGCCGATCGGGGCGGCCGCCTACTTCGGCTACAGGAAGCTTGAAGGCCGGCCCGTACAGGCCGCCCTCATCGGTGCCGGCGACGAGGGCGGCGTCCTCGTCGGGCAGATCAACCCCGAGTACCTGGAGATCGTCGCCGTCAGCGACATCCGTCCCTCCAACAAGAAACGTATCTTCGACGGAGATAAGCCTCCTGAACCGCCCAGGAAGCCGAGCCCGCTGTGGCGCAGGGGACTCAAACGCGTCTACGGGGAACCGGCCGCCAAGAACATCAAGGTTTACGACAACTACAAGGAGCTGCTGGAGCGGAAGGACATTCAGGCGGTCATCATCGCTCTGCCGCTCAATCTCCACTATCAGGCAACCGTGGACGCGCTCAAGGCGGGCAAGCACGTGCTCTGCGAGAAGCTGATGGCCTGGAACGTCGAGCAATGCAAGAAGATGATCCGGGCAGCGCGCGACGCCGACCGTATCCTTTCGATCGGCCACCAGCGCCACTATAGCTTGCTCTATGCTCAAGCCCTGGAACTGATCAACGCCGGCGAGCTCGGCGACATCAAGCACATCCGGGCGATGTGGCATCGCAACAACTCCTGGCCGCTCTTGGACAAGTTCGGCAATCCGATGCTCGATCCCGAGACCAAGCAGCCGATGATCCGCGACGGCTGGCGGCCCGAGATCAAAGCCGAGGACCTTGAGGCTCTCGATAACAAGACCAAGCAATACGGTTTCAAGAGCGTCGAAGAGCTGATCCGCTGGCGCTTGTACAAGGACACCGGCGGCGGCCTGATGGCCGAGCTGGGCAGCCACCAGCTCGACGCCTGCAGCATCTTCCTGGGCAAGGTCAAGCCGCTCGCGGTCAGCGGCGTCGGCGGCAAGTACTTCTACCACGACGACCGCGAGGTCGAGGACCACGTCTTCTGCACCTTCGAGTTCCCCGGCAAGACCTACTGGAAAGACGAGGCCAAGGGCGAAGTCGGCGACCGAAACGACATCGTGGTCGTGACCTATTCGTCGATCAACACTAGCGTGGAGCCGTACGGCGAATGCCTGATGGGCACGCGCGGCACCATGGTGATCGAGGAAGAGGGCCGGGCGATGCTGTTCCCGCAAGTGCCGCCGGGCGGCGCGGCGCCGGCGACCACTCTGTCGGTCAGCAAGGCGGGCGGCGGACAACCGGTGGCTGACTCTTCTTCGACCGCCGGCGGCGCCGTCTACGAGCAGAAGGGCAAGGACTCGCTCGCCGCGCCTCCGAGCCGCGGCTACCGCGAGGAGATGGAAGATTTCGCGTACTGCGTTCGTATGTGGGAGACCGGAGAAAAAGAGGACACCAACCGGCCCAAGGACGAGAAGGGGCGACCCCTGCCGCGCTGCCACGGCACCGTAGCCATGGCCGACGCCGTCATCGCTCTGACCGCGAACCTGGCGATGCGCGGCCGCAAGGCCAACGGCCACCGCCCTGAACGCATCGATTTCAAACACGACTGGTTCCTGCCTGACTCGAACGAGGTGCCGGACGCCGAGATGGTGGCGCGGACCCTGTAGGACAGCGTCTCGCGCTGTTGTTGTAGAGGGCGCGCGTGACAGGCGCTTCCGCCGGGGCTTCGCGGAGCCTCAGCCCCGGCCACCCGGCTACTATGCTCCGGTACAAGATCGCCGAGAAGCCGAAGACCAAACTGTTGCCGTAGAAACAACAAAGCGTGACGAGCTTGGATAGCTCGTCACGCTCTCTTGTACGGAGCACCCGGCGCTATGGCCGCGGTTTGGGCTTCTCGGTGGTGACGGTGATCTTGACGGTTTGATCCTGCTCCATGTCCATGGTCAGCTCATTGCCCA
>JAKEET010000149.1 GCA_022616435.1 Gemmataceae bacterium
CCGGGTCCTTGCCCAGCAGCTCCACGAAGGTCTTGTCCGCTTCCAGGTTGGAATCCACCGTCACGCGCAGCAGCGTCCGCTTCTTCGGATCGAGCGTCGTTTCGGCGAGGACCTTGGCGAGCATTTCGCCCAGGCCCTTGAACCGCGTGATCTCCGGCTTCGCGTTGGGCTTCTTCTTGGCGATCTCCTCGAGCAGCTCTTCCTTGTGGACGTCGTCGCGGGCCCAGTGCGTTTCCTTGCCCACGTCGATCCGGTACAAGGGCGGCTGGGCGATGTACAGGTGGCCTTTGCGGATCAAGTCGGTCATGTAACGGAAGAAAAACGTCAACAGCAACGTCGTGATGTGATGGCCGTCGGCGTCGGCGTCCATCAGCAGGATGATCTTGCCATAGCGGAGATTGTTGATGTTGAAGTGCTCGCCGGCGCCGGTGCCGACCGCGGTGACCAGGTCGGCCAGCTCGGCGTTGGTCAATACCTTGGCGAGGCCGAGGCCCTCGGAGTTCAGGATCTTGCCGCGCAGGGGCAGCACGGCCTGGGTGCGGTTGTCGCGGCCCTGCTTCGCCGACCCGCCGGCCGAATCGCCCTCGACGATGAACAGCTCGGTCTCCTCCAGGTCGCTGGCCTTGCAGTCCGCCAGCTTGCCGGGCAGGTTCAGCTTGCGCTGCGTCGCCGACTTCCGCTTGATCTCCTGGGCGGCGTCACGCGACGCCTGACGCGCCTTGGCCGCCAGCACGATCCGGCCGACGATCTGATCGGCGACGCTCATGTTGGCGTTGAGCCACGCTTCCAGGGCAGGGCGGATGAAGTTGTCGATCGTCGCCGACATCTCCGGGTTGTTGAGCTTCTCCTTGGTTTGCCCCTGGAACTGCGGATCGCGGATGAACAGCGACAGGATGCCGACCAGGCCTTCGCGGATGTCCTCGGCCGTGATTGTCAGCCCCTTGGTCTTGACGTCGTGCGTCTCCATGAAGTTGCGGATCGCCTTGCCGATGCCTGCCTTGAACCCAGCCTCGTGTGTGCCGCCGTCGGTGGTGCGGATGCCGTTGACGAACGAGCGGAACGTCTCCTCGGTCGATTCGGTCCATTGCAGGGCAATCTCGATGCGCTCGTCGCCTTCCTTCGCCACATGAAACGCCGCCGGGTGCACGACCGGCTTCTGGCCTTCCTGAATGAGCCGGCTGAGAAACTCCGGGATGCCGCCGGGATGGCTGAGGTCGAGCGACTCGCCGGTGATCTCGTTCTGGAACGTGATCTTGAGCCCGCTGTGGATGTACGACATGTCTTCCAGGTGGGTCTTGATCAGCTCCGGATCGAAGCGCGTGACCTTGAAGACATCATGGTCGGGCGTGAAGGTGATCGACGTGCCGTGGAAGTGGGTCGATTTGCCCTTGTGGATCTTCCCCTCGGGCTTGCCGCGCTTGAACGATTGCGTCCACTCGTGGCCGTCGCGCTTGATCACCGCTTCCAGCTTGTGCGACAGGGCGTTGACCACCGATGAGCCGACGCCGTGCAAGCCGCCCGAGTGGAAATAGCCTTCCTTGTCGCCGAACTTGCCGCCCGAGTGCAGGCTGGTGAGGATCAGTTCCAGCGTCGGCACTTTCTCGACGGGGTGGATGCCGACGGGAATGCCGCGGCCGTTGTCGCTGATAGTGATTGTGTCGCCCGGCTTGTGCAGGATGACGCGGATCGTGTCGGCGTGGCCGTTGAGGTATTCATCGACCGAGTTGTCGATGATCTCCCAGACGAGGTGATGCAGCCCGCGCTTATCGGTGTTGCCGATGTACATTGCCGGCCGTTCGCGGACCGGCTCCAGGCCCTTCAAGGCGCGGATGCTGCGTTCGTCATAGCGTTGCAGTTTGGCGGCGGCGGACATGGATTCCCTTCCATCAAGCATCACCCGCAATGTGGGCGGGCATTCCATCGTCAATCGAATAAATATCTTCGCGTGGATCATCCCAGTCAGCAGCCCAAGCTTGGGCCACCGCAGTCATCCACGCCGTGCTGAACTCATTGTCATACTCGTCCGCACAGGCCTCGGCGACTTGGTGCGATAGCGGTTGGTCACGTTCATTCGGTATCATCGTCGCATCCGTCCTGGCCAAGAGTTCAATCAATACAATGTCTTCTGCCCGTTCTTGCCGTTCGACTTTCCCTTGTCGTCTGCCTTTCCTTCTAGCACATCCCAATCCACCAGTTCAATAGCCGCCGGCACCACGCGGACGAAGCTCGCCCGCTTCACTGCTTCGAAGCCCTTGCCGCCGCGCGACACCGTTTCGTAGCGGCCGGTGAACTCCATCTCTTTGCCGCCGGAGGTTTCCATCACCAGCTGATCGCTCGGCCTGCCCAGCACGGCGCCGCCCAGGCAGATGTCGTCGTCCTCCAGCTTGATGCCCATCACGCCCTTGCCGACGCCTTGCAGGATATTGATTTCCTCGATCGGGAAGTGAATCACATGTCCGTCGCGCGAGGCGAGCATGATCGTCGGCTCGGCTTTGAGCACCTGGGCCAGGACGACACGGTCGCCGTCGTTGAGCCGGGCGTACATGCGGCCGGCGCGGGTCGAGGCCTCCCGGTGCGGCGCGAACGGCGTCCGCAGCGTCTGCCCCTGCTCCGTAACGGCGAGGATGTACGGCCCGGGCGGGTCCTCCTTCGTGGGCGGCTTGATCTTGTCCGGCACGAAGCGCGTGTCGGTCGTAGCGCCGCCGACGATGCGGACGTTGTCCCCCAGCTTGAAAAACTTGGCGACCGGCTCGCCGTATCCGGAACTGGCCGGGACTTCGTTGAAGCGCATCGTGTAGGCCGTGCCGTCGTCCGCGAAGAAGACGACATGCTCCAGCGTGCTGCCGGGGATGACCGCGATGACTGTGTCTCCCTCGCGCACCCGCGTCGTCTCGATCGACGCCAGCCGGCCGACGCGCTTGATCCAGCCGTCGCGCGTCACCACGACGTTGGTGTTTTCCTTGACGATGTACGCTTCCTCGTTGAACTCGGGCAGGTCCTCGCCCAGCGCGATGCGCGTGCGGCGCTTGTCGCCGGCGAACTTCTCGGCGAGGGCGTTCAGCTCGTCCTTGACCACGCCCCACAGCCGCCGCTTTGACCCGAGAATCTCCTCGATCTCCGCGGCCTGCTTCTTCTTCTCGCGCAGCTCGTCCAGGATCTTCTTGATCTCCAGCTGCGCGATGCGATACAGCTGGGCGTCGAGGATCGCTTCCGTTTGAATCTCGTCGAGCTCAAACGCCTTCATGAGTTTCTGGGCCGCGTCGGCTTTCCCCTGGCTGTCGCGGATCAGCTTGATCGCCTTGTCGAGGGCGTTGAAGACGATCTTGAAGCCTTCGAGGATGTGGATGCGCTTGCGAAGCTGCTCCAGCTCGTACTCGAAACGGCGTTTCACCGTCTCGAAGCGGAAATCGAGGAAGTACTGCAGGATCTCCTTCAAGCCCAGCCGCATCGGCTGCGGCTTGCCGTCCTCGTCCGGCACCAGGCACGTCAGGTTGACCGCGAAGTTCTCCTGGAGCTGCGTGTGCTTGTAGAGATACGCCATGATCAGCTCGGGATCGCTGTCCGGCTTCATCTCCAGGGCAATGCGCAGGCCTTCTTTTTCGTTCGTTTCGTTCGTCAGGTCGACGAGCTGCGGCAACTTCCGCTCGGCGATGATGGCGCCGATGTCGTTTTCCAGCGCCCCCTTGTTGACGCCGTAGGGGATCGACGTGATGACGAGCTTCTCCTTCTTGCCGGCGCGCTCGACCTTCCATTCCGCCTGGATCTTCAGCGATCCCTGGCCGTCCTCGTAAATCTTGCGGAGCGAGCGGCGCTCGGTGACGATCTTGCCGCCGAGCGGGAAGTCCGGGCCCTTGAGCTTGTCGAGCAGGTTCGCCGTGCTGGCGTCGCGATTCTCGATGAGGTGCACCGCCGCCGCGATGGTGTCGCCCAGGTGGTGCGGCGGGATGTTGGTCGCCATCCCGACGGCGATGCCGGCCGAGCCGTTGACGAGGATGTTCGGGAACTCGGCCGGCAGGACGACGGGCTCCTCGAACTCGTTATTGTACGTCGGCCGCATGTCCACGGTGCGCTGACGCAGTTCCGCCAGCAGCGAGTCCGCGATGCCGGTCAGCTTGGCCTCCGTGTATCGCCGGGCCGCCGGCGGATCGCCGTCGACGGAGCCGAAGTTGCCATGGCCGTCGATCAGCAGCGCGCGCAACACCCACGTCTGCGCCATGCGCACCAGGGCTTCGTACACGGCCTCATCGCCGTGCGGGTGAAACTTGCCGGTGACGTCGCCGACGATGCGGGCGCACTTGGCGGGCCGCCGATCCGCATACAGTTGCAACTCGTGGTGCATGCAGAACAGGATGCGGCGCTGCACCGGCTTCAAGCCGTCGCGCACGTCGGGCAAGGCGCGCGACGAGATGACCGACAGGGCATACGTGAGATAGCGGCGCCGCGTCTCTTCCACGATCGACGCCGGATGGATCAGTTCTGCGTCCGACATGCAAGTCCCTGCTCCCTGGGCCACGTCCGTGCCTCAATACGAGCATTCTATGACATGAGCGTGCGCGAGTCCGCAGCACCAACCCGAAGCGTCAGCGAGGGGAATACACGCGATCCCTCGCGCGAGTCCGCGGCACCAACCCGAAGCGTCAGCGAGGGGAACACGCGCGATCCCTCGCTGACGCTTCGGGTTGGTGCGGCAGCACTGTGCCCGTCTGTCGGGATGAACCCAAGGCCGGGAGAGGCGTGTCCGCGCCGAAAAACGCGCCGCCCGCCGACATTTTGCTTGGCAGCGGCCCCGAAACCGTTTACAAGTGATAAAGGAGCCGAGTTCACTTTTCGCGGGTGGTTCGTCTAGTCCTTGGCTTGCTCGCACGGTTTTACATCATCGCGTGGGAGGCTGGCTATGTGGCAACAGGCGAAGTGGTTTGCGGTCCTCGCGGTCGTCGCGGTCGCGGTCCTGGCGGCGACGCCGGCCGCATGGGGACAGAGCCAGGCGTGGCGCTCGAAAAAAGAAGTGGCCGCCCTCACCAAACGGATCGACGAGCAGATCGCCGCCGCCCAGAAGGCCGCCGGCGTGCAGCCCGTCCCGCCCGCGCAGCACGCGGCCTTCTTCCGGCGCATCCATCTCGACCTGGCCGGCATGATCCCCACGCTCATCGACATGAGCGATTACCTGGGCAACGACGATCCCGACAAGCTCTGGGATTGGTCCGAGCGCTTCCTCGATCAGAAAGCGTACAGCAAGCACTTCGCCGCCGTCTGGCGGGCCCACATCCTCAATGCCGCCAACCAGCAGGCCGCGCCGTTCATGCCGCCGTTTGAGCTGTGGCTGAAAGACCGCCTGCAAAGCAACATCGGCTACGATCGCATCGTCCGCGAGCTGCTGGCGCCGGGCGCCGAGGCCAACGCCAACATGATGGGGTTCCGGCCCGGCAGCGTGACCCCGGGGGTGGGCAGCCCGACGGCGTTTTACCTCGCCAGCGAATACAAGGCGGAAAGCCTCGCCGGCTCGACCTCGCGCGTCTTCCTCGGCGTCAAGCTGGATTGCGCCCAATGCCATCCCCATCCCTTCGCCAAGTGGACCAAGGATGAATTCTGGCAGTTCGCCGCCTTCTTCGTCGGCACCCAGCGCGGCAACGTCCGCTTTCAGCCGGACGGCGCCGTGCCGCCTGTCCAGGCCAGCACCGCCCGCCAAATCACCATCCCCGGCACCGACAAGGTCGTGAAAGCCAAGTTCCTCACCGGCGAAGAGCCGAAGTGGAAGCCCAACGAGCCGACCCGCACCGTCCTCGCCGACTGGATGACGTCGCCCAAGAATCCGTACTTCGCCAAGGCCACGGTGGACACGGTGTGGCAATACTTCTTCGGCGTCAGCCTGCTGGAGCCGATCATCGAGCCCAGCGACGACAGCCCGATCACCCACCCCGAGCTGCTCAACGACATGGCCCAGAGCCTGATCGACCACGAATTCGACCTGAAGTTCCTGATCCGGGCCATCGTCCACACCCAGGCCTACCAGCGCAGCAGCGGCAATCACGGCACGGTGACCAAGGACGATTACGTGCTGTTCACGCGCATGCCCGTCCGCGGCCTGAGCCCCGAACAGCTGTACGACAGCGTCATCGAAGCCGCCATCGGTCCCAAGGGGCACGAAGAGCTGACGTACCAGCCCAACTTTCAGTTCGGCCCGCGGCAGCCGGCCGGCGGCCGCGCCGAGTTCCTGTCAAAGTTCATCAGCGAGGACCGGCGGCACGAATCGCAAACGTCGATCCTGCAGGCCCTCTTCCTCATGAACGGCAAGTTCCTTTCCGAGAAGATCCGCGACAACTCCAACCTCGACATTCTTGCCCATCCGATGTCGCGCTACGCCACGACCGAGGCGCGGATTCACGCGTTGTTCCTCATGTCGCTGTCGCGCGAGCCGCGGCCCGACGAGTACGCCCGCCTGGTGGCCTTCGTGGACGCGGGCGGGCCGCAGCAGTACCGGCAAAAGCTCGGCGACATCCTGTGGGCGCTGCTCAACAGCGCCGAGTTCCGGCTGAATCATTGATCTCGTGGGTGGAGAGAGCAGGTCTCCAACAGCCGAGAAGGCGACTTTGCCGGCTCGCCACGGAACGTACGTCGGCGAATCCGCGGTTCGTGCAGCAAAGCACGGCGTGAGAATGACTTACGCTGTTTGCTTGCGATGGAAACCACCTCGCCGGAACCCGCGAATCTGGGGTTGGCCGACGCGGGCGGTCGATGCCCACCATCGCGTAACTCTAGTCGAAGCCGCGCTCGCGAAAGGCGCCCGCTCCAATAGGAGCACTGCAACCGATGTCGGGTGACGAATTTCTCGTCCTGATCGCAAGTCTTGTCGTGAGCCTGCCTTTCTGGTTCCTTTGGTATGCTCGGTTGCTTCGCGTCCAACGATTCTATGTCCAACGCATCGGCGCTGATCTTCCAAGCCGAAGGCTCCTCGGCGCTGTGCCGTTCTTGTGCGCCGCGATCCTTTTCGCGATCCTCAAGGTCGCCTCGGCACACGATGTGCGCGACGACCCCTTCTACTTGTTCTTTTACCTGATGTTCGGGTCCGCCTGGCTTTGCATGGGCGCCTCGCTTCTGTCGTTGCTGGGCATCAGCGCGCGCGACGACGTCCTGGAGCGACGCAACCGAGCTGCGGCCTATGCGATCAGCGGCGCCATGCTCGCCGTCACCATCTGCTTCGCCGGCGGGAACATTGGCAACGGGCCGGGCTGGTGGGTCGTCGTGTTGAGTGCCGGCTTGGCGACAGGGGCGCTTGCGTGTCATTGGCTGCTGCTGGAGACGTGTGCGCGAGTCGCCGATTCGATCACGATCGATCGCGATCAGGCAACGGGGCTGCGCCTGGCTGGCTTTCTCGTCGCGCTCGCGGCCATCCTGGCACGTGCGGTGGCCGGCGATTGGGTGTCCGTGGAGGCGACCGTGCGGGACTTCGCCGTGCGCGGCTGGCCGACGTTGCCGTTGCTGGCCCTGGCAGTGTTGGCGGAGCGATATGCTCAGGCGACGCCGGCGCGACCGCAACCGTCAGCGCTGGCAGCTGGAATCCTGCCAGGGCTCTTCTACATCGTCGCCGCGCTGATCTGCCTTCTCTTACTTGGCTGGCCGGTATGATCGCACCGTGGTTGTCCGCGAACCCGTTGCTGCCCGCCGACTTCGCCCAGGTGCGGCGGCGCGCGGTTTTCGACTGCTGCAAGTGGGATCCGCAAGTCGAAGACACCGCATCGCTCGCGGCGCTGCCGCTGGTGCTGCGGCAAGAGGCCTGGGCCGAACTCGTCTTGTTGGCCGAGAAGCTTGCCCGCGAGACGCTGGCCGCCGAGGAGGAGTTGCTCGGACGGCTCGATCTGCATGGCCGGCTGGGCCTCCCGCGCCAGGCAGCACGCGCGCTGGCGAGTGCGAATCGCGGTCGCCGCAGCCCCGGCGTGGCCCGGCTCATTCGCTTTGATTTTCATCACACTTCCGAGGGCTGGCGAATTTCCGAGGCGAATACCGACGTCCCGGGCGGCTTGAACGAGGCGTCTGGATTCACGCAACTCGTGGCGCAGCACTATCCGGAAACATGCACCGTGGGCGATCCCGCCGGGACGTACGCCCAGTCGCTCCGCGACGCCTTGGGAGCCGGCGCGCGCGTCGCGCTCGTCCATGCCACGGCCTATAGCGACGATCATCAGATGATGGCCTATCTGGCGCGGCGGCTCGACGTCGCCGGCATCCACGCCCATTTGGTGAGTCCCGCTCACGTGCGCTGGCGATCCGGCCATGCCTATTTGGCAACGGATTGGAGCCGTGAGCCGATGGCTGGCCTTGTGCGTTTTTTTCCCGCCGAGTGGCTGCCGAATCTTCCCGCGGCCTGCGGTTGGACCGGTTTCTTTCATGGAAGCCAAACGCCGATCAGCAATCCAGCGACCGCCGTGCTCACGCAGAGCAAGCGTTTCCCGCTGGTCTGGGACATGCTGGGTACGTCCTTGCCGATGTGGCAAGCGCTGCTTCCGGAAACCTGTGACCCGCGGCATTGTGCCTGGCGCAGCGAGGAATGGTTGGTCAAGCCTGCCCTGGGGCGCGTGGGCGACGGCGTCGGGTTTCGCGACACGATGACGGTCCGCGAGTGGGAGCGGATCGCACGTGACGTGGAACGCCACCCGCGTTGCTGGGTGGCCCAGCGGCGCTTCGAAGCGACGCCCTTCACGACACCGTGCGGACCCTGCTATCCGTGCATCGGCGTCTACACCGTCGACACGCGCGTGGTTGGCGCCTATGGCAGGATGGCCCGCCGACCGCTGGTCGACTGGCGCGCCCAGGATATTGCCGTGCTCGTTGCGGGAGAGAACCACGACCTCGATGCTGTGGGGAGACAAGTGGGGAGACAAGAACGATGACAAAGGAAGAGTGCTTCGTGGCCTGGGCGCCGGATGGCATCCCGTGGTCGCAATGGGCCAAGCCGGTCGTGTTTGCCAACCTCGACCGCATCGCAGCGGGCGGCGTGCCCGACCAGCCCACAACCACCCTGTCTGTCGACTGGATTCCCGAAGCGAGCCACGAGCGCGCGCTGATCGTCGACGTGCCGGGCGCCGAGTCGGTCGTGCTGGGCTTGAGCCTGGCGCGGCGCGGTTATCGGCCCGTGCCGCTCTACAATGGCACCGTCGGCCCAGCACCGGTCATCGACATCGAGCCGATCGCGCGACAACTCCAGGCCGGCGCCGAAGTACTGCACGGCCTTGGCATCTTGCCGGATGCGCCGCCGGCATTCTTACTCGACGCCGCCCGCATGACGCCCAAGGATGCACCCGGCCCAGGAAAGTTCGACAACCGCTGGATCGTATTTCCGCAGGATTTTCCGTCGGCAACTTACCTTCGCGCGCGCGGCATCAACGAGGTCCTGCTATTGCGACGGGGCACGGATGCGCCAGGTGAGGACCTGGCCCACGTTCTGCTGCGCTGGCAAGAGGCCGGCATTCACCTTCTCGGCGGCGACGTCGCGGCCGGCGGTCCATGGCGCGAATTGCGGGTGAGGCGTCCCTCCCTGTTTCGCAGGGCGTGGTATCGCACGATGGCCATGCTCGGGCTGCGGCGCCACGACGCGGGTGGTTTCGGCGCCATGATACCGCTAGCGTCGGCGGGCGGCGGTTGAGGCGGTTTGTCCTGTTTGAAGAGGAACGCGCTAGTTGAGCTGCCAGGCGCGCTGCAATGACTTGTGGCTTGCAAGACGAAAAAGGGTCCTGACACCTTTTTCTTCGGCGCGGCGTTCCTCTGGTCACTCGTACCGCAGCGCTTCAATCGGGTCCAACCGACTCGCCCGCCGTGCGGGGTAATACCCAAAAATCATCCCCACCGCCGCGGCGAACAAGAGCGCCACCGTCGCCGCCGGGATCGAGATCACCACCGGCCATTTGGCGTCGGGCGAGAACGAGTTGATGATGGCGGTGACGCCGGCCGAGGCGCCGATGCCCAGGGCGACGCCGACCACGCCGCCGAGGGCCGACAGCAGCACCGCCTCGACCAGGAACTGGCGGAGGATGTCGCGAGCGCGGGCGCCGACCGCCATGCGGATGCCGATCTCGCGGGTGCGTTCGGTCACCGACACGAGCATGATGTTCATGATGCCGACGCCGCCGACCAGGAGCGAAATCCCGGCGATGGCCGACAACAGCAAGGTGATGGTGCCGGTGACGATGCCCATGATGTTGGCGATCTCGGTCATGTTCTGCACGCGAAAATCGGGCGCCTCGCCGGGGTGGATGTGGTGGCGCTCGAGCAGGAGCTGATGGATCTCGCTCTCGGCGTCGGCCATCTGCCGCTGGGTCCGCGCCGACACCATGATGGCGTTCACGTTGTCGAAGGCCGACCCCTGCAGCCGCTGCTTGACGGTCGAATAGGGTATGAGGACGATGTCGTCCTGGTCCTGGCCGACCATGTTGGCGCCTTTGCGTTCGAGGACGCCGATCACGACCAGGGGAATGTTCTTGATGCGGATGGTGCGCTGCAGCGGATCGCCGGTCTGAAACAGCTTGGTCGCCACGGTATGGCCGATGACGCAGACACGGTTGGCGGTGCTGACGTCGCGCTCGGTGAAGAAGACGCCGGCCCGCGGCGCCCAGTTGCGGACCACCGGATAGTCGGCGCCGACGCCCCACATCTCGCGCGGCTTCCAGTTGACGTTGCCGTAGATGACCTGGCCGCCGGCGCCGACGATGGGCGTGACCGCCAGGACCGCGGGACATTCCTCGGCGATGGCGCGGGCGTCCTTGGCGGTCAGCGTCGGCAGGTTCGCCTCGCGGACGCCGCCGCTTTGCCCCATGCCGGGCTGCACGATGATCACGTTGGTGCCGAGCCCCTGGAGCTGCCCCTGCACGTAAGCGCCGGCGCTTTCGCCGATCGACACCATGGTCGTGACCGCGGCGATGCCGATGACGACGCCCAGCACCGTCAACCCGGCGCGCAGCTTGTTCTTGGCCAGGGCCCGTAGCGCGACGCGGATGGTGAGGAGGAGGTTCATTTCTGGTGGTTGGTGGTTGGTGGTTAGTGGTTAGTGGTTGGTGATCAGGCGATTGAGCAGCCGGCCGACCTGATTGCCATGGTCGACCAAGACTTCGGTCGACCGCAAATAGGCCAGCCTTCTGGCGACCTCGATTTGCGTACGTACTTCCATGAGTGAACCACGCGCGACGGAAAACCGTGCAGAAACTCCCCTGTCGTGCGGCGTCCCTGGCCCTCCGCGATGTTCGATGGGATTGACACCGACGCACGACGAAGCTGGCTCGTCAATCCAAATTTTTCGTCCGCTGGAAAGACCATGGTGGCGCGATACACCTCCGTCACCAGGTCCATCGCTTTCTGCCAGGCATCCAGTTGTTCGTAACTCTGCACAGCCATTTGAAGTCTCCTTAGTTCTTTTGACGGCGGTCGTTAGACCGGAATGGCGGACCGCCCACCAACCACTAACCACCAACCACTAACCACCAACCACTACCTCTTCGGTTGAATGCCTGTCACCAGTTTCTGATCTTCAACCAGCTCGCCGGCGACCATCTCGGTGTGGTGGGCGCTGCTCAAGCCGGTGACGACTTCCACGGCCCTCAAGAAATCGCCGTCCACGACCCAGACGTGGCGGCGATTGCGATGGCGGCGCGCCTCGGCCTTTTCCTGGGCGGACGGCGTCGCGGCCACGCCCTCGTCGCTGGCGGCCTGCGGCTTGTTCTCCAGGATGTGCCGGTCCTCAGGCCGCACCTGGTCGCGCTGCGGGTAGAAGCGCAAGGCCGCGTTGGGAATCCGCAGGGCGCTTTCCTTCTCGCGCAACTGGAACGACACGTTCGCGGTCATGCCCGGCCTGAGCTTGAGGTCCGGGTTCGGGGCCGACACCACCACCGGATAGGTGACGACGTTTTGCGTGGTCGTGGAGTTCATGCGGATCCCGGTCTTGGGCAGGATTGTTGCCTTGAACAGCTCGTCGGGATAGGACTCGACCGTGAAGTGAACCGGCTGCCCCGTTTTTTCGGCCTCCACGATGTAGCCGATGTCGGCTTCATCGACCGCGGCGAACACCAGCATCTCCTCGCGCATGTTCTTGCCGATGACGAACAGCTCGGGCGTTTGAAACTGTGCCGCCATGGTCTGTCCCGCGTCGATCTTGCGCTCGATGACGATGCCGTCCACGGGCGACTCGATCTTGGTGTAGCCCAGGTTGGTCTTGGAAAGGTCATAGCCCGCTTTCGCTTGCTTGACCTGCGCCTCGGCCTGCTTGACCGCTGCTTGGGCTTGCTTGACCGACGCCTTGGCCACGTCCACCAGCGCCTCGAACGACTTGAGATCGTACGTGTACTTGTCCATCTCGGTCGCCGACGTGAAGTTCTTGTTGAGCGCCTGCAGCTGCTCGTAACGCTCCTTGTCGTTGCTCGCCTGATCGCGCCTGGCCAGCGCCTGCTTGACCTCGGCCTTGCGCGTGTCCCACATGGCATTGGCGCTCAGCAGGGCGGCCATGGCGCTGTCCACGTTCGCCTGGTCGCGGTCCAGGTTCGCCTGGTAAACCTTGGGATCGACGTCAGCCAGCGGATCGCCGACTTTCACGTCGCTGTTGTAGTCCACGTAGATCTTGACGATCGGCCCGGAGACCACCGAGCCAATCTTGACCGACAGCACCGGCTGAATCGTCCCCGTTGCATTGACGACCGCCGCGATCCGCCCGCGCGTCACCTCCGCGTCCCGGTACACGACGCGATTGCGCTCCTTCATGTACCGGCCGAGCGGACCGGTGACCAGGAAACCGAGCCCGCCGAGAAATCCGAGGATGACCAACCAGCGAATCAATCGTTTCATGCCGCACCTCATGAGCAAAGACTATCGGTTTCATCTTACCGTGGGGCGGACATTCGTGTCTGCGGGAGCAAGCCGAGTGTCTCTACCCCTGTCTACCCCGCAAGGGTCAAGTTGGTTGCAGCGCGGTGACGATACAACCGATGCAACCGGTATTCCTTGCCTGGCTTGGCCAACCGGAAAACCTGGGTCGCCTGGCGAGCTTCGCCCGGAAAGGTCGGTCATGAAGAGTTGGCAGCGAATCGCGGCGGGCGGGCTTTGCGTGCTCGGCGGGTTCTTCGCGAATCCCCGGCAGGCGCACGCTCAGCACGGGGTCTTCCTGTCCGGCGGCGGCCCGGTCCAGCGCTCGATGGGCGGCGCCGCCACCGCCAACCCGATCGACTCGCTCGGGGCCGCCTTCTGGAACCCCGCTACCCTCAGCGGCCTGCCGCACAACGACATGACCTTTGGCGTCGAGCTGCTGATTCCGCACACCGACCTGTTCTCCAGCATTCCCCCGAATTTTCTGGGACCGGGCGTGCCGCCCGTGACGTTCAGCGACACCTCGCACTCGGACACGGGCACGATGATCGTCCCCAACGTCGGCGTCGCCTATCGCTTGGCCGATTCGAATCTCACGCTTGGCCTGGGCGTCATCTCGGCGGCCGGGTTCGGCGTCAACTACCCGGCGAGCTTCACCAATCCGGTGCTGACGCCGCCGGGCCCGATCGGCCTGGGGCTCGGCAACGTGTACTCGAACCTGCAGGTCTACCAGATCGTGCCGAGCATCTCGCTGCAAGTGAACGAACGGCTGTCGATCGGCGTCAGCCCGATCGTCAGCCTGGCCAACTTGCGGCTGAATCCGCTTATCTTCGCGGCGCCCGACGACGCCAACGGCGACACGTTCTTCACCTACCGCGAGGCCACGCACAACCACAACCAGTGGGGCGGCGGCTTCCAGGTCGGCGTCTTCTGGCAGGGGCCGGCGTGCTGGAACTTCGGCGTCAGCTTCAAGAGCCCGCAGTGGTTCGAGACGTTTCGCTTCAACACGGTCGATGAGCTGGGTTTGCCGCGCGAGGACACGATCCGCTTCGACTTGCCGTGGATCGCATCGGTCGGCGTCGCCTACACCGGCCTGGAGCGCTGGACCTTCGCCGGCGACGTGCGCTACATCGACTACCGCAACGCCGAGGGTTTCGACGCCAGCGGTTTTGCCCCGGACGGCTCGGTGCGCGGCATCGGCTGGGACAGCCAGGTCGTGGTCACCGGCGGCATGCAGTATCAGGTGAGCGACCGCCTCTCGGTGCGGATGGGCTATTCGTACAACAACAACCCGCAGGACAGTTCGGTGGCGTTGTTCAACGTCGGGGCGCCGACGATCCTGGAGCACACCATCGGCACGGGGGCATCGTGGAGCCTGAGCGAATGCCTGGTCGTGTCGTTCGCGTATCTATACGCCTTCGAAAACGAAGTGGAAGGTCCGCTGGTGTTTCCCGGCGGCGCGGCGCCGGGAACCGTGGTCCGCAGCCGGGTCAGCGCCGACGCGTTCGTGCTGGGGATGACGGTGAAATACTAGGTCAGCGCTTCATCATCTGCAAGAAGATGATGTTCTGGTTGTCCTCGGCGAACAGGCGGATGTCGCGGATGTCGGCCAGGGGGACTTCCTCGGAGATCGCGAGCATTTCCTGGCGGGTGCGGAAGATCAGCTTCCACGCCATGTACGATTCCATGTAGCCCACGTCGGGAACGCCGGGCAGGAAGTTGGCGATCAACAGCCGGCCGCGCGGCCGCAGCAGCTCGAACAGCACCGCGGTCAGGCGCTGCGCCGCGGGGAGCTGCAGGTAATCGTAAAGGCCGGTGCAATAGATCAGATCGAACTGGCCGAGGTCGTGGCGGTCGGTCAGGAGCTGGCGGATGGTGACGTTGGAGGTTTCGACGCCGTGGCCGCCGTGAACGCGGGCCACTTCCTCGAGGCTGCTGGGGTCGGAATCCATGGCCACGTAGCGGCCGAACCGGCGTCGTTTGATGGTCGAGCACAAGAGCCCTTCGCGCAAATGGCCCGACGCCACCGACAGGATGTGGGGCCTGCCGATCTCTTCGGACAGCACATCGACAAGGTCGGCGATGTAGCCGCGGCGGGCCCGCACGGCTTCGCAAGCGGCGCTGGCCGTCGTGAAGTCGAAGATCCGCCGGCCGAGCTCGGTCGTCCCCTCCGGCAACGGCCAGCCTTCCTCGCGGCCGTAGATGTAGTCCATCAGGATGGCGTCGCCGGCGTAGCCGCGCGGCTTGCTGAACGCGCGGCAGGTGAAGGGATCCTGGTGCAGCAACTCGCGGAGCGGGTGGCGCAGACAGACGTCGACGAACTGCGACCATTCGGGTTCGCTCGACTTGAGCCGCCGCGCCTGCAGGACCGGCAGCAGCTCGCGCATGCCGTCGCTGACCTGCCCGTCGCGAAAGCGCTCGCAGGCGTAGTCGAGGATCTTGACGTCGATGGGCTCGTCGTGGAAGACCTCGGTCAGGTCACGAACGTCCGGTCGTTCCATGGTGGCAGGGCCCGTGTCCATATCAAGCATGTCGATCCACCTGATCGGGCGAACGTGGCCGCCGGATCCGCGGTCGTGGCGTCAAATGGCGGTGGGGGAGATGCAAGGTAACAAAATTGACCGGCGGGTCTGAAGTTGGACCGGCGCAAACTTGCAAGATTTACAACAAAAGGTGGCAAACTGTGGCGAACGGCGAAGCAGGGCAAGCCGGTGAAGAAAGACGCCGGATTCGGCAGTGCCGGATCAGTTGCAGTTGGCATGCGTGGCACTTTGGCAGGGTCGAGCCGGTATCACGCTGCCACCCTGTGACGGGCGTTCATCATAACGACCGTTTTCAGAAGAGCTTATAGACACCGGCTGCCAACTCACCCAGGGTCCAACAGCCGGTGGCCGGTGGCTGGACCGGGGTCGATTCGGAAGGAAAAAACGTCGTAACTTATCAATTATCAATCAGTTAAGTTAATTTCTCGGCGAACGCCGACGTGCATATCGTGGCAATGTGGCATTTGTGGCATTCTGGCACGCTCGTGGCCATGTCGCTGCGCCCGTCTGCACCGCCGGCAAAGCTCGAAGCCCAGACTTGAAGGGAAATTGTGAGCTAGAGTTGACCGGAGACTCTGCATAAGATAGCTAGTCTGGGATGAGAAATTGGGCTCGCCCTCGCGGACACTCCCCTGACAGAAGTTGACTTTCCCCTGGCGGATGCGCGGATCTTCGGTGGACGCTTCCAGGCTGATCGGCTGCTCAAACACGGGCATGGCGTGTCGACCTGGCTGGGCGTCGATCTCAAAGAAGATCGTCCGGTGGTCATCAAGATCGCCGCCAGAGATAGTCTGTCCATCGGCGCGCAGATGCGCCTGGAGCATGAGGCGGGCGTCCTTCGGCAAATCCATAGCCCGTTCATCGCCGCACTTCTCGAGCTCGGCTGGCAAGACGACTTGCTGTACCTGGTGATGCCGCTCGTCGAGGGGACCACGCTGGCCGAGCGGCTGCGGGTTGGCCCGCTGGGAGTGCGCGACACCGTGGCGCTGGCGCGGTGCCTGATGTCGGCGCTGCAAGAAGTGCACGACCAGGGAGTGCTGCACCGCGATCTCAAGCCGGCCAACATCATCCTCCGCGCCGGCGACCGCTCGGACCCCGCCGCGGCGCACGCGCCGCCGTGCGCCACGTTGATCGATTTCGGCCTGGCCCGCAGCGCCCGGCTGGATGCGTCGATCCGCGACCAGCCGGTCGGCACGGCGCGGTACATGTCGCCGGAGCAGGCCGGCCTGCTCGATCACGATCCGGACGAGCGCTCCGATCTCTATTCGGCCGGCGTGGTGCTGTTTGAATCGCTGGCGGGCCGCGCTCCCTTCGATGGACAGAGCGTCAGCGAGGTGCTCCGCCAGCACATGGCCCAGCCGGCGCCCAAGCTGCGCAGCCTGGGCGTGGCCGTGCCGCGCGCGCTCGATGAGATCATCCAGCGGCTGCTGCGCAAGGACCCGCGCGATCGCTATCAGACGGCCGAGGCGGTGCTGGCCGATTTGACGCAGCTCACGGCGGCGCTCGACAAGGGCGTGGGCGATCCGCCCCTGGTGGTCGGCCTGCGCGATCGGCGGCGGACGCTCACCGAGCCGGCGTTTGTCGGCCGCGGCGCCGAGCTGGCCGCCCTGGACCTGGAGTGCGACCAGGCCCGTCAGGGGGACGGCGGCCTGGTGTTTCTCGAGGCGGAGTCCGGCGGCGGCAAGTCGCGGTTGCTGCTGGAACTGGCCCAGCGCAGCGCCCGCCAGGGGTTCCGGGTATACCGCGGTCAGGGCCTGGACCAGACCGCGCAGCGGCCGTTCCAGGTGCTGGTCGGCGTCGCCGCGGACCTGATTCAGGACTGCAAGGCGGACGCGGCGCTGGCGCCGGCTGTTCAGGCGCGTTTGGGCGAACAGCGCGAGGCCGTTTGCGCCGCCCTGCCGGAGCTGTCGGAGGCGCTCGGCGCCTTCTCGACGGCGGTGCTCGGTCCGGAGACGTTCGGCCAGGCGCGCAGCCTGCAAGCGCTGGCGGCCTTGCTGGACGCGCTGGGCACCGAGGACCGGCCCGCCCTGGTGCTGCTCGACGATTGCCAGTGGGCCGACGAGCTCACCTTGAAACTGGTGGGCGCGTGGCAGCGACGCCGCGGCGAGCGTCGCGGCGCCCGGCACGTGTTGCTGGTGATCGCCTTCCGCTGCGACGAAGTCCCCGCCGAGCACCTGCTGCGCACGTTGAACTCCGCCAGCCACCTGGCGCTGCCGCCGTTTGACGGCCGCGACGTCCGCCGCCTGGCGGAGTCGATGGCGGGTCCGCTTCCTGACGAGGCCCTCAGCGTGGTGGAGCAGCTCTCCGAAGGCAGTCCCTTCATGGCCGCGGCGGTGTTGCAGGGGCTGGTCGAATCGGGGGCGTTGGTTGCGGAACCCAGCGGCTGGCGCGTCGAGCCGCTGGCGCTGGCCGACGTGCAGTCGTCGCGGCATGCGGCGGCGTTTCTGGTGCGGCGCATCGAGCTGTTGCCCGCGGACGTGATGCAGTTGTTGTCGGCCGGCGCCGTGCTCGGCAAGGAATTCGATCTGGACTTCGCCGCCCGGCTGGCCCGGCAGACGCCGGCCGAGGCCGTGGCCGCCCTGGATGAAGCGCGGCGCCGGCACATCGTCTGGGCGCGGCGCCGCGAGACGAGCTGCGCGTTCATTCACGACAAGCTGCGGCACACGCTGCTCGAGCGGTTGCCGCCGGCGGACCAGCAGGAGCTGCACCGCCGGGCCGCCTTGCAGTTGGAAAGCCAGGGCGGGGACCGGGCCTTCGAGCTGGCGTATCACTTCGACGCGGCCGGCCTGTGCGAGCGGGCGCTGCCGCATGCGCTGACGGCCGCGGAACAGGCGCGGGCCCAGCACTCGCTCGAGATCGCCGAGCAACAGTATGGGATCGCCGGCCGGGGAGTCGGCGCCGCCGACCGGACGACGCGGTTTGGCATCGCCGAAGGTCTGGGCAACGTCGCCATGCTTCGCGGCCGCTACGACGAAGCCGCGACGCAATTCGAGATTGCCCTGGGACTCGCCGACGGCCAGACCGCGCAGGCCGAAATCGAGGGGAAGCTGGGTGAGCTCGCCTTCAAGCGCGGCGACGTCAAGACGGCGACGATCCGCATCGAGCACGCCCTGCGGCAGCTAGGCAGCCCGGTGCCGCGCTGGTCGATCACGTTCTTGATCCTGGTGCTGTGGGAAGTGCTGGTACAGTTTTTCCACAGTGCGTGCCCACGCTTCTTCGTTGGCCGCCGCTCCAGCGAGCGCTTCGCCGGCGAGCGGCTGGCGTTGCGGCTGTACAGCCGGCTGGCGCATCTGTACTGGTTTCATCGCGGCACGGTGGCGGCGTTGTGGGCGCACCTGCGCGAGCTGAACCGGGCCGAGCTGTATCCGCCGACCCCCGAGCTGGCCCAGGCGTATTCCGAGCACGCCCCCGCCATGAGCCTGATCGCCTGGTTCAGCCGCGGCATCGCCTACGCCGAGAAGTCGCTGGCCATGCGCAAGCAATTCGGCGATCTGTGGGGGCAGGGGCAATCGCTGCACTTCTACGGCATCGTGCTGTACGCGGCGTCGCGCTTCAAGGATTGCCTCGGTCGTTGCCGGGAAGCCGTCCGCTTGCTGGAGCGGACCGGCGACTTCTGGGAGGTCAACATCGCCCGCTTCCAGATCGCGGCCAGCCTGTATCGGCTGGGCGATCTGCCCGGCGCCGTGGCCGAGGCGCAGCGGATGCATCAATCGGGACTGGACCTCGGCGACGCGCAAGCGTCGGGGATCAGCCTGGACGTGTGGGCGCGGGCGTCGCTGGGCCAGGTGACGCCGGACATGGTGCAGGTCGAGATGGCCCGGTCCACCGGCGACGTGCAACGCAACGCGCAGGTGCTGCTCGCCGAGGGGGTGCGGCTGTGTCATGCCGGCCGGCCGGCCGAAGCGACGGAGGTCTTGACGCAGGCCCGCGATCAAATCGCACGGGCGGGGATCAAGAACGCCTGGGTCGCGCCGGTGTTGCCGTGGCTGGCCACGGCGCTGCGCCGGCAGGCCGAGGCGGCATCCACCCGCACGCCCGGCCACCGCCAGCGCCTGATCCGGCGCGGGCTTGCCGCCGCACGGCAGGCGCTCCGCCTGACGCACAAGCTCCAGAACGACTACCCGCACGCGCTGCGCGAATACGCCATCCTCCTGGCGATGCACGGCCGGCCGGAGAAGGCGCGGCAATGCTTCGACAAGAGTCTCGCCGTCGCCGAACGCCTGGGGACGATCCACGAGCACGCGCAGACGTTGCTGGCGCGCGGCCAGGTGGGAGTGGAGCTGGGCTGGCCGGGCGCGCTCGACGATACCCACCTGGCGCATCAGACCCTGCAGCAGCTCGAAGCGCCCGTGGCGGCCAGCGCCGCCGGCGCCGCCGGCAAGGGGGGCGAGCGGACGGTGACGTTGTCGCTGGCGGACCGGTTCGATACGGTGCTGGACGCCGGCCGCCGCATCGCCTCGGCCTTGTCGCGGCAGGCGATCTTCGCCGCGGTGCGCGAAGCCGCCCTGAAGCTCTTGCGCGGCGAACGCTGCCTGGTCCTCAAGGTGGAAGGCGAGCACGGCAACGAAGACGTCACCCTGGTCTCCGGCGAGCTGCACCTGGAGTACAGCCGCGCCATCGTCAGGAAAGCGCTCGACGCCGGCCACGCCGTCACCAGCATGGAAGGGATGCCGGACCATGCCAGCGAAAGCGTGCTCCTGTCTGGAGTGCGCTCGGCGTTGTGCGCGCCGATCCACGCGCGCGGCCGCACCGTCGGCTGCTTCTACATGACCCACCGGCAGGTGGCCGGGCTGTTCGGCGTCGACGAGGAGCGGCTCGCCGACTTCATCGCGACCCTGGCCGGCGCCGCCCTCGAAAACGCTGAAGGGTTCGCCGAGCTGCGCCGCCTCAATGAAACGCTGGAGGCCCAGTTCGCCGAGAGCCAGCGCGCCGAGAAGCGCATCCAGGAGCAGGCCGCCCTGCTGGACAAGGCCCGCGACGCCATCGCCGTTCACGACCTCGACGGCCGCATCCTCTACTGGAACCAGAGCTCCGAGCGGCTGTACGGCTGGTCGGCCGCGGAAGTCCTCGGCCGGACCACGGACCAACTGCTCTACCGCGCGCCGTCGGCGGCCCTGGCGGAGGCGCGGCGGCTGGTGCTGGAGCGCGGCGAATGGACGGGCGAGCTGTGCCAGACCACCAGGGACGGCAAGGAGATCACCGTCGAGAGCCGCTGGACCCTGGTGCGCGACGCCATCGGCCAGCCGAAGTCGAAGCTGATCGTCAACACCGATGTCACCGAGAAGAAGCGCCTCGAAGCGCAGTTCCTGCGCGCCCAGCGCATGGAAAGCATCGGCACGCTGGCCGGCGGCATCGCCCACGACATCAACAACCTGCTGTTGCCGATCATGCTGGCGGTCGATCTGCTCAAGCAAGACCTGGACGCGGCGGATCGGCTGGCGCTGCTCGACGATCTGGGCCGCAGCGCCCAGCGCGGCGCCGACATGGTCAAGCAGATCCTGTCGTTCGCCCGCGGCATCGAGGGGAACAAGGTCCTGGTGCAGCTCAAGCACGTGATCGGCGACATGGGGAAGATGGTGACGCGGACGTTCCCCAAGTCGATCCACTTCGAGACCGATCTCGCCTCCGACCTGTGGGTCATCCACGGCGATCCGACGCAGCTCTATCAGATGGTGATGAACCTGTGCGTCAACGCCCGCGACGCCATGCCCCATGGCGGCAGCCTGTCCGTGCACGCCGCCAACGTCATGCTGGACGACCTGGACGCCGGGCGCTTGCATCCCGACGCCAAGGCGGGGCCGCACGTGCGCGTCACGGTCGCCGACAGCGGCACGGGCATGCCGCCGTCGATCCTCGACAAGATCTTCGATCCGTTCTTCACGACCAAGGAATTCGGCAAGGGCACCGGCCTGGGGCTGTCCACGGTGCTCGGCATCGTCAAGGGCCACGGCGGTTTTCTCCACGTCCACAGCGCGGTCGGCGCCGGGGCGGAGTTCGCGCTCTACTTGCCGGCCGCCGATATCGGCCAGCCGCAACTCGGCCAGCCGCGGCGCTGCGAGCCCGACCTCAAGGTGTTGCCGATCGGCCGCGGCGAAACGATCCTGGTGGTGGACGACGAAGCCGCCATCTGCCACTTCACGCAGCGCAACCTGGAGGCGCACGGCTACAAGGTGCTGACAGCGCAGAACGGCCTGGAGGCGGTGCATATCTTCGAGTGCAACCGCGGCCAGGTGGAGCTGCTGCTCACCGACATGATGATGCCCGGCATGGACGGCGTCGCCACGATCAAGGCCTTGAGAAAGCTGAAGCCCAAGCTGCGCGTGATCGCCGCCAGCGGCCTGGAAGACCTGGCCGCGGCCGCTCAGTCCGCGGGGGCGAGTTTTGAAGCGTTCCTGCGCAAACCGTACCGCGTGGACAAGCTGCTGGACGTCGTCCACGAAGTGCTGCGCGGACCGCCACTGTAGGACCGGCCCGCTGTGATGGTGGTTGGTGGTTCGTGGTTGGTGGTTGGCCACTAACCACCAACCACGAACCACCAACCACGATTCTTCCTGACTTCACCCAACATAGATCCCGTTGAACACAAATCGGCGCCGCACCCTGGCGTTCTCGAAGACGCGATCGACCACGGCCGGCGTCAGGCCGTTGTAAGACGCCTGGACGACCTTGCGCGACACCCGGCCGCCCCCCGGACCGCTGGAAGCCATGATGTTGACTTTCTCGACGTTGCCGGGTTGGCCGCCGTCCACGGCCTTGACCGCGATGCGGACCCCGGTGCGTTCGCGATTGTTGAACACCCGGAACCGCGCCAGTTGCTGCGGCACGGCGCCGCCGTAGACCGTGCCGCCGCTGAAGACGCTCACCAGCGGCAGCCAGTTGCCGCCCGCCGACGCGACCACGTCGCGGATGCCGTCGCCGTTGACGTCGCCGATGGCCGCGAACAGGCCGTTCTTGTACGGCCGACCGAACGCCGCGAACGAATTGACCAGGCCGAACGAGGCGCCGTCGTAGACGTTGACGCGGGCGCTCGTGCCGGGGCCGGTGGCGGCGATGATCTCGGCGCGGCCGTCGTTGTTGATGTCGCCGGCGGCCACGCGGACCCCGCCCCGGAATCGATTGCCGAACGCCCGGAACGAGCCGATCAGGCTGGGCGCTGTGGTGAGGGTCATGCCACTAAAGACCGACACCATCGGCAGCCAGCCGGCGTCGGCGCCGGTGATGATGTCGTTGGCGCCGTCGCCGTTGACGTCGGCGATCGCGACGAAGACGCCCCTGGTGAATTGCGGCCGATAGGCGTTGAACGACGCCAGCCGTTGCGCCGGGTACTGGCCGAGGCTGTCGGGCGCGCCGTTGAAGGCCCGGACCGTCGCCCGGCGGCCCGGACCCGGGGCGGTGACCAGGTCGGGCAGGCCGTCGCAGTTCACGTCGCCGGTGGCGACGCGGACGCCGCCCCGGAAGAATCCTTCATACGCCAGCACCTGGAACCGAAACTCGAGCGTCTCCGCGTCGTACACCCGCACCAGCGGCGGACCACTGGCGTTGGCGACGGCCAGTATGTCCACGTGGTTGAAGCGCTCGATGCTCTCGAAGCACACGTGCTGGTGGCCGCTCGTGAAGCTCCAGTGCCCCTTGCCCACGGAGGCGGTGTTCAGATGGCGGCCGGTGGTGCCGATGGTGTTGAGCCGCAGGAAGTCGCCGCCGAAGCCTGCGGCGCCATCCGGACTGCACACGCCCGGAGGCGGCAGGTTGCCGTCGATGAAGAACTGCGTCGTCGTGCTGGGGCTCGTGTCGAAGACGTTGACGTCGTCGGTGCCGTCGAGGCGCACGGTATCCATGGTGGCGTCGAAGAACACGCCGGCGAAGGGCCGCGGCACACTCGTCGTGACGCCGCTGGGGCCGACGAGGTAGTTGCGCTGGCCGCCGTCGCCGCGATCGTTCAAGAACAGCACGTCGCGCGTGCCGAAGGGGTTGGCATCGCAATCCATCGAGCCGAACGGGCCGGGAGCGCCGCCGAGCACGGTCAGCCGGCCGCGGATCTCGTCAAGGTCGCCGTTGTCGGCGAAGGCGCCGCCGTTGGCGAACGTGTCCGAGCCGTCGAGGCCCTCGATGCGGGTGGAACTGCCGAGCAGGGTGCTCGTCACCGTGAAGGTGTCGCCGCCGTTGTTGGAGCCGCGGACGACGATGCCGTCGCCGAGCACGGACGCGGTCATCACGGACGCGGTCCCGGCCACGTTGAACTGGCCGCCGGTGGCGAAGTAGTTGATCACGGCCGGCGCGAGGTTCAGGATCTGGCTCTCGGTGACGACCACGTTCGCGTTGGGCGCGCCGCCGGCGTCATTGGCGACGATCCGGTTGAAGACGCCGCCGCCGCCATCGATGGTCACCGGACCCAGGATGCCGTCGAGGTGGCCGCTGGTGGCCGGCGCGTCGGACGACATCGTGAAGGCGTCTTCGCCGCCGCCGCCGCTGACCAGAGTGGTCGTGCCCGCGTTGGTGCTGCGGACGTTGAAGACGTCGTTGCCGCCCAGGCCGAGGACTTCCAGGGACTCGATGGCGGCGTAGTTGACAGCCTCGGCGGCGGACGTCACGGAGGCGTTGGTGATCACGATCGTCTCGACGTTGCTGGTGCCGTTGACGGTCAGGAAGTCGTTGCTGCTGGCGCCGGTGTCGATGACGTGGACCACGCCCAGGAGATTGCCGAGCTGCACGAAGTAGATGTCCTGCGCGCCCACGCCGTCGAGCGTGATCGGGCCCGTGCCTTTGCGCTCCAGGGTAATCTGGTCAACCTCGCTGTTGCCCGTGATGGTCGCGGCGCCGCCGTTGGTGATCGTGCCGGTGATCAGGATGGTCGATCCGGAGCCGGCGTCGGCGTTGCCGACATCGCCGGCGATGGCGACGTCGGCGGAGGCCTGAATCGTCGCCGAGGCCTGGCCCTGGCCACCATGCAGCGTGAAGTTGTCGCCGGCAAACAGCCCGACCGAGCCGTCGACGGCCCCAACGTTGCGGCCGGTCAGGATCGTCAAGTCCTGGCCCGGCGTGGGCAGGTCCAGCGTTTGCAGCACGACGTTGCCCTGCACCGAGCTGACCACGCCCGCCGTGGTGACGAAGCCGCAGTTGCCGCCGGTCACGACGGTGCCCACGCTCAGATCGTCCGCGTCGGTGTAGAGAATCATGCCGGTGGCATTCACGGCGATCGTGTTGACGTCGTTGGACCCAGTATTCAAGATCACTTCGGTCCCGGCCAGGATGCCGAGCTCATCGGCAATGACGGCGCCGACACCGGCCCGGGACACGCTGGTCCCGGCAACCATGCGGATGTCGCCGGCGCCGGCATTCAGCGGCTGAACCAAGTCCAGGAACGTCCCGGTCCGCAGGTTGATGCCGCCGCCGGCGCTCGTCACGCCGTTGATCGTCGCGGCAAAGGCGGTTGAAACTACCGAGAGCGAGGCAATGGTCAGATCGTCGCCGTCGCGAAATTCGACGAGGCCGGCGGCCGCGGTCGTGTTGACGGCGAGATTGGTCACGTCGTTGATCGCCGCGCACAGAGTGACGGCGCCGGCGGCCTGGATCAGCAGGCCGGCGGCGTTGATGTTGCCCTCGGCCGTTTGCTGGACGCCGCCGGAACGCAGCGCCGCGGTCGCGGCCGTGATCCCCGTGCCGGCCGCCAGGGCGCCGATGGTGATGGTCCCGGTGTCCGCAACCAGCACCACGCCATTCGCAACGTTGACGCCGGTCACCGTCGCCGGCACGCAGCCGCCGCCCGCGACCTGGCCCACGGTGAAACCGCTGGCGTTGCGGAAATGGAAGTCGCCGGCGGTGACGACGGCGACCACCGTCCCGGCGATGGCGCTGGCCGCGTTGTCCAGATCGACGAACGTGCCGGCCTGGACACTGAGGGCGCTGGCCGCGATGCCGCTGCTAGCCGATTGCGTGACGCCGCCGCCGGGAACGGCCAGGCGCACCACGCCGGCGCCGGCCTGGACCGAGTTGAACACGCTCAGGCCGCCGGCATCCACACAAAGATTGATGTCGGCACTGGGGGCAAACAGGCCGACGGTGGTCGTGAAGCCCGCCGTGCCCCCCGCCGCCACCGTGCCGATGGCCAGGGCGTTCACGTCGCGGAAGTTGATCGCGCCGAGCGTAGTCTGCGCGGCCAGGAGATTGACGTTGTTGTCGCCCACGAGGCTGATCGGCCCGGCGGCGCGGATGCCCAGTTCATCGGCGCGGATGAAATCGTCGGCCTCGGTCTGAATCACGAAACCGCCGGAGACGATGCGAACATCTCCGGAACCGGCGTTGATCGAGCCGGCGCCGACCTGGCCATCGTTCAACGTGAGGTTGTCGCCGGTTTGCAGGTTGATGTCGCCGCCGTTGCTGGACACGCCGATGACGTCCGACGTGAAGCAGCCGGACGCGGCGACGGAACCGACGGCGACGGCTCCCACGTCGCGATACTCCACGAGCCCACTGGCCCCGATGGCGATGGCGTTGTTGGCATTGGGCGCCGCGGTCAGCGTCACTGAACCCGAAGCGCTGACGCCGAGCGCTTGGGACGAGATCGCTCCTTCGGCCGTCTGCGTGACGTTGCCGGACGTGGCCTGGAAGCGGACGATGGCGCCGACGCCGGTGTTGACGCCCGAACTGGGAACCCCTGCCGTGCCGATCTGGATCGTGCCGGCGTCGGCGCACAATTCGACCGGGCCGCCGTTGGTCGTGACGCCGCTGACCGCCTGATCGAAGCAGGCGTCCGCACTCACGTGTCCCGTGGCGAAACCAAGCGTGTTGCGGAAGGCGATCCGCGCGCTGTTCTGCTCGGACAGGGCGGCAAAGGTTGAGGCGATGAAGTTGCTCGTCGCATCCAGGATGATGCTGCCGAAAGCCCGGACGCCAAGGACGCTCCCCGTGATCGTCCCGCCGGCGTTCTGGATGACGGACCCATTTTCGGCGTGCAGCCGCACGACGCCGGCGCCGGCATTGATCGGCCCGTCCACGATCAAATCACCGTCCGCAACACACTGGGTGATGTCGGTGGTGTTCGTCAAGCCGGATGCGCCGGTGAAGCCGCAATTGCCGCCGGCGGGCACCGTGCCGATCGTGTAGCCGTCGATGTCGTGGAAATTGACAATGCCGCCCGTGGTGTTGATCGCCAGCACGTTGACGTCGTTGGCGGCGAGATGGAGACTGACGCTTCCTTGTGCCACGATGCCCAGCGCATCGGCCAGGATCGCCCCGGTTGCCGATTGGTCGATGACGCCGGCCACGATGCGCACATCGCCGGCGCCGGCGTTGATCGGCTGCTCGACGTGCAGGATGGAGGCGTTGAGATTCACGTCGGCGTCGAGCGCCGCGCCGTTGTTGCTGATGCCGCCGGCGCCGTTGAAGCCGCAGTTGCCGCCGGCCGCGACCGTACCGATCGTCAGCTCATCCGCCTCCCGGAACTCGACGAGGCCGGCGGCGCTGATGGCGAGCGTGGCAAGGTGGTTGACGGCGGCACACAGGGTCACCTCGCCCCCGCTGACGATTCCCAGCGCATCCGCCGTCACGACGCCGCCGGCGCTCTGCGTGACGTCGCCGCCGGCCACGATGCGGACGTCGGCTGCCCCGGCGTCGATGGGCTGGTCGACCATCAGCGTGCCGCCCACGTTCAGGTTGACGTGATTGTCGCCGCCTTGCAGGCCGGCCGCGCCGGGGAAGCCGCCAGGGCCCGCAGCCACGGCGCCGACGGTCAGGCCGTCGATGTCGCGGACCTCGATGATTCCGGCGGCGGCAATGGCGACGGTGTTGACGTCATTGTCGCCGGCGCACAGCAACACGTCGTCCGCGGCCGCGACGCCCAGTGCGCCGGCACTGATGCCGCCGGCGCTTGTCTGCTCGACCGCCGGGCCGGTGGCGTTGGCGCCCACGGACACGATGCGCACATCGCCCCGGGCCGTGTCCAGGGCGTCGCGCGTGTCGATCGCCTGCGTGATGCTGAGCGTGCCGCCGCCGGCGGTCGCGACGCGCAGGTTCACGTCGCCGTCGTTCGTAGCGACGCCGAAGGTCGCCGCGAAGCCGGGCGCCTGGACCGCCACGGCGCCGATCGCGAGATCATCCTCGTCGTGGAAAGAGACCGTGCCGCCGGCCGCCGCGTTGAACGCCGCCAACGAGTTGACGTCGTTGGCCGAGAACAACGTGACATTGCCGCTGGCGGAACCTGCGGATGGATCGATATTGCGCACGCCGAGCAGGCTGGCGCGGATCGGCGCGTCGGCGTCCTGGGTCAAGCCCGCCGTCGTGATCAAGCGGACGGTGTCGGCGTCGCCCGCCGTCGTGACGCCGCTCGTCGCCGTGAAGCAGGAGTTGGCCGTGACGGTGCCGATGTTGAGATCATCGACATCATGGAGAGAGATGCTGCCGTCCGGGGCGGCGTTGAACGCGGCGAAGGTGTCGACGTCGTTGGCGGCAAGCAACGTGACGGCGCCGTTGGCGCGCACGCCGAGAGCGGCGGCGCTGATGTCGCCGCCCGCCGTCTGGGCGACGCCGCCGCCGGCGACGAGGCGCACGCTGTTGCCGCCGGCGTTGATCGGCCCGCCGATGCCAATGCTCTCGGCGGCGCACACGGTAAGGTCGTCGCCGGCGTTGATGGTCCCTCCGAGCGTCACGGCGCCGCAGCCCTCCGCGTCGTTGAAGCCGGCCTCGATGGCGAGGTCGCCGCCGGCGCTCACGATGGAACCCGCCTGCAGGATCACGTCGTCGCCGGCCAAGAGCGTGACGGCGCCGCTGGCGGATTGGATCGTCACGCCGGAGATCACCGTGAGGTCGTCGTCGCAGATGCCCGGATCGTTGGTCTCGCCGACGGACAGCAGGATGTTGCCGGCATCGGTGCTGATGCTGGCGTTCACGTTGATCGTTTCGGCGTCGAACGCCAGATCGCCGGCGCCGAGATTGAGCGGAGCATTCAAGATGATGGCATCCAGATCGCCGTCGCCGTTCACCGTCAGCGAGGCGCCGACCGGCGAGGCGTCGAAGCCCGGAAGCGCGTTGATCGTGACCGTATCCGCGCCGTCGCCGCCATGGATCGCCAGCATGGCGGCGGCAGCCGAGCCGGTGGGAACCGTGAACGCCGTCGCCTCGAACGTCCCATTGGCGCTCTCTAGTTGCAGCAGCCCGCTGCCGCCGTCTCCGAGGACCGCGTCGTCGGCGCTCGCGGGCAGGTTGATGACCACGTCGCTGGCCGTGCCGAGAAGGGTCAGCGGCTCCAGCCCGGTGAAGCGGATCGTGGCCGCGCCGGCGCCGACCTCGACGCTGCCCGCCCCGGGGCCGGTGTGGGTGACGGTGAGCAGTCCGACGTCGTAGCCGGCGACGATCAGTTGATCGTTGTCGAGCGCGTTCTCGCCGCCGTCAAAATCAAGGCCGGCGCTGGGTAGAGGGCTGCCGAGCACGGACGCGGTCCCGGCGTAATCGACCGTGAGAGTGTCGTTGCCTTGGAGTGTATTGACCTGGATCGTGCCGGTGATCGATAGCAGCGGCACTTCGACCGTGAATGGATCGACCTGGATGGCGTCGGCGCCGGCTTCGACGAGGTTCCCTGGATCGTGGACACGGACGTTGGCGAGGCCGCCGCCGAGGTCGACTAGGCTGATCGTCAGATCGTCGTCGCTCGTGCCGCCGTGGATGTCAATGACGAACAGATCGCCGCCCGACAGGAACACCGTGGTTTCGGGCAGGAACGTGTCGAGGACGACGTCATTGCCGTCGCCCCCCATGTAGGTGATCTTGCCGACAAAGCCGCCGAAGGACACATCCGCTCCTTCGGGGAAGCCGAAGAAGAAGCCGGTCGTCGGGTCCGTGATGATGCTGTTGTTGATCAGCACGATCTCGTCGTCAAAGGCAAACGTGTAGCCGCCGAGAAGCTCCAGCGTCGCGACGCCGTCGCCCAAGGTGACGGAACCGGTAACGTTGAGCTGATCATGGTCCATCCCGGGAGTCGCGCCGTTGACCTCGGCCGTGAACGTGCCGCCGCGCGCGGTGTCGAGAGGACCGCTGTCGAGGATTGCTGGGCTCAGCCCCGGCGCCACCGTGCCGCCGCTGACCGTCAGCGCGCCGCCGACGGCGCCGTCGCCCGCCAGCGTGCCGCCGCTGTTCACGGTGACGTCGGCCGCCAGGGAACCGGTCACTGACAACGTCCCAAGATCGACGAAGGTCGAGCCGAGGAACGTGTTCGTCCCCGACAGCCAGAGCGTCCCGGTCCCCACCTTGACGAATTCATCCTCGGTGGCGCTGCCGGAGCTGATGACGCCGGAGAAGACCCGATCGCTGTCGTCGCCCACGGTCAACGTGCTGACGACGTTGACGCCGAACACCACCGCGCCGCTCCCTTCCAGGGCGGCGACGGTCTCCGACGATTGCACCAGGTTGAACAGGCCCGAGCTGTTGATGGTTAGCACGGCCGTGTCGGCGATCTGGTCGCTGGCGCTGAGGCGCAGCTCGTCGGTTCCGGCGCCGTCGCCGAGGCTGATGGGGCCGGCGATGGCGTTGGTTCCCGCGGACTTGTCCAGCACAAGGATGTGTTCGTGGATCGTGGTGGGGCCGGTGTAGGTGTTCGCGGCCGTGCCGGAGAAGACCATCGTGCCGCCGCCGGTCTTGGCGACGCCGAAGCCCGAGCCGGAGACGGCCCCTGAAAAGGTGGTGACGCCGTTGGCCGAATCAAGCGTGACATCCTTGCTGAGGGCCACGTTGCCCGTGAAGAACGCGTCCGAAGCCAGGGCAACATCGCCGCCAATCGTGGCCGTGCCGCTGCTGCCGGCGCGAACATCGACGTTGCGGCCCACCGTGACCGTGCCGCCGGCGCCGCCGGCGCCGGCAATCAACGTGACCGAACTGCTGCCGCCGGTGTCGCCCAGCAGCACATCGCTCGTCGTGTTCCCCAGCGCGCCGGGAGCGCCGGACGGAGCGTTGGCCGTGACCCGCAAAGTCCCGTCGAGGATGGCGGTGGCGCCGGTGTACGTGCTGCCGGTCAGGCCGCCGATGGTCACCGCGCCGGTCGTGGTTTTCGTCAGGCCGACGCCGCCGCCCAGCGCCGCGGTGATCGTGCCGCTGTGGACATCGAAGTCCGAGGCGCTGGTCAGCGTTCCCGTCGTGCCCGTGATGCTGCCGGCGGTCAAGGTGACGCCGCTCACCGTGTCGTCAAACGGACCGATCGCCAGCGTCGCGCTATCGACGTTGATCGAGCTCGCATCGGCGAGGACGTGCGCGGCGCTCGAGGTGAACGCGCCGCCGAGCAGATGAATCGTCGCGTTGCCCGCGTCGAGTCCGGTCACCAGCGTCGTGTCGGCCTCGCTCAGGAACTGAGCGGTGTTCAAACTGTCGGTGTCGATCGCGGTCGTGTTCAGCGACAACGGGTCGCCGCCCGCGCCGATGCCGCCGGGCGCGCTAACGTTCAGCGTGTGTGCAGTCAGCACGTTGCCGCCGCTGCCGAGGACCGCGGCGCCGGTGGTCAGGTTCGTGACGGCAATGCTCGGGCCGTCGGTCAAGTCGATTGGCGAGGTCACATCGATGTTGCCGCTGGCGCTGTCGCCGATCGTGAGCGTGCCGGCCGTGATCCGGTCCAGCTCGGCGCCGGTCAGACCCAACGTGCCGAGCACGTCGGCGCCGCCGAGGTCGATGAGCGTGCCCACGGTTTCTTGAATCAACGTGACCGTGTTCGTTCCCACGTCGATGGTCGCCGTGGCGTCGATATTGATGCTGTCGGCAGTCACCGTGACGTTGCCCGAGCCCGTCGTGCTGACGAGCGCCTCGTCGTTCAGGTCGAAACCGAAATCGCCGGCGCCGCCGCCGGCCGTGCCGGTGACGGTGACATTGCCGTTGTGTGCAGTTACCTGGGTGCCGAGGCCGGTCACTTCGACACCGTCATCGTTGAAGTCGCCGAGGCCGCCGATTCCTTCGATGAGGATGGAGGCGGATCCGGTGGCGATGACATCGGCGTCGTCGAAGATGAGCACGCCGGCATTGTCGTTGCCGCCGGCGCTGCCGCCGCCATGCCCGGTGATGTGAATCGGGCCATCGACCGACGCGATCGAGGCCCCATTCAGCATTTCCACGCCGTAGTTCAGCGCCACGCCCGCGCCGCCCGTGCCGACAATGGTGATCGGCGCACTGCCGAACGAGGCGATTTGGACGCTGGAGTAGATGAAGACTCCCACATTGTCGCCGCTGCTGGTGACGCCCCCGCCGCCGGCGACGCCGGTAATGTTGATGGCGCCGATGGTCGACGTGATGCTGGCTTCATCTTCGAGATCGACGCCGTAGGCGAACTCCGCATCCACCCCGGCGCCGCCAGTGCCGTGGATGGTGATGGTCGCCAAGCCGGTCGAGGTGACGCTTCCCAGGAAGTGGATGTACACGCCGACCTCGAACGCGAAGCCGACGCCGTTGCCGCCTGCGCCCGTGATGTCGATGGCGCCGTCTACCGAGGTAACGAGCGCGCGCGTGATTTCGACGCCGGCATACGCGGGCCCGCCGGTGCCGTCGATGTTGATCTTGGCGGTGCCGGTCGAGCTGACGATGCCGCCGAAATTGATCCACACGCCCTGGCCGAAGCCGGTCGCGACGCCCGTGATCTGAATGTCGCCCGTCGCCGACGTCACCATCGAATCGGGGATCACATCCGAGGTATCCCCCTCGACACTCACGCCGGCATTATTGTCGTCGCCGTTGCCCCCCTGGCCGATCAACGTCACCGTGCCGGCGCCGGTCGACGAGACCACGCCGCCGTTCCGCAAGCCGATGCCGATTTGCTGATCCGCCAGCGTCGCATCGCCGCCGCGGCCTTGCAGCAGCAAGTCGCCCGACCCGTTCGTGGTGATGGTCCCGCCGTCGATATCGATGCCCACAAAGTTGCCCGAGGTGGGCGTCGCTTGCTGGTTCGCCGAGAACGTCAAGTCGCCGCCCGTGGTCGTCCAGCTCGCGCCGGCAGTGACGACGATGTTGCGGCCGGTGGTGACGACGAAGTTGTCGTCCCCCAGATGTTGGATGCTGTTGGTGACGGTGATCGTGCCGGTGTCGGCGTTGCCGACGTGGATGACGCCGGCGCTGACGCGATCGAGCTCGGCGTCGGTCAGGCCCAGGGTAAGTTCTCCGTCGAGGCCGCCGACAACGATGCTGTTTTCCGGGGTTTCCTGAACGAGCGTGACAGTGTTCATCCCGGCGTCGATGACAGCCGTGTCATCAAAGTTCATGCTGTCGGCGCTCAGGGTGATGTGTCCGGCCCCGCTCGTGCTGATTTCCATCTCGGCGAGGAGGAAGATGCCGAACGTGTTGCCGCCGGCGCCGGGCGTCCCGGTAACGGAGATATTGCCATCGACGGCAGTAATCTTGGTGTTTGGATTGAACCCGATCACGCCGTGATTGCTGCTGCCGGCGCTGCCGCCCGTACCGTCCACGTTGATGTCGGCCGTCCCCGTCGCGGTCACCGCCGCGCCGTTGGCCATGAGGAGGCCGAAATTGGTTCCAGCCGCGCCCCCGGTGGCGGCAATCTGAATGTCGCCGTCGATCGTCGTGACGACCGACGCCGACTCGAGGAAGATGCCATAGTTCGTGCTGACGGCGACGCCGCCGGTTCCCTGGATGAATATCGTGGCAGCGTTGACGCCGGTGCCCGTGGATTCAACCCGCGCCCCCGCGCTGACCTGGACGCCGCGGCTGTTCAACCCGGACGCCGTTGTCGCGACGCCGACGACCTGGATGGCGCCCTCGACGGAAGTGACGGACGAGCCGGCGCCGTCGATGCTGACGCCGGCGCTATCAGTCGCGGCGCGCCCTGTGCCTTCCAGGCGAATGCCGCCCGCCGTGGCGCCCGTCGCCGTGGACCGGATGTCGCCGCCGCCGCGAACGCTGATGCCGTTGCCGCTGGCGCTGCCCGATTGGCCCTGGAACAGCAGATCACCCGTCCCTTGCGTCGTGACGATCGCCCCGTTGATGTCGATGCCGTCCCCGTCCGACGGCGTCAGTGTCTGATTCGCCGCGAACGTCAGGTTGCCGTGGGTTGTCGTCCAGCTCGTGCCGGTGTTGAAGACGATGCTGTGGCCGGTGGTCACGAAACCGGCATCGCCGCCGTGCTGGATCGGCGCCGAGATCGTGACGGTTCCGGTGACGGAATCGCCGAGGTTGACGGTGGCCGCGCTGACACGGTCGAGTTCCGCGTCGGTCAAGTCAAGCGCTCCGGTGGCTGTGCCCAGGTTGATGGCCGTGCCGGCAGTAGCTGGCCGAAGCGTCGCGATCGCCGTCCCGGCGTTGATGCTTCCCGAGACCGTGCTGATGGTGAGGTTGTTCGCAACGATGGTGACGCCGCCGGCGCCAACCACGGTTCCAGTGATCGAGGAAGCCGTGCTGACTTGGCCTGCGCTGAGCTGCACCGTGCTGTTTCCGGCGTTCACCGTGGAGGCTGCATTGACAGTAATCGTACCATTCGTCGTGGAAATGCTGATGGGCGCGTTGGCGGTCGTAACACCGTTGAGCCCGTCGACGCCACTGGCGCCACTGATGGCAACCGCCCCGCCCGCGTTGCCTTCGACATACGTGATGCCGCCGGACGTTGTGGTCGCCGCCAAATTGCCGACGGCGTTCCCCTGATCGAGCGTGATTGCGCCGACGGCCCGCAGGGCTAGTGAGCCGCTTGCCGTCGCCACCGCGATGTCGGCGCCGACATTCTCCGTGATCGTGCTCCCGGATTGCAGCGACAGCACGCCGCCGGTCCGGCTGATGTCGGCGCTGATCGTCATGGCCCCGCTGTTGGCGTCGCCGATCTTGAGCACGCCGGCGGTCACGCGGTCGAGCTCGGCGTCGGTCAGTCCCAGCACGCCCACGACATCGGCGCCGCCAAGGTTGATCGCGACGCCGTTGGTGAGTTGCCGCAGGGTCGCGGTGCCGGCGGTCTGCACGCTCAGGGCGCCGAACAGGTCCATCGAATCGGCGATCAAGAAGATCGGACCGGTTGCCGTCGGGCCGCCGATGACGCTGTCGCCGCCGGCGTCGATGCCGACGTCGTTGCCGCTGGCCGTGGCGGTTACCGTGATGGACCCGCTGCCCGTGGAAATCAAGTTGCCGTCCGAATCATTGGAAAGCCGCAAGCCTTCGCTGTTGCCGCCGCCGCCGGTGGCGTTGATGATCATGTTCCCGGTCCCGACCTGGAACGTGCTGTTGTCGTTGAGATTGACGCCGCGGTGCTGGTTGCCCGTGCCGCCGCCGCCTACTCCGGTGACGTTGATGTTGCCGCTGGCGGACGAGACCACGGCGCCCTGGAACAGCCCGACGCCAAAGCCATTGGTGTTGCCGGAGGAAGCGCCGCCGGTTCCTACCAGAGTGATGCTGCCGCTCGTGGACAGGACGTCGTCGGAGATTTCGATCCCGTGCCGTTCGCCGCTGCCGTCATCGCCGCCGCGGCCGCGAATCGAGATGTTTCCGGCGCCGGCATTGAGGCCGCCGCCGAGGTCGTCGATGTCAATGCCGGGTCGGCCGGCGTCGCCGCGCGCCGGGTTCATGGTCGGGTCGGCGCCGCCCCCCAGCACGATGTCGCCGCCGCCGCTCATGATCAGGCCGTCGATCACGATGCGGCCGGAGCCGGCCGAATCCGAATCCGAGTTCAGCGTGACGTCGCCGCCGGAGGTGACGATGTCGTCCGTCGTGAAGATGTCGTTGGTGGCCGCCAGCACGACCGTGCCGCCGTCGGTGGTGAACGTCTCGTCCAGGAAGATGTCCATCGCGTCGGCGGTCAGGTTGCCGGTCCCGATGTCCGTCGGGTTGGTCTGGAAGTTGATCGTGTCGTCGCCGTCGCCGTCGATGATCAGATCGGCGTCGAAGGCCGCGTCCACGCCTTCGATGTTGATGGTGTCGGCGCCGGTGCCGCCGCCGGCCGCGGTCTGGATCGTCAGCGACAGCGTCGGATTGGGGAAGGTGACCATCTCACCGAGTAGGTCGGAATCGATCCGGTTGTTGCCGTCGGCCCCGCCCACGTCGGTCAGCGTGATCGTCTCCGCCCCGCCGGTGAAGGTGAACACGCGATGATCGGCGGCGTTGTTGTCGTCCACCGGTTCCAACCCGGTGTAGCTGATCGCGGCGCTCTGGCCGCCGAAGGCGATGCTGCCGTCGTGCGCGTTGATCAGCGTGTGCGTGATGGTCGTGAAGCTGCCGCCGGTTGTGGTCAAGCGGTCGCCGGGGCCGGTGCTCGGGTCGCCGCCGTTGGTGAAGATCGGCAGGGTGAACGTGCCCAATGAAAAATCGACCGTGACGCTGTCGTTGCCCTGGAGCGTGTTGACGTGGACCTGGCCGCCCGTGACCGCGGCGATGGGGATCGTGAGGGTATCGGTGTTGTTGCCGCCGGCGCCCGCGATCGCCGTGGTCAGGATGCTGCCGGGATCGCTGATGATGAGATGAGTGCCGTTCGATTGGATGGTCAGCGCATCGTCCTTGCCGCCGGGGGCCGTGTCGGTGATGACCAGGTTGTCGGCGCCATTGAGGTCGACCTGGGTGAACCTGGGCACAAAGGCGGCGGGAACGGTGTCGAGCGCGGTCGCGCCCTGGAGCGGCAGGTTGGATGCCCATGGCGAGGCGGTGCTGAAGTCGCCGCCCGCCGAGATGTCGTAGATCGTGTTGGTGGCATTGGCAAAGGCCAGCAGCCGGCCGGCGCCGTCCACCGTGAGCCCCGCAAAGGCGCGGCCGGTCGCAAACGGCGTCGCGCTCGAAAAGTCGCCGCCCGCGGTGATGTTCAACACGGCGCTTGCCGAAGTCGAAGATACAAAGATGCGTCCATCCGTTGCCCGCGCCAGATCGGTGGGACCACCCACGCCCAGGCCAAATGCGAAAGGCGCCGCCGAGCTGAGGTTGCCGCCGCTTCCCAGGGCCGTCACCTCGCCGGAGCCTCGCTCGGCAACCAGCACCGTTCCGTCCGGAAGTTGCAAGAAGTTGCGGGGTTCCAACAACCCGGTGGCAAACGGGATAGCGGTGGTGAAGTCGCCGCCGCCGGTAATGTCGTAGACAGATCCCGTCTGGAACGAGCCAACCAATAGTCTTGCGCTCCGTGTCATCACAAGACCCATGGGTTGTGGAATGCCGGTCGCATAGGTGGTCACGGTGCCATTCGCGGCAACGGCGACCACCTGGTCTGGGTTGTTGATCGTCACGTAGGCGGTCATCAGATCGGGGCTCCAGGCGATCTGGCCGAGCGCTCGCCCCGGCAGCGTGGCCAGGACCGCGGCGGCCGCCAGATTCCCGCCGGCGCTCACGTTCATGAACTCGCGCGGCCCCCCCGCATCGCCGTCGGCCGCGAACACCTCGCCCGCCGTGAACACCGGCGTGCGCAGCGCCACGTCGTTGCCGTCGCCGCCGGCATAGGTGAGCTGGAACGTCCGGCCGTTGACGGTGACGAGCGTGCCTTCGGGCATGTCGCCAAACTGGCCGCTGACGCCGCCCGTCGCGTTGATGAGCAGGATGTCTGGACCCGTCGTCGCGGTGATCGCTCCCGTCAGGGTCAGCTCGGCCCCGTTCAACGTCACCATGCCGGCGGCGTTCAGCTGGTCGTAATCGGCGCCGGCCGTCGCATTGGCGTTGATCTCCGCGAGAAAGATACTGCTCGACGTGAACGACACGTTGCCGGTATTCAGAATGCCGGTGCTCGCGCCCGGCGCAAGGGTGCCGCCGCTCACATTGATCGGCCGGCTGATCGTGCCCGTGCCGCCGAGCACGCTGTTGGCGTTTACCGTCACCGCGGCGGTCACCGAGGAAAGCGACCCATGGACCAGGACTGTACCCAGGTTGATCGTCGTGGCGCCCGTGTAGGTGTTGGACGCCGCGAGAATCAAGGTACCGGCGCCCGCCTTCGTGAAGCCGCTCGGGTCGCCGCCCGAGCCGCTGGCGTCGGTGACGGCGCCGCCGAGCGTCAGAGTCTTGGCAGGCGCCACGTTGACGGCCGCAACGCTGACGATGTTGTTGACCAGGATCGGCCGTGCCGTCGCGACATTCTCGGTGATCCCCAGCGTACCGCCGAGGAGTTGAACGCCGCCGCCGGCGGCGCCCAGGTTGCCGTCGCTGCCGATCTCCAGGACGCCCGCGATCAGGGTCGTGCCCCCCTGGTACGAATTGCCCGCGTTGGCGATGATCAATGTGCCTGCGTCGCTCTTGGTGAACCCGCCGGGGCCGCCGATCGCGCCGTTCAACGTCACCGTCTTGCCTGACGCGACGCCGAAGCCGCCGCCCGAGCCGATCGCGTTGTTGAGCGTGATCGCCCGGCTGGTGCTGAGACTCTCGCTGGCCTGGATCGTGCCGCTGTCGAACGTGATGCCGCCCGCGGCGTTGCCCAGATTGGCGTCGCTGGCGACGTCGATGATGCCGCCGCTGGTGATCTGCGTGCCGCCCTGGTACGTGTTGGCGCCGCTGAGCGTCTGCCGGTACGAGCTGGTGACGTGCAGGCTGCCGGCGCCGCTGATGATGCCGGCAAAGCTGCCGGCGCCGATGGCGGTGTTGCCGACCGTCAACGTGCCGCTGCCGAGCGCGACCTGGCCGCCGCCGGTGCCGCCGCCGTTCAGGGCCCCGATGGCCTCGTTGGTTCCGTTGACATCGAGAACGGCGCCGGCGGCGTTGGCGATCGACACGACGCCCGTGTTCGGCAAGGCCGCGCCGCCGGCGACCTGCAACGTGCCGGCGTTGATCGTCGTCGTGCCGCTGTAGGTGTTGACGCCGCTCAGGATCAACGTGCCGGACCCGGCCTTGGTCAACGCCGTCACCCGGCCGCTGCCGCCGTCCTGGATCGCGCCGGAGAAGGTGCTGGCATTCGTCCCCGCGATGGTGAGTGTGCTGGTGCTCGACGCCGCGTCGTTGGACACCACGCCGTTGCCGTTGAGCCCGGCCGTCGTCTCGCTCTTGCCGTCCAGGTCGAATCGCGCGGTGTTCACCGTCAGGCTCGTGCCGTCGGGAATGACATTCGCGGCGCCCAGCCGGAACACGTCGCCGGCCGGTCCGGACAGGCGCAGCTCCAGGGGCGCGAAAGCGCTGTCGGCGGCGTTGATGGTCACCACGCTGCTCCCGCCGGCCGTGACGATCTGCAGGCTGTCCGACGGGTTGGCGAATTCGGTGAACTCGAACCCGGCGCCGTCGATCGCCGAAAACCCGGAATCATTGACGCCGTCGTCGTCGGTGGGGCCGCCGTCGTCGAAGAGCACCGCGTCGGTCGAACCGGCCGGCAGGTTGATGATGAGGTTGGCCGCCGTGCCGCCCAGGGTCAACGGCTCGATGTTGCTGAATTGAACCTGCCCGTCGGAGGCGACCTGCACAGTCCCCGAGTCCGTGCCGGTGTGAATCACCTGCACCGTGGCGGCGTTGTAGCCGGCGACCACCAGCCGGTCGTCATCGCCGGTGTTCTCGCCGCCGTCAAACACCAGGCCGCCGCCGGGAAGAAGGTCGAGGCTGGCGCTGGTGTAGTCGAGGGTGAGGGTGTCGTTGCCGGTTCCCGTGCCCACCTGGATGTTGCCGGTGATGCTGGTAAGCGGAACTTCGACGGTGTTGGCGTCGATCTGTGTGACGCCCGCCCCGGCCGCCACGAAACTGGTCGGGTCGGTGACCCGGACGTTGCCGCCCACCTTGCGGATGGTGATGTTGTCGTTCTTGCCGTTCGGGTCGCTGACAATCAGATTTCCTGAGCTGAGTTGCACTGTGGTCAACTCGGAGGCGTTGGGCAGGAGCCAGGCGCCTCGTCCCAACGTGCCGGCCACGAGGACATCGTCCGCGGCATCGTAATCGAGGTCGTACACCGGCACATTGGGGAGCGCGGCGCCAAATTCGCGCCAGACGCTGAAATCCAGGCTGGTGGCGACAAAAACGCCGGTCTGACTGCCCACGACGATCAGGTCAACGCCCGGACCGGCGATGAATTCCAGCGAAAACAGGCCCGCGGCGCCCGCGGCCGGCAGATTCCCCGTGATCTCCGTCCAGTCGGCGCCGATGTTCGTCGTGCGCCAGACCCTGTTGGCTTCATCAATCGCGAAAGCGCTGGCCCCGTCGTCCGTGTCGATGGTAATGTCGCGCACGTCGCCGCCGGCGAAGCCCGACGCGGTCAGGCTCGTGCCGCTGCCGGTCCGCGTGAAGATCTGGTTCCCCGAGCCCACGTACAACAGATTCTCGTTCGGCGAGCCACTGATGATGCCGCCGTAGGCGATGGGGCCGAATATGGAGACGCCGGCCAAGCCGGTCCCGGAGAGCTGGACGATCGTGGTGCCCGAATTCAAGGACTCGTACGGAAAGTTCGCGCCGCCGATGATCATGCGCTGCGGATTGATGGAGTTCAGCTCGACCGGGGTCTTGAATTGCCGGGCGAGGGCAGCGCCACTGCTCACCGTCAGGGCCGGGAAATTCTGGCTCACCAGACCCCCCGATGAATTCCACACCGTGCGTCGAAAGAACCCTAGATTCTGAAAGCTGCTGTAACGAATGGATTGGTTGCTGGCTGACAGGGTGATGTTGTCGACAGAGACGTCGCCGCCGTCGGCGGTGTGCAGGCTCAACCACGTGGCGCTGGCCGTGGCGTTCTGGTAAGTCGTCCCCGTGTCTTGGTTCCCGCTGATGATGATGTTGGACAGCGTATCGTACGCCACGTCGTGCATCTCGGTAACCTGGAGGTTGCCGATGATTGAGAACCAGTCGCCGGTGTTGTTTTGCGGGTTGGTGCGGCGATAGATGCCGCCGTCGTCCACCTCGATCAGGTTGCCGTTGGCATCGAAGACCATTTCCCGCGAGTCGGCATGCGGCGCGCTGCTGCTGGCGGTGCCGCCGCCGGCGGCGCCGTGACTGCTCGAATGGGTCAGATGCACCCATTGACTCCCGGACGCCGCCGACGCATCGCCTCGGAACAGCCGACCCGAGAAATCAAAGGCGTTGATCGAGTTGGGAAACCCTCCGGTGTCGCCGTTGCTGAGCGGCTGACGATCGCCGCCGACGTAGACGATGTTGGCGTTATTGGGATCGGCCCGCAGGGAGAAATGGATCGCGCCTTGCCCGCCGGCAAGCTCGGCGGGCGGCGAACCCGGACCGGGCCCTTTGCCGCCGCTTGGATTGAGGCCCACGTCCGTGCCGTTTTCGTTGGTCGTGGGCGTGTCCATTTGGGCCCAGTTGGCCCCGCCGTCGCCGGATCGAAAAATCCCCGCCGCCCTGCCCGAGTTGACGATCCCCACGTAGACGTTGTTGTTGCTGCCAACCGCGATCTCAAGGTTACTCGTGCCGGTCCGATTCGTTGTGCCATTGTCGATGAGTGCGTCCATCGCCGCATTGCTGACCTTGGTCCAGGTCGCGCCGGTATCGGTGGATTTGTAAACGCCCACCTGTCCGCCAACTACTGCCGAGAAAACGACACTCGTGTAGAGCACGTTGGGGTTCGTCGGGTCGGAGGCGAGGTCGTACGACACGCCTCCTGGAAGTCCAGTGGCGTCGCCGTCGTCCTCAGAGATTTGTGTGAAGGACGCGCCGCCGTTCGTGCTGCGGAAGATCCCAACATTGGAGAAAAAGAACGGCTCGGCGTCGTTGACCGACACGACGATCGTATTGCCGCGGGCGGCCACGCCGGAAATGTTCTTGGCGTCCAGCACGCCGCCGCCGTCGATTTCCGTCCACGTTGCCCCGCCGTCGGTCGTGCGCAGCAGACCGGTGCGTTGCCCTCCATCGCGAAAGTAACTGCTGTAGAGCCCTACGCCCGCCACCAAGGTCTGATGCGTGCCGTCCGTCGGATCCAGCTCAAGCGCCCCGATGGACAGCGACGATTGCTGATCGATCAGCGGCGACCAGGTTGGACTCGCCGCAGTGGCGTTCGTCGTCTTCCAGATGCCGCCGTTCGTGCCGCCGACGTACAGGATGTCCGCGTTCGTCGGGTGGGCCACAACCGTATGCATGGCCCCGACCACTTCGTCGTTCGGCGAGATGTTTTCGACCTGGCCGTCCCGCGCGGGACCTGGTCCCTGCGGCAGCCACGCCGCCGGCGCGAGACGGTCCTCCAGCAATTCCAGCCGAGGTTGCTTTCGGATTGTTGGTCGATCCGTTCGAGCTTGATATTTGTGCCTCGGATCATCCTTCAGCCACCGGTGCAAGCGCGAAAGGTGCCGGGTCCACAGACGGCGCAGCATGGGTGCAGTCTCCGTGGTGAGAGCGCTGGAACTTACAGGGTGTGTCTCTGTTCACGCTGGGTAGAAGCGAAAGACGCAGTATAGGTCACGATGTGACGATTGCAAAAACTTTTCCGATTTTTTTGGTTGTGACATTTGGCGAGCGCGGCGCGTTGGGATGGGCAGCAAGCTCGCGACAGGGCATAGGGCGAATCACTTGCCTGGCACCCCACCAATTCGGGCATCTCGGAGATGCGGTGTTGAGCCTTGTGTGTGTGTGCGCGCGCAATGGAATGAATCCAGCCTTCCCCAGGGTTATTGAGGAGTTACGGAGCCGTGAGTCCCGCGTCGGTCCCACACAATAAGAGGGGCACTTGACTCGGGGCCACTCGCAAATCCAATTCAATCAACGACATGCATCGACGAGTCAAGTGCCCCTGTCGCTGACTTTCGGGGACACTTGACTCCGACTGCGCCGCCGGCGCCACATCAGCGCCGGGCCTGCAAGTCATTTCAGCGCCACGGGCGGCCGCGGCGCCTGGCGGCGTCGCTCCACGTCCCACAGCCGAAAGCCGATATCGAAGCCCCGATCGTAGATACGGCGCATGTTGATGTTGCCGTGATTGTCGGCCTTGTCGATGCCGACGCTGTAGGCAGCCATGCCCTCCGGCATGCGCCGCCACCGCAACGGCGCGCCGTCGAACGGGTCGCTCGGCACGGCGGCGATCAATCCCGCCTTGACCAGGTCGTCGATCGAATCCGGCCAGCGTTCGTGCTTCAAGCGATAGCGCTCGGCGGCGATGCCCACCTGGGCGGCGCGCAGCAGGGTCTGAGCCCGCACGTGCGCCGACCCGACCTTGTTCAGCGCCGGCGCCAGCAGCCGCATCAGATAGGACGCCTTCGGGATCGTGCGCTCTAGCTCCAGCAGCTTGTCAGGCTGCTCTTCGGTCGGCAGCTTCGTGATCTCGACAGCTTGATTCATGTAGCGCAGCAAGTCGGGAGCTTCGCGCGTGAGGATCACCGGGAAATGATCGGCCAGCGCCTCGACAGGTCCGCCCGGCCCGCCGCCCCAGACGCCGAAGATCTGGCCCACCCGAACCTTGCCGCCGCGAATCGCTTGCATGAGCTTGTCCTGCCCGCCGCGCTCGCCGCGCAACGCGTTTCGCCAGTGCTTTTCGACATCGACGATTTCTTGTTCAATCAGCGTCTGCAACGGCGCCAAAGCCTTCTCCGAAGGCCGGCCCTGCGCCAGCGTCCGCTCCACCGCGCCCAGCGCCACGTGAGCGCCGGCGACGCGGATCAAGAACGAAATCAACAGCGGCTCGTCCCCCAGCGACCGGGCCGCGTTGAGCCCCGCCCGGCACGATTCGACGGCCCCGTCCAGGTCGCCGTTCTGGGCCCGCATCCAGGCGTCGTGCTGCAGCATCTCGAAGACGCGGCGGGCATTCTGCTGGTCGGCCAGGATTGTCGAGAAGAAGTCCTCCGCGTAGCGGATCGGAAACCGCCCCTTGGGCATGTCTTTCAACTTGCGAGCTTCCGCCAGCGCGTCCTCCATCTTCTCGTAGGCGTCGCGCAGCAGTTGGATCTGCAGGGCGTTCAGCTCATGCGCCGGCCCCACATCCTCGAACTGCTCGTAGAACGCGGGACGGCTGGTGCGGCCGCCGCCCCCCATGCGCACGATCTTCGTGACGAGCAGTGCCGAATTGTTGTCATCGTCCAAGGTTTCGCGCTGGGCTTCGAGATCGTCGAGCCGCCAGTGCGGATCGACGCGGTCCAGCTCGGCCATGATCGACTCGGCCTGGTTCGCCGAATGCCACTTGAGCCCCTGGTACAATAGAGTGGGAGCGCCCACGAGCAGGACGACGGCCGCGAAGAGGTACACGGACCAGCGCCGCCCCCGGCGCGTCGGCGTGACGGGTGTGGCGGCGGGCTTGGTTGATTCCGCTGATTCCATGAAGGTTCACCGCTCGCGCAAGTTGTGCCGGGCCAAGCGTTTTATGCTGAACAACGTACCAGGCCCAATTACGGCCTATTGTAGCAACTCCTCTGCCCGCTGAGGTTTCGGCCATGTCCGTTTACATCACCTGCCCACGCTGCCACGCCAGCCTCAAAGCCAACAAGCTGCCCGCCGAAACCAGGACCGTCGCCTGCCCGGAATGCCACGAGCGGTTCCAGGTCGCCTCGACGGGAATCACCGCGGCCATTCCGCAACCAAAGATCCCCGCCGCCGCGCCCGAAGCCCAGCCCGAACCCCAGGTGGCGGCCTCCCTGATCGCGACGCGGACCTCGCCGTGGCTGGCCATCGGCGTGATCGCGTCCATCTTGCTGGTCGGCGGCGGCGTCATCGCGGCGATCGTGTTCACGCGCCAGCCGCCCCCGCCGGCCGCACCGCCCGTGCCCGTCGCCGTGGTGAAGGAAACCGTGGTGAAGGAAACGGAAGGGACGCCGCCTGTCGACGAGAAGGATAACGACGACAAGCGCCGCCAGGATTTCATTCGCCTGATGATCGAAGGCGGCACCTCGCTCAACAGCCAGCGCTTCGACGAAGCCGTGTCGGCGTACACCGAGGCCGTCAAGTTGTCTCCCGACGACGCCGACGCCCGTCAAAAGCTGAGCGAAGCGCAGGCCGGGCTCGGCAAGCAGCGCCAGGCCAAGCTGGACGACGACAAGAAACGCGCGGACGCGCTGCAGCTCGTCAAGAAGGGACAGGGCGCCCTGGACGAGAAACAGTACGCGGCCGCGGTGGACCTGTTCAAGCTGGCCGTGGACAAGAATCCGTCGCTGGCCGAGGCGACGCAGGGCCTGATCGCCGCCCGGGCCGCGTTGCAGCGCGATCAGCTCGATCAGAAGCGCATCGCCGAGTACGAGCAGCTCATCCTCGCGGGCAAGGCGGCCATGAAGGCCGGCAGGTATGCGGACGCCATCCGCGACTTCATGAGCGCCCAGCGCGTCGTCCCCGATGATCCGATCGCCCAGCAGTTCCAGCGCGAGGCGGAAAAGCAGCTCGACGGCCTGATGAACCGGGCCGAGAAGCAAAAGGAGTTTCAGCGGCTTCTGGAGCAAGCGACCACCGCGATGAAGGCCAAATCCTATGAGGACGCGGAAAAAGCCTATCAGCGGGCGCTGCGGCTCTTCCCCAACGATGCGACGGCGCAGGAGGGGATCGAGGATGCCCAAAAAGCCTTGAAGCAGACGAAGACCGAATACGCCGCGTGGATGCTGCGGGGCAACGCCGCCGGCCAGGCCGGCCGGTTCGGCGAGGCGGCGCTGGCGTTCCGGGAAGCGACCCGCCTGTTTCCCACCGACGAGGCCGCGGCGCGGGCCTTGCGCCAGGCGGAGCTGGCGCAGGAGAACCAGAACATCTACTTCCGGGCGATGGACGCGGCCGGGCGGGCCATGAGCTTCAAGCAGTACGCGGATGCCATCGTGGCCTACAACGAAGCGCTGCGCGCGGCGCCCGGCGATTTCGCCGCCCTCCAGGGCTTGCGCGACGCGCAACAGGGCTTCGAGGCCGACGCGGGGCGACGCAAGGAATTCGAGCGCCGGGCAACCATCGGCTTTCAGTTGTTGAAGTCGCAGCGTTACGCCGACGCAGCTGTCGAATTGCGTGCGGCCCTGAAGGCCATGCGCCACCATCCGCAAGCGCCGACGGTCGATCGCCAGGCGGACTACGCGGAGGCGATGGCGAATGCGACCGCGGCCATGAACGCCCGCCGCTACGGCGATGCCATCGGCCACTTCGAGGCCGCGCTGCGTGAATTCCCCAACGATTTCGCGGCCCGCAACGGCCGGAACCGGGCGCTGCAGCTGAACCAGAAGAACAAGGGCGGCAAATCCTAGCCCTGTCGCTGAATCCCTTCGATGCTTCCGTCGGCAACTGCGTCACCACGTCAAAATTTTTGCCTCGTCACACGAATCTGTGGGTGAGTTCGGATTCAGGCAAGGCACCCAGCTTGTGAAATAACGCGGTTTCTGCAGCGCGGAAGGTTCGAAAAC
>JAKEET010000150.1 GCA_022616435.1 Gemmataceae bacterium
ACGGGGTTGCCGTTGCGGACGAGGCGGTAGCCGTCGCCGTCGGTTTCCCATTTGCCTTGGACGTACTTGGAGGCGGCCAGCATCTCCATGACTTGCCAGGCCGGGTGGCCGTTGAAGCTGTAGCTGCCGGCGACGTAGTACTTGTTTTGGATGTCGTCGGCGCGGGTGAGCGTGACGCCGGTCGCTTTGCGCAATACGTCCAACACTTGTTCCGCCAATGGCGAGGCGAAGTTGGCCTTCACCTTGGCACGGAGGCGCGGATCGGCGCCGAGACCGGTGGTGGGGGTCATGTCCAGATAGCCCTTTTTCGGAGCGAGCTTGGCGAGTTTGGCGTCTCGTTCGATCCGAGCCGCAACCCCCCGCCTTGTTTCCGCAACAATAGCGTCGCGACTGGACTTGTCCACACCGAATTCTTGCAAGACTGCATCAAGTTCCTCGGTGGCGAATGGAGGCTTAGAGTACGCTTCCACGATGTAGCGCTTCGCGGTTTTTGCTAGACGTTTTTCGACTTCTTCGAGATCATCCTGTTCTCGAAACGCATTCGCGTTTTCAAAATTCCGCCTGATTGCTTCTTCATATCGCTTCCGCAAGACTGGATCTCTAATGGCCGCTGGGCTCACTCCAGCCGGCAAGCCTGTTTCCACTGGTGGTGAAACTTGGATGAAGAACGGCCCGGACGAGGTCTTCAACACAACTATCTTTGCCCGAATCGATTTCCATTCCCTTAGCCATCGTTGGATCCGCGTCCTCCGTTCCTTAATCCATTCCTCGCCTGTCACCCTTCCTGCTGAATAGTCTGCGTCACCATAGAGAGCCAAGAGCAACCGCAAAGCCGGCTCTGCCGGCTTATTGGCCGATGAGTCAAGCGCACACACCGCCAGATCGCGAACGAAGTCATGAACGCTTGGATCGGATAATCCCATTGAGTTAAGAGCGCTACAGATTTCGGAAATGTTCCGGAAGCACTCGGCTTGTTTTTCTTGCAGCCAATCTGCTTTAAGGCGCTCGCCAAGTTCTCGAAGACCAAGAAGGTTCTTCGCGGCGCGCAGTTCGCGCACGTGAGCGGCCACCTCGCCGCCTGGGCGCTCATCTGACGATGCAATGCAACTGGCTGAGGCAGGCTGGAGAAAAAGCAATGCAACAAAGCTAGAGATTCTCCGACGAAGGATCATGGGTCGACCCAGTGCTCGGGCTTAGTCGAGGCATCCCCCGGATCCCTCGAATAATTCCCTGATGTAGTTTTGAAGATAGTGCATCGGCCTTCTGCTGTCGAAGACCATTCTTGATTCCCAGTCGCGTATTTTTTTCCGGTTTGATCGTCGGAGCCGGCTTTTCTCCAATGAAGTGGAATTGGCCACTTCCAGGTGCCACCGCGCTCGCGACGATCCAAGGCCGTTTGAAATGACGCATGGAGAAGTCCTTTCCTGAATACGGGAAGTCCGAGATGTGGACGACTCCTTGCCGACGGTCACATGGTCGCGCCTTGCGGCGATGAAGTCAACACAATTCCGAACTGATTGCGACGCTCCTGATCCCTGACCCTAATCGTCCCGCCGCCGGTCGCCTTCGGAGATCGTGCGGTAGTACTGGCGGAGCAGGTCTTCGTACTTGGGCAGGAATCGCTGCTTTCCGTAGATTTCCATTTCCTGGCGCTGCTTCTGCGGGAGGTGGCCCCAGACGTCGCGGTGCAGGTCGGCGATGGTATAATTCTTCGGGTCGTCCTTGTTGGCGCCGCCGCCGCCACCGCCCTTGCCGTCTTTCCCCTTGCCGTCCTTGCCGTCGCCGTTCTTGGCGGATTGCTCCTTGTCCTTGCCGGCGCCGTTCTTGCCGCCGCCCTTGTCCTTCTGGTCCTTCTGGTTGCCGGCGTTCTGCTCGCCGCCTTTCTTGTCCTTGCCGTTGCCGCCGCCCTTCTGGTTGCCGGCGCTCTGGCTAGATGCGCTTTTGCCCGACGAGCCGCCCTTGCCCGACGAGCCCCCCTTGCCGGAGGACCCGCTCGAGGCGCCGCTCTTGCCGCTGGCGCCGCCGCCGCCACCCCCCCCACCGCCGCCGCTGTTGTTCTGGTTGTTCTGCTGCTGCTTGATCAGCTCGTCGAGGTCCTTGACGATCCGGTCCTGGATCTTCTGCGTCTCTTCGCGCGGGTCGAGCTTGGCGAGCTTGTCCTCCGATTTCTCGAAGTTCTCGTTGAGCCGTTTGATGATCTCCTCGGGCTTCTCGCCGCTGGGCGCGGCCGGCAACTCGTCCTTCTTCGCCGGACCGCCTTTCGGGTCGGCCTTGGCGGGATCGGCCTTGGCCGGGTCAGCCTTGGCCGGGTCGGCCTTGGCCTCGCCCTTCTTCGCCGCGTCATCTTTCTTGGCGGGCCGCGACACGCCCTGGGCGCCCAGGAGGGCCACGGCGCAGGCCATGGTCAGGATGGTGATGCCGAGAAGGCGCGTCATGGGCGTTCTCCCTTCTTGTCGGTGGTCATGCCGGCGAAGATCTCGCGGAGCCGCCGCTGCTCCGCCTCCAGCTCGGTCAGCTCGCGGCGCTCTTCATTATTCAGATTATCCACGTTGGGATGCCGCTGGGCAAACTCTTTTGTCCGCTCGTTGACTTCCATCTGCTCCGCCTTGAGCGCCTTCAGCTCGGCCAAGGGCGGGATGCCGTCGCCGGGCGGCCGCATGCCGCCTTGTTGTTCGCCGCCGCCGTCCATCGGCTTTTGCTCCATGGGTTGCTGGGCGGCCTGGGGCTCTTCCTTCAGCGCGTCGAGCAGCCGCTGCAGACGCTGGGCCGCCTGGGTTTGCAGCTTGACGATCTCGGCCTGGCGGCGCTCCTCGTCCTTGGCGTCGTCGTCGCTCCATGGCGTCTTGCGCGCGTCGAACTGTTTCTTGCGCTCGGTCATGGCCAGGGCGGCCTTGTCCATGGCCTTGGCCGCCTTGTCCATGATGTGCTCGAAGACTTTCGCTTCCTTGATCTTCTCCTGCAGGCTGCGGGTCTCCTCGGCCAGGCCTTCCTGCGTCGTGGTGTCGCCGTCGAGAGTCTGCCGCAGGCCGCGCGACCAGTTGCGGCCCGTCGCCGCCTTTTGGTGCAGCTCCCTGGTGCGCTCGATGGCGGTGTCCTGGCGCTCCTTCAGGCCCTTGAGCCGGTCGGCGATCCGGGCCAGTTGCTCGCGAGCCAGCTCTTCTTCCATCTGCTCGATCTTCTTCCTGGCTTCCTCGATGCGTTCGTCGGCCTCGCGGGCCAATTCGTCGGCCTCGTTGGGCATGCCCTGCTCCGCCTTCTCCGCGGCATCCTCGAGGGCCTGAGCGGCGCGTTTCAGGTCCTTGGCGGCCTGCTCCTCCTGCAGACGCTGCAGGTCGCGGGCCTGATCGCGGGCCTCCTTGGCGGCCTTGCGCAGCTCCTCGGCCTTCTCCTTCGGATCCTTGACGTTCTTGGCGTTCTGCGTTTTCTTGCCGAGCGCCTCGGCGTCCGCGCCCGCCTTGGCGAGGCTCTTCTGCTTCTTCTGCAGCCGGTCCAGACCGTCGTCGTTGCGGCCGTCGAGAGCGGCGAGCTGCCGTTCCATCGCCTTGATGGCGGCGTCCTGATTCTCGCAGGCCTTGTCGAAGTCCGGTTTCTTATCCTTGCCGAGGGCGTCGTTGGCCTTTTCGATCTTCTCGGCCACCTTGGCGTCCTTGCCGATCTCGACCGCTTCCTGCAGGTTCTTGACCTGCTGCGGCGTGGCGGCGTTCTGGGCCTGCCGGAGCTGTTTCTGGGCCTGCTTCTGAAATTCCATCTGCGCCTCGTCGGACATCTTGCCCTTGTCCATCTGGTTGGCGGCCGCCTCCATCTCCTTGGCGAGCTGCTGAAGCGCCGTCTTGGCGTCGTCCTCCTCCTGGCGGGCGGCCGCGTCGCGGGTCTCCTTGGCCAGCTCGCGCAGGGCATTCGCCCGCTCCTTGTCGTCCTCGATGCGGCCCGTCTTCTTGAGCTTGGCGCCGATGTCCTTGAATTCCTTGTTGTCCTTGGCCTGCTTGCCCAGCACTTTTTCCATTTGACCCTGCAGGGCATCGGCCTTGTTGGCGATCTGGTTCTGGGCCTCGATCTGGCCCTTGATCGCGTCCTTGATTTCGTCGGCCTTCTTGCGGTCGCCCTTCTCGTCGCCCTTTGGCTCGCCCTTCTGCTCGCCCTTCGGCTGCTTGGCTTGCGCCTCCTTCTTGACCGCCTCCGTCTCCTTGGCGACCCGCTTCTGCTCCTGGATCAGCTCGCGCAGCGTGAACTTGATCGAGTTCAGGTCGGCCCACTTGTCCAGCCGCCGCGTCATCTCGTCGATGGTGTCCTTCGCGTCCTGCTGGAGCTGCTTGGCCTTGTCGAGCGGCCCCTGTTTCTTCGCATCGGACTTTTTCGATTCGGGCGTCTTCGCATCGGGCGTCTTCGCATCGGGCTTCGTGAGCTCTTTGCGCGATTCATTCAGCGCCTGCTCGATCTTCGCCATGTCTTCCTGGCTGAGCCGGTTGAGGTCTTGCAGCAAGCCCTTCACCTGGTCGTTGATCTCGGTCGGCGGCAGCTTGTTGTCCTTGATGAGCTGGTCGAGCTTGCCGAGCTTGTCGCGCAGGCCCTCGTCGGGGCGGTTGCCGATGCGTTCCTGAATCTGCTTCTGGACCTGTTCCGCCTCGATCAGACGGTCGAGCTTCTGCTGCGGCTCCTTGGCCTTGTCGATCTGCTTGACGAGGTCGATGGCTTCCTGCTGCATCTTCTGGATGCGGACCAATTCCTGCTGGGCTTCGCCCAGGCCGTCGTCGATGATCCGGGCCAGCTCGCCCTTGCCGACGATCCGCAGCCGGATGAGCGGGCTGCGGCCCGGCTCGCGCGGCACGATGACATTGCAGAAATCGAGCCCGCCGCCGTGGATCAGCAGGACCTCGCCCTCCTTGAACCGGCGGTTCAGGGCCCAGACCTTATCGAGCTCCAATCGCTTGGGCCGCAGGCGCAGCTCCGGCATCGGCCACGGCAAGAGCGCGGCATTGGGCAACGCCCGGCCCATCATCCAGGCGATCTGGGCCGGGTCGTACAGGACGAGCTTGCGCGGCGCGTCGATCGACTTCTCTTCCGTGTCCACGCGCCGGTATTCCAGGTAGACCGTGCGCAGCGCCAGGTCGTCTTCCGCGATCAGCTTGAACACGACCGCGGCGTCGGGAAGCACGTTCATGGTGGCGCCCGGCCGCTGCATCTGCACGATCGGCACCGGGTCGGGATTGACGCGCAGGTCGGCTTCATAGTCTTTCACCAGCCCGGCCTCGTCGACCAGGTGAAGAATGTAGGAGCCGCTGACCCACGGTTGAAACGCCACGCGCAGCACCGTGCCCGACTCGTCGAGCGCCGCGACATGCCGGCCCGCGAACGCCCCGTGCACGGCGACGCGGCTGGCCATGTCCAAAGGCTGCGTCTGACCCAAGAGGCCCAGCAGCGGACCGACGCGCACTTGCGGATCGAGCGGCCGCACCTCGATCCACGCGGCCAGGAGCTTGCGGTCGACCGCGGCCTCGAACAACACTTGCGTTCCCTGGATGAACTCCAGGTGCCTGGTTCCCGGCGACAACGGCTGCGGCGACGGGAGATCGGTGTATTCGGGCGGGAACAGCGTCACCTGCGGCGACGGCTTGCCGCCCAGATCGACGAACGCCGGCGGCGGCACCACTTCGACTTCGTGCCAGTTCTTCTCCAACGGATAACGGCCGTCGTTGCCCAGGACGCGGAAGCGGAACTTGCCCTTGTGCTGGGTCACGTCGAGGGCGGTCACCAGGTTGCCGACGCGGGTCTGCGGGTCGATCTTCAGCGGGGCCACTTTTTCGGAGCGCTTCTCGAACTTCTTGTCGCTGGGGTTGAGACCTTCGATTTCAAAGCGAACCTGCGTGGGGATGATGCCTTCGACCTGGCCGCGCACGGGGAACGGTTGTCCGACGGCGATCTTGGTCGGCGGCGGTTCCAGGTTGATTCGCGTCCAGGTGTGGTAGCCGAACGGCTCGGCGAGGCGGAGGGCGGCGGTCCGGGTCAGGTCGGGGTAATTCCAGGCGAAGTGGCCGCCGATGGCGAGGGCGGCGAGCATGGCCAGGGTGCACCACAGCATGGTACGGCGATCGAGGATGCGGCCGAAATCGAGGTCGGCGGTGGCGTCCATGGCGCGATCGACGGCCTTCTGGCGCATGCTGGGGGAGCCGGGGACGTCCTGTTCGAGGAACTGGACGGTGCTGGCGAGGGCGTCGTTCAATTCGGGATAGGCGTCTTCGATCTGGATGGCGAGGGACAGGTCGTCGCAGCGCCGCCAGAACGGGACCACCAGCCAGCGGAACGCAACGTAGCCGGCCCCGGCGAGGATCGCGACCAAGCCGTAGGCCCGCGCCAGGCTCGGCAGGTGCAGGGCGTAATCGAGCAAGCCGAGCAGCGCCGCCGAACCGATGACGACGGCGGCAAGGGCGCCGACGCCGCGCACCAGGACCATGAACCGCCAGCGGCGGCGAACGGAGGCGAGACGATGTTGCAAGGAGTGCATGGCCGCTCCTAAATCGAGTTTGTTGTTCGGCGCCTGACTTTTTCCCACGCCTTGGGAGCGCATCCACTCCGCCTGTGTGCGCCCGTCCGTCAGCCGGCGAGCGTCGCGGCGTAAGCCCGACGTGACAGCATCCCTCGCTTGGCCGGTGTCCCACGTCCGCGACTGCCTCGCGTCCACGTCGGGCTTACGCCCCGTGCCTCCCGGTCCATCATTGCCCCTCGGCAACTGGAAAGCGCCCACTCATCGTATCACTCGGGTAGCGCGCCAACAACGCTTCACGCTGCATGTGGACTTGGAAATTCAATCCACGGTTGCCAATCAATCCCCCGCCTCTTCGCAATACAACGTCCCGCGCAGGCAACCGATCTTGAGCCACATCTCGCTCGGCTCGTGATAGACCATCTGTTCGAAATCGGCGAGATCGTCCGGGTTGGCCAGGAGCAGCGCCCAGAACGCCGCCGCGATCCGCTGCCGCGCGGCGATCTCCGGGCCGTCGGTCTTGAAGAACAGGCAGGCCCGGCCATGATGGTCGCCGCAGACGAACGGGACCGGTTCGCCTTGGTCCGGCGCGGCGACGAACGCGACGTCGAGCAGCGCGCATTCCGTTTCTTCGACGAACACCGGGGCAAAGCCAAACACGCGCGGCAGCCGGGCCCGGACCCAGGCGGCGTCATACTGCTTCTCGAAGGCTAGACGGAGCACGGCGGGCGGCGGATTGCCGGCGACATCATGCAGCGGGCAATCGGCGAGGGCGCCGGCCACGTCGAGCTTGACCTGGATCGCTTGAAAGGTGCAGCCGCCATGCTGCGCCGGCGTGCCGAGGGTCGAATAGGCCGCAGTCTTCATGACGTCTCCCCGATGACTTGCCACCACTCACCGCTCACCACTCACTACAACAGGTGCTTCCGTTTCCTTAGCAGCCACTCCGACGTCAGCAGGAACATGATGATCGCGAAGATCCACCATTGATTCCACAGCTTGACGGCCGGCATCGGCGAGCCGAGGGAGACGCGGCCTCCCGGCTGGAATTCGGCGACGCCGCCGCTGCTGCTGGCACTGGCCCCCGATCCCACGGCAATCTGGAAGCCGCTGGGCAGCTCGCTCACGAGGTCGTCGGCGTCCGTCACCGAGAAGAACTTGCCCTGGGTGGCCTCGGCGGCCTGGGTCATCTCGAGCTGGTTCATGCGCAGCCGATCCAATTCGCCCGGAGGCAATTCGACGGTCGCCTCCGCGCTGGGTTTTTCGCCGTCGGGCTGGAACTTGCTCACGTCGGGCGCCATCAGCCGGAAGCGATACTTCCCCTCGCGCGTCCGGCCCAGCACGTGCTCGAAGGTGCCCCAGCTTCCTTCCAGCTTCGCGAGCTGGATCGTCTGCACTTCCGCCTCAGGCTGGACGTCTTGCTTCGCCGGGGGCCGGTATTCCACCACCACCTTCACTTCGCCCTTGGGCGCCTTGGTGTCGGTGATGCCGGGGATCGGCGTGCTGTCCGGAAAACGCACAGTGACCTTGATCGGCTCGCCCAGGCGGTACGGCGTCTGGCGGTCGAGCCGCAGGTCGGTCCGGGTCGGCCGGGCGCGGGCCAGGTAGCGCACGGTTTGAATCCAGAAGTTGTTGAAATGGACTTCATCCTCGCGCAACCGCCAGCGCCAGGTCTCGTCGAAGCCGAAGAACAGGCTGCGGCCGGCGCCGACGAACTGCTGGACCACCAGGGGCAAGCGGCCGTCGTGCCCCGCCGGATCGCGCGGGTCGCCCTTCAATTCCGGATGCACGGCCAGCACTTCGGCCAGCGGCTTGAGGCGGTAGCCGCCCGACCACCAATACAAGGGCGCCAACCGCTGCATGATCCCCATGTTGTCATTGTCGTTGGAGCTGAAGCGGAAGACGGGGTGCATGCGGCCCATCGGCGTCAGCTCCAGACGCAGCTTCTTGTCGTGGACCGGCCCCTCGACGGGCCGGGTGCCCGGCTCGATCGGGATAACATCTTTTAGCGGCGTGTCCTTGTACGAGTGCGGGTTGTAGAGGGCGCCGGCGATCAGCAGCAGGCCGCCGCCGCCTTTGCCGAGCTTCTTGCCCTTGGCGTCCTCGCCGCGGACGAAATCGACCAGGTTCTGCATGTTCTGCATGCCCAGTTTCGCCGCGTCCACGTCGCCCAGGATGATCACGTCAAACTGGCTGAGCTCGGCCTGCGTCGGCGGAAAGGCGGGCAACGCCGTCTTGTCGGTCTGGGCGAAATCCGGATCGGCATCGACCAGATACGTCTTCAGATCGACGCTCTTGTTCTTCTTGGCGTCGGGGCTTTCGCGCTCCAGCAGGAACTTCACGTAGCGGAACTCGTAGCGCGGCTGGCCTTCCACGTACAGCACCTTGATCATCTTGGCGTCAATCACCTCGATGGTCCGTTCGAGCCGCGGCGTCACCGGGTGCTGGTTCTTTTCGCCGGGCTGCGGCTTCGGCGCCTCGATTTCGATGATGAATTGTTTGCGGCCGACCTTGTCCACCTTGTGGGCGAGCCGGAAACGCTCCGCCTTGCCTTGCGGGTTGACCTTCACCGGCACTCGATCCAGGATTGTCTCCTTGCCGTCGTTCTCCTTGACCTTGAGCAACACCGAAAACGGCGGCGAGTCTTTCTTGTAGCCCTTGCCCGTCATCCGCGCCTCAAAGACCACGCGATCGTTGAGATACACCACGTCGTCCACCACCAGATCGTGCAGCTTCAAGTCGCGGACCTCGTGGTCGTCGCCGATGCCGACGAAGAACAAGGGGATCGCTTTCTGGGCCGCGTACTCGCCGACCTGCCCGATGGTCTCGTCGCGCGTGGTCACACCGTCGGTGAGCATGACAACGGCGGACAGGGCGGCGCCGCGGTATTGATCGATCACCTGCCGCAGCGCGGTCCCCAGCCGGCTCTCCGTCCCCTCGGCTTCGAGGCCGACGACCGCGCGGTGGGCGCGGTCGATCATGGCCGGACTCAGCTCGGTGATCTCGCCGGCGGCGCCCTCCTTGTCGCTGAGCTTGATGGCCCGGCCTTGCATGTCGAGCTGGTAGACGTGCACCTTCATGCGCCGCTGGTTCACCAGCCGCTTGAGCCAGTCGTTCTCGGCCTGCGCCAGAAGCCCCTGCACGATCTGCAGGCGCGTCGGCCGCCAGCTCGGCGAGTTGAGATGCTCGAGCTGCCGGCGGTAGTCCTTGACGCGCTTTTCCAGGTTCTCGAATTCGGTCTTGGCTTCGGGGCTATCGTCCGCGTGCGGCCGCTTCGTCTCGATGTCCGCTTCGAGCTGCGCGATCCGGGCCGGCAAGCGCTCCTTGAGGGGCTTTTGCATCATCTCGCCGAGCTGCTTGATCCGCTCGCGCAGCGCATCGTTCTGATAGTGGTCGGCCTCGCCCATGCTGGCCGAGGTGTCGATGAGCACCACGACGTCCGGCCAGCCCTGGCGGTCGATGCGCCAGTCGCGCTGCGGCAGCAAGACGCCGAGGGCGAGCCAGATGAGGAACACGCGCAGGCCGCCGAGGAGGAGCTTGTAGACGCGGTTGACGGCCGGACCTTCCGCGCGATACGTGAAAAACACCAGCGCGACCGCGGCGACGCCGAGCAAGCCGAGATACCAGCCGTCATGGATGCCGTCGAAGAACACCGGCCGGCCGCCGAGCTCCCAGCGCGATTCCTCGCCCGCCGGCGCCGACGGGGCGCCGACCAGCCGTTCGACCCAGTTGCGGAGGATGCGCGGCAAGAAACCGAGGAAATCGCCGGTGGCCAGGGCGTGGACCAGCACGAAGCCGAGAATGACGAACAGCGTCCCGGCGATGATGGCGACGGCGCTGGGCATGACCAGGCTGGTCGACGGCTCGGAACCGGCGCCGTGGACGGCGCTGAAATGGCCGAATCGCCAGGCGAGGATGACCTCCGCGAACAAGAGCACCAGCACGAGCAAGAGCGCCCAGTAGGCGATGTCCGGGCCGATGGGCTCGCGAACGTCCTTGGCGTCGAGGTTGACCGGTCCGCCGCCGACGATGGCCTCGCGCGCGTCGCGGACCAGTTGGAAGTTCCAGCCTTGGAACAGCTCGCTCAGCTTGGCCTTGTCCACGCGCGCCAGGTTGCTTTCGCTGCCGCGCTGGTCCGGCGTAGTGGCCGGAACGTTGACCGCGAACGGGATCTCCTGCGGGCCGCTCCCCAGCACGACGCGGTACAGCCCGCTGACATCGGTGTCCGCCCAGCGGAAGACATTCGTGTCCTCGACCAGTTGCGTGCGCGTCTTCTGCGGCTTGATCGCGGGGATGGTCTCCGGGTATTGGATGGCGGCGTCCAGCTCGCCGCCGGCGGCGGGCAAGAACTCCTCGAGGATGGCGCCGACGTGAGCGGCGTGCTCGCGGAGCCGGCCGGCGACGGCCAGCCGCGCCAGCTCCTGCATCATGGCGCCGAAGCTGGGCGAACCGGGCCAGGTGTTCCAGTCCATGTTCAACGTGGTCGTCACGAGGACCACCTTGCCGCGATAGCGGGCCGCGGGCTGGCCCTTGAGCTTGCCCTTGCCGGCGTCCTGCTTGCCCAGCGGCTGCTTGCCCAGGGGCTGTTTGCCCAGCGGCGGGTTCCATTCGAGGATCGCCGGATCGCTGGTCGCCAGGGACTTGTCGAACTCGACTTCGGCGCCCACGGCGAGCTCGGGCATGAAGGTCATCACCGTCCGCGCCTTGGCGTCGCCGGCCGGCTTGGCCTCGACGTACATGCGGAACCGGCCGGTCTTCAAGCTGATGCGGTCGTCGTCGTTCTTGAAGGCGCGCAGCGGCGGCTCGAGGAACTGGTCTTCCTGGGCATTGAGCGAGAAGAAGTGTTCCGCCGGCGCCGCCACTTTCTTGAAGAGCTGCGCCGGCAACAAGCCATACTCGTTCTTGAAGAACAGGCGGTTGTAGACGTCGAGGTTGTCCAGCGCGTTGCCGCCCAGCGCGATCATCAGGCCGCCGCCGCGGCGCACGTGGGCGTCCAGCCGGCGCAGATCGCCCGGCCCGAACTGGCCGACGTCGCACAGGCAGATCAGGTCGTAATTCAGCAGCTCGTCTTCGGGCACGTCGGGGAACAGCGAAGCCTTGACCACGCGCGGCCGCAGCGGCGCCCATTTCGGCTCGGCGCCGCGTGGCCACGGGTTCAAGGCCAGGCGCACATACTCCGTGGCCTGGTCGAAGCGGTCCAGCGACGGCTTGCCGTTGACCAGCAGCACCGGGATCGTGTCCTTCACGGTGACCACCGCGGAGCGGACGTTGTCCAGCTCCAGGTCGTCGCCTTCGACGCGCACTTGCACGGCGTACGTGCCCGGTTCCGGAAACTTGTACCGGAAGCCGAGCTGCGAACGGTCCCCCGCCCGCAGCTCAGGGACCAGCTCGTGGCCGACCACGCGCGGGCTCAGCGCCGCATCGCCGCCCGCCTCGCGCGCCTTGCCCACCAGCAGCTCGACGCGAACGTTGGTCCTCTTCTCCTTGCCGAAATGTTGAATCACCGCCGTGATCGGCGCTTCCATGCCGGTGGTCACGAATGGCTCATCGATCGACAAGTCGGCAACCGCGACGTTGTCGACGTCGTCGCGGCCGACATCGACAAACACCGTGCGGGCGCGCTCCTGGATGTCCTGCCACGGCGTCTTCGCCTTACTGTCGCCGTCCGGCGCCGGGTCGCTCGGCGGCAGTCCGGCCCAGGTCGTGCGCTGCAGGTCGGTGAAGAAGTAAACAGTCTGCGACGGGAACCGGCCCGAGGCTTCGGACAGCTTGGCGCTGACCATGTTCAACGTGGGGGCCAGGGCGGAGTTGCCGTGGCCGGCGCGGATCGCCTCCACCTCGCGAATGACCCGGCCGGCGTGGTGCGACGCCTCGCCCACGATCCAGGCGGGGTTGTCGCGCACCAGGAGGACGCTGAACCCGTCCCCGGCGGGAGATTGCTTGATCTTGGCGATGGCCAGTTGCCGGGCCCGCTCGAACAACGGCTGACCCTCGGCCGACAGGTTCATGCTCAGCGAGCCGTCGAGCACGATGACGTGGTGCATGCGGGCGCCGAGCTGGGCGCCCGGCCGGCCGCCTTCGGGCCAGAAGTAGGCCCAGACGTTTTCCGCCCACGGCATCACGGCGGCCATGGCAAAGACGACCAGGGCGATGACGCCGACGCGGACCAGGAGCAAAATGAGCTGTTCGAGCCGCAGCCGGCGCGTGTTCTGTTTCTGCGCCGCGAGCAGGAACCGCATCGCCGCCCAGGTGACGATGCGATAGCGGCGGCGATTCAAAAGATGGATGATGATCGGCACCGAGACGGCGCCGGCGCCGACGGCGACTGTTCCCCATAGTCCAAAGAAAGCAAAGAGCATCATTTACTGGCCCCGCAACGTATCACCACGGGAAGATCACAGCACGATCTCTCCATTCGTCCGCTGAAGTGCAATCGTTGAGGATTTCGATCATGTCAATCGTTCCGCCGACAACTTCTTGCTCCTTGAACACGAAGACGCCTGGTGCAGCCATTTTCGCGGCGACCCGTTCGTACATATGTCCCGGCATCGTCGTCAAATCGTGCGTCACTGAGCAGGCGCAACATTGGCCTGTTCCGGCTGGGCTCTGTGCTGGGACAGACGTCGCTTCATGTCTTGCTGGCCGCTTTCGTCGATTCGCAGCGGCGCCGGATCCTGATGAATCTGCATGGTTCACCTTACTTGGACCGAGTCATGCGATGCGCCAGATAACTCGACAACGCCACGTTCAGCGGCGTGTCCGTCCTCAATTGTACATAATCGATGTTCTGATCGCGACAGCCGCGTTTCAGGTCGTGGATGAACGTCTCGATCTGCTGCAGGTAGCCGTCGCGCAACGAGCGCGGCTCGGTGAGCAGCTCGGGATACTGTTCCAGCCCGCGGAACAGGGTCGATTCCTGGAACGGGAAGGTCAGCTCGGCCCCGTCCAGGATGTGCCACAGCACCACTTCGTGGCGCCGGTGCCGCAGGTGCTTGAAGCCGGTGAGGATTTCCGGGACCTCGTCGAACATGTCGCTGAGCACGAAGATGATCGACCGCCGCGCGATCCGCTCGGCCAGCTCGTGGAACAGCGGGCCCATGCGCGACTTTTCGCGGCCGCCGCCTTCGTTCAGCATGTTGATCATCTGCTTGAGCTGCGACGGCTGGCTCGACGGCTTGAGGAAGCTGCGAATCTCGTCGTCGAAGGTGATGAAGCCGACGCTGTCCGACTGTCCAAGCACCAGGTACGCCAATCCGGCGGCCGCCATGCAGGCGTAGTCGTACTTGGTCACCTCGGTCGAGCCGTACTTCATCGACTCGCTGATGTCGAACAGGATCCAGCAGATCAGGTTGGTTTCTTCCTCGTACTGCTTGAGGTAGAACCGCCCGGTGCGGCCATACACCTTCCAGTCGATGTGCTTGATGTCGTCGCCGGGCACGTACTCGCGGTGCTGGGCAAACTCGACGGAAAAGCCGTGGTACGGGCTCTTGTGCATGCCGGACAGGTAGCCCTCGACGATGAGCCGCGCCTTGAGCTCCAGGCCGCGCACCTTGGCGAGGGTGAGCGGGTCGAGGTAGCGCTGCGGGTCGGTGGTGGAGTCGGTCTTGGATTTTTTGGCCACGTGGAGACCCGGTGTGATGATTGGGTGTCGCGTTTCACTGTTTCGGATCGAGTTGCGCCTTCAGTTTGGCCAGTTCAGCCGCCAGAGCGTCGGCGCGCTGCTTCTCGGCGTCAGCACGCAGACCAGCTACTTCGGCGAGCCGATGTTCGTCTTCTCCACGCGTTGGTAGGACATTTCCTTTGGGATCGTGGAATCGAGGCCACTCCGCCTCCAAGCCGTGGTAAACCCCGTGCCATACTCCAAGCCAAAGCTGCATGTCCTCGATCCACAACCAACCCTTCTCGTTGTTGACCATCGGTTCAAACTTGCCGCTGGCCCGCTGCCAACCCAGCAGCTCCTTGGTCGCCGGGTCGTAGCAACAATATTGCCGCAGGTGGAAGGTCGTGTCGTAGAGGTCTTTCTTGGTCGTCAGGTCTTCTTGTCGAGTTGTCTTTGACAACAACTCAATGATGAAGTCCGGATACTTGCCGCCCTCGTTCCAAATCGTCCAAGTCTCACGGGCGGGGTCGGCTCGTACGCCCTGGACGAAAAAAAAGTCGGGCCCGCGATAGTCCTGATTGCGCACCTGCTGGGCGCTGAAATAGACGAACATGTTGCCGCCGACGTAGTAGTCGCTTCGATCGCGCCACGACCAGCGGATCGATTCGATGAGCAATGCGATCGCGAGGCGATGCCAGTCGGATTCCAAGGGAACACCATCCGTTTCCGGCAAGTTGTCGGGCGGATAGGGAAAGTCGTCACCAGGCGCAGAAGCCGATACACGACCCGCCGGGGACGCCGCGACTGGAGCCGGAACAATCTGTGATTCGGTTGCCATGATGAACCCTCGCGATTTCTCAAAGCCGCAAGCGGCGTCACTTCGCCCCCACCGCCACCGGCGCCGCCGTCGCCGCCGGCTTCCCCTGCGCCAGCGCCTCTTCGTTCGGATCGCGCGGGATGATCTCGATCAGCCGCTTGACGATGTCCTCCGGCTTGATCCCTTCGGCCTCGGCGTTGAAGTTGGTGATGATGCGGTGCCGCATCACCGGGATCGCCACGGCGCGGATGTCCTCGCACGACACGTAGTAGCGTCCGTGTAGCACCGCGCGGGCCTTGGCGCCCAGCACCAGGTTCTGCGTCGCTCGCGGGCCGGCGCCCCAGGTGACGTAGTCGCGGATGAAATCAGGAATGTCCCCTTTATCCTTGTCCTTGCGCGTCAGCCGGCTGAACTTCATCGCGTAACGGATCACGTACGGCGCCACCGGCACCTTGCGAACGATGTCCTGCATCTCCAGGATGTCGTTGGCCGACAGCACGCGTTCGATCTTCGGCACGTGCAAGGTCGTGGTCATCTCGACGATCTTGTATTCCTCGTCCTCCTCCGGGTAATCAACGAGCACGTTGAACATGAACCGGTCCTGCTGGGCTTCGGGCAGCGGATAGGTGCCTTCCTGCTCGATCGGATTCTGCGTGGCCAGGACGAAGAACGGATCAGGGAGCTTGTGCTTGGTGCCGCCCACGGTCACCTGGCGTTCCTGCATGGCTTCGAGCAGGGCCGCCTGCGTCTTGGGCGGCGTGCGGTTGATCTCGTCGGCGAGAATGATGTTCGAGAAGATCGGCCCGTGCAAGAACTTGAAGAGCCGCTGCCCGGTCGCCTTGTCCTCTTGCAGCACTTCGGTGCCGGTGATGTCCGACGGCATCAAGTCGGGCGTGAACTGGATGCGGCTGAAGCTGAGGTTCAAGCAGTCGGCCAGCGTGCGGATCATCAACGTCTTCGCCAGCCCGGGGACGCCGACGAGGAGGCAGTGGCCCCGCGAGAAGATCGCGACCAGCAGTTCCTCGATCACGCGCGACTGGCCGACGATCGCCTTGCCCAGCTCGCGCTGGATGCGGCGATAGCCGTCGTTGAGCCGCTCGATGGCGGACAGGTCGCCCTCGATTTTCGGCCACGAGCGCAGCTCGCCGGGCGTGAGGACCATCGGCTCGGGCTCGGCCGTCAGGGCGGCCTCGCCGACCAGCCAGGTGCCGCAGCCGCACAGCCGCTTGCCGCCGGCCGGAACCTGGACGACGATGCCGCATTTGGAACAGGTGACCGAGACGGTTTCTGGTTTCATGGGGGATGGAGTCTGTGACCGTGGAGTGAATGATGCCGCGCGAGCGGCGTTTCCGTACATGCTACCGGACCGCCGCGGATTGGTCACGGGTTATTCCGCGTGGACGCGGCCGGTTTGCGTGGCGAATCTGCGGGCATCCCTGCCATCGCGTCGTGCTTCTCCTATCCTGACGGGAACCAACGTAGGCGTCGCCAGCCGAGCGGCGCCCGGCCCAGAAAGAAGGATCGCATGGACCCCTACGCAGCGTGCCCGTGCGGCAGCGGCAAGAAGTTCAAATGGTGCTGCCAGCCCATCTACGCCGACATCAGCCGGGCGTTCCAGCAGGACCAGGTGGGCCAGCACGAGGCGGCGCTGCGCATCCTGGACGAACTGACCGCCGCCCACCCCGACAATCCCGAGGCCTGGGGCCGCAAGGCTGAGCTGCTCCACCACAACGAAAAGTTCGAAGAGGCCGAGGCCGCCCTGCAAAAGGCCCTCGATCTTAATCCGAGCTATCCGTACGGGTTGTTCCTGCGCGGCCAGTTCCGGCTGCGCGAAGGCGAAGTTCCCGGCGCCTTGCTGCTGTTCCGCAAAGCGGCCGATCGCTTCGATCCCAGCGTGCGCGACATCCTCAGCCACGTCTACGTGGTCATTTTCGATTGCGAGATGAAGCTCAACCATCCGGTGGCGGCGCGGGCGGCCGGCGACATGTCGCTGCGCATCAAAGCGGACCCCGAGATTGCCAAGGGAGTTGATACGGTCTTCGGCCCGAACAATCCAAATCTGCCGGCGGCGGCCAAGCACAGGTACGTCTACAAGTCGCTGCCGGCCGGCGCGCCCGCGGAGCGCCGGGCGGCGTGGGACAAGGCCCTGGGCAGCGCGGCGACCGGGAAGCTGACCGATGCCGTGGCGGGCTTCGTGCAACTGACCCAGGAAGACGCCAGCGACGCCGCGGCGTGGTACAACCTGGGGCTGACGCACGCCTGGCTGGGCCAGAACCGCCCCGCCCTCGAAGCGCTGGATCGGTACGTGACGCTGGAGGCGGACGAAACCGCCGCTGCCCAGGCCTGGACGCTGGCCGAGGTCCTCCGCTGCGGCCAGGGGATGGAGGACGCCGCCGATCACGTCGAGCACACGGCCACGGCCGGCTTGCGCGATCCGCAGCAGTTCTTGACGTGGCTCGGCGAGTTGCAAAAGCAGGGTCTGGTGGCCGACGCCCAGGTCAACGAGGAGCAAGGCATGCTCATGGCGGTGATCCTGGAAACGCCGCCGCCGGCCTTGACCCCGGAGCTCACCGCCAAGCAAAGCCCGCGGATCGCGGCGATGGCGCTCCTGATCGGCAACGTCCTGCGGCTGTGGCACACCAACGAAGACTCGCTGCGCCGGACCGTCGATCTGATGAAGGCCCGGATCGGGCCCGCCATGGCCGGGGAGCCGTACCTCGCGCGCGGCCCGGCCAAGTTTCAAGAGATCCTCAACGATGCCATTCCCCTGGCCCGGGGCGACAGCTCCGCCGACGATCGAAAACGGCTTGCCGAGGAGCACTTCGCCAGGTTTTTCGAGGAGCGGTGGCTGCGGCGGCCGTTGAAGTCGTTGGACAACGTGTCGCCGGCGGACGCCGCCGGCCAAGCGGGCCTTCGCAAGAAGCTCCGCGGCGTCGTGCAGTTCCTGCAGGAGTGCGCCGCCAGCGTCAAGCTGGAGTACGACTTCGACCGCCTGCGGCGCCAGCTGAACCTGATCGAGACGCCGGCCGGCGCATCAGCCGCGGCGGAGATTGGCGGCATGGCCGTTCCGGAGCTGGCGGCCCTGGACATGGCCGCCCTGGAATCCGCGCAGCTCGAAGAGGCCTTTCAGACGGCGCAGAAACACGATGCCCGCGACCTCGCCGGCAAGTTCGCGCTGGCGTTGGTGCAGCGACCGAGCCGGGCGGAGAAGCCGGACCGCTATCCCTGGCACAACCACCTGGTCCAGCTCGCCTTGAATCAAGGGAGCTGGGACACGGCGCTGGAGCACGTCAACGAGGGCGAGAAGGACGATTGCGAGCACAACGAGGGCCGCCGTCGCAACGATTACGAGTTGCGCCGCGGCCAGGTGTACGCCAAGCAAGGCGCCGTCGATCAGGCCCAGGACGTGTTCGACCGGTTGATCGCGCGCGTGCCGGGGGAATTGAAGCTCCGCGTCAGCGCCGCCGAATCGCTGTTGTACGCCAAGCAAGGCGGCCCCGCGCTGAAGATCGCCGAAGCCGGCCTCGCCGAAGCGCGCAAGCAGAACAGCCGGGATTTCGAGGGTGCGTTTCTCGAGTTGGCCGACGCCGCCCGCCGCCAAGTTTAGCCCCGGTTCGTAGAACCGGGGCGGAGTGTATCCCGCGCGTAGGATTCATCCCATTGCCAACGGCCTGACCGCCCCGGTTCTTCGAACCGGCTTGTTAGGCGGATGCCTTATATTCGTGGTCGTGCAGAGACTGCTGCCAACTGCAAGCCGCTCTTCATCAAGTGCCTGTCAAGGCGCGATTTCAAAAATCATCAAACTTCGAGTCGCATTGGCGTGCGAGACATTCAGCACCAATGGAACCGTATCACTCGCTTTTTGAGCTGGTGCTTCGCAGACAACGCGAAAGGTGTGCTTGCCCCGTTCAACTTCGCCAAACCAGTGCTGGGCAACGGTGCGAGTGTCGTAGCGGTCGTTCGTAATAAATCGGACATACGCGGCTGCCAGGGGCGTTTCGGCGTCGCTCAAACGAACAAATACTTCACGAGTCGGCTCAGCCTTCTGATCAGCGGAAATGAAGTCAATCCCACTGACATTGAAGGCGATAAACAACTTGGTTTTTCTCTTCACGTCGACTTCAAGAGAGAGGCCCGGTATCTCTTTACTCTGGTTGTTGGCGGTGAAGGTAAGGGCAGTGGGATCACTCTTGCTGACTATTTCTCGAACCCTCGGTTTCTTGAGATCGTCGATTGCTGCTTTAAGGTTAGCCAACTCCTCCTTGAAGTTGCCACGCAGTGCAGCTTCAAGCTTCCGGATCCGCTGGTCTGCCTCTGTGGCTTCCTTCTCCGCTTTTTCCACACGCTTTTTCGCGGTTTCGGCCGCGTCCGCCGCCTCTTTGGCTCGCACCTTCTGGTTATTCAGTTCGGCAGTAACTGACGCCGGCAGACGTGCCCCCACCACCTCGATGGCGGCTTTCTTGGCGGCATCCTCGGCGACGGGAGTGACCTTTTTCACCGCCTCGTCGGAAGCCATCCGCGGGATTTGAACAAATCCGACGCCGGCCACAATGAGGACAGCCGTTCCAAGAATAGCAGCTGCCCACTTTAGCTGGGACCACATCCGCTCCAGCTCAGCGACTCTATTCTCCAATTCGCGGGCCTTCTCGTCAGGATTGTCAGGCATGCTCGACCTCCCGTAATAAGTCGTCGGCGGCCACACGGCCTATTATCTCTACCTCGTAGTTCGCCGACCGCGGCAGAGTCTTTGCCGCCTAACGATAAGGATAAGCTGCCGGGGCCGCCTGCAGGACCTTCATGCCGCGAGAAACCAGGATGGCGGCCCCGGTCAGCTTCATCCGTTTGATAATCATCATGGCCGCCGTTGGGGTGGGCGGGAAACCAGTCCCAAGGGTATAGCGGGCTCAACGCGGTGAGGTGTCGGCCCCAGGCGTGGAATCTTC
>JAKEET010000023.1 GCA_022616435.1 Gemmataceae bacterium
CGAACAGCATCCTTGCCGCGTCATGGTCACAGCCTCCCTGATAACCTTGGTTTGGCAAAACACAAGGTACCAGAAGGCTGTGACTTGCGCTTAGACGAACGACGGTATTGGGGCTAAACCATTCGGCACGTCCATGAAACCAACCATGACTCGTTCCCGCAGTGCCGCCGCGTTTGCCCGCGCTTGCCAGGCGATCCCTGGCGGCGTCAACAGTCCCGCTCGCGCCTTCGGCGGCGTCGGCGGCGAACCGATCTTCATCGACCGCGGCGAAGGCGCCTTTCTCATCGACATCGACGGCAATCGCTATCTCGATTACGTCGGCTCGTGGGGTCCGCTCATCCTCGGCCATTGCCACCCGCGCGTCGTCGATGCGGTCAACCGGGCCATGGCGAACGGCGCGTCGTTCGGCGCTCCCACCGAGGCCGAGACCGAGCTGGCCGAGCTGATCGGCCAGTTGATGCCGTCCCTCGAAATGGTCCGCCTGGTCAGCTCCGGCACCGAGGCGGCGATGAGCGCCATCCGGCTGGCGCGCGGCTTCACCGGCCGTGACGTGATCGTCAAGTTCGCCGGTTGCTATCACGGCCACGTCGATAGCTTGCTGGTGTCGGCCGGCTCCAGCGCGACGACGCTGGGCGTCCCCACGAGTCCCGGCGTTCCGAAGGGCTGCACGGCGGACACTTTGGTGCTGCGGTACAACGACGTCGCCGCCTTGCGGCAGGCGTTTGCCGCGCACGGCGCCAAGATCGCCGGCGTGATCCTGGAACCGATCGCCGCCAACATGGGCCTGATCTTGCCGAGCGACGAGTTCTTGACCGAGCTGCGGCGGCTCACCGGCCACCATGGCGCTCTGCTGATCTACGACGAAGTCATCACCGGGTTCCGGGTGGCGCTGGGCGGCGCCCAGGAGTTGCTGGGGCAGAAGGCCGACTTGACGGTGCTCGGCAAGATCGTCGGCGGCGGGTTGCCGGTGGGCGCCTACGGCGGGCGGCGCGACATCATGCAGAAGGTCATGCCGGCCGGCCCGGTGTTCCAGGCCGGCACGCTGTCGGGCAATCCGCTGGCGATGGCGGCCGGCTTGGCGACGTTGCAGGAATTGCGCGACCAGCCGCCGTACGCCGCCCTGGACCGGCGGGGGAAGAAACTCGCCGACGGCCTGCACGCGGCCGCCGCGGAGGGCGGCATTCCACATCAACTCCCGCGCGTGGGCGGCATGTGGACGCTGTTTTTCAACGCCGAACCCGTCGCCGACTACGATGCCGCCAAGACGAGCGACTCGAAACGCTTCGCCAAGTTCTTCTGGGCCATGATGGACCGCGGCGTCTATCTGCCGTGCAGCCAGTTCGAGGCGGCATTTCTGAGCACGGCGCACACGGAAGCTCATGTGGCGCAAACGATTGCGGCAGCCACGGAAGCGCTGCGGGAAATCGCGTGAATTCCCTGCATTTTTGCCCTTGTTGGCCAACTCGAAATCGAGTTGGCCAACAAAGGCGCTCTCCCTAACGCCGTTCTGCGTCTCGTCTTCCGAGGCGCAATACCGCGTACTTGGCCAACTCGGCGGAGGGGGGGGATGGATGGACGTTGTTTCGCGTCGCGAGGAGCTCTGGTGACTGCTTCCCGGGCAAGCCGCGAAGTCGCCAAAGGTGTTCATGCGGCGGGATGCTGCTTGCGAGCGCGCCAAGAAACAGATTTTCAAGTATCAGCCGGTTGCGAACGCGCCGAATGAAGCTGGACGGATGATTTTGGGACTGCGGTCACCTGGCTGCGCTCAGGGAACAAAAAGACAATTCGAGCCAAGTGAATCGCGATCGAGATCTGCGAAATGGCCGGCTACGGTTTCCCTACAATTACCGTCCCATTTGCAGTTCCCTTCCACGACAGCGACGAGGCCATTCAGGAGAATCGACATGCGACAGCTCATGGTCAGCGCGGCGTTGCTTTTCTTGGTCGGGGTCGTCCATTCGGGCGGCGACGACGCCAGAAGCGTCGTCAACAAGGCGATCGCGGCGGCCGGCGGTGAGGCCAAGCTCGCGAAGTTTACGGTCCAGACCATCGAGGAGAAGGGGGTCTACTACGGCATGGGCGCGGGCCTGCCGTACATCGGGATCTCGACCATCGTCTACCCGGACAAGATGCGCATGGAAATCAAGGACGTCTTCGTCCTGGTGTTTGACGGCAAGAAGGGCTGGGTTCGCGAAAAGGGCCAGACCAAGGAAATGAATAAAGAGCAACTGGCGACGTACCGGGAGAATCAGCGGGCCGGCTGGGTCGCGACGCTCTTGCCGCTCAAGGACAAGGCGTTCACGCTCAAGACGCTCGCGGACGTGCAGGTGAAGGGCGCCCCGGCCCGCGTCGTCCAGGTGACGCGCAAGGGCTATCCCGACGTGAAGCTCTACTTCGACAAGAAATCCAACCTGCTCATCAAGTTCGAGCATCGCGGCAGGTCGGATGACAAGTCGAAGACGGCATTGATGGAAACGTACTTCAGCGACTTTCGCGACGTGGACGGCGCCAAGCACCCTCACAAGTGGGAAATGACCCGCGACGGCAAGCAGTACGTCGAATCGGAAATCACCGCCCTGACAGCCGTGAGCAAGCTCGATCCAAAAACCTTCGCCCGGCCGGAGTGAAGTCTGCCCCAACGCGACGCCACGGGGTTGCCGTTCGCGGGTCTCTTTCCAATCCTTAACAGGGTGCTCCTCTCCCTTCGCCCCAAGGAGACCACCCCGTGGCCAATCACAAACCGATCAAGCGCATCGGCATGCTCGTCGGCGGCGGCCCGGCCCCCGGCATCAACGGCGTCATCTCCGCCGTCACCTACGAAGCCCTCAACCTTGGCATCGAAGTCCTCGGTTTTCAGGACGGCTACCGCTGGCTCGTCGAAGGCCCGCAGGTGGCCCAGGACCATTGCCGAATATTGCAGATCCCCGACGTGCGCTACATCCACAATCGCGGCGGCTCGATCCTGGGGACGTCGCGCAAGAACCCCGAACACAGCATGGACGCGGTCCTCGCCGCCCTCAGGCACTTCGGCGTCGACGCCCTCGTGTCGATCGGCGGCGACGACACTGCCACGTCGGCCAGCCGCGTCTTCAAGCATTCCGGCGGCAGCATCCTCGTCGCCCACGTGCCCAAGACCATCGACAACGACCTGCCGCTGCCGGGCAACACGCCGACCTTCGGCTTCGAGACCGCCCGGCACATCGGCGTCGGCATCGTGCAGAACCTGATGGTGGATGCCCAGACCACGTCGCGCTGGTACCTGATCGTGTGCATGGGCCGCAACGCCGGGCACCTGGCGCTGGGCACCGGCAAGGCGGCCGCCGCGACCATCACGGTCATCCCCGAGGAATTCGAGGACAAGCGGATCCCGCTCAGTCATCTGCTCGACGTGATCCTGGGCGCGATCATCAAGCGCCGGAGCGAAGGCCGCAACTACGGCATCGCCGTGCTGGCGGAAGGCCTGATTGAAAAGGTGGACAAGGACGAGCTCACCGGGATCGTCAAGGACAGCCACGGCCGCTACGGCAATTTCAAGCTCGACGAGTTCGGCCACCCGCGGCTGGGCGAGATCGAGTTCGGCAAGCTGATCCGCGAGCACGTCGTGGAGCGGATGAAGCCGTTTCCGATGCTGAAGACGACGTTCATCGACAAGGACCTGGGCTACGAGATGCGCTGCGCCGACCCGATCCCGTTCGACGTCGAGTACACGCGCGACCTGGGCTACGGGGCGGTCAAGTTCCTGCACACGCCGCAGGCGCGCGAATCCGGCGCCATCATCAATTACCTGCAGGGCAAGCTGGAGCCCGTGGCTCTGAAGCTCGACCCGGACAAGAACCACATGGAGACGCGGATCGTCGATATCCACGGCGAACGCTATGAATGCGCCCGCAAGTACATGCGCCGGCTCGAAGCGGACGACTTCGACGAATCGGACAAGCTGAAGAAGGTGGCCGACACCGTGCACCTGACGCCGCCGGCGTTCCGCGAGCGGTTCGGTTATCTGGTGGGGCGGGCGTAGTTCGACGGAGCGTCACACAGCGTCAGAGTCAAGTGTCCCTGAAAGCCGAACCGAGGGGCACTTGACTCCTCGTCGCAACTCGTTGAGGGATTGTCAATTGGGATGACGGCAGAGTCAAGTGCCCCTCTAACTTGATGGGACCGAACCCGCTCGCACCTCTTTTCACATTCTCCGAAACCGCGAATCCTCCATGCCTTTTTGCCAACTCGTCACCGACGTGCGTCGGGGACGGTGGTTTTTCGCTGCAACGCACGCGGCGAAATGGACTTGTGGTGTTTTGGCATCCGACACGAAAGCGGCAAAACGGCGGACGTTCTGATCGACCATGCCAGGTCGGTGCGTGCGCAAGTCCTGACGGCAGCTGATGTTGCTCGAAAACCGACGAACCGCGCTGCGAGTCGAAGACCGGCTCGGGCCTGCCAACGTGCCACGGCTGCCAAACCGGAAAACCGGGTTGGATCACGACGCGACCAATCCCGATGTCATAGTCAACAGACACCTTTTCGGACAGCCTCTTGGCGTTCGCCGCGAGGCCCCTCGGGGATGAAGAGGAGCACGCGCCCATCCACGTTGCAGAACAGATTGCGGCCTTCGATGTGAAAAGGGTCAGGCCAGTAACAGTGTCCAAACAGCACGAGCAAACCGGAGCGCGCTTGCAGCAGGGCATTGATCGGACTCAGGCCGCGATACGCGTCGCTGGGCCCTTGCGGACCTTGATGGAGCATCAGAATCTGGATGCGCGCCGCGGCGCAGCGTTGGACCGCCTTCACGAAGTCCGCTTCGCTGCGGCGCTGGTGGCGGGCGGCGTCGCCGACGATGCCCGAGACGCCGCCGATGACGAAGGAGTCGGTGCTGATCACGTCGTCATCCAGGATGGTGATGCTGCCGGCGAGTTGATCGTTCGCGACTTCATCGTGGTTGCCGAGGACGGCGACGGTTCGGGCGGCAATCCTCGACATGGCGTTCAGAACGGGCGTGACATCCCCCGTGCCGCCTAGTTTGCGCAAGTCCGGGTAGTCGTAGAAGTCGCCGCACAGCAAGCACAGGTCGATGCGGGGGATGTCGCCGAACTCCTGCAGGACGGCGATTTCGTCGGCGACCAGCTCGCCAACGAGGCGGTTGCGGCCTGCGCGCCGCCGGCGGCCGGACTGGCGTCCTTGGCGGGTTTCGAGGTCCTGCAGGAACTCGGCCGCGGCGGCATGGGCGTCGTGTACAAGGCGCGACAGCTCGGGCTGAACCGCATCGTGGCCTTGAAGATGATCCTGGCGCGGGAGCATGCCGATCGCGAGCAGCTCGCGCGGTTTCGCGGCGAAGCGGAGGCCATCGGACGTCTGCAGCATCCGCACATCGTCCAGATCCATGCGATCGGCGAGCATCAGGGTCAACCGTACTTTTCGCTGGAATTCGTCGAGGGAGGCAGCCTGGCCGACAGATTGAAGGGCGCGCCCCAGCCGCCCCGGCCGTCCGCCGAGCTCGTGGAACGGCTGGCCCGCGCGATGCACGCCGCCCATCAGCTCGGCATCATCCATCGCGACCTCAAGCCGGCCAATGTACTGCTGCTGGACGCCCCACCCGGCAGCGACACCGGCCTGGGGGTGGGCGTCTTCGGCATCCCCAAGATCACCGACTTCGGACTGGCCAAGAACCTGGACGCGAACCTGGACGCGCAGGAACAGACGCAGACCGGCGCCGTCATGGGCACGCCAAGCTACATGGCCCCGGAGCAAGCCGCCTCCCAGAAGGATCGCCTCGGGCCGCCCACCGACGTCTACGCCCTGGGGGCCATCCTGTACGAGTTGTTGACCGGCAGGCCTCCCTTCCGCGGCGCGTCGGTGTGGGAAACCATCCGACAGGTGCAGCACCAGGAGCCGGTGCGGCCACGCTTGCTGCAACCTCAGGTCCCGCTCGATGTGGAAACGATTTGCTTGAAATGCCTGGAGAAGGAGCCGCGCAACCGGTACCCGTCGGCCGAGGCGCTGGCCGATGACCTGCGGCGGTTTCGCAACGGCGAGCCGATCCTGGCGCGGCCCATCGGCGCGGGCGAACGGCTGTGGCGCTGGGCGAAGCGCAACACCGCCCTGGCGGCCTCCGGCCTCGTGGCCGCGCTCGCGGTGCTGGCGACGCTGGCGACCCTGTCGGTGGCGGTCGTCGTCGTCGGCCGTTCGCGCGATCAGGCGTTCGAGTTGGCCGGGGAAAAAGCCAAGCTCGCCCAGCGCGAGGGCGAGCTGCGCCAGCAAGCGGAACGGGACGCGGCCCAGTTGCGCTTCCAGGGCGCCTACCACCGCTGTGTGCAGGACGGGGCGCCGACCGGCATCTTGTGGCTGGCCGACGCGCTGGCGAAGACTCCCGAGGACGCCGCCGACGTCGAACGCGACATCCGGGTTCAGCTGGCGGCGTGGAGCCGGAGCGTCTATCCGCTGTACGCGATTGGTTTGGATCAAAAGACGCTGGCATTCAGCCTTGACGGCAGGAGCTTGCTCACCGCCGGCAACGACAGGACGGTTCAGCTACGGGACGCCGCCAGCGGTCAGCCCGTGGGGAAGCCGCTGGTGCACGACAAGGAGGTCGCGATGGCGGCGTTGAGCGCCGACGGCAGGACGGCATTCACGGCCGCCGGCGCGACCGGACACCTTTGGGAAACCGGCACGGGCCGGCCGCTGGGGCCGCCACTCCAGCATGAGAACCCCATCGTTGCCGCCACGTTTCGATCCGAGCAAACGCTCCTGACCTTGAGCAAGGTGGGGCAGTTGCGCGAGTGGAATGTCCAAGCGTGCACGGTTCGCAGCGCCGCCGACCTCCGTCCGGGCGATTCCGTGCATCTCGCCGCGTTCAACTGGGATGCGACCAAGGTGGCAGTCGCCTTGATGAACAAGCCTGTCGTCAAAGTCTGGGACGTGGCGCAGCGCCAATCGCTGGCGGTGTCTGATGTGTTTGAGGTTGCCGATCACCCGGCGATCAATTCGTTCAATTCGATCACGGCCCTGGCGTTTGCCCGTGACGCGACGCCGGCGCTGATCATCGCCTTCCATAATGGCCGGTTGCAGCGGTGGGACGTTTCCAGGCGCCAAAGCGAGGGGCTGGCCGATTTGGACGTACCGATTGACGCCATCGCGGTGTGTCCGAACGGCCGGATCCTCGGCGGCGGTTGCAATTGGAATGAAGTTGCCGTATGGGACTCCGTGAGCGGCAAAGCCCTCCGCTGGCCGATGCCACAGCCGGGCAGCGCCCGCGTTGCCTTCAGCACGAATGGCGAGGTCCTGGCCTTTGGCGACCCGAGCGGGACCTTGTGGCTCCGCCGGCTGCACACCTTGGCCGCGGGCAGCATCCTGGTGAAACCGCCGGTTTATCCCCTCGTCGCGGCGGCGCTGAGTCCAGACGGCGCCCAAGCGCTGCTCGGCACAAGCAACGGCGTCGCCGTGCTCGCGGATGCGGCGACCGGCATCGCCCAGCCGGCGGATCGGTGGCTGCGGCATTCGCCGCCGTTTGTTGCCGCGTTGGCCTTCAGCGCGGACGGCAATACCGTCGCGACTGGAGGGATTGACTCGGTCATCCTTTGGGACGCCGGCAGCGGCAAGCCTCTGGGAGAACCGTTGCGTCACGACGCCATGCTGAGCGGCGTCGTGTTTTCGCCGGACGGCAAGGCATTGGTCACCAGCCGCCGCGACGGCATGGTGCAGCAGTGGGACATCGCCACGCGCCAAAAGATCGGCGCACCGATGTCGCACAATCACCAGGTCTGGATCCCGGCACTCAACCCCGACGGCAAGACCGTGTTGGTTCCCTGCGGTGATGGAACCGCGCCCGTGTGGGACCTGGCCGCCGGCAAGAGAATCGGCGAGCCGCTTCGCCTTCCCGACCGGGGGAAGCCCAGTGGCTTCAAGGCGGCCGCATGGAGTGCGGACGGCAAGCGTGCCGCGACCGGCTCCTACGACGGCCGCCTGGACATCTGGGACATGACCAGCCGCCAACCGGTCGGTCCGCCGCTGCTGCATCCCAAGATGATCTATGCTGTCGCCTTCAGTCCCGACGGCCGCGCGGTCCTGACCGGCTGCGACGACGGCATGGCGCGCTTGTGGGACGTGGGCGCCCGCAAATTGATCGGCGAACCGTTGCGGCATCGCAGCCGGGTCATTGGCGTTGCCTTCAGCTCGGACGGCAAGCGCATCTTGACCGCAAGCCAGAACGGCGCTGTCGCGCTGTCGATGGGACCGATGCCGGTTCTCGGCGAGCCCGCGCGGATCATGCTGTGGGCCCAGGTCATCACCGGCCTGGAGCTGGACGGTTCCGGCGGCACGCGCCGGCTCGACGCCACGACCTGGCAGGCTCGGCGCGACGAGCTTCACAAGCTCGGCGGGCCGCCGCACCTCCCGTGACACGTCGCCGCGCCATGCCCACGCTGGCCGTGGGCATGGCGCCCAGCACCACAAGAAAAATCAGAAAAATCGCCTCCGGAGTTGTGGGGTTGTGCGCGCCCTTGTGGATGAAAGGTTAGCAAGCGGCAAGCGTTGCCGCGAGCGACAACAATGAAACCTGACCAATGGGAGAACGACCATGAACGCGAGACTCATCCGGAAGAACGTGATCGCCGCCGGGTTGGCCCTGGCCCTCGGCATGCTGGGACTGGACCTGACGAGCCAGCGCGCCAACGCCCAGCTCCTGGGAGTAGGGGACCTCAGCAACACGCCGATCATGTCGCCGCCGCCGCGGCAACCGTTTGTGATCATTGCCCATCCCGGCCGCGCCGGCTCCGGCGGCGCGACCGGCAGGCCAAGCACGGGCGGCGTCGGCTCGCGGACTGGCACGACCACGACCACTCGGCCCGGCACCAACGACTACCTGGAGGGATTCATCCGCTCGAACGAGCTGCCCAACCTCGTTTACCAGAGGAACCAGATCCCTGCCTACCTCCAGCAGATCCGGACCCTCGACGCGTGGCTGACCTGGTACCCCACCCACCCCAACCGGGCGCTGTGGGCCAACGACCGAGCGCGCTTGGTCAACTGGGTGAACGCCGTCAACCAGGCCTACGGCCGGGCCACCCGGATCCGCATCTATCTGAACGCTCCGAACCTGCCGCCGGCCCCGTACAACACCCGGCAGGTGGTGCTGAACTACCTGGGGCAAGGGAACAACTGGTTGAGCCACGGCAAGCAATTCAATTTCCGCTCGCCGTGACGCTGGGCCGGCAGAACCGGCGACAACGAGATGGAAGTCACAACGCCGCTTGCCGCACGGGCAAGCGGCGTTGTGCCGTTGAACGGGATCATGCCTCCAACCGCTCCAGCGTGAGCTGGATGCGTTGCATCTTGCGGCGGATCGTTTCCTCGGAAACACCCAGGTTCGCGGCAATCTCTTTGTGGGTGTAATTCTCCAGCTTCCACCGGGCGATCTTCCTCAGCGTCTCATCACCCAGCGCCTCCAGGAATCGCTCGAACGTCTCCGACACCTGAAGCGCGAATTGCGGCGTCGGGTCGGAACCAATCATCTGATCGAGGCCGGCCAGCGACTGGGCTGGATCGGCCCGCTGGAAGACCGATTCACCGCGCAGCTTGCCGCCGCCGCGTTTCTGTCGGCGCTCGTGCAACGCCTGGTCGCTGGCCTTGCGCGCCGTGACGATGACGAGCAACTTCCACAAGTCGTCGCGATCGTTCAGCAGCGGGAAGTTGCCCTTGCGGGCGCCGCGGCACAGACTGTCGAACGCGCTGAGGGCGACATCTTCCTCGTCGGCGGCACGGCGCGGCGCGTTGCCGAGTTTCTTCTTGGCGAGCCGCACCAGCCGCTCGAAAAATCGTTCCCACAGCGCCTGCGCGGCGCGCTGGTCCCCCTGCTTGACGTCGGCGATCCAGTTGCTGATGGAATGATCGGTGGACACGGACCCACCACCTCCGTGCGCATCAATGGACACCACATGACGGCCATATGGACCAGACTTCCACGTTCATTTCTTCTTCGCCAGGTTCTCCTGCAGGGCGCTCAGCCGGTCGCGGTCCGGCCCTTCCTTGAAGGGGTTGCCCGGCGGGGGCGGGGTGAACGCGAACGGCGTGCCCGGCCAGCGGTAGCCGGCGGCTTCGAGCACCGGGCGCTGGTCTTTGAGGCTGTCCAGGATGGCATCGAGCCGCTTCTTCGCGTCCTCGTCGCTGATTTCCTCCTGCTCGGACAGGTCTTGAAGCTGTTCGCGGATCGCGCTCCGCTGCGCGTCGGTCAAGGTCAGCGTCAACGGCTTGTCGGTGAGTTGTTCGAGCTTGACGACGAGAGTCACCAGCTGGGCCTTGTCGCTGGGCGGACCGAAGCCGCCGAAGCCGCCCTTGCCCTTCTTGCCGCCTTTCGCTTTCGCGCCCCCCTTGGCGCCGCCCGGACCAAACCCGCCAGGGCCAAACCCACCGGGCGGGCCCTTGGCGCCCGGCGGCGGCATCACCTGAGGGGCGCCCGGCGGCACCAACCCTTCGGGTGGGCCGGTGGGGCCGGCGACGTTCTCCTTGGCCACTGATAGCCCGAGGCCGCCATGCCGATGACGCCGATGCCCACGCCGGCGACCAGTCCGGCGACGGTGCCGATCACGCCGGCCGGAATGCGGCCCCCCTTGGGCATCACAAAGTACAAGATCAGGGCCAGCACCGCGACGCCGCCGCCGCCGAACGCCAGGTAGTGGTACAGTTGCAGATTGGTCCAGTCGATGTCGAGCATGGCGGTCTCCACTTCATGATGTTGGGGTGGCCGGGGCTGAGTCTTCGAAGCCCCGGCCACGATTTGGGATGGATGAGCTTGGTGTAGGCTACCGCGGCGTGGGGCGACTTGCAACGAGATTCAATGAGTTTCCCGATGCTCTCTGCGTCTCTCTGCGCCCTCTGCGGTTCAAAAATCAAACCGCAGAGGCCGCAAAGAACGCAGAGGGAACGCAGAGCGAACGAGCCGCAGACGAGCGGCGCGGCAACTCGTAAAATGCTTGCGTGCCGGCGCTCCATCTGGCATGATGAAGTGATCCCGCCTGGGCCTGCACATTCCCGGAGCTCGTTCATGAAACGACCGTTCGTCCGTTTGGTTGGCCTGTTGGCATGCGCGGCCGCCGCTGCCGCGGCCCAGACTCCCGCCCAGACTCCCGCCAAGAGCGACAAGGTTCCCGACTCCGTCAGCTACTACAAGGACGTCCGCCCCATCTTCCAGCAGCATTGCCAGGGCTGCCATCAGCCGGCCAAGGCGCAGGGCGGCTACGTCATGACCAGCTTCGCCGACCTGCTCAAGAAATCCGACAAGGATGTCCCCGGCATCGTTCCGGGTCACGCCGACAAGAGCGGCGTCTACCGGCAGATCACCCCGCAGGGCGGCGAGCCGCCCGCGATGCCGCGGCAGAAGGACCCGCTGTCGGGCCGCGACGTCGCGGTCATCAAGAAATGGATCGAGCAGGGCGCGACCGACGACACCCCCGCCTCGGCGAAGGTCCCGCTCGTGGACGCGGACAACCCGCCCGTGTACCACCTGACGCCGGTCATCACCGGCCTGGCGTACAGCCCCAAGGGTGAATACCTCGCCGTCGGCGGCTACCATGAAGTGCTGTTGCACAAGGGCGACGGGACCGGCTTGATCGCGCGGCTGGTCGGCCTTTCGGAGCGCGTTGAATCGGTGGCGTTCTCGCCCGACGGCAAATGGCTGGCCGTCGCCGGCGGCAATCCGGGCCGCTTCGGCGAAATCCAGCTCTGGGACGTCGCCCGGAAACGGCTCAAGTACTCGCTGCCCATCACGTTCGACACCGTCTACGGCGTGAGCTGGTCGCCCGACGGCAAGCTGATCTCCTTCGGCGGCGCCGACAACTCGGTCCGCGCCATCGACGCCGAGACCGGCAAGCAAGTCGTCTTCCAGGGGGCCCACAGCGACTGGGTGCTCGACACGGTGTTCTCCGTGAAGGGGACGCACCTGGTGTCGGTGAGCCGCGACATGTCGATGAAGCTGACCGAGGTCGCCACGCAGCGCATGGAAGACAACATCACCAGCATCACCCCCGGCGCACTGAAAGGCGGGTTGCAATCGGTCGACCGGCATCCGACGAAGGACGATCTGGTCATCGGCGGCGCCGACGGCACGCCCAAGATCTACCAGATGTTTCGCACCAAGGCCCGCAAGATCGGCGACGATTACAACCTGATCCGCGCGTTCCCCGAGCTGCCTGGCCGGGTCTTCGCGGTGCGGTTCAGCCCGGACGGCAACCGCATCGTCGCCGGCAGCAGCAACGACGGCAAGGGCGAGGCGCGGGTGTACAACGCCGCCGACGCCAAGCTGATCTCGACGCTGCAAGGCGAGCGCGGCCCGATCTACGCGCTGGCCTACCAGCCCGACGGCAAGGCCATCGCCTCCGCCGGGTTCGACGGCGCCGTCCGCATCAACAACCCCGACGACGGCAAGCTGATCCGCGAGTTCGTGCCGGTGCCGCTGGCGGCGAAGACGGCGGGGAAGTGACGCCGGTCCGCGGGAACGCCGCCATCGTTGTTTACCGTTTCGCGCTCGCAGAAGACCATCCGAACCAAGGAAATACCAAGATGATTCGCATTCACGCACTTAGCACACTCGCCGCGACGGCCGCCCTGTTGCTGATCGCGCCCTTGGCGCAAGCCCAATCCACCGAGAAGCTCCCGCCCGGCGCCAAGCTCAAGGCCGTCGAGGTGCGTCCCGAGCGCATCGACCTCAAGAATCCTTTCGACTATCGCCAGGTGCTGCTCACCGGCGTCCTCGAGTCCGGCGAACGCGTCGACGTCACGCGGCTGGCGCAGTTCAAGGCGCCGGCGAACGTTGCCAAGGTCACCGAGCGCGGCCAGGTGCGGCCGGTTGCGGACGGCGCGGGCACCGTGGAATACGCCGTCGAAGGCAAGACGGGCGCCATCCCGGTGCAAGTCTCCGGGCAGAAGGACAAGTACGCCGTCAGCTTCGTGCGCGATGTCATGCCGATCATCTCGAAGGTGGGCTGCAACGCCGGCACCTGCCACGGCGGCGCCCAGGGGCGGAACGGCTTCCAGCTGTCGCTGCGCGGCTACGATCCGCAGTTCGATCACCGGGCGTTGATCGACGACGTGGCCGGCCGCCGCTTCAACCGGGCCGCGCCGGATCGCAGCCTGATGCTCATGAAGCCGGCCGGGGCCGTGGCCCACCTGGGCGGCGTGCTGACCCAGCCGGGCGAACCGTATTATGAACTGCTCAAGCTATGGATCGGCGAAGGCGTGAAGCTGGACCTCGACGCGCCGCGCGTCAGCCGGATCGAGGTGTATCCGCCCAGCACCATCGTGCCGCTCCCCGGCATGAAGCAGCAATACACGGTGTGGGCGACGTACACGAACGGCGACAAGCGCGACGTCAGCGCCGAGGCCTTCCTTGAAAGCAGCAACACCGAAGTGGCCACCATCGACAAGCAAGGCCTGGTCACCGCGGTGCGCCGCGGCGAGACGGCGCTCCTGGCCCGCTACGAAGGCAACTACGCCGCCGCCACGCTCATCATCATGGGCGACCGCTCGGGCTTCGCCTGGAACAACCCGCCGACGTTCAACTGGATCGACGAGCTCGTCTACGACAAGCTCAAGAGCGTCAAGGTCCTGCCCAGCGACCTTTGCGCCGACAGCGATTTCATCCGCCGCATCTACCTCGACCTGACCGGCCTGCCGCCCGAGCCGGACGTCGTCCGCGCCTTCCTCAACGATAACCGGCCGCAGCGCGTCAAGCGCGACGAGCTGGTGGACAAGCTGGTCGGCAGCCCCGAGTTTGTCGATCACTGGTCGAACAAGTGGGCCGACCTGCTCCAGGTCAACCGCAAGTTCCTGGGCGTGCAGGGGGCCGAGGCGTTTCGCAAGTACATCAAGAGCGCCGTCGCCAAGAACGTGCCGTACGACAAGTTCTGCTATGAGCTCTTGACCGGCTCCGGCTCGAACATGGAAAACCCGGCGGCGGCGTACTTCAAGATCCTGCGCGAGCCGGACGTGGCCATGGAGAACACCACGCACCTGTTCCTGGCGGTGCGCTTCAACTGCAACAAGTGCCACGACCACCCGTTCGAGCGCTGGACGCAGACGCAGTACTACAACTTGTCCTCGTTCTTCTCCCAGGTCGGCCGCAGCGAAGACCCGAAGTACAAGGGCCAGCGCACCCAGGGGACCGCCGTGCGCGGCCCGCTGCCGCTGGTGGAGATCATCAAGGACACCAAGTCGGGCGACGTCAAGAACCTGCGGACCGGCGCGACCGCGCCGGCCTCGTTCCCGTACACGCATCCGGCCATGCCGAAGGCGGAGGGCAGCCGCCGCGAGCAGCTCGCCCGGTGGATCACGGCCAAGGAGAACCCGTACTTCGCGAAGAGCTACATCAATCGCGTGTGGAGCTATCTCCTGGGCGTGGGCATCATCGAGCCGGTGGACGACATCCGCGCCGGCAACCCGCCGACCAATCCGCGCTTGCTCGACAAGCTGACCGCTGAGTTCATCAAGTCGGGCTTCAACGTGCAGCACATGATCAAGCTGATCTGCAAGTCGCGCACGTATCAGCACTCGTACGTCGCCAATAAATGGAACGCCGACGACGAGGTGAATTACTCGCACGCCCTGGCCCGCCGCCTGCCCGCCGAGGTGCTGTTCGACAGCATCCACCGGGCCACCGGCGCGCCGTCGCGGCTGCCGGGCTTGCCGCCGGGAACGCGGGCCGCGCAACTGGTCGATTCCAACGTCAAGGCGCCGGGCGACTTCTTCGACCTGTTCGGCCGGCCGCCGCGCGAAAGCGCCTGCGAGTGCGAACGCTCCAACAGCATCCTGCTCGGCCCGGTGCTGAGCCTCCTCACCGGCCCGGTGATGTCCGAGGCGCTGCGCGATCCAGGCAATCGCATCAACAAGATCGCCGCGTCGGTCGCGGATGACGCCAAGGCCGTGGAGGACCTGTATCTCTCGATCCTGTCGCGGCTGCCGAACAAGGAGGAGCTCCAGATCGGCATGCAAGCGCTCAAGGGCAATGAAGAAGAGCACGCCAAACTGATGGCGGAGCGCAGACGCCGCGAGGCGGAGCTGGCCGCCTACGAGAAACGCGTTCCCGAGCTGCAAACGGCGTGGGAAGCCAACGTGATCCGCACGCCGGTGTGGACCGTGTTCGAGCCGTCCGACTTGAAATCGAGCGGCGGCGCCGTCTTGACCAAGCAGCCCGACGGCTCTATCCTGGTCACCGGCAACCTGACCACGCCCGACACCTACACGGTCAAGGTCAACACCAAGCTGGTCGGCATCACCGGCCTGCGGCTGGAGGTGTTGAGCGACGAGAAACTGCCGGCCAAGGGTCCGGGCCGGGCGTCGAACGGCAACTTCGTGCTGGGCGAGCTGCAGGTGAGCTTTGCGAAGGGCGACAAGGACAAGGCCAAGCCGGTGAAGCTGACGCGCGCGCAGGCGACGTTCTCGCAAGACGGCTTCAACATCGCCAACGTGATCGACAACAACCCCGACACCGGCTGGGCGATCGCGCCGCAGTTCGGCAAGAGCCAGACGGCGGTGTTCGAGACGCTGAATCGCCCGGGCTTCAAGGACGGCACGGTCCTCACCTTCCGGATGATTCAGAAGTTCCAGGGCAAGGACCACACGATCGGCAAGTTCCGCCTCTCGGCGACGACCGTGAAGCCGCCCATCCTGCTCCAGGGCCAGGCGCCGGAGTACCTCACCAAGATCATCGACCTGCCGCTGGACCAGCGCACGGCCGAGCAGAAGGCGCAGGTGACGAACTACTACCGGTCGATTGACCAGGAGCTAGGCCGGCTGACGCGGCTGGTGAACGACTTCATCGTGCCGGCCAGCCCGCGGGCGCTGGGGGCGCAGGATCTGGCGTGGGCGCTGATGAACAGTCCGGCGTTCCTGTTCAACCATTAATAGTCGGTGCGCCATCATGAGTTTCGCACGAGCGAGAGCCATCGGCTTGAAACGCCGTCGGCTTGGCCAACTTTGGCCCATGCCCAAACGGGAGACGGATTTGGGCCACATCTACGCCGACATCACCGTTCGGCCTTTGGCGGGCTCCGCCAGGTCGTGGAAGGGCCGCGCGCTTGTGGATACCGGCGCAACCGACACGTTCCTGCCAGCGAGCGTTCTGCGCAAACTAGGAATCAAGCCTTCGGCACTGCGCACGTATGAGCTCGCGGATGGCGTCGAGCATGAATTGCCGATTGGCTTCGGAATCGTCGAAGTGATGGGGCAAGCCGCGGGCGGGACTCTCGTATTCGCGGCTGACAAGGAGGAACCCTTGCTCGGGGTCACCGTGCTTGAATCCGCGGGCTTCTGGATTGATCCCGAGGGCGAACGGCTCATTCGACGCCCGCCGAAGCGCAAGCGAAGCGTTGATGCCGATTGGGGCAACGGGCCCTCGATGAGCGCGCAACCGTCGAAGTCGTTGCGTGTGATCCTTGGATGGACAACTGTGTTCCATGCGAAAAAAAGAGTCATCGCCCCCGATCGGCTTAATCATCGGCATCATCGTTGGCGCCGTCGTGGTCGTGGTGTTGGTGCTGGGCGTCATCGTTGTGGCGTTGTTCGCGCCCGCCGTGCAGAGAACGCCGCAGCCGTCCGCCGCCGCGGAATGCAAGAACCAGCTCAAGATCATCGGCCTGGCGATCCATGCGTACCACGATACGTACAACCAACTGCCGCCGGCCGTGGTGTACGATGCGAAGGGCAGGCCGCTGTATAGCTGGCGCGTGGTGTTGCTGCCGTTCATCGAGGAGAATCCGCTGTACCGGCAATTCAAGCTCGATGAGCCCTGGGACAGCCCCAACAACCTTCCCCTCTTGCAGCAGATGCCCTCTGTCTACATGCATCCCGGGGTGGCCAACGCCGATCCGACGATGACGTATTTCCAGGTGTTCGACGGACCCGCCGGCGACCGCCGGCCGCGGGCGCTGTTCGGCAGCAAAAGCTCGAAGCGGATTCCGTTCAAGGCGCTGTCGCTGCCGGCAGGACCGATCGACCTTTTCCAGAGCGATCCGGCAATGAAGTTCCGCCACGTCGTCGACGGCGTCTCGCGGACGATCATGGTGGCGGAGGCGGCCGACGCCGTCCCCTGGACCAAGCCGGCCGATCTGGAGTACGACCCCGCCACACCGCTGCCGAAGCTGGGGGCCATTTTCCCGGCGTCTTCCACGTGCTCCTGGGCGACGCCTCGGTGCGCGCGATCCGAGCGCAGGCGATCACCGACAAGACGCTGCGCGCGGCCGTGACGATCGACGACATGACAGCGCTGGGGGCGGATTGGTGAGATGAGTGCGCATCAAAGACACGGGCGAACTCCGACCCAAACAGGCCAAGCCATGAAGCAAGCGCACGGCACCACGGTCATCGCCAACGGTCAACTGGTGGACGGCGCCGGCAAGACGCCGGTGCGCGATGCGGCCGTCGTCATCGAGGATGGCCGCATCGTGTACGCCGGCCCGGTCCGTGGCGCGCCGCCGACGCCCCCCGACGCCCGGCGCATCGACGCCCGCGGCGGCACCATCATGCCGGGGCTGGTCGAGGCCCATTTCCACGCCACGTACTTCAACGTCGCCGCCCTCGAAGATCTCGACATCAAGTACCCGGTCGAATACGTCACGCTGCTGGCCGCCAGCAACGCCAAGCTGGCCCTCGAATGCGGCTACACGGCGGCCCGCTCGGGCGGCAGCTTGTTCAACATCGACGTGTGGCTGAAGAAGGCCATCGACAACGACATCGTCGCCGGGCCGCGGTTGGCGGCCAGCGGCCGCGAGATCTGCGGCGTCGGCGGGCTGATGGACTGGAACCCCGACTTCCGCAAGATCGGCATGGAAGGCCTGGTGCTCTTGATCAACGGGGCCGACGAATGCCGGGCGGCGGTCCGCAAGCTGGTCAAGGACGGCGTCGAATGGGTGAAGACGTACCCGACCGGCGACGCGGCGGCGCCGGACGTGAACGACCATCACACGCTGTGCATGACCTTCGACGAGATGAACGCCTGTGTGGCCACGGCCCACAACCATGGCCTGAAGATCACCGGCCATTGCCGGGCCAACGCCGGGATCAAGAACGCGCTGCGGGCCGGGTACGACACCATCGAGCACGGCACGTTCATGGACGACGAGGCCCTGGATTTGCTCATGGAGCGGAACACGCCGGTGATTCCGGCGCTGCGTTTCGAGCTGGCCAGCATCGAGCGCGGGCCGGAGATGGGCATGCCGCAAAAGATCATCGACGGCCACGTCGAGTGCCTGGAGGCGGGCGCCGAATCCGCGCGGCGCATCCTCAAGGCGGGCGGCCGGCTCGGCATGGGCGGCGATTTCGGTTTCGCCTGGAACCGGCACGGCGAGTACGCCAAGGAGCTGTCGTTCTTCGTCAACTTCGTCGGCTTGTCGCCGCTGGAAACCCTGACATGCGCCACCAAGACGGGCGCCGAGATCATGGGGCTGGACAAGGACATCGGCACGCTGGAAGCCGGCAAGCTGGCGGATGTGCTGGTGGTGGACGGCGACGTGGTGGGCGACATCCGCATCCTGGAGGACCGGTCGAGGTTCATCGCCGTGATGCAGAATGGCGTGGTGAAGGCGGGGCGGGTGGCGTGATTATCCGGCGCGGGATTCTGCGTGCGCTAGACGGCAAGCCACTATCTTCTCATCTCGCTAGTCAGCGCCACGTCGTGCGGTAAGCCGTCCAACTAATCCGGCCAACTCGGGCGATGGGCCGCACGCTTCAAGACGACCAACGTGAGACCATCGCCGGGATACGTCGCAAACTCCGTCGGGCGCGGGCGGCCGGGCGGAGCCACGCAGTAGCGCAATTTATCGCCAACGATTTCAAAGATTGCGCGCGTGTGAATTGGCTCGTCCTTGTTTTCGAAGACGGTGGTCAGATCGACGTGGCGGGGCGTGGCCAGGCTGATGGTAAACGTTGACAGCTTGATGCGAGCCTCACGAGGCTCGGTAAGCATGATCGTTCAGGATGTGCCATCGGCGATGGGCGGCGGTGCGCCCTGCTCCGGGGATTCCCAAGGCGATGCCGCGAAGACGGAACGCCGATCGGGCACGAGCTCCGACGCCAGGCCGTGCCGCGTTGAGGAATTGGGCTCTAACTTCACGGTGTCGCCGGCAAAGCTGAGGGTCGCGCCCAGATGCGTGGGATCCATGCGGCCGTCGCGCTGGACCGAAACAACCTGCCAGGAACCTTGAAGAAGTCGCGCGTTGAACTCGGGAGGCTCGGCGTTCATGGCCGCCCAACACCCGATGACATCGACGCCGAGGCAAAGGGCCGCCGCCCATAATACTGCTTTCATGGCATCGCTCCGACAGCGCCAATCTGGATTCGACATTGATACGCTGCCGTTGACCGAGAGGTTCGTTGCATCCGGGACTGACGATCATCATCCGGCGCGGGATTCTGCGTGCGCTAAACGGCAAGCCACTATCGTCACATCACACAAGAGTGAAGGCGCCCGCGGCGTGTCGCCGCGAGCGCGAAACGGCAAGCCGCAATTCACTCATCCGGATTGACCACCTCGCCGCCGGCGCGGGTGATCAGCGCCCGCAGCGTTGCTTCGGTCAGATTCGTGCGCAGCGCCCGCACCGAGCCGTCGCCGAGTCCCGCGTTGAAGATGCCGTTGGCGTAGAAGCCGCCCAGCTTCGGCAGCGGCTTCTTGGCGTCGTAGGCGATGTCGTCCGGCTTGGTCCACGGCACGCTCTCGAACGTCTCAACAACCATGAGGGTATTGGACAGGCCGTCCGTGACGTCGACGAAGCGCGCCCCCTTGCTCAGGTCGAACATCGCGCCGCCGCCGACGAAAACGCGATAGTGCGTCTCGCCCGGCTTCAGCGGCGCCGCCGGAATCACGTAGGTCGGCGGCATCTGCGCGATCAGCCTCTTGTTGTGGTCGCTGTCCCACGGCTCGTCGAGCTTGAACTGCTTGTAGAGATTGTCCCCCTCGAGGAACGGCAGAATCGCGACCCGCCAGCTCAAGAGCGGCTTGCCGTTGGCGTCGCAGATGGCGGCCGGCGGCAAGCTCTTGTGCACATCGTGATAGTTGTGCATTGCCAGGCCGATCTGCTTCATGTTGTTCATGTCCTGCGCGCGCGTAGCGGCTTCACGCACCTTCTGCACCGCCGGGAGCAAGAGCGCCGTGGAGATGGCCCCCATGCTCAGGACCGCCGACCCGCCCTCCGGCAGCCGGATGGACAGCGCCAGCGCCGAGCCGTCCTTCTTCAGAGGCGGCGCCGCCAGGAACTCGTCCACGCGATTCAGGAGGCCGAGGCCGAACAGCGATCCCGCGGCTTCGGGAAGCTCATCGAGCGTCGCCGGCTTGCCGTCGCCGATCACCTTGTTCAGCAACTCCTCTTTCCCCTTCGCCAGCAACATGCGCACTTGCAGGAGTCCCGCCTTGGCCGCGGTCTCGGCATCGGTGGCCTGCTGGGCGTTCGCGTAGAGGAGCCGCAGGTCGATCTTGCCGTTGTTTTCGAAGTCGATGGTCAAGGTCGCCAGCCGGGCCTTCAGCAGGGCTTCGAGCGGCGGTGGAATCTGCTGCAAGGCGCGGGGCGGCACGAGCTGGCTGGCCACCGCCAGGTTCACCGCCACCACCAGCGGCTTGCCGTCCTTGGCCTGGAGCAACGCCGGCGCCAGATCGCCCTGCCGGGCCGGCGCCTGGGCCAGGGCCGCCTTCACCGCCGGCGCCGGACCGAACACCAGCGTTCGCTCGTTGATGAAATGCAGGCCGAGCTTGTGCCGGGGCGCTTCGTAAAAGGTCTTCCCGTCCACCTCTTGTTTGCGAACTTCCGGACCGAGTTGTTCGAGAAAAGCCGCCTGCTGGATCGGCTTCGTCGTCGTGAGGATGATGGCGAATTCCGGGTCGTTCTGGCCCGGTTGAATTCGCGAGACAAACATCGTGAGCCGATCGATGGTGGACGGCGCCGGTACGAAGCGTTTGTCGAACGCGGCCAGGGCCTCGTCGCCGGCCTTGAGCAGGGTGTCGCGCCATTCCTTGAAATGCTCGCTCTTCCAGACGTCGGCGAGCCGCACGTGGATGAAGCCGACGCCGTCGGCCGGCACGAACGCCAGGTCGGGGGGCAAAGCGGGCTGGCCGGCGGACAGGGGCCCCGACGCGCTTGTCAGGCACAGCGCAGCGAGGAACAACCAACGAGTGGGTGCGCGGAACATGAACGGTCTCCTTGGTGGAAAAGAGAGAGATGTGCGGCGGAGTGATTGTAAGAGGGGGGACGGGAAAGATCAAGGCGACGGCCAGCCGTTGCTCGCCGTCGCCGAGTCGTTTCGATCGTGGCTGCCGGTTCGCTACTTCAGGCTCTGCAAGATCTCGCCGATGGGGGTGCGGATCTGTTCCGCGGTCATGGTTTGGATGCTGGGCGAGAATGTCAGGTACTGGCGAATCGCGGCCATCGTCTCGGGGATCAGCTTCGTCTTCTCGGATTGATTCAACGCGGAAGCAAACTCGGTCACCCTCTTGGCCCGGCCGAGGATGCCGATGAGGTTGTTCAGCTCGGCACTCGCGGCGGGCGAGGCCTTTTCGCGGTCGAAGGCTGCTTTGATTTTCTGCCGGGCCTCGGCTGCCGTCGTGGCCTTCTTGTCGCCGACGATTGGCCGGGGGCCATCTGCCGGCGGCACAGCGCCTTCCACGCGGATCACAAACGACACGATGTGCCGAAAGGCCCGCGCTGGCAGCGGGGCTTTCTTGACCTCCACGACCTTTGGCTCTTCGGTCTTTTTCGCCGGCGTCTTTTTCGCCGGCATTTTTTTCGGCTGGATCTCCTTCGGTTCCTCCTTGGTTTCGGCCTTCTTCGGCTCGATCTTGATCTCTTCAGGAAGCGTCGCGGGGACCGGCGCCGCCTCTTTGAGAGGCTCGACGACGACCGCCATCACCGTATAGGTTCCCGGCGCTTTCGGAATCAGGATCAGCACCGCTTTGGCGGTGTCTTCATGGAGGATCTCGAACTGGCTCTTCGGCGGATAGTGCCACACTACCTGGTCTTTGCGCAGCACGTCCGACAAGTCTTCCTTGGCAAGCGGATTCTTGGGATCGGGGCCGACGGGTAATCGCAAAGGTTGATTCACTTTCGCCGCGATTCCCGGTCCAGGCGACGGCGCTTCCCCGCCGCCCTCCAGCAGTTTCTTGGTGGCCGCGATGGCTTCGGTGATCGCCGCGGCATGCTTGCCCGTCACATCGACGTTGACCCGGATGTCACCCGCGCTGGTCGTCGAGGAATATGTCTGCCGTAATGTGCCCGGATCTTCGCGCTGAACTGGCACGACCGGAATGCTGTAGACGCTTCGAAGGGGACCTGCTCGCCAGGAGCCGCGGTAGAGGCCCTGATACGGGGAATCGTAAGAAGAATACGGCGACGCATAGGGTCCGAAGGAGGGACCATAATAGGCCCGGCGAAAGCCCAGGAACTGGGCGGACGCCGGCTCCGCCAGGGTAGCAGCCGTGAGAATTGTCAGTATCATCTTGGCTGCCGTATTCATGACGGGTTCCCCAGGTTGCGTGCGCTCGCCCCTGCTGTTCAATAGCGGGCCCGGCACACGCTTGCCGCGATCCTCAATCGACAGGATAAATCGGGCGCCAGGCGCGGTCAAGGAGATTGACGGGCGCGCTGCCGAAAAGCGGTTGCCGTGCTCTCTACAGTCGGTCCAATCCCTCAGTATCCGGCCGCTTGCGCGGCTCGGCTCGCCGGGCGGCTCGGCTCGCCATGCGGATTTCTGTTGCAACCGGCAAGTCGCGTGCGCATGATACGGATTCACACCCGAGGTTCATCGCGAGGAACAGCCATGGCAAAACAGCAGGTTGAATTGAAATTGCGCACCGGCCGGCGGCCCGCCAAGGAGGATGAGCGCAACCTCAAGCTCGCCGACGTCATGGACACGGCGATCGCCATCCCGTCCGAGTACGACGTGGACAAGCGTTTTCCGGAAATCGGCGCCTCCCCCATCCCGATGTTCCTCAATAACCGTTGGGGTTGTTGCGTGATCTCCGGGCGGGCCCATCAAACGTTGCGGTTCGAGTACGTCGAACAGGGCAAACTGATCAACATCACGGACAATGAGGTCGAGAAGCAATACTTCCACGAAAGCGGCGGCCAGGACGACGGCCTGTTCGTGCTCGACTCGCTCAAGAGCTGGCGCACCGAGGGCTGGCGCGCCGGCGGCCGCAAGTACAACATTGACGTTTTCGCCCAGATCGACAATGAGGACCACGTTCAGCTCAAGACCGCGATCTTCGCCAAGCTCGGCATCGGCCTGGGCATCCGCTTGCCGCGCAACTATATCGACGTGTTCAACTCCGGCCGCGAGTGGGACGGCTCCCTGGTCGGCTCCAATCGCCTCAGGCACTACGTGCTGGCCACCGGGTATTCGAGCGACGGCCTGACGTTTCTCACCTGGGGAGCGCGGCGGTTCATGACCTGGGACTACGTGGACAGCAATTGCGACGAAGGCTACGCCATTGTCGACGACATCAACCGGTTCGACAACCCGAGGTCGCCGTTCGATGCCGACGCGGCCAGGGACTTCCTGGAGAATCGTGACAACTGACCGGTTTTGCTGCGGTTAATGATTTTGCGGCAATTAGTCAATTCGCCGGGGCAGCGTCTCCGATAAAGAAAAAGCCGCCGCTGGCAGCTCGTTGCGAGCTGCGCGTCCGTGGTGCGCTCAGGAGGCCGCACATGCGCCGCATGCTGTTAACGTGGGGAATCTGCCTGACCGGATCATGGGCCGCCGTGTCGCCGCTGGCCGCGCAAGACATCATCCAGGCCCACGGCCTGCTTCGGCGCCACGGCAGCACAGAAGAGCCGCAGCGCATCGTCGTGACCATGCCGGCGCCGCGCGTGGAAGTGCGCGATCGCTGCAAGGATGCCGACGACGAGCCGCGCAAATGTTGCCTGTTCGGCCACAAGCGCCGGCACGAGGCGCGCACCGCCGCGCCGCTGGCCGCGGTGATGTTCGCGCCGGCCAGCTTGCCGGCCGTGGTGGTGCAGCCTTCGGTTCAGCAGCCCACGATGACGCAGCAGATCACTCATGATTTTTCCTCGCTGCGCAGCGCTCATGAGATGGAAGTCCACGCCGCGGGCCTGGCGGCGCAAATGGCGGCGCGGAACGCCATGATCAACGCCGAAAACGACGCCATGCAGCGCATCATGGAACGGACGCGCGGCAAGATGGAGACGCTGAGCAAAGCCTGCGCGTCGAGCACGCAGGCCGGCGACAGCACCGACGCCGGCAAGGCGACGCTGGACGAGACCTTGCGAAAGCTCGACGAACGGCTCAACCGGCTGGAAGAATTGGTGCTCCTCCATCAGCAAGTCATCAACAATTTGAAGAAAGAAGCCAAGTAGAACTTCCGAGGTCTTGAAGACTTCGGAAGTGTCGGCACGCCGTCACTCCCGTCGCTGAACCTTCTTCCGTTCCCCATCTGATCCTGTTTCAAGCTCTTGCGCAAAGCGCCACGACGCGTGGTCGTCGCGTTTCGACCAATCGAATCTTCTCATGAATGACTGAATTCTGCCGAAGATTCCGCCGATGTCGGATGTAACTATTTTGCGGATTGCGCGGACTTTGCGGGCTCGTTTCGGGAGTTGCCGGGGATTCAACCATGAACCAGCGCTTGGCCGCCGCGTACCTGACGATGGCTCTCGGCTTGACCGGTTGCCAGGGCGGTCGGTTCGTGTGGGTCCCCCACGGCGGCGGCGGCGCCTGCGTGGACGCAGCGCCGTGCTCCGACGGCTGCGGCCCCAAGCTGGTCTTTGATGACGGTTGCCACACGAGCGAACCGTGCCCGGAACCGCGACGGCGGACGATCTTCGCGCGTGGGCCGCAAACCAAGGTCGTGGTCGAGCGCGAATGCCCGCGCGACGAAGACAAGACGAAGGCCAAGGCGCCGGCGCCGGATCGGGAACGGGTCGCGGCCCAGATCCCCCAGCAAGACGTGATCCTCGTCCCCAAAATGGTCTACGTTCCCTACGTGGCCCAGGCGCCGACCCGGGCGGCCCGTCTCGTCATGCCGGTGGCGTCCGAGGAAGACCGGCAGCGGCAGCCAGGGCCGACAACCACGTCCACGCCGGGGCCGAAAGACGACGGCAAGACGACCGCCGCGGGGCCGACCTGCCCGCCGCCCTGCACCGATTGCGGCCCCACCACCATCATCGAAATCCGCCAGATGAACGAGCGGATCGACCGGCTCCATCGCATTCTCGAGCGGCTCACGCCGGGGCACCGTCCGTGACGCCCGACCTTTGGTGCGCCCGAACCCGGCGCCGTCGCGAGGCGCCACCACCGGATGGGAGAACGACACGCGGCCATGGGACAACGCAAGGGCCAGGCGCTGATCGCCGTGATCGCGGTGCTGCTGACCGGTCTCTGGTCCGCACCGGCGCTCGGCCAGACCGTGGTCGCGCCGGAAGGGCAAGTCTACCTCGCCCCGCTCGACGACCAGGCCCTGTTCATCTCCGACACGGTGACGACGGCCCGCACCTTCAGGGCCGACATCGGCTTCGACTATCTGCAGCCCTCGTTTGCCAGGCGTTCCACGAGCCTGGTGGTGCCGGCGCCCATGGGCGGCTCGGTCCTGGGCGGCACCGACGATGTCGCCAACGACTTCGCCTTCGTGCCGCGCTTGAACGTCGAATACCATTTCGACGACCTGGGCTTCGGCATCGCGGCTTCCGGCAACCTGCTGACCGTGAGCGGCAAGCTGGTTCGCAACGTCGTGTCCACCGCGGGCAACGGCAATCTGATCGTCAACAACTCCCTGGAGATCGGCGTCGCCAACATCGTCGAGGCGGTGAAACCCTTCGATCTGACCGGGTTCCGGATCTGCGACGGCTCGTGTCTCGAGGACTTCGAGTTCGTCGCCACGATCGGCTCCCGCTATGCCCACGTGCGGCAGCATTACGACGCCAGCTTGACGGTCAGCAACGGCGGCACCGCCAACACCGGGTCGTTGATCGCCAATCAGCTCTACAACGGCTTCGGCATCACCAGCTCGCTGACCTCGCTCTATCCCCTGACCGAGCAACTGGCGGCCTACAGCAACGTGCGCGGCTCGCTGCTCATCGGCAACGACGAACGCGACAGCAGCATCAATATCACGGCGCCGATGGCGTCGTCGGCCACGGCCGTCACCGAAAACCGGACGCTGCTGATGCCGGTGGGCGAGCTCGAAATCGGCCTGATCTACGGCTTTCCGCTGGCCCATCGCGGCCCGCCGCAAAGCGTGGCCCCGCTCCTGTGGCTCAAGACCGGCTTTGTCGGCCAGATCTGGGGCGACATCGGCCTGTTGCGCATCAACGACACGATGGGGAATCAATTCTCCGACAGTCACCTGTACCTGTTTGGCTTCACGGTCCAGGTCGGTTTGGATTACTGATTCGTCGTGCTGCGGGCGGCGCAAGCCATCCAGACGTGACAGTGCCGAAGAGAGGACTCGAACCTCCACTCCCTGTACGGGAACCAGCTCCTGAAGCTGGCGCGTCTGCCAGTTCCGCCACTTCGGCGTTGCGGTGCTGTCATCTTATGGCGGGATGGTGAACCGCGTCAATGGTCGTCACTCCAGCCAGTGATTGGCGAGATAGTTGGCCACCGCCCAGCCGGCCAACCCGACGACCAGCGCGCCGACGACGAAGCGCCGGAGGTGCGCGGGCGTGGCGGCCTCGCCGGTTGAGGTCTTCGCGGCGCCGCCGCGAAACTCCCACCACCGCGCCAGAATCGTCACCGCCAGCACCGCGAGGAACGCCATGTCGGCAACCGTGAACCAGCCGTTGCCGGTCTTGATGACCACCAGCGCCAGCACCAGCAGCAACATCGGTCCAACCATCAACCACACGACCCGCGCCAGCACCGACGACCCCGAAGGGGCAGAATCTGCGTTCATGGGACTACCTCGGCACAAGGAAGACA
>JAKEET010000024.1 GCA_022616435.1 Gemmataceae bacterium
AAGGCCTGCTGGCGGCGGCCGACGACACCGGCTTCGTGGCGAACTATGGGAGGCGGGAGTTCCGGTCGTCGAGCAGCGATCCGTACGTGCAGTGGGTGGACAATGTGCTTCACAACAACGGCGAACCGCTGACGGCCGGCAGTCTGCCGTTGTATGGACTGGGCGGCAACTCGCGGGCGAGCGACGTCATCCCGCCGTGGCTGGGGCAGATTGCGGATGAGGCGGCCGACGCGCTCATGCATTTCTATATTGCGTTGCCGTTCATCGTTGCGGGCGCGATGCTGCCGGTGGCATTTGCGCCGCTTCTTGGCGCGGCCGAGGCGGGCGTCCAGGGCGCCGTGTTCGGCAGCGACAATCTGGCGCGCGACATGACCATGGGCTTCGTCGGCGGCGCCCATTTCCTGATGGCCGACGGCTCCGTCCACTTTCCTCAGCTACAGCGCCGCCCCGATCCTGCCCGCGCTCGCCAGCCGCGCCGGCGGCGAACCCGCCGGCGGCGAACCCTGACGAAGTGGCACGCGTGGCACTTTGGCAACTTGGACAGGACGCATCAAAGACGACCGTCTCCTGGTGTTCGCAACAACGCCCGACGCACCAACGAGTTGCGCCGACGCGTGCCGTCGGCCGGTGTTCAGCGCCGGACTCAAAACTCGTCATTTCGAGGGATCGCCCCGAAGACAAAAAAAAACCGCCGAAGTCGTTGCTGCACTGAGGGTTGAGCGGAAAAAACACTCAACTTCGATGCACATATCGTGGCAAGCCGGCGTTCTGGCATCCATCACGCGGCGTGGGGGACGATGGGCTTGGGCACGCACCCTCGCCGGCAACAGGTTGCGGCTCGCATTCCGGCGCGCTGACGATACAATCACACGGCCGTTGCCGCGGTTTCGCAAGGGGGGGGAGCAACATGCGTGCTTGCCGACACGGTTTCATCCTGATTCTCTGGTTCGCCGCGACCACCGTCCACGCCGCCGACTGGCTGCAGTTCCGCGGTCCGGGCGGGCAAGGCGTCAGCGACGAGCGGGGGTTGCCGCTGGAATGGTCGGCCGCCAAGAACGTGGTCTGGAAAACGCCGTTGCCCGGTCCGGGAACGTCGAGTCCGATCGTGGTCGGCAAACGCGTCTACCTGACGTGCTACTCGGGCTACGGGCAGGATGCCAAGGAGCCGGGCGAGATGAAGGACCTGAAGCGGCACTTCGTCTGTGTCGATCGGCTGACCGGCAAGATCCTGTGGACCAAGGTCTTCGACCCGATCTTGCCCGAACACGAGTACGCCGGCGAAGGGTCGTATCACGGCTACGCGGCCAGCACGCCGGCCTCGGACGGCGAACGTCTGTACGTGTTCTTCGGCAAGTCGGGCGTGTTCTGCTTCGACCTCGACGGCAAGCAGCTCTGGCGGCAGACCGTCGGCAAGGGCATCAGCGGCTGGGGTTCGGGGGCGTCGCCGGTGCTCTACCAGGATCTGCTGATCGTGAACGCCAGCGTCGAAAGCGGCTCGCTGGTGGCGCTTGACAAGCTGACCGGGAAGGAGATCTGGAAAGCGTCCAAGATCAGCTCCGCCTGGAACACGCCGGTTTTCGTGACCCTGCCGTCCCCCCTGGGCGAGGGGGGAAAGAGGGGGGTGGAGCTGATCGTCAGCGTCGAGCCGCGGATCGTCGGCTTGAGCCCCGACAGCGGCAAGGAGCTGTGGCACGCCGACGGCGTCCATCGCTACGTGTGCCCGAGCGTGGTGGCCCATGACGGCGTCGTCTACGCGATCGGCGGCGGCCACACGTCGCTGGCGGTCAAGGCCGGCGGCGCGGGCGACGTGACCAAGACGCACGAACTCTGGAGGGGTAAGAAAGGCTCGAACGTGTCGTCGCCGATCTATCACGACGGCCATCTCTACTGGGCCAGCGACAACGGCGGCATCGTCCACTGTCAGGAAGCCGCCACCGGCAAGTTCGTCTACAGCGAGCGCCTCGATCCGCCCGCCGGCCTCATCTATGCGTCGCCGGTGCTGGTTGACGGGAAGCTCTACTACGTCTCGCAGAAGAACGGCACGTACGTCGTCGCGGCCCAGCCGAAGTTCGCTCAACTGGCGCACAACGTCATCGACGGCGACAACAGCCGCACCAATGGATCGCTGGCCGTCGCGGACGGGCAGTTCTTCTTGCGTTCAGACCGGGCGCTCTATTGCCTCGCCCAGACGACGGCGCCGCCCAAGTCCATCGAACTGTGGCCCGACGGAGCGCCGGGCGAGAAGGGCGACTTCGGCGCGGAACGCGACACGACCAAGCCGAAGGACCGGTTGGTCGCCGGCAAGCGGGTGATCCGCCTCGGCAATGTCTCCAGGCCGACGATCAGCATCTTCCGCCCGGCCGCCGCGAAGGACACCGGCGCCGCGGTGCTCGTGTGTCCCGGCGGTGGCTACAACATCCTGGCGCTCGATCTGGAAGGGACCGAAGTCTGCGAATGGCTCAACTCGATCGGCGTCACCGGCGTGCTGTTGAAGTATCGCGTGCCCCGCCGGGCCGGATTGGAAAAGCACGCGGCCCCGCTCCAGGATGCCCAGCGCGCCCTGGGCATGCTCCGGCAGCAAGCGCCTGTCCTGGGCGTCGATCCGAAGCGCATCGGCGTCCTGGGCTTTTCCGCCGGCGGCCATCTCGCGGCGGCGCTCAGCACCAACCACGCCGGCCGCACCTACCCGGCCAAGGACGACGCCGACCTGGCCAGCTGCCGTCCGGACTTCGCGATCTTGATCTATCCCGGCTATCTCACGGTGAAGGAACAGAATGACAAGATCGCGCCCGAGCTGGCGATCGACAAGAACACGCCGCCGACGTTCATCGTCATGACGCAGGACGACCCAGTCCGCGCGGAGAATGCGATCCTCTACGCCCTCGCCCTCAAGCGCGCGGGCGTGCCGGCGGAACTGCATCTCTATCCGGTCGGCGGCCACGGCTATGGCTTGCGCCGGACCGACCAAGCCGTGACCACCTGGCCCGACCGGGCGGCCGACTGGCTGCGCGGCTCCGGTTGGCTGAAGAAGCGATGACGTGATGGTGCAACATCCGAGCCTGAGCGCCAGCGAAGCGCCCTTTGCTGGCGCTCAGGCTCGGATTGCCGACGGGCACGCTGCGATCTAATTGCCGCCCAGGCTGCCGGCGTTGAAGTCAACGACGATCGTCCGTTCCCGGGCCGCGTTGCGCAGCATGTCCAGCCCGAGGATGCGGCGCTGGGTCGGGCCGCTCCCGGCCAGGACCTCGGCCAGGCCGTCGCCGTCCAGGTCCAGGGCGCCGACGTGGACGCCGTCCCGGAAGGCCCTCGCGAAGATGAGTCGGTTCGCGAGGGACGCGTGCGGGGTGATGCGGCCCTGGGCGTCCACGAAGTCGATGCGTGTGCCGTCGATCACGCGAACGCTGGGCTGCTGGCCGGCGCCTCCCCCGATGATGATGTCGGCGCGATTGTCGCCGTTGACGAAACCGGTCGCCAGCGAGACGCCGTTGTTCGAATCCGGCGGATACACGAAGAAGCTGCCGATCAACGCGGCCGGCTGGAATTGGGCCAGACCGGCGCCGTCGACGATCCTGATCGGCGCGGGGCCGCTGGCGGGGCCGACGAGGACGTCGGCCCGGTCGTCGCCGTTGACGTCGCCCGCGGCCACGACCACGCCGCCGCGGAAGCCGGGGCGATAGGGGAGGAACGCGCCCAACAGCGCCGCGGGGGAGATGCGGCCGTCGCGCAGGCGGAGATGGCTGCGCGCCGCGTCAATGACCCTGACCCGTCCGGCGCCCGAGCCCTGGCCCGTGATGATGTCGTCGCGGCCGTCGCCGTTGACGTCGCCGGCGGCCACGGACACGCCGCCGGTGAACCCCTTCTGATACGCGAAGAACGAGCTCAAGAGCGCTGCGCCGGGGACCGTACGGCTGGGCGACAGGCCGCCAAGCCTCGTGCCGTCGATGACCTTGACATGCGGACCGGCGCTCGGACCGGCGGCGACGATGATGTCCGAGACGCCGTCGCCGTTGACATCGCCCACCGCCACCCGCACGCCACCGGCGAAGTTGGCGCCAAACGCGAGGAAGCTCACGACCCTGGCCCCGGCGGAATTGTAGACGGTGACCCGCGACCCCTGGGCGGCGCCGACCGCGATGAAGGAAACCTGCGCGACGTGCGTCGTGGCGGTCGCGCTGTTGTTGCCGGACGTCGGATCGGTTGTCGTGCCGGACACGTTGACGGTGGTGGCGAGCGGAGCGTTCGCCGGCGCCTGGGCGTCGACGCGGACCACCAGAGTGAATACGGCTTCGGCGCCCGCCGCGAGCGTCGTCGCCGTGGCCCGGACGTTGCCCGTACCGCCCATCGCCGGCGTCGTCGGTGTGAACCCGGCCGGCGCGGCGAACGACACGAACGTCGTGTGCGCCGGCAGGCCGGCGACCAGCGCCACGCCCTGGGCGTCGCTGGGACCGTCGTTGCGCAACGTGATCGTGTAGGTGACGTTGCCGGTCACGTTCACCGGATCGGGAGAGGCAACCTGGGTGACGGCGAGATCGGCCGACGTGTTCACCGTCGTCGTTTCCGTGCTCGAGTTGTCGCTTGGCGCCGAATCGGCGACCCCGGACGGCTGAGTGACCGTGGCGGTGTTGGTCAACGTGCCGGTGGCGCTGGCGGCCACCGTCGCGGTGACCGTATAGGTGATGGTCGATCCGACCGGCAGGCTGACGATGTCGTTGATGTCGCCGGTTCCGGCTCCCGCGTTGGAGGTGGCGCCGCCGGTCGCCACGCTGGTGAAGCTGACGCTGGTAAGCGTGGCCGGGAACGTATCAACAACCGCGACGCCGGCGACGCCAAGCGGACCGTTGTTGCTGACCACGATGTCATACGTGACCGTCGTGCCGGCGGTCACCGGATCGGGGGAATCGTCCTTGGTGATGGTCAGATCCACGGTGTTGCCCAACGTCTCGATCTCCTGGAAGTTGACCGGCTGGCGGTCGTCGAACGTGAAGCTGCCGCTCAAACCGCTGGCGCCGCTGCTGATGGTCAAGAAGGGGTTGGCGGTCCCCGTGGTCGTCACCGTCAGCGAGTCGCCGGTCGGCGGCGCCGGGTCGTCGGCCTCGATGTTGAACGCAGTGACGGCGCTCGGCGTGATCGTGAAGAGGTCGCTGGCGTCGGTCCCGGGACCGCCGTCGCGGCCGTTGAGGTTGGCCGTCGGCGGAGCGCCGAGCGTGTCGAACGTCGGGTCCGTGAAGTTGTCGCTGCCGTCGCCGCCGTTGACGGTGATCTGTATCGCGGGGTTGCGGTAATCGGTGATGACGGTCGTGCTCTGGCCGCGAATGCGGCTGATGCCGTCGCCGGCGATCCCATCGTCGGTGATCTGAATCATGTCCGAAGCGGCGGTGAACGTGAAGACGCGGTTGTCGGCGACCAGCTCATCGGTCACCCCGGCCGCGGCGCCGATGCCCGCGTAGCTGACCGTGCGCCCATCGACCGTGATCAGGCCGTCGCCCTGGATCGCGCCGAAGCTGTGCTCGATGGTGTCGGCCGTGAAGCCGCCGCCGTCCGCGAGAACCACGGCGTCGTTGCCGTCGATGCTGTGGATGGCCACACCGTTCACCGGGATGGCGGTGACGCCGTTGCCAAAGTCCAGGCGAAACTCGTTGGCGGATGTGCCGTCGGTCAGATCGACCTGGTCCACCAACATGAACTGGATCGAGCCGCCGCCGGAGCTGGTGAGCTGCGTGTCGGTCAGCGTGTAGCTGATGTCCGCGTTGCCGAAGAACGTGTCCCCATCGGCGCCGCCGTTGAAGCTGAAGCCGGTAGTGCTGCCCGGCGTCGCGTAGCTGGTGCTTTGCACGGTGAGCGAATCGGCCCCCGCGCCGGTGCTGACCGTGAAATCCACCAGGCCGGAGGCGACCAGGCCGGTGGCGTCGAGCGTGATTTGATCGTTCGGCAAAACGCCGTCGTTCGTGCCCGTGTCGAGGATGAACGCGGCGACGTCGAAGAAGGTCAGCGCCTCGAATCCGACGCCGCCCGACGTGCCGGAGATGCGGTTCTGGCCCGCCGCCGGACTGTCGATGGTCAGCACGTCGTCGCTGTTGGGCGTCGTGAGCGTGAAGCTGGCCATGTTGCTGACGGTCATCGGCTCCAGGCCGGTGAAGACGATCGTGCCCTTGCCGGCGATCTGCACGGTGCCGTCGCCGGGGGTGGCGGCGCTGGGGTTGTAGGCGCCGACGTCGCTGCCGTCGCCGATCACGTCGAGGCGGTCGCCGGGCGTGGCGGTCTGCGAATCGCCGTTGAAGGTGACGCCGTCGGTCGGGATGGGGTCGCCGTCGCTCAGGTCCACGGTCAGCGTGTCATCGCCGTCCATGCCGTTGAAGATGATCTCCAGCGCATCGACGAGCGGGGTGACGGGGCCGCTGTTGACCTGGTAGGCGGGACCGAGGACCGGATCGACGAACAGGCTGAACGTGTCATTGCCGGCGGTGCCGTCCACCACGATCACGTCCGGGCCGCGGAGCAGCACCGAGACGTTGTCCGAGCCGTTGTTGGCGATGGCCAGGTCGGCGCGCGTGTCGATGTCGAGATTGCCGGCCGCGATGCCGTGCGGCGCCGTGCCGCCCGAGCTGGTGTTGAAGGCCGTTGCAAACGCGCCGCCGCCCAGGTTCGGCAAGACGCTGACATTGTTGCTGCCGGAGTTGGCGGTGACGATGTCGAGCCGGCTGTCGGGGGAGACATCCGCGATGGCCAACCCGACCGGGGCGGAACCCACCGCAAAGTTCGCGGCCGCGCCGAAGCTTCCGTCGCCGTTGCCCAGGAGGACGCTGACACTGTTCGAGCCGTTGTTCGCCACCGCGAGATCGAGGATGGTGTCGCCGTCGAGGTCCCCCGCGGCGATGCCGGCTGGACCGGCCCCGACGGCAAGCGAACCAGCGGGCGTCACGTCGCCCAGGGATTGGCCGAGGAACACGCCGACCGTGTCGCTGCCGGCATTGGTCACGGCCAGATCCGCGATGGTGTCGCCGTTGAAGTTGCCGGCCGCGATCTGTTGCGGCGCCGTGCCGCCGCTCGCCTGGGAGCTAATGACGGTGATGTCGGTGGCAGCGACGCCGAAGATCAGCGTGATGGTATCGTCGCCGCTGTTGGCGACGGCAACGTCGAGATCGTCGTCGCCATCAAAATCGCCGACGGCGACGCCGACCGGCAGACTGCCGACGGTGAACGATATCGAGGTGGGGAAGGCGCCCATGCCGTCGCCGAACAGCACGGTGACGCCGCCGGGGTCGGTGTGGTTGGTGACGACGATGTCGAGGTTGGTGTCTTCGTTGAAGTCGCCGACCGCGATCCCGGTCGGATTCGTGCCCGCAGGGACATCGAGGCGGCTCTCGAACGTGCCGTCGCCGGCGCCGAACAGCACGCTGACGTTGCCGGTGCCGGGGTTGGCCGTGGCGATGTCTAGGTGGGTGTCCTCGTTGAAGTCGCCGAGCACCGTGAATTGCGGCGCGGCGCCCGTGGGCAGCGCGAACGGCGACCCGGTGGCCGGCGTGAAGCTGGGGGTGAGACGGTTTTCCAGGACCTCCACGGCCAGCGGTTGCCGGCGGCGAGGATTGCGACAGGCGTGTGTGCTCATGGGACCAACAGGTAGGCTGTGTACAGGGAATAAGCGCCGCCACCAACAAGATCGGCTGAACATGTCTGCTCCGTCAAAGGTGCGAAAACAAAAAGTGGGTAGAGAGTTGATCCTAGGGAGAACCGGGCTGCGGCACAACGAAAATCCCGCAAAGTTTGCCCATGTTCACTGTTGAGATCAGCAGCTGACCGGCACGATGTGTTGCGGAGCCGAAGCCGCAAGGATTCGCTCGCAGATGTCGGTGAGCGGCAATTGCCGCCGCGACTCGACCACGAGGGCCGGCTGCCTCAGCGTTTCGGCTTCCGCCTATTGGCATTGGCATCTTTGGGTTTCCGGCGCAGTCTACGCAAATAGTTCTCGATTTCTTGCGCTGACAGTCCGCGCAGCCGCTCCTCCGGCGTCAATTTGTGCAGAACTTCCCGAGCCACTTCCTTTCGAAAATCGTCCATCGTGTATGGCATCGTCAGGCCCTCCCGCCGATACGCCGCAAACAGCTTGTTGACAAGTGTGCTGACATCCGCCGTCGGCAACTCATAGTGCTTCGCCCCGTATTGTACCCGATCATCCGCGGCGCTGAACAGGTGCAAGAGGGCATTGTGTTCCGCCGTGGGAAGCTCGGCCGCCACGACGATGCGAATGACGTCGGTGCCACGGCGGCACAGGTACACGCCCGCTTGCACTGTCTCCGGCGGCACCGCCGCGAATAAGTCGCGCGGCCTGCGTGAGCAGATCCCGAACAAGCCAAACGCCTGTTCCGGCAACAATTCGCGGCCGCTGACTTGCTTACGATAGTTGACGTAGTGGCCCGTCAACTCCTTGAGCCCAATCGTCGAGCGGCTCGCGAAACGACTTGAACGTGATGAGATTGTGATCGACGAACTGGTCGAGCCCGTCGGGCAACGGCCTGAGCACCGCGCCCGGCCCGCGGCGGACGACGATGATGTCGAGGAATTGCTGGCGGTGGGACAGGTCCTTCTCCAGCTCGACGACAAACGGCGAGCCGGCGAGATGCTCGGTCAAGAGCAGGCCAAAGAGCCGATGCCAGTTGTGCGACGGCTCGGGCTTCGGCGCGTCCGCTGCTTTCGCCACGCGTCCCTCCGCACGATACAATAAACCGCTGCCCGCCGAACGACAATCGGGTGCCGCTCCATGATCCATCGCCGATGGTTGGCCGTCCTCGCCGTCGTGTGCGCCGTCGCGTGCGCCGTCGTCTCGCCCAGCCGCGCGCGGGCCGGCGACGGCATCGACTTCTTCGAACGGAAGATCCGTCCGGTCCTCGTCGAACATTGTTACCAGTGCCACGCCAGGGACGCCAAGAAACAGCGCGGCGGCCTGCTGCTGGATAGCCGGGCCGGCATCCGCAAGGGGGGCGACACCGGGCCGGCCGTCGTACCGGGCAAGCCTGCGGAAAGCCTGCTGCTGAAAGCGGTGCGGCACGTCGATCCGGAGCTGAAGATGCCGCCCAAGGGGAAGCTGCCCGACGCGGTGATCGCCGATCTGGAACGCTGGATCGCGCTGGGCGCTCCCGATCCGCGCGAGGAGAAGGCGGTCAAGGCGGCCGGCGTCGATTTCGAGGCGGCGACGAAGCACTGGGCGTATCAGCCGCTGCGGAAGCCGGCGCTGCCCCCGCTTCCTCCTTCCCTTGCGAAGGGGGGGACGCAGGGCGGGTGGGCCGCCACGCCGATTGACCGGTTCATCCTGGCGAAGCTCGAAGAAAAAGGGCTGACGCCGTCGCCGCCCGCCGATCCGCGCACGCTGCTGCGGCGCCTCTACTTCGACCTGACCGGGTTGCCGCCGACTTCTGAGGAGGTCGAGGATTTTGTCCGCGCGTGGGATGCCGCGAGCGCGAAACGGCAAGCCGAGGGTTCGAATCCGCGAGCGCGGGCCATGGTGTTGCAACAGGTTGTCGATCGCTTGCTCGCGTCGCCGCGCTACGGCGAGCGCTGGGGCCGCCACTGGCTCGACGTGGCCCGCTATGCCGACACCAAGGACGGCGTCCTCATGTACGGCGACGACCGCATCCGGCCGTACGCCTACACCTACCGCGATTACGTGATCCGCGCCTTCAATGACGACACGCCGTTCGACCGCTTCATCCACGAGCAGCTCGCCGCCGACCTGATCGAGCCGAAGGTGGAGCCGTGGCGGCTGGCGGCGATGGGCTATCTCACGCTCGGCCGGATGTTCGACAACAATCAACACGACATCCTCGACGACCGCATCGACGTGGTGACGCGCGGCTTGCTCGGGTTGACGGTGACCTGCGCCCGCTGCCACGATCACAAGTACGACGCGGTGTCCAGCGCCGATTACTACGCGCTCTACGGCGTCTTCGCCAGCAGCGAAGCGCCGTTCGAGCTGCCGCTCATCGGCGTCGTCGCGAAGACGCCCAGCCTGGAGGACTTCCTGAAGAAGGAAGCGCCGGCAAGGCACAAGCTGAACGCCATGCAGGACGAGCAATTCGCGCTGTTGACCGAGACAGCCCGGGAGCGCATCGGCGATTACCTGGTCCGCGTCGCGACCACGCCGCCCGACCTCGCCGAGACGGCGATCTACTTCCTGTCGCTCGCCCCGACCGACCTGCGGCCGCAGGTCGTCAACCGCTGGCGCAAGTATCTGGAGCATCCGGCTCGCGCCGACGACGCGGTGTTCGGGCCGTGGCACGCGGTGATGCGTTTGCCCGAAGCCGATTGGGCCCGGCGTGCGCCGGCAACAATCGCCCAATGGGCGTCGAAGCCGTCCGGAACTGCCCGAGGCCAGATCAATCCGCTGGTGGCGCAGGCGTTCGCCAACGTCCAGCCGGAGAGCAAGCCGGAAATCGCCCGGATGTACGGCGATCTGCTCCGAAAAACGTACGAGCGCTCGAAGCAGGCGGATGTGAAAATGAACGCCGCGGAACAGCAGCTCGTGGACCTTCTCACGAGCCGCGATAGCCCGGCGTGGTTCCCGAAGAGCCAGACCTACTACTACATGTCGCGGCAGGAAAAGGACCGGTTCGGCGGCATGCGCAATAATCTCGACAAGCTGGCCGTGCAGTCGCCGCACGCGCCGCCGCGGGCCATGGTGCTCCACGACGCCCAGGATATTGTTGATCCGCGCATCTTCGTGCGCGGCAACCCGTCGGTGCCGGGCGAGCCGGTGGCGCGGCGGTTCCTGCGTGTGCTTGCCGGGCCGGCGCCGAAGCCGTTCGCCAACGGCAGCGGCCGGCTCGACCTGGCCAAGGCGATCACCGCCCCGGACAATCCGCTGACCGCCCGCGTTCTGGTCAACCGCGTGTGGATGCACCATTTCGGCGAGCCGCTGGTGTCGACGCCCAGCGACTTCGGCGCCCGCAGCACCCCGCCGACGCACCCGGAGCTGCTCGATTGGCTCGCGTCCACGTTCATCGAAGAAGGCTGGTCGCTGAAGAAGCTGCACCGGCATATCGTGCTGTCGGCGGCGTATGGGCAGGAATCAGAAGTCAGAGGTCAGGAGTCAGAGGTCAGAGGTTTGGGTCCGCGGCTCGATCCCGAAAACCGATATTTATGGCGCATGAATCGCCGCCGGCTCGATCTCGAAGCGATGCGCGACAGCCTGCTGTTCGTGTCGGGCCGGCTGGACCTCACGATGGGCGGACGGCCCGTGAACGTGGCCGGCGACGCGGCCAATCGCCGCCGCACCGTGTATGGCCTGGTGGATCGCCAGACGCTGCCGGGTTTGTTCCGCGCCTTCGACTTCGCCAGCCCCGACGCCAGCGCCGAACGCCGGCCGTTCACGACGGTGCCGCAGCAGGCGCTGTTTGGCATGAACTCGCCGTTCATCATGGAGCAGGCCAAGGCGTTGGCCGCCCGGCCCCAGGTGGCGGAGGCGGCGACGCCGGAAGCCAAGGTCGCGGCCCACGTGCGGCTGGCGCTGGCCCGCGCCGCCGAGCCGGGGGAAATCGAGGCGGCCATCCGCTTCGTCCGCGCCGTCGAAGCGAGCGGCGAACGGTCGCAGCTCACGCCGTGGCAGCAGTACGCCCAGGTGCTGCTGATGACCAACGAGTTTGTGTTCGTGGATTGAGCCCCAAGCGCGGCGGCGGCCGTCCCTCGCTGACGCTTCGGGTTGGTGCAGCGGAATCGCGCTCCTTTTTTCGTTGCATCCATCGGCGTTCTGCCGCACAATCAGCGCTCTTCCCGAATCATCCGAGCCCTTCACGAGGTGTTTTCATGACACGGTTCCTGACTTGCATCATCGCGATTGCCACAGCGACGGCGTTGGTCCTCTCACCGGCGGCTGCGCAGGAAAAGGCCAAGAAGAAAGAGAAGCCGAAGCGGATCGCGTTCACGAACGCGAAGGACGCCGGGCCGGACTTCGCGGTGCAGGGGGAATATGTCGGCGACGTCGGCGGGGAAAAGACGGGAGCCCACCTGATCGCCCGCGGCGACGGCAAGTTCGACGTCAACATTCTCCAAGGCGGCCTCGCCGGGGCCGGCTGGGACGGCGCGACGAAACTCACCGGCAAGGCGATCACCGAAGGCGACCGCACCATCGTCACCGGCAAGGACCTCGGCGGCGATATCGCGAACGGCTCGTTCACGCTGAAGGTCGGCGACAAGACCGGCACGCTGAAACACGTCGTTCGCCAAAGCCCGACCGCCGGCCTGAAGCCGCCGCCCGACGCCATCATCCTGTTCGACGGCAGCGAGGCATCGGTCAAGGAATGGAACGGCGGCAAGCTGGTCGACGGCAACCTGCTCAACAACGGCGTCCGCAGCAATCTAAAGTTCAGGGACTTCACGCTGCACCTGGAGTTCCGCCTGCCATACATGCCGTATTCCCGCGATCAAGGACGCGGCAACAGCGGCCTCTATTTGCAAGAGCGCTACGAGATCCAGATTCTCGACAGCTTCGGCCTCAAGGGCAGGAACAACGAGTGCGGCGGCTTCTACGGGCATTACGATCCGCTGGTCAACATGTGCCTGCCCCCGTTGACCTGGCAGACGTATGACGTGGACTTCACGGCCGCACGCTTCGAGAACGGCAAGCGCGTCAGTCCCGCCGTGGTCACGGTCAGGCACAACGGCGTCGTCATCCACAACCAGCGCGAGATGAAGGGCGAAAGCGGCGGCGGCCGGAAGGAAGGCAGCGAACTCGGCGGGTTCCTGCTGCAAAACCACGGCGACCCGGTCCACTTCCGCAACATCTGGGTGGCGGAGAAGAGATGATCGGTTCGCCGCTCGCGGCTTAGCGTTCGGACGCGTGATGCAGCTCACAGGAACGCGCAGATCGGGCACGGGATGCCTCTCAGGGAAATCCCCAACCCCCCGAGCGAGGCGGTCAGCGAGGCGGCCAGCATGAGCGAGGCCAGCATGCCGATGTTGAGTGATGCGCCGGCGGCAAACGAAGCGGTGGCGCTCAGGTTGGCCGACGCGGCCAGCATCGCCGAGAGGGTCGCCGACAGCTGGGCGTTGGCAAACAGGCCCAGCGGCAGGCCCGCGATGGCGGCATTGAGCGCCAGCGAGGCGTTGGGCAGCATCAGGTTGACGCCGAGCGTGGCATTGATGTTGACCACCGCGGACAACAGGCCCAGCAGGTGCGCCAGGGACGGAAGCGACAGCGACAGGGTCGGCAGCGACAGGCTGGCCGCGGCACTGATCGCCGCGGACAGGCTGGCCATGGCCCCCGGCAAGCCCAGGTTCACGCCCAGTGCGGCCGCGGCGCTGGCAGCCAGAGCGGCGCTTGCATTGAAGGATGCCGAAGCGGCCGCCGACAGCGCGGCCTGGAGCGCCAGTCCAGCGCCGGGAGCGCCCAGGCTGATCCCCAGCGTGGCACTGAGAGTCGCCATCAGCGAGCCCATGGCGGACAGCGCCAGCAGACCGGAGATGTTGATGCCGAGCAGCGGGCTGAGGGCCGGCAGGTTCGCGTTGATCGACGCGAAGAGGGGCGCCAGTTGCAGCGCTGCATTCGCGTTGAGACCGACGCCCAGGGCCTGAGCGGCCAGCGACGCCGAGGCGACCAGCGACAGCTGGGCGGTGGCCGACGCCGACAGGCCCAGGGCCGCCGCCGCTGCCAGGTTTGCCGACGCGCTCAGCGACCCGCCGAGCCCCGGCAGCCCCAGAGCCATCGACAGGTTGAGCGCGGCCGAAGGCATCGAGAAGGATATGGACGGCAGATTCAACAGCACATTGAGGCCGGCCAGATCACCGGAGCACAGGCATGGCATGGCGATTTCCTTGAACGAGGTTCGATTCCTCTCAATGAAGGCTAGGGTGCATTGCCACGGTGAAGCATAAACGGGCGGACGCCGAATCACAAGCAGAAAAACGCCGTCACACCACCTTCAATCCCTCCTTCACCGCCTCGATCGCCAGCGCCGATGCCGGGATCTCGTAGTTGCAGCGATGCACGGGCGCCTGTCCCGCGATCCGCCGCCGCAGCCAGCCGGTCGCCTTCCTGGCCCATTTCAGAAACTCGTCCGGATGGCGCCGGAACGTCTTGCCGACCAGGTAGGTCGAGTAGAAGCTCGTCGTCGTCCGGTTCATGACGTTGTCGCGATTGATGACGCCGTAGTTGTATCGGATGAGTTGCGAGGCTGCGTGGTTCAAATGTGGACGACGCACTTTCTTGCCGCCCACGATCCTGGAGATTTTCGGAAACACTCCGGGCGCCGACAGCAACTCTTCCGTGCCGTCCACAGTCTCCTCCACGTAACCGACGCTCGGGTTGAGAACCGACTGCCGGTGGCCGAGCAAGATGCTCACGGTGTCGTACTGTACGATTTTCTTGGCGAAGCGCTGGACGAACGCCGCCACCGGCGCCGGCTCGAACTGCCGGTCGAGGGGATTGTCGCCCAGGGCGCACGCCCAGATGTCGCCGGTCGTGGCCAGGTACTCCCAGAACGCAGCGTGCTCCTGGGGCAACATGGCGATGTTGACGCCCGATACCGCCGCCATGACGCGCTCCTGCCTCGTGCTCGCCGCACGTGTTCCTTCATCGGGACGCTTCATCGGGACACGGCTTCGCCCGTCTCGGCCGCTTCCTCGTACAGCGGCAACGGCTGCTTCAACAACTCCGGATCGGGCGGCTTCAGCACGTGCGCCGTCAGACCGATCTTTTCCAGCCAGCGCTGATGGAACCAGTCGTATTGCGGATCGACGTCCTTGTTGCGATCGACCTTGGCCACGCGTTTCTCGGCCGCGATCAGCAACCGCTGCGTCAAGATCCAGTAAGCGACCAGAAAGCTGCCGCCCACGGCGATCCATTGGAGATCGAGCGCCCCCCACGAAAGCGACAGCGATTCGTTGTCGATCATCCAGGCGATGAACCCCACGAGAATCTCCAGAACGCCTTGCAAGAACACCACGACAAGCGCCACCGGAATGCAGAGCGCGATCCAGGTCAGATAGCACAGCCCGAGGGTGCTGACCAGGCTGGACCATGAGTTCCGGCTGCGGACCGAGCACCAGATGCCGACGGCAGCGACGAAGGGAACGGTCAGCGCGGCGGCGCTGAGCCAGAGCAAGGTCCAGACGATCGCGCCGCTCGACGCGGCGAATCGCGCGCCGACGGCGCCGATCAAGATGCTGCAGACGAGCGCCACGATGCCGGCCGTGACCAGGTACGGCGCGCACGCCCCGATGGTCCCCCAGTACTTGCCGCGGATGACGCTTCGCGTGGTCAGCGGGGTCTGCAAGAGCGATGCCCAGGTCGCTTGTTCGCGCTCGCTGGTGATGGATCCCGATGCACGCAGCGCCACGACCAGGCTCGTAACCGCCAACAGGGCGCAACCATGCCAGAAGAAGACCGCCGTGATCCCCGGCCCAGCGCGGAGCGCGGCCGCACGCAGCTCCGCCAGCCGGCCATGCCGAACATGATCCACCAGGTTGACGTTGGCCGGCAGGGCGCGTTGCAGGAACCAGCTGTACGAACAGGTCACGAGCACCGCGACGGCCAGGCAGCCCAGCCAGCGCGGCCAGCGGCCAAGTCCCGGTACGATGCCGACGACGTGCTGCTCGCGCCAGGCGACCGGATTGTTGCCGAGGCGCGGACGGCGCATCGGCCGCCAGCGCCATGCTGTGCGCGCGACCTGCCGCAGTTGCCGCAAGTAAGCTCCGCGCAGCCGTAGGGCGGCAATCACGAGGCACACGAATCCGAGCACGGTCCAACCCAGGGCGCACTGACCGACGCGGCGCCAGTCGAGCGTGCCGTTGTCCAGAGTCAGGGCCCGCAGCGGATTCAGCGCATCGACGAGCCCGATCAGGCGCGGCGACGTGAGCAGGGCTCGGGCCGCGACGACGGCCAATCCCAAAAGGTAGATCGCCAGCACCGCCTGCCGCGTCTGCCGCGACCACACCGACGCCAGGATCGCGGCCGCGCCGAGTCCGAGAATCATCGCGAGCGACAGGATCAGCAGGGCCAATGGCAGGGCGCCGACGCCGCCGAAGCCGCTGAACCAGCAGACGAGCGGCAGCCCGGCGAGGCTCATGAGCACGAGCTGATAGGTCCGCGCCAAAAGCTTTCCGAACACAATCTCCCACGCGCTTAGATGGGCGGTGAGCAGATACTGCAGCGTGCCCGACGTTTTCTCCTCGGTGATGGCCCCGCCGGCCAAGGCCGGCGTCAAGAGCGCGATCAGTCCGAAGTGGAAGATGACAAGCCGCTCGAAGAAGCCGCTGAAGCCGCCGCCCGCCATCCAGGCGCTGAAGGAATCGGCCAGCAGCAGCACCGGCACGAGCTGCACGATCACGAAGCCGGCATACATCCAGCGCAACGCATGAGTGCGCTGCCGCCGCCCGGCCAGGAGCATCTCTTGACGAAAAACGCAGGTGCTCATGAAAGTACTTCGTGCACGACGTGCCCGTGCACGTCCGTCAGCCGCCGGTCGCTGCCGTTGTGGCGATAGGTCAGTCGTTCGTGGTCGATGCCGAGCAGGTGGAGGATGGTCGCGTGGACGTCGTGAACATCATGCCCGGAGACCGATTTCCAGCCCCACGCGTCGCTCTCACCGACCGCCATGCCGCCCCTGACCCCTGCCCCGGCCAGCCAGCCGACCGACGTGCCGCCGTTGTGATCGCGGCCCTCGACGCCCTGGGTGAACGGCATCCGGCCAAACTCTGTGCTCCAGACAACGAGCGTGTCCTCCAGCAAGCCGCGCGACTTCAAATCGGTCAGCAACGCCGCGATGGGCTGGTCGGTCTGCCGCGCCATGGCCGGCAGCTCATCGAGGATGCTGGTGTGATTGTCCCAGTTGTTGCTGGCCCCGCTGGCGCCGCTCCAGACTTGCACGAAGCGGACGCCGCGCTCGACGAGCCGGCGCGCGGTCAGGCAACTGCGAGCGAACGCTTCCATGGGCGATTGGCCGAGACCGTAGAGCCGCTGGGTCGCTTCGGTCTCGCGCGTCACGTCGAGCGCTTCGGTGGCGTGGAGCTGCAAGCGGGCGGCCATTTCGTAGCCGGCGATCCGCGCTTCGAGCCGGGAATCGCCCGGGTTCTGCAAGAGATGTTGCTGATTCAGTTCGCGAAGCAAAGTCTGACCATCGGCCTCGCTCGCGCGGGTGATGTGCCGCGCGTTCTGCGGCGGGTGCAGTGCGGCGATCGGCGTCGGGGAGTTGACGCGGATCATCGTGCCGGCATGCCGGGCGGGCAAGAAGCCCGGCGAGAAGTTGCCCTGGTTGTTGTACGGCAAGCCGCGCGCGTCCGGCAGCACCACGAACGTCGGCAGGTTGTCGCTCAGGTTCCCCAGTCCGAAGCTGAGCCAGGCGCCCAGGCACGGAAACCCCGGCAGGATGAAGCCGGTGTTCATCAGATAGCTGGCCGGGCCGTGGACGTTGCTTTTCGACTTCACGCCCATCAAGAAGGCGATGTCGTCGACGTGCCGGGCCAGGTGCGGAAAGACGCTGCTGACCCAGCGGCCGCACTGCCCATGCCGCCGAAACGGAAACGGACACCGCATCAGGTTGCCCGGCGTGGACGTGACCGCCTCGACGTGCTCGCCGGGATCGAAGCGCTGGCCGTGCAGCCGCGTGAGGAGGGGTTTGTAGTCGAAGGTGTCGATCTGGCTGGCGCCGCCGTTCATGAAAAGCTGGATGACTCGCTTGGCGCGGGCGCGATGGTGCAGGCCGCCGTTGAACGCCGGGTCCGGACGCGGCGGGTCGGCGAGCAAGCCCTGGCGCGCGAGCAGGTCGGCGAGGGCGATGCCGCCGAGGCCGCCGAGGGACCAGAGGAAGTCACGCCTGGCTTGTGGATGCGTCATCGGACCACGCGTCTTCGTATAGCCCCGGTTCGAAGAACCGGGGCTGGGTGGATGTTCGTCCTGACTCTGAGCCGCGAGCGCGAAACAGTGAACAATCAAGGAATGAAGGCAAACTCATTGCTGTTCAACAGCACTCGACACGCGTTCGCCATACCATGCCGGGTCGCGTATTTTTCCAGCAGCGTCGCCTCACGCTCCGCCGGTTCGCGGTTCAATGCCAATCGATACGCTTGCCGCACCTGTTGTTTCACATCTCCCGCGCCGGCCAATCGTTTCGCGAAGTGCTCGCTCATGCGCACCATGAACGGATCGTTGAGCAGCGCCAGGGCCTGCAACGCCGTGACCGAGACCGTGCGCGTCGCCGTGAATTGCGACGCGTCCGGGCAATCCAGCGCGTCCATGAACGGATCGGGGACGGTGCGGAAGATGAACCGGTACACGCTGCGGCGCTGCCCCCCGGGGGCGTCGGGATCGAACGCCTGGTAATCGACCTTCGGCGTGCGGTGGATGCCCGGGCTTTGCTGAAAATGCTTGACCGACGGGCCGCCCATCGTCAGGTCGAGCTTGCCGGCAATCTGCAAGACCGCGTCGCGCACCGACTCGGCGTCCAGGCGCTGCACGTTCATCCGCCACAGCAGCACGTTGTCCGCGTCGATCCTGGCGGCGGCGTCGCGATGGCGCGAGTCCTGCATGTAGGCGGCGCTGGTCACGATGCGGCGATGCAGGTTCTTGAGGCTGCCACCGTCCTCCTGAAACGTTGCGGTCAGCCAGTCGAGCAACTCCGGATGCGACGGCGTCGCGCCCAGCCGGCCGAAGTCGTTCGGCGTCGCCACCAGGCCGCGGCCGAAGTGATAGTGCCACACGCGATTGACGATCGACCGCCAGGTCAGCGCGTTCTTGGGATCGCTGACCCAGCGCGCGAGCGCCGCCCGGCGCTGGCCTTCCTTCGACGGGTCCGCGATTCGCAACGCCCCATCCATGCCCGAGACGGCCCCAAGCGCGCCCGGCGCGGCCGGCGCCAACGGGAAGCGCACGTCGCCGCGCTTCAGGACATGCACGGCCCGGCAACCTTTCGCCGGCCGGAACGATCCGTCGGCCTGGAAGTCGGTCGCCGCCGCGTAGACGAGCCGCGGTTTCGGCAAAGCCGCCAGCTCCGCATCGACGATCTGAGTCAACGCGTAATGCGCCAACGTGGCGCGTTCAGCTTCCGTTCGCTCACGCGCTGTTTTCGTGAGGATCGCTTGCACGTGCGGCGGCAGCGGTTGCAGCGTGATATCCGCCGACGTCACCGCGGCGCTCGTGGCGGACAGCCGCGCCCGGCCGATCAGATGCCCGCCGCCGTGCAACTGTTCGAGCGTCACGGTCAACCGCGTCCCGCCGGGAAAACTGACCGGCTCCTTGAACACGAACACCGCGGCGTGAGGCTTGCCCACCGCAGGATAAATGCCCCAGGCGGTGCCACGCTGGCCGTCGAGCGCCTTGGCGATGTCCCAGCCGTCTTGATTGAAGTCGGCGAGCGCCCGCGCCACCGCGACCGGCTGACGCTTCATCGGCGCGCCCGCCGGCGCTGCCGCGATCTTGATCTCGGTCAGGTGCAGGTTGCCGTTGTCCTGCCGGCCCGGTCCGCGGTGCGGCAAGCTGTCGTCGGTCAGCGTTTCGAGCCGCAACGCCGTGATCGTATCGCTGCTGACGGCTTCGATGGTGTACGTGTCGCGCTCGGGCTTCGTGCCGCCGGAAAGCACCGAGCCGTCCTCCAGCTTCTTGAGAGTCGCGCCCTCGGCCGAGGCGAATGCGACCGGATCGAGGACTTTCCAGCCAGCGTTTTTCGCGAGGCCCTGCTCCCACGCCGAGACCCGCGCCGCCACCCCTGCATCCTTGAGCAGCCGCGCGGCGACCGGCGCACCGCCTTGCAGCTCTTGTTTCCGCTTCTGGAGCGCCAGCCGTTGGGCCCGAACGCCGGGGTCAGGATCGTAAGCCCGATTGGCGCGGTCGACGCCGGCGAACACCGCCTGCATACCGTAGTATTCTTTTTGGGAAATCGGATCGAACTTGTGATCGTGGCAGCGGGCGCATTGCACGGTCGTGCTCAGAAACGCCAGGCTGACCGTGCCGACCATGTCGTCGCGGTCGATGTACTGCCCTGCCTTGCGGTCGAGCGAATCCTCACGGATGTCCTTGAGTGAGCTTTCATCCCACGGTCCGGCCGCGAGAAAGCCGAGCGCCGTGGTCGCCGGGGCGTCGTCGGGGAACAACACGTCGGCCGCGATCTGTTCCTGGATGAAGCGGGCATACGGCTTGTCGGCATTGAAGCTCTGGATCAGGTAGTCGCGGTACGGCCAGGCATGTTCGCGCGGCACGTCTTGATCGTGCCCGTGCGTCTCGGCGAAGTGAACCACATCCATCCAGTGCCGGGCCCAGCGCTCGCCGTAGTGCGGCGACGACAGCAAACGCTCGACGACATGCTCGTACACGGCTTGCCGTTTTGCGCCCGCCGAATCCCACGCCGCGACAAATGCGTCCATTTCCTCCGGCGTCGGCGGGAGTCCGATCAAGTCGAAGTACACGCGCCGCAACAGGGTCCGCGGCTCGGCGCCGGGCGTCGGCGTCAGCTTGGCGGCCTGCAGCTTGGCGAGAACAAACGCATCGATCGGATTGCGCGACCATTCCGGGTATTTCGCATCCACACTTGGCGGAATCGGCTTCTTGACCGGCTGCAGCGACCACCAGGCGACATTGTCGTTTCCCTTGCCCAGCGACCGGTCGTACGGCACGCCCGCGTCGATCCATGCGGCCACGAGCGCGATCTGCTCGTCGGTCAGCTTCTGACCCTGCCGCGGCATGGCGGGTTCTTGCTGATGACGCACGAGCCGCATCAGCAGGCTTTTCGGCGCCGAGCCCGGCACGACCGCCGGCCCCGACTCGCCGCCGTGCAGCAGCTTGGCGCGCGTGGACAGGTCGAAACCGCCGCGGCTCTTGCGGCTGTCGTGGCATTGCAGGCAGCGCGATTCGAAGAGTTGCATGACCGCGGCGGTGCGGGCGAAGACCGACGGAGCGGGCGGATCAACGGCCGCACCGGCGCCCTCCCGGCAGCCGACGCCGCTGAGAACGAACGCAACGATGGGGAACCAACAAGCGCGCATGGGGTCGTCAACTTGCAATGAACCGACACTGGAGTCGAGTTCCAGTGTATCCTACCGGGCGACCGAGGAAAAGCAGGCTCGGCAACGTCCTTGATTCGGCTTGGTGGTTCGCCCTAAGATGCTGCAAACGGCACATTCATCGAGCCATTCGCGCGGAGGCGGTCATGTCCTGGTTCAAGAGCCTTTTCATCGGGGACAGACATCTCGTGCACACGTTGTTGAGCGAGCATTTTCATCCACATAAACTCAGTCAACTAGCGGTCCACGAGCGGAAGTTTCCCTTGCGGATCCGAGCGGACTTGCAACGGGCGCTCGGTGACATGATCGAGCATGTGAATGTTCGCCATTTCTCGAGCGTGCAATTTACGCAGTATCACTCGCGCAGCCCGGGCTTCACAGCGCTCCTGCACGATGACTGGAGATTATGCCTGGCAGTCGTCGCTACACCCCAATACGAAGAAATCGACATCGGCGAGGCTGAGCCGGTTCGCAGTCTGACAGACGGGCTGTGGCTCTTGGAACAAGATGATTGCCGATTCGCCGTGCTGCTGCTGCCTCCGAGCGAATTCGATTACATGGCCAGTTCCGTCGGCCTACGATTTCAGATCGCAGTTCCTAACAACGCGGCGACGCTCTGTCTGGTGCAGAGCTTCTTCGATCAACTCGAAAGATCGGTGCAGGCCGGGCGGTCGTATCGAGGCAAGATTCTGTCGCTCGAAACCGCCGCCGATTATTCCGGACGTTATACTGGCATCAAAGTCCACAAACTGCATACGGTCACCCGCGAACATGTAATCCTGCCGCGCCCCACGCTGGAACTCCTGGATCGCAACGTCATCCGATTCATCGAGCAACGGCCGCAACTCGGCAAGCTGGGCTTGTCGACGAAAAAAGGGCTCTTGTTCTACGGACTGCCCGGAACCGGCAAGACCCACACAATTCACTACCTTGCCGGCGTCCTGCCCGGCGTCACAACGCTTCTGATCACTGAAGAACAGATCAATCTACTGTCGGAGTTCATGGCCCTGGCCCGATTGTTGCAGCCGAGCATGGTCGTGATCGAGGATGCCGACCTGATTGCCCGCGACCGCACCGCCATGGCCGGACCATGCCAAGAGATGTTCCTCAACAAGCTCCTCAATGAGATGGATGGGTTGCGTGCGGACGCGGAAATCTTGTTCATTCTGACGACGAATCGTCCCGAATCGTTGGAGGCCGCGTTGACCTCTCGTCCCGGACGCATCGATCAGGCGATCGAGTTTCCGCTGCCGGACGACGAGGGACGTGAGAAGTTGGTGCGCCTCTACGCCCAAGCAGCGCCCATCACAGACAACGTGGTGCGCGCCGCGGTCAAACTCACTGACAACGTGAGCGCGGCGTTCATCAAGGAGCTGATGCGCCGCGCCGCCCAATATCACCTGGAGCGCAATGACGGGGCAGCGCTGATGCTGCACGACATCGACGCCGCCCTGGAAGAAATGCTGTTCCAGGGCGGCTCCCTCAACCGCAAGCTTCTCGGCGGCTATCGCGAACAGGATGACAACTACTTGCGATCTTGACCACGGCGCCCGGCGACTCACAGCGTCGGCCCGATCGACCACGGCGCGAACTCCTCCTCGCCCACGCCGTTGATCTCGCTCTTGGTCTTCTTGCCGCTCGCCACCGCCAGGATCTCTTCAAAAATCTGCCGGCCAACCCGTTCCACCGGCGTCCCTTCCAGGATCACGCCGGCGTTGATGTCCATGTCGTCCACCATGTGATGGTACAGCGGCGAATTGGTCGCGATCTTCAGCGACGGCGACGGCTTGCAGCCGTACACCGAGCCGCGGCCGGTCGTGAACACCAGGACGTTGGCCCCGCCCGCCACCAGGCCGGTCATCGACACCGGGTCGTAGCCCGGCGTGTCCATGACGAGGAAGCCTTTGGCGGTGATCGGCTCGGCGTAATGGACCACGTCCACCAGGGCCGTGCCGCCTCCCTTGGCGATGGCGCCGAGCGATTTCTCGTAGATCGTGGTGAGCCCGCCCTCTTTGTTGCCAGGCGACGGGTTGTTGTTGATCTCGGCGCCCCAGATGCCCGTGTACCATTCCCACCATTTGATGCGCTCGACCAGCTTTTCACCGACGGCCCGCGACACGGCGCGGCGCGTGAGCAGGTGCTCGGCGCCGTAGATCTCGGGCGTTTCGGCCAGCACCGCGGCGCCGCCCTGGGCGACCAACAGGTCGGCCGCGACGCCGAGGGCCGGGTTGGCGGTGACGCCGGAGTTGCCGTCCGAGCCGCCGCACTGGGTGCCCAGGATCAGCTTGCTGGCCGGCAGGGTGACGCGGCGGACGTCGTTGACGCGCGGCAGCAAGCCGGCGATGGCCCGGACGCCGGCGTCCACCGTCTTGGCGACGCCGCCGCATTCCTGGATGGTGAGCACCGGCGCCTCGCGGGTGGCGCCGCTGAGCTGGATGAGGCCGGCGCCCTGGCTTTCGATGAGGTGGATGGCCTGCCCGGTTTCGCAGCCGAGGCCGACGAGGATGTAGGCGGCGACGTTGCCCTGCTTGGCGAAGCCGGCCAGCGTGCGGTCGAGCTGGTGATGGTCGGGGCCGTCGTACTGCATCGCGCAGCCCCCCTTGTGGGTGATGGCCAGCACGCCGTCCACGTTCGGGAACTGCTTCAACAGATCGGTGGCATGGAAGCGCTGCGAGATGTACTTGCTGGTGCTCGCCGAGCAGTTCACCGTGCTGATGATGGCGATGTAGTTGCGCGTCCCGTAACGAAAATGCTCCGGGCGGTCGCGGCCGCGGTCGTACCCTTGAAACGTCCGCTGTGCCGTCGCGACCGGCGGCGGCGGACAGTCGCGGCAAAAGGCGTAGTCGCGCTCGAACAGGTCGGCGCTGACGTTGTGGACATGGACGTGGTCGCCGGGCGCGATGTCGGCGCTGGCGAAGCCGATGATCTGTCCGTACTTGGTGACCGCGGCCCCCTTCTTGATCGGCACGAGCGCCACCTTGTGGCCGAGCTTGACGAGGCTGGCGGCGGTGATCCGGCTGCCGTGGTGCTCCAACTCGGCGCCGGCGGGAATGTTGCGGTTGGCGACGGCCACATTGTCATCCGGACGCAGCTGGACGGCGACCTGGGACAGCGGAATGGCGGACATGGGCTGATCCTCGACGCGGCGTTTGGCAATGATCAGGATACCACGCCGAGTGGCAACGGTGATATCTGAAAACCACAATTCGAATACGCAGCGGGGATTGGTACGATGTGCGGGTGGCCGTCTCAATGAGCGTGCGTGATTCCGCTGCACCAACCCGAAGCGTAATGTGTCATGAAGGTACGAATGAGCGAAGATGTTGGCCAAGTCCGATTCCAGCGGTTTGACGACTTTCTTCAAAAACACGGCATTGCTCGTGGGCACGGACAACGCAGCTTGGTTTGATTTCGTCGCCCATTGGCGCGATCGTGCTGGTTGCTCGAAGTCGGTTTATCACGATCGCTGAACCCTACGGCAGCTGCTTCAGCAAGTTGACCATCTCGATGGCTGCCAGCGCGACGTCCGCGCCTTTGTTGCCTTCCTTGCCGCCGGCGCGGTCGACGGCTTGCTCCTCCGTTTGACACGTCAGCACGCCGAAGAGAACCGGAACACCGGTGACCAGGCCGGCTTCGGCAATGCCGTGGGCCGCTCCGACACAGACGTATTCATAATGATCGGTGTCGCCCTTGATCACCGCGCCCAGGCAAACGACGGCGACGTATTTCCCGGACGCCGCCAGGCGCTTGGCGACCAGCGGAATCTCGAACGAGCCGGGAACCCAGACCAGATCGACGGCGTCGCCGGCGACGCCGCGCTCTTGAAAGGCCTCCATGGCGCCGGCGACCAGACGATCGACGATGGGCTTGTTGAAACGCGCCGCGACGACGGCGAAACGGCCGGCGTCGGGGGCAGTTAGGTTGCCTTCGAGGGTTGTCATTGAAACACCTACACCACGCTCAGTGTCTTCGCGCAAGTGTCGACTTCCATCTCAGCTTCCGAATCCGGATGTCGCAGACGGAGGCGCAGCAATGCCCGGCCGGCGCCATCGACGCTCCCCGTCATTTGTAGGCTCCGATATGGACCGTCGCGTGGTGCCCAATGCGGAGCACGGAGTAGCGACGGTCTGGGTAAACGGCGTGGGCCGCCGCCGATGCCTCGCTCAACGTACGACCGAGAAAGTAGTCGCCCGAATCCGGCTCGATCGCGACAAAGTAGTTCAGATGCGTACGTTCTAGGTCCTGTTTCAATCGCTTGTCGTAGACTTGTTCGGCTCGGCGTATTAGCTCACCTGCGTTCATAGGTTATCTCCGCTCCTCACGTCAAATTCAGCGTATTCAAGAAATCCGTGTTCGACTTGGACCGGGCCATGCGGCTGGTCAGCAATTCCATCGCCTCGATCGGGTTCATGTCGCTCAGGACCTTGCGCAGGATGTAGACGCGGCGCAGCTCTTCGGGGGTCATCAGCAGGTCTTCCTTGCGCGTCCCCGAGGCGTTCACGTCGATCGCCGGCCAGATCCGCTTGTCCACCAGGCGGCGGTCGAGGTGGACCTCCATGTTGCCGGTGCCCTTGAACTCCTCGAAGATGACCTCGTCCATCCGGCTGCCGGTGTCGACCAGGGCCGTGGCCAGGATCGTCAGGCTGCCCCCCTCCTCGATGTTGCGGGCGGCGCCGAAGAACCGCTTCGGCTTGTGCAAGGCGTTGGCGTCGACGCCGCCGGAGAGGATCTTGCCGGAGTGCGGCACTTCATTGTTGTACGCCCGCGCCAGGCGGGTGATCGAGTCGAGCAGGATCACCACGTCGGCCCCGAACTCGACCATGCGCTTGGCCTTCTCGATGACCATCTCGGTCACCTGGATGTGCCGGGCGTACGGCTCGTCGAACGTGGAGCTGACCACTTCCGAGTGCGGCCCCTTGACGGTCCGCTCCATGTCGGTCACCTCTTCGGGCCGTTCGTCGATGAGCAGCACGATCAGGTAACATTCGGGATGGTTCTTCAAGAGGCTCAGGGCGATCTTCTGCAGGATGACGGTCTTGCCGGCGCGGGGCGGCGACACGATCAGGCCGCGCTGCCCCTTGCCGATCGGCGCCACCAGGTTCAGCACGCGCATGTTGATTTCGGTGGAGTCGATCTCAAGGTTGAGCCGCTGATTGGGATGGAGCGGCGTCAGGTCCTCGAAGACGATCTTCTGCGTGAGCAGGTCCGGATCGCTGTAGTTGACCGCCTCGACCCGCAACAGCGCGAAGTACCGCTCGGCTTCCTTGGGCGGGCGGATCTGGCCCGCGACGGTGCTGCCGGTGCGCAGCCCGAAGCGGCGGATCTGGCTCGGCGACACGTAGATGTCGTCGGGGCACGGCAGGTAGTTGTAATCGTGGCTGCGGAGGAAGCCGAAGCCGTCGGGGAGGATTTCGAGCGTTCCCTCGCCGAACATCAGGCCGTTCTGCTTGACGCGTTCTTTCAGGATCTTGAAGATCAAGTCCTGTTTCTTGAAGCCGGAGTATTCGGTCAGCCCCTCATCCTTGGCGACCTTGAGGAGCTGCGTCATGGTCATTTGTTGCAGCTCGGAGATGTGCGTGGCGCCGCGCTTGATCTCTTCGTAGCGGCTGTTGGTTTCCGCGTCGAAGCCGTACTCGCCGTTGTCGTCCGGCCTGGGCGGCGCCGGCGGCGGCGCCGGCGCGGTAGGCGCCGGCGCGGCGGCAGCGGGCGCCGGCGGCGCGGGCGCTGCCGGCGCGGCCTCGTCGAAGCCGTCTTCGTAACGGTCTTCAAAGCGCTGTTCGTAATCGTCGTTGGCGATATCGGGTTTGGGACGTGCTCGGCGCACGGGCGTCCCTTCGCGGCGGCCCTTCATGTCCGGCATGAGCGGATCCTCCTTCGCGAGCTGGCTGGGGAACGGGAATCGGCGCCTGGAACCCCGGGCGGGGTTCAGAACCAGGTGCTCCGTCCGTCCGACTTTCCGACATGTCCTGAGGAAACGCGAACGGCAGGCCAGCGGTAGGCGGTCGGTAACTTCTGTATCGTATCTTCCGGCTGGAATCCTGGGAATGGGTCTTTTCCAAAACACCTACAGCAACCTTCCCACGAATTCCTCGGCCTAGGCGCTTTGCCGTAGGGAGGACCGGCCTCCTTGGCACAATCAACGCGGGGCACTGGACAACCCCCAGCCTTGCACGAGCGCCGTAACCTGCGGGCCGAGTGCCGCGAGCGTGCTTGCATTGTCCACGACGGCGTCAGCGCGGCGGCGTTTCTCGTCGACCGGCATCTGCAGCTTCTCACGGCTCTGCAACTCGGCCTCGCTCCAACCGCGCTTCTTCTGCACGCGCTCGACCCGGACGGCGCGCGGCGCAGCCACGAAGATCAGCCGGTCGCACACGTCGCTCCAGCCGGCTTCGAGCATCACCGCGGCGTCGAGAACAATGAAGCGCACGCCGTCGCGGCGCCCGGCCCGGTCGATCTCCTCGCGAATCCGCCGGCCGATGAAGGGAAAGACGATGGCTTCCAGGGCGCGCAACTCGTCGGCGTCGGCGAACACGATGGCCCCTAGCTTCTTGCGATCGATGACTCCGTCGGCGGCGCGAATGTCCGCTCCGAAGCGAGCAACGACTTGTTCGTGGATGTCGGGTTGCCGCAGGGCCTCATGCCCGAACTGATCCGCATTGATGACGTGGCCGCCGTGCCTGGCGAGCTCGGCCGCGACGGCGCTCTTGCCGCTGCCGATGCCGCCGAGGAGGCCGATGACGGGATGCGGATTGACGTTCATGGCTTGTATCCATGATAACGCGCCTCACCAGTGCATCACAAACCCGCCGTCCACGTTCAAGGTCTGTCCGCATACGTTCCGGGCCCGCGGCGAGGCCAGGAACACGGCCATGGCGGCCATGTCTTCCGGCTCTTGCCAGCGGTTGAGCGGCACCACGCGCCGGATCTTGTCGGCGGTCCAGTCCTCGTAGGAAAGGCGTTGTTCGGGCGGCTGCTGGTCGTGCCAGGCTTGCCAGACGGCGCGGTTGAGGGCGGTCTGCACCATCCCCGGACACAAGGTGTTGACGCGGACGTTGTACGGGGCCAGGTCCTTGGCGGCGCACTGCGCGAAGTTGATGAGCGCGGCCTTCGAGGCGCTGTACGGTGGATCGGTCTGCGAGCCGATCTGTCCCGCCACCGAGGCGATCAACAGCACCGTCGCATCCTTCGCTTCGATCAGGTGCGGCACGAAGGCGTGCAGGGTGTTGACGGCGCCCAGCACATTCACTTGCAGCACGCGCGACCAATCGGTCGGTTCCAGGTTCCAGAACGGGAAGCCGAACTTGCCCGAGCCGATGCCGGCGGCGAACACGAGATGGTCGATGCGGCCGCAGTCGTCATGAATCTGGCGCGCGGCCAGCCGCAGCGCCGCGTCGTCCAGCACATCCGCGGCGAAACCAAGGGCGGGGTGGCCGTGAAACGCCATGCGGCGCGCGACTTCACTGACCTCGGCGGCCTGGTCGATGAGGGCCGCCCGGGCGCCTTCCCGATGAAACTCGGTTGCGATCGCGAGCCCAATGCCGCGCGCCCCGCCGACGACAACTGCCGTGTGCCCGCCGAGCTGCAGATCCATGAAGCAATCCCGTGATGTGAGGTTCCCGGTGGGATGATATCGCTCCCGGGCCGCGAAATCAAAGCGCCGCCGTCTTCATGCAAACTTCGCTTGCCCCAGTTTTCCGCTTTCCTCTATAATCCGGCGGCCCATTGGATCCGCGGGCCTCGCTGGGAAGAAAGGATGTTTCCCATGATCGTGACCGTCCGGCAACTGGCTGAGCTTGTCGGAGGCCGCGTCGAAGGCGACGGCGACTTGCCGATCGAAGCCGCCCGGCCGTTGCTTGAAGCCGGCCCCGGCCACATCACCTTCCTGGACAACGACCGATACTTGCCCAAGCTCTTGGATAGCGCCGCCTCCGCGGTCGTGGTCGCGCCGGACATTGTTGTCAACGGCCGCACGACCATTCGCGTCGCCGACCCGCTGGCCGCCTTCATCAAGATCGCGCAGCAGCTTCATGGCCGTCCCGAGCCGGCCCGCTCCGGCATCGATCCGCGCGCGGCCATTGACGCGAGCGTCCGCATCGGGCCCGAGCCGAGCATCGCCGCCTTCGTCTCCATCGGCGCCGCCGCCGCCGTCGGCGCGCGCTGCCGGATCCACAGCGGCGTCTCGATCGGCCGCGAGTGCGTGCTCGGCGACGACGTCGTGCTCCATCCCAACGTCGTCCTCTATGACGGAACCATCCTCGGCGATCGCGTCGTGGTCCATGCCAATGCGGTGCTCGGCGCCGATGGCTTCGGCTATCGCTTTCAAGACGGCCGGCACGTCAAGATTCCGCAGCTCGGCCGCGTTGAGATCGGCCCGGACGTGGAGATCGGCGCCGGCACGACCATCGACCGCGGCACGTTCGGCGCCACCAGGATCGGCGCCGGCGCCAAGATCGACAACCTCGTGATGGTGGCCCACAACTGCCAGATCGGCAAGCACGTGATCCTCGTGAGTCAGGTCGGCGTCGCCGGGTCGGCCACCGTCGGCGACCATGTCATCGTCGCCGGCCAGGCGGGCATCGCCGATCACCTGCGTGTCGGCGCGGGCGCGGTCATCGCCGCCAAGTCGGGCGTCATGCGCGACGTGCCGGCCGGCGGCAAGGTATTTGGCTACCCGGCCCGGCCCGAGCGCGAGCTGCTTCGCCAGATCGCGTGCCTGGAGAAGGTTCCGGGTTTCTGCAAGGAGCTGGAACGAATCAAGAAACACCTGGGCCTGGCCGACGAACCCGCCAAACGCGCCGGTTGACGGCGACGCGCTTCGACGTGGCCGCGGCTGAGTCTTCGAAACCCGGCGCGGGCGCCACGCAATTGGCTGGAATCCGGGGCTTCGAAGACTCAGCCCCGGCCACGGGACACTACGGGGACACCGGATGTCGCCTGCCGCGAACAACGCACAACCCACGGCGGCCCCCATCGGCCTGCTCGCCGGTTGGGGGCGCTTTCCCATCGTGTTCGCCGAAAAGGCGCGGCGGCTGCGGATTCCCGTGGTGTGCGTCGGCATTCGCGAGGAAGCGTCGCCCGAGCTGATCCCGCTGGTCGAACGCTTCCACTGGGCCGGTCTGGCCAAGCTCGGCCGGATGATCCGGTGCTTCAAGAAGGAAGGCGTGCGGAACATCGTCATGGCGGGGAAGATTCACAAGGTGCGGATGAACACGCCCTTTCGCCTGTGGCGGCTGTTCCCCGATTGGCGGATGCTCAAGGCCTGGTTTCGCCGCCCACGCCGCGACAACAAGGACGACACCTTGCTCCTGGGATTGATCGCCGAATTCGAGGCCGACGGCATGTCGTTCACGTCGGCCCTGGACCTTTGCCCGGAGTTACTGGTGAAAGCCGGCATCTTGACGCGGCGTGGACTGTCGCAGCGTGAAGCGGACGACGTGGCCTTCGGCTGGGACCTGGCCAAGGAAATGGGCCGGCTCGACATCGGTCAGAGCGTGGCGGTCCGCGAGAAAGCGGTCCTGGCCGTCGAGGCCATCGAAGGCACCGATCAGGCCATCCTCCGGGCCGGCCAATTGTGTCCGCGCGGCGGCTTCGTGATCGTCAAGGTCGCCAAGCCGCAGCAGGACATGCGTTTCGACGTCCCCACGGTCGGCGCCGCCACCATCGAGTCGATGCGCCAGGCCGGCGCCCGCGTCCTCGCCGTCGAAGCCGAGCGCACGATCATCCTCGATCAGGATCAGACCGTCGCTCTTGCCGATCAATATGGGATTTCGATCCTCGCCCGGGCCGCCTGAGTGCATCATGCGGCTGCGTGGCCGGCTCACTTCTGTGTCTGGGCCACGTGAAACTTCAGATTGACCCGGTACGGATCCAGCTCGCGGACCGTGAAGATTTGTTCGGCCAGGCTGCTGCACTCCTCCACGGTGCGCGCTTGCAGCTCCACCGTGAGTTCACCGGCCGTGTTGAAACTGATCTTGCAGCCGCGCGCCGTCGGACACGCCTGGCTGACCAGACGGGTCAGCCGCTGCACGTCGCGGACGGTCGGCGGCGACTTGGCCGTGGCCGGCGCCACGGCCGCATTGGTCGTGATCGACGGCGTCACGATTTGCGGTTGGCTGACCGGCGCGGCCGGCCGAGCAGTCGATGGCGACGACGCCGGCGGATTCGGCGCCGATCGGATCGAAGCCGAGGGGATCGACGCGGGCTGGACCGACATCCGCGGCGCGACCGGCGGCCGGGCGGGCGGACGCGGCGCCGTCCGGGACCAACCCGTGTAGCGCGGCGGCGGCGCCGGACTCTTGGGCTCTTCGACGAAAATGATGCCCCGGCCTTCCCGCGCACCCGACGGCACGGCGGACGGCGCGCCGCGCGTCTCCACGCCGCGCGTCTCCACGCCGCGCATGTCGGCGGACGGCACGGTTGTCTGGGGCGCGTCGGCCTGATTCTTCTTGAACAGACTCGTGAACCGCTGCCAGGGAGTCTGCGCCGACGCCGGCTGCACCACGGCGCAACCCAGTCCGACGGCCACGAAGAAGCTCAGCGTGATTCGCATGGCGTACCTCATTCTCACGGTGCGCTGGTATCCCAGCCCGTTTCGGCATCTCGCAGGAATCAGGAAGCGCGCTGCAGCAACCGCAGGATCACAGCGCGTGAAGCGGCGGCCAGAAGAGAACGGGGAAGCCGAAGATTGGCAAGAGGGCGAGGAGCGCGACCAGGAGCAAGCGCAGGACGCGTTGGCCGCCGCGACGTCATCGTCCCGATCTTCATCCGCTTCCCGATCATGGTCCTGCTCCCGGTCCGTCCTCCTCTTCGTCACCGCCGCCTCACCACCCACCACTCACCACTCGTCTACGGCCGCGACGAGGTCATGTCGCGCGTGATCACCTGCCGCGCGTCAACATTGGGGACGCACAGGTGCAGGTGGTCCTTGTCGATGTAGATGACCTCGCTGCGGCGGCGTTTGCACTGGAACGGGAACGGATGGCTCGATTCCACGGTCTCCGTGTAGTACACCGTGCACTTCCAGTGGCAGTGGTGCAACTGGGCCGGCCCGATCAACGGGAAGAACCGCGGCGGATCGACGACGTCGGCGATCTTCTCGACCGTGACCTCGATGTCGTCGCGGAACTCCTCATAGATGTACGGGACGCCGCGGGCGACGCGGGGCATGGCCCGCAGGATCTCGGCCTTGTCCGGCGGATCCTCACAGATCGGCCGATGCCCCGGCGGGATCGGCGGCAGCACCGGCGCCTTGTGATCGTTCGTCAGGCAGCGCTCTTCGATGCGGTCGGCCACCCACGGCTGCATCGGGATGGGCGTGGCGAATCCCATGGCGAAGGGATTGACGCACCCCGCGCTGACGCCGCACAACCCCGCAACGCCCAGGACGAACAGCCATTTCCGCAAGCGTTTCATGCGCCTCTCCCCCGTTGCGACGGCTGGGTGTGCGGCCGCCTGGGTCGGTCAGCTTGGAACCTGAGCGACGCAGCACGCCCGACAAGATGCCATCTCAGGGGGATTATCGTCCGGGAAAACGGGAAACCTTTAACGGTTCGATGGAGAACAACGGAAATGACGAGGAGAATGCCAGAACGCCAGCTTGCCATGAAATGCACGTCGAGGTTGAACGTGCCTTCCGCGCAACCGTCGGCGCAGCATTGACTTCAGCGATTTTCGGCCACGGGGCGAGCCATCGGAATGTCGAGTTTCCGTCCGGCGCTCCAACACGACGGCCGGCAGGGGTCAGCGCAACTCGCTGGCGCGTCGGCTGTTGCTGCGAACGCGTGGAAATGCTCGCCTCTGATCCTGCTCTCCAGGTTGCCAACATGCCACGCTTGCCAATTTGGCTTTGCCGCCGTGGATCGCTCTCATGGACAACGCATGGCCGAGCGCGAATGGGAACGATTCGTCTTCGCACCGATCGGCGCGCGGACAGTGCCGGGCCATGCGGGTCTTGCACGTGGCACGATGGCAACCGTTCCTAACGTCTCAACTATTGCTCGTATCTCTTTGAGAGGATGACGCCGCTGTGCGGCTCGATCACGTAGTGCGGGCCGCCGCCATTCAGGTTTGGGTCCTTCAGCTCGTAGTCTACGTGCCAGCCGTCGGCTTCGAGAGCGATGCCGATCCGATATGCGGCCAAGTCGCGATAGGCGCGTTCGGCGTCGAGGCGCGCAATCTTGAGCGCCTCGTCGCTGGAGAGGGCAGGCTGGCCAACCCTGGGAGACATAATCGCCGTAGACATCGCAAACTCCTGAGTGCGTGGCATCTCGTAAGATGAAGGTCAGCGTGGCCGCCGCGGCTGAGCTTGTCGTTCCGCCAAAAGCCACAGGCAACGGCCTTCGCGCATCGTTGGCTGAAATGCAAATCCAAGCATCAACCGAGGTGACCACATGACCAATCCATGGCCGAACCGGGCCGCCCTGGCGCCAATCGCCGGAATGCTTTTCGCGATCGCAGCGTTATCGCCAAGTGCATCGCGGGCCGACGAACTGGCCGATCGCGCCGCGGTGATCAAGCCGAGCGCGCGGGAACTCGCGTGGCTGAAGATCCCGTGGGTGCTTGACCTGAACACCGCGCAGCAGACCGCCAAGGCGGAAGCCCGGCCGATCTTTCTGTGGGTGACCGGCGATGACCCGCTGGGGCGCTGCTGAGGGTATGCCTTCGGGCTCCGTGCGGGCCCGTTGTCCGACCAGGAGGTGATCCGCCGCGTGTCGCGGAACTTCGTGCCGGCCGCGCTCAACCTGTACCGCGTGCGCGAGGCCGCCGACGGCAGTCGTCAACTCTTCCTGTCCATCCAGCGGCAGAAAGACCAGTACCAGGGGATCTGGATCGTCTCGCCGGAGGGAAAGGTCCTGGCGGGGCGACACGACTACAAGGATTTCAAGAACGCGGCGCGCGAGCTGCTCGACACGATCGACACAGGTCTGGCGGCATTCGGTCCGGTCAAGCCACGTCCCGTGGACACGATCAAGACAACGTCCGCCGAGACGATTGCCGCGTTGTTGCCGTCGCGGGGCAAGGGGGTGCGTCAGGATGGAAGCGTCGATCTGGCCCTCTACGTGCGCCAGGTGCTCGGCGGCGGGCGCGACACGTTGCCGCCCGGCATCGAGGCCGGTCGAGCCTGGCTGTGGGACGGAAAGTATCGGACCGATGGCCCAGCGGTCATCGATTCGGTTTCGCTGTCGTCTGCCGCGTGGCGCGCGTTGGCGCCGAAGGAAGTCAAGCCAGGCGCGCGCTGGTCGGCACCGGAAAACGTCGCCCGCGAATTCACCCGGCTGCTGACCGCCAGCAGCGACCAATCCGCCATGCCGCGCCCCGAAGACGCCAAGCTGGCGAAACTGGATTGCGAGGTCGAGTCTGTGGCCGGGGGAGTTGTCCACATCCGGCTTTCCGGCAATTGGAACATGGTGCACGCGATTGAAGGAGACAAGAGCCGGCTCCTGTACGGCGCGGCCGCCGCGCGGGGCCGTGCGGTTTACGACGTCGGCGCCGCTGCCATGCGTTCGTTCGTGCTCGTGTTCGACGGGACGGTGCGCCACGGCCGGTCGAACGCCGCGCCGAACCGTACCGGCGCGGTCGCGGAATGGTCTGCGAAGTGAAAGAGTCGGCGGCGAACGGGTTGGACCGCAGGAAGGAGGCGCTCATGGCGCCTGACAAGATCCAGTCGTTGCGGGACCACGTGCTGTACCTGCTGCGGGGCGGCGGCGCCCACCTCGACTTCGAGACCGCGATCGCCGGCCTCCCCGCTGGGCTGCGCGGCGCCAAGGTCGCCGGGGTGCCGCACACTCCGTGGCGGCTCCTGGAGCACCTGCGCATTGCCCAGTGGGACATCCTCGAGTTCTGCCGCAACCCCCGCTACGTCTCGCCGGAGTTTCCTCAGGGCTACTGGCCCTCGGGCGACGCGCCGCCGAATGAGCAGGCGTGGGACCGGACCGTGGCCGCGTTCGGCGCCGACCTGCGCGCGATGCAAGACCTGGTGGCCGACCCGGCCACGGACCTGTTCGCGCCGCTCCCCCACGGCCAGGGCCAGACCATCCTCCGCGAAGCCCTGCTGGTCGCCGACCACAACGCGTACCACCTCGGGCAGCTCGTCGTGCTGCGGCGCCTGCTCGGCGCCTGGACGGACGGGGCGTAGCGCTTGCGGAGGTTCAGGAGGATCGCCGGACGACTCACGCCCGGCAACGCGAACCAGGCGAGCAGGAGCGTTCGGCCACCGGAAGTTCGGTCATCGTCTCATCGTCTCTAATTGCGGCCGGCCGTGACGCCTCCATCGACGGGGAGAACGACCCCGGTGATCCACCCGGATTTCTCCTCGTCCGCGAGAAAGAGCACGGCCTCGGTGATATCACGCGCCTGGCCGTTCCGCCCCAAGGGGTGGAACCTGTTGCTGTCGGCGTCCGTTCAGGACCACGGAGCATCCCGCGTCGTGGAACGCACGGGCCGCATCGGTCCCGATGCCCGTCCCGGCTCCCGTAATCAACACGACCTTGTTCGCAAGACTCATGGCGCCTCCCGTTGGATAGAATGGGTTTGTGTGGTCTCGGCTCTGGAGTCATCCTTCGGGGGGCAGTTACGACAATCAAGCGGGCACTTTATTGAAAGGAGGGTTACTTCTGTGAAAGAATCGGCCGCGCCCGGGGCGAAACCGGGCGTCCGCGACGTGCCCGACGTCGCCGAATGCGTGGAGGCGGTCTTCGGGTGCAAGTGGTCCATCAGGATACTCACGCTGATCCGCCGCGGGGTTTGCCGCCCCGGGGAAATTGAGCGGTCGTTGGCCGGCCTTACGACGAAGGTGCAGCACCACTATTTCCGGCGGATGGTCTCCCTGGGCATCCTGCGCCGGGAGGTGTACGCGGAAGTGCCGCCGCGCGTCGAGTACCGACTGACGCCTTTCGGCGAGCGGTTTGTCCCGCTGCTCGAGCAGATCGAACAGTTGCAAAAGGATTTGGCGAGTACTCGGAGTGAACCATGCGAGCGATTGCGGGCGCATTGCTGATCGTGGCCGCTTCAATATTGGTAGGCGCAGCCATCATCGTCTCGGGAAACCATAACCAAAGGCCCGAAGGCGGCGCCTATATGGGGGCCGCGATCCTTGGTCTCATTGGGCTGGTCCTGATACTCACAGGTCTTGGAAAAGATCGTCTGCAATGATCGCGGTGCGCGACCGTGCGCGACCCGATCATCTGCTCGGAGTGTCCCATGCCGAGTGACAAACATCCATTCGACTGAATTCGGGCATCTACCGGATTGGAGATCAAGCCGAACAAGCGCTTGTTCGCAGCTCGTTGCTTTTTCGAAAAGGGTCCTGACACCTTTTCTTAGCGAATCTTCTGCCCCACCAGTTCGCCCAGCGCCCTGGTGAAGAACCCGGCCGACTTGAAGCCGGCGCTGGATTGAACCAGCTCGAAACCCATGATGCCGACCACGACCATGACGATCACGCACGGCAGCATGAACACGGTGGGCAGCGCGCCCCAGGGGGCCGGCTCGATGACCTTTTCGCGGACGACTTCGCGGACCGGCCCGACGGCCACGCCCTCTTCGTCCTCTTCGTCAACCTGAACGTCCAGGTCTTCGACGTCGCCGGCGATGGTTTCGGCGGCTTCGTCGGCCGATTCCTCATCCAGGGCCACCACCTGGCTGCCGCTTTCGTCTTCGATGGCCAGGTCCGAATCGTCCAGGGCCAGGTCAAAGTCGGAGCTTTCCAGATCAGTATCCGACGTTTCCAGGGCCGCGACTTCCGAGCCGGAATCTTCCTCAAGGGCCGGCACTTCGAAATCGGTCTCGAAGATGTCCTTCTCGGCCGGGGCGCCGGCCTTGGCCTGCGGCGACTTGACCGCGCCCTCGCCGCTGTCGTCCAGGGTCAGCTCGAACTCGCTCGACGAGTCCTTGTCGGCGTCGGAATCCAGACTGAGCTCGAATTCGCTCGACGAATCGCTCACCGAATCGCTGTCCTCGTCGCGCTTGGCCGGCTTCGGCGTGCTTTCCACTTCCAGGCTCATGTCGAGATCGAGCTGCTCGGTGTCGCTGCCTTCTTCGAGCGGAATCCCCGTGTCCACCGGATTGCTGAGACTGATGCCGCTCGATTGCCCGGTCAGCTCGCCCTCGCCGGAGCCGCCCAGGACGGCGCTGTCGTCGGGCAGTTCCAGGCTGAAATCGTCGCTGCCCGAGTCGAGGATCTCGCTGCTGCCGCTGTCGTCCTTGCTGACGCCGGCGGGGGTCAGCTCGAAGTCGCTGCTGCTGGGCCGCTTGGCCCCATGTTCGGTGGGGGCATTGAGGTCGGATTCCGACAGCTCGAACGGCGATTGCGTCGGGAACTTGAGCTGCGACTTCGGCTTGACGCGCGACTTGGGCCGCTGCTGCTGGACCGCTTCCTGCTTCTTCAACTCCTCGTCGAGGTTGATCTCCTCGGTCAGGTTCATCGCGTCGTCGCTCGGCGGCTTGCGCACGACTTCTTCCAGGCGGATGTCGCTATCGGCGGCCGACGGCGGCGGCTGCTGCCCCAGCGGGACTTCGTCGTGGCCGCTGCCGGCGCCCACGATCTTGACGTCGCTGTCGCTGTCGGTGGTGACCAGGCGGACGCCGCTGTCGGCGGCCGGCGGCCCCAGCCGCGACGGCCGCTTCGGCGTCGGCGATACCGGGGCTTGCCCGGGTTTCTGCTGCCCGCGCGGCGTCCTGGGACCGCCCTCGACAAGTTTCGGATTGCTGTCGCCGACGAGCTTCACGTCGCTGTCGGGCCCCGAGCCCGCCACCAGCTTCACGTCGCTGTCGCTGCCGGCCGACGGTTTGGTCCCGCTGCTTTTCGCTCCGGACCTGGAGCCGCCCGAGGACAGCACTTCGCGGCCGATGTCGAGCTTGTCGTCCGCATCCAGGGCGAAGTCGAACACTTCCGGCGCATCGACGGTGGGTTGCTTGGGCGTCTTGGGCGGCGTCTTGGGGCCGCTCTTGGGCGCGGGCGGGGTACTCTTGGGCGGGGTACTCTTGGGCGGCGCGCTCTTGGGGGCAGGCGTTCGCGGGCCGCTCCTGGGTTCGGCCAGCGGCAGGTCCGGGTCGCTGGTGGCGCCCCGGCGCCGCGCCAGCTCCTGGATGTCGGCCTGGCGAAACCGCAGCGTACCGCGATCCTGGAACGACCGGATCTGGTTCTTCTGCGCCATCTGCCGCAACTCGTCCGGCGGCATGTTCAGGACCTTGGCGGCCTCGTTCAGGTTGTAATAGCCTTGGACCATGTTGTTTCTCAAGCTGGACTGGCGAAGTCGCCACGACTCCGGAAGTCGGAAAGAAGTCTTTGAGATGCTGGGTCGCGAGGCGGACTCTCCCCGTCCATCTTCGCCAACCTTCCAATATCATCGATTGTAAACCACCGCACCTTGAATGCAAGGGCGGATGCTGCCCCGGCAAGGCGATCTGCGCAGGTATGGGATGGTGAACGTGCTGAACGAACGGAATATGAGGATGAAAGCGGTCCGTAGTCAGTAGTCCGAAGTCAGTAGCAAACGGCGACTCTTTGCTACGGACTCATGTCAGGTTGCCGTCGGCGTCGAACGCCATGTCATAGGGATCCGTCAGCACCTGAAAATCCGTCATCTTCCGTAATTCGCGCAGGCACGGCTCGGAGACTTCCACCTCGTGCAGCATGAGCGTGTTGCGGATCCGCATGACCCGGGCTTGCTCCGGCGGCCGGGTACCGATGATCGACAGGGCGGTGTCAAGCACCTCGCGGTCGGTGTCGTAGTGGACGGGCAGGTTGGCGCCTTCCGGATAGCCGGAGGTGGTGCAGTTGATGGCCGTGGCCTTGTAGTTCATGCTCTGGACGCAGCGCACGGTCGTGAAGTCGGCGAAACCGATGCCGGCGGCGTTGCCGTGCGTGTGGGCCGACAGGCCGCGGATGAAGATGAACCGCATGGTCGGCTGGTTGGCCGGCGGGGCGCTCTTGAACGCGCGCTTGCGGCCGACGACGTTCGTGTCCATGCCCGAGCCGCTGATCTCCTTGCCGATCTCGTCGATGATCAACAGGTCGGCCTCGTGAAACGGCAGCCGGGCCAGCCATTCCTTGGCCTTCACCAGCAGCTTTTCCTCGACCGGCTCGAAGTCGGCCGGCAACGCCCCCTCGATCAGCGCTGTCTCATCGAACCCGTTCTCGACGATGCCCATGCCGAACGCGATCTTCGCCTTGGCCCGCAACGTCCGGCCGACGGCCCGGACCACCGTGTCGTACGGCTGTTCGAGCAGCAGGCGGTGATACCAGGCGGCGCCGGTGTGCTTGCCGAGGCCGATCATCATCATCTTCATGAGGCCGCTTTCAATCGGACCCTCGTAGCTGGTGTGCGGCTTGACGCGGCCGATGACGCCGATGTGGTCGGCCTGGGCCGCGATCTTGTCGAGATAGACCGGCCAGCCCTCGGGCGTCGTGCCGGCTTCGACGACGTCCATCGAAGCGCGGATCGGCGCCCCGACGAAGCTTTCCGTGATGCCGTAGCTTTCGAGGACGGCGCGCTGCCCTTCGGCCGTGCCGCCGCCGTGGCTCCCCATGGCGGGCACGAGGAACGGCTTGGCGCCCAGGTCTTTCAGGTGTTGCACGGCGCTCTTGAGGATGAGCGGGATATTGGCGATGCCGCGGCTGCCGGCGGTGAGCGCGACCGTTTGCCCCGGCTTGATGCGCGTGCCCAAACCCAACGGTTCGAGGGCGGCGCGGACGGCGGCCGGGATGTTGTCGACGCGTGGCCGAGGGAAGTTCTGGCGCAAGCGCACCATGCGTGGATAAGGCACAAGTCACCTCTGTGGAAGGATGATGATGCCAATATACACGATACGACGTGGGGATGCCAAATGCCGTTTTTGGGCTCGCCGTTGTCGTGGGATAGAACTCCGATTTTGTCCCATCTGGAGGCAACCGGACAGAATCGGAGTTCTATCCCACGGGCCTCTATCGGGAGATCTTCACGTCGGGCAGCGCGGCCGACAATGCCTTGACGCCGCTATCGGAAACCTTGGTCCCTTTGAGGAACAACTCGCCCAGCATGGTCAAACTGTGAAGATGCAAGAGACCGGCGTCGGTGACGCGCGTATTCGTCAGATCGAGACGCTGCAGGCCCGCCAGGTTCTTCAGATGAACGAGACCGGCGTCGGTCACGTTGGTTTCCCAGAGATCGAGGCTTTTCAGGCGCACCAGTCCGCGAAGATGCACCACGCCGGCGTCGGTCGTCGGCGTGGCGCCGAGGTTCAAGGTGTGCAAGTCTTTCATGTCCTTGAGGTAGGCGAGGTCCTTGAATTCGACCGTGTCGAGGTTGAGCGTCTGCAGGTGCGGGAAATGGGCCAGGAACGCCAGACCGGCGTCCGGGAGGCCGCAGCCTCAGATGTCGACGCCGATGACGCGTTTGGGATGGGCCGGATCGAAGGTCGCCTTGCCGTCGATTTTCCTGAGCACGGCGAGGGCCTCGTCCTGGTTCTTCGGTTCGTGGGATGTTGCCAGCGAACCGGGAAGGAGAATCAAGCCAACCACCAGGCAACGGATGCGACAGATCATCTCGGCCTCCACAGCAAGAAGCCAGGCTGAACGACGTGTGTCACGGCAAGGCGCGGCGCCGATCGACGTTCCAGAGTCGAAACTCCAAGCGTTGTTCATCATTCGCAGGAATGTTGCGCTCGAGGGCGTCTCCGGCAGCGTCTTGTTCGGAGCCCACTGAGAAAACGACGACGCCGTCCTCGGTTGGCCGGTAACGGAGCGGCTCACCGTCGTAAGGATCTTGGGGCGCCTCCGGCAAGAATCCGTCAGGAACGAGATCGGCCAGCGTGGCAGGCCAGCGGCCGTGCTTGAGGCGGTATCGTTCCACGGCCAGGGCTGTCGATGCGCACTCCAGTCGCGCTCGGTTTTTCTTGGGATCAAGGAATCTCAGCACGTGGTCCAGACTGAACTCGAGGGCGAGTTCGGGCGGGTCTCCGACGCGGCCCTGCAGCTCGCGCAGCGCCGGCGCCGCGTTCTCGCCGCGCTCCCTGGCGATCTCGACCGCTTCGTTGAGCGTGCGCAATAGCCAGGCGTGGGCCGCGCCAAGGCCGGAACGCGCCGCCATGCCGCGCACGTGGTGTTGAATCCCAGGCGCGCCGTAGCTCTTCGTGCGGGCAGAGTCGATTTCCGCCATCATGTCCCCCATGCTCACGTTGCCGGCCGCCAGCTCGGAGTACAAGTGATGCACGTGGGCCCGCCTGCCCCTCAGGGAGATCAACAAACCGGGATGGGCCATCTCCTCCTTCAGCAGCGTCTGCGTATGGGCCAGGGCTTCGGACGGCACTTGCCCCTGCGCGAGAATCCGCTCCATGGCTTTGACTGCCTCCGCGCCATGGTAGGCCCGGGACACCTGTACCCACGACGGCTCGTCGCCAGACGACCGGGCGACGTTCATCATCGCCTGACATGATTTCCAGGCGCCTTCCAGATCGCCGTCTTGGGCGCGGAGCTTCAAGTCCTGAGTCAGCAGCCAGATGGTGATGCCCACATTGTCCACGTGCGGCGCAAGCTCGTGGAATGCGGGTGAACAGTTGAAGAGATAACGGCCATCGGGGAGATCGGCGATCGTTCGTGCATCGTCGAGCGGACCAGCGAGCGGCCCCAGGCAAGTCCGCAAGAGTTGTGTTTGCCGCGGCGTCAACGGCGTCGCCGGCGCGAGTTTGTTCACCTCGCTGCTGACGTCGCGAAGGTCCTGGCGGAGAGTTCCGGTGTTGAGGATGGGGATCGCTGTTCTTCCAACCTTCGTGACCAGCGCCGCGGAATCTTTCGCAGGCGGAACGTGTGCCCGCTTGGCTTCCAATTCCGCAAGCCGCCAGCCGGGGTCCAGGCGATCGGCGTCTGCAATCGCCGCCCGGAGCGCCGCGTCATCCGCGCTGCGCCGGTACGAGCCGTATCCAAGAAAGCCGCCCACGAGCAGGAACGGCACGAGCGCCACGACTGCAAGGCGACGGCGGCGGCGAACACGTTGATGTGGCTCGTCCATGGTCCAGCCCAGCTCTGGATTACTTGAAGATCACTTTCGCCTCCGGCGCTTCCTTGTAGTATGTTTCACGACCCGTCGTCCATTGGCCGTCCTTGAGATACTCCGCTTTCACGTGCAGCCGGCCGTCGGGCAGGATTTTCGAGACGGACTTGACCTCGGAGACGCCGCCGGCCTTTCCGGCGACGGTTTCATGGCCGATCCATTGGCCGTCTTCGTGCTTCATGGTTCCTTCGGTGCGAAAGCCCGCGGTCGTGAAGTACCAGAAGACGAGACTGTTCTTCTTCGCATCCCACATGATGATGCTTTCGCCGCCGTAGCCGCCGTCATTGATGGAATGCAGGACGCGGACCGCCTGGCCGTTGAGGGCCCGTTCCCAGCGGGCGATATCTACGGTCGGCTTTTTGGCGCCGACGAATTCGCCGCGCCAGGTTTTGCCGAGGAATGGGGCGAAGGGCTTCAGGGGTCCCGCCAGCGGGGCGGCGTTGTCCTGGGCCATGGAGATGCCAGCCGCTGAGGCAAGCACGATCGACACAAGGCAGGTGATCCGGCGGTTCATAAGGATTCCTCGAAGAAGGGATAAATCGAGGGGGATTGTAGCCGATCGTGCGGCGGCTCGCCATGAATTCATGAGATCGTCCGATCCGATGTGGTGAACGATCATGCTTCCTCAGCGTCGGGTTCCGGGATGACTCCGGTGACGACGGCCTCCTGCAGCGCCTCGGGACAAGCCTGCCATGCGGATTGGTAGGTCGGCTCGAGCGGGACTTTGATGTGGATTCCTTCAGTGACGAACAGCGGCATGTCGGGCATAGCGTCGCCGACGGCGATGGGCTCCACAAAAGCCGATTTTTCAGGGCCGGTCTCGTAGGAAGCGAGAATTCGATCCTTGCCCGGTGGAAATGCGAAGGGTTCGTCGCTGATCTCGTCCCAAATCAACTTGTGCATACCAAGCGGATCGCGCGGCGACGGCGGGAACAAATCCACGATCAGGACGTGAATCCCCGCGCGGAGGAAGTCGATGGTCTTGTCCACGAAATCGCGGACGGCGGCTCGGCTGTCCTTGTTGCCCGGCGAGAGAATCTCGATCACGGCGACGGTGCGGCCGAGGTGATGCTTGATCACGATGCGGTTGGCACGGCCGGCGTAAATCTCGTTCGTCGTTCGATACGTGATCGTCGCCGTCGGCCGCTCGAGGGTAAGCAATCCGCTTGAGTTGTCGTCCTGCCGGCGGCGCGCTCCGGAACGACTCTCGATGGCGAGGACATCGAGTACCTTTGTACCGGCTCGTTGTTCGACCAGGGCCGCCAATCCCTTGGGAAGAATTCCGCTGTTCAACGCGATCTTGAGCTGGATCGACCAGGTCTGGTGAAAATCGTGAAACAACCCGGCCGGGATCCGGGTCCAATCGTGAATCGGCATGGTCCTTCACCTCCGCATCGTTGTCGTCGCCGAGCACCATTCTCTGAATTGTACCGCGCTGGACTGGGGTTTCGGCAATGGATAACTTGAGGACATGGACCGGCGAAGCGCCGGGTGGCGGCCATGATCCTCGACATTGATCCGAAAGTGGATTTCGCATTCAAACGCATCTTCGGCGTCCCTGCTCGCGAGGGCGAGGAATACGGGCTGTTGCAGCCGACCTACTCGATCTGTTTCGTGGATGACATGTTGTTCCCAGACGTCGAAGGGCATCATTCGAACTTCCGTTTGCGCGATGCCCAGAATAGAATGATCTTCGCCGAAGAGTTGTCGATCCATCTGATTGAGTTGCCCAAGTTTCGGCTTGCCCTGGGCGAGCTGACATCGGAGCTGGATCGCTGGTCCTATTTCCTGCGGCACGCGGCTTCGTTCGAAAAAGGGCAGGTGCCCGTCGCCCTGGACGTGCCGCCGATCCGCAAAGCCTTGGAGGTCTTGGCTGTCATGACTCAATCCGAAATCGAGCGGGAACAATACGAAGCCCGCCTGAAAAAGGATCTCGACCACCGAAGTGTCCTGGGCGATGCCAGGCGACAGGTACTACAGGCACGTAAGGAAGCCCTCGAGCAAGGCGTCAAGCAAGGGATCGAGCAAGGCGTCAAGCAAGGGATCGAGCAAGGCGTCAAGCAAGGCATCGAGCAAGGCGTCAAGCAAGGCATCGAGCAAGGCGTCAAACAAGGCATCGAGCAAGGTGTCGAACACGGCGCGAAACAAGGCGAAATACGTCGCATCCACAGCTTTGAGCGGTTGCTGAAAAGGCCCCAGACTCCGACAGAGTCCTTGCTTGGTCTCTCCATCGATGATCTGACGAAGCTGGCCGACCAACTCGAAACTGACCTATCGTCGGTCGTTAACTCGGCAACGACTGCGTAGTGCCGCCAAGGGCAGATTGACTCAGTGCCGCCAACGCGACAAGGACACCACTATGCCAACTCCCCGCCGCAGCCTCACCACCACCGGCGGCATCAGCCGCGCCCCAAATCGCGCCATGCTCCGCGCCGTCGGCTTCCACGACGACGATTTCGACCGGCCGATGATCGGCGTCGCCAGCCTGTTCTCCGACATCACGCCGTGCAACGCCCATCTCGACCGGCTGGCCCGCAAGGCCATCGAGGGCATCCGCGCCGGCGGCGGCGTCGGCCAGATCTTCGGCGCGCCCACCGCGACCGACGGCATCATGATGGGCCACCAGGGCATGCGCTACAGCCTGGTGTCGCGCGAGGTCATCGCCGACTCCATCGAAGTCGTCGCCGGCGGCATGAACCACGACGGCCTCATCGCCATCGGCGGCTGCGACAAGAACATGCCCGGCTGCCTGATGGCCATGGCCCGGCTCAACATCCCCAGCATCTTCGTCTACGGCGGCTCGATCCTCCCCGGCGTCAGCGCCGAGGGCAAAGATATCGACATCGTTTCGATCTTCGAAGCGGTCGGTCAATATCAGGCCAACAAGTTGAGCGAAGCCGGCGTGCACAATATCGAGTGCGAAGCTTGCCCCGGCGCCGGCGCCTGCGGCGGCATGTACACCGCCAACACCATGTCGAGCGCCATCGAGGCGATGGGCATGTCGCTGACCTACGACGCCAGCTATCCGGGCGTGTCGAGCGCCAAGGAACGCGAGACCTTCCTGGCCGGCAAGGCGCTGGTCAACCTGATCGAGAAGGAGATCATACCGCGCGACATCATCAATCGCAAGTCGCTGGAGAACGCGTACACGGCTGTGCTGGCCCTGGGCGGTTCGACCAACGCGGTCTTGCACCTGATGGCGATCGCGCGCGAGGCGGAGGTCGAATGGACGCTGGCCGATTTCGACCGGCTCGGCGACAAGGTCCCCGATCTCGCCGACCTGAAGCCGAGCGGCAAGTACGTGATGTTCGATCTGCACAAGGCCGGCGGTACGCCGGCGGTAATGCGGGCCTTGCTCGATGCCGGGTTCCTGCACGGCGATTGCATCACCGTGACCGGCAAGACAGTCGCCGAGAATCTGAAGGACGTGGCGAGCATCTACAAGAACACGAGGCAAGTCGTGATCCAGCCGATCGACAAGCCGATGCACGCCAAGGGGCACATCATCATCTTGAAGGGGAATCTCGCTCCCGAAGGAGCGGTCGCCAAGGTGTCGGGCCTCAAGAAGCGGTCGATCACCGGCCCGGCCAAGGTGTTCGACTGCGAGGAGGATTGCTTCCAGGCGATCCAGGCGCGCGACATCAAGCCGGGCGATATCGTCGTGGTCCGCGGCGAAGGCCCGGTCGGCGGCCCCGGCATGCGCGAGATGCTCGCCGTCACCGCGGCCCTCTCGGGGCAAGGCCTCGGCGAGCAGATCGGATTGATCACCGATGGCCGGTTTTCCGGCGGCACGCGCGGCCTGGTGGTCGGCCACGTCTGCCCGGAGGCCTGGACCGGCGGCCCGATCGCGCTGCTCAAGACCGGCGATCTGGTGACGATTGACGCTGACAAGAAGGAGCTGACGGTGCAGCTCGACGACGCCGAATGGGCCAGGCGCAAGGCGGCGTGGAAGAAGCCGGAGATCCGCGAGAAGCGCGGGGTGCTGGCGAAGTATGCGCGGACGGTGCGGCCGGCGTCGGAGGGGGCGACGACGGGTTGATCGCGCGCCGCATGCGGCATAGGGGACGGTGGAACAGGCACGATTGAGCGCCGCGGGCCTTGCGAGTAGGATGATGAACGGGAAAGGCAGGTGAGTCATGCAGATTCCAGTTCTTGTCGAACCAATCGACGGCAAAGGTTGTCAGGCGCGCGGCGCCGAGCTTTGCGCTCAAGGTGATACGCGTGAGGAAGCGCTGCGCAACTTGCACGAGCAGATCCAGGCACGGATTCGGCAGGGCGCCGTGATTGTGCCGCTCGATGTCGGTCCGGAACCACACCCGCTGGCGGAATTCGCGGGGATGTTCAAGAACGATCCCCGGATCGCTGATTGGAAGAAATCCATGGCGGAGTATCGTCGACAAGTCGATGAATCGCCAGATCTTCCATGACCATGTGGTCGAAATGAAATGCCGTTTCGCGACAACGGGGATGGACGCGTGACGCGGAAACCAATCGTGGTTTCGTTGGATGTGGACGACAGCGAGCGCGTCCTGGCGCCGCACCGCGTGCGCCGATTCTATTGGCTCCTCGCGCCCGTGATTCTGTCGTTCATCTCCTGCGGCGCCGGCGGCTGGTTGATCAGCGCTGGGCAAGGACTGTTGATCGCCGGCATGTTGCTCATCATGGTCGGCATGCTGCTGGCGGCGGGGTACGCCGTCTTTGAGACGTGGTTCATCGGCGTCATCCCCGCGCGCTGTTACCTGCGCTGGCTTCGCGAGCGAATCGATCAGCGGCCTGACGCGGTCGTGGCCGCCGACGATCCCGACGCCTTCTTCGTGCAGCACATCCCGCGCAAGAACTGGGACGTGAATATCGGTGAAAACGCGAGCGACGTCGGCCTGCTCTTGTTGGACCACCGCGCCGGCCTGTCGCGCCGAGGTCGGCGGTTTACCTTGGACACCGGTTGATCGGGATGGGCCGCGCAAAGCCGGTTATAATCTGGTTGAGGAGAAACGCCAATGCCGCTCCGTGATCACTTTCGCCCGCCGGTGTCCAAACGCTCTTCCTGGGAGGGGTTTCACGGTTGCTGGCCAGGCGTCATCGTCCAAGAACTCGTTGACCACCTTCCTGATCGGTACGTAGCCGAGCCGCGCGTCCACCTCGGCCAGTTCTACGAAATCGACATCTGCGCGTTTGAGCAATACGACGTATCCGAGCCCAATCCCGGTGATCGCCGTGAGGCCAATGGCGGCGTCGCAACCGCAATCCAAGCTCCGCCCGCGCCGACGCTCACCATCGATGCCGAATTCCCGGAACAATACGCCTATGAAGTCCTCATCTTCGACCTCGAGCGCGAACGTCAGTTGGTCGCAGCCGTCGAAATTGTCAGCCCCGCCAACAAAGACCGGCCCGAAAGCCGGCAGCTATTCGTCGCGAAGTGCTACAATCTGCTTCAAAAAGACGTTTGTGTGTCGATCATCGATCTGGTCACGATCCGTCAATTCAACTTGTATACGGAATTGCTCGCGCTTCTGAATGGCTCCGATCCTGCCTTCAGCCCGCCGCCGCCGATTTACGCGGTGACCTGCCGCAAGAGGCAGCCGGGGCGGCGGAGCAAGCTGGATACCTGGTCACGCCCGTTAGCGATCGGCGAGCCCCTCCCTTCTCTTCCAATCTGGTTGTCGGAGACGCAGACAGTGACGCTTGACCTCGAAGCCAGCTATGAGGAGACCTGCCGGGTGCTGCGCGTTCCGTGATCGCCACGAATACAAGCGCCGCGCAGGATTCGCCATGCCTCGATTCCGACCACGTTCACCGGCCGACTCCGCACCCCCGGCCGACCCTCGTCAACTCTTCGACGACGTGTTTCGGCCGGGTCATTTTCGCGTTGGTCCCGATCTCCATCTCGTCTGGCGATTCCGGGCGGAGGTCTCGCTTCCGTGGGAAATCTACCAGGGCCGGCTGCTCGGCGCCGCCCAGACCCGCGAACAACGCTCGTTCCTGGCGTGGGACGTCACGCAGCACACCAATCGCGGCTCCGCCGATAGGCCGCTGATCGCCCTCTTGTGGGACCCGACGCGCCAGGAGCTGCACGTCGTGCGGAGTCTGCTATGCCACGTGTGGGAAAGCTACGACGACGGCGGCAACGTCATCCAGAGCCGCGAGACCTGCAAGTGGATCATGGAGCTGGTCGGCACGCTGACGCCGGCCGAGCTCGCGGACGCGGAGGAGCTGCGCGACGAGGTGATTTGCCGCATCTGGCAAGCGGTCGTCGGGACCAGCCGGCTGCCGCTGACGTCGCTGGAAGCGCCGTTGCCGGCGTTCTCGCTGGGGCAGCTCGCGTATACATACCGCGGCGACGCTGCGGCCGGCGACGCTGCGGCCGGCGACGCGCCGGCCGACAACACGCCGGCACACGGGCCCATGCGCTCATGGCGGGACGTCATCGAGTGCATCGGCCTGCCGAATCTGGCCTGGCGCGAACGGGCCAGGTTGCTCGAGTCTGTCCTGAGAGCCGCTCCGAGGGATGAAATCGCCGACGTGGCGGCACGATGCCTTCGATTGGGGGTCAAGCTGCCCGCGTTGATGAGGACCATCTTCAACGAGGTCTCGCTGTCGCCGTGGACCGGCTTCGCGGACAACGCGTTGGCCTTCGTGCACGCGCTGGGCTGGAGCGGCATCGACGAGGTCGGGTTTCTCAGCTGGCTGATCCGCAAGCTCGTCCGGCATTTGACGGCGTACGATCTGGTCACGTTTCACCATCGCGGCGCCAACTATCCCGACGCCTTGCTGCTCGACACCGCGCTCAAGCGCTTGCTCGATTGGGCCAAGCGCGAGCCGCACTGGTTCCTGGAGGACCGCGAAGACCGGTCGGCGGTGCCGGCGCGGCGGGCCTTGCGCCAGGGGGCGCTGTTGCGGTGGCGCTACGAAGGCCACGCCGTTCCCGACGCGCCGACCTCGTCGGGCGAGAATGCCCGAGTGCTGCCCGAGCCGTTCCAGCGCGTCCCCGACGAACAAATCGTCAACCCAGCGCGACGGGCGCGAATGCTGTTCGCCGGCGACCCCCTCGCGCGCCGCTTGCCGCCGGCCACCCAGGAGATCCTCCAGCGAGCGCTCGCCGACCTCCTGCAACTGGACGAAACCGCCGATCTCGGCACGGCGGTGTTTGTCGATCGGCCGTTCGGATTCGGCAAGGAGACGCTGGCGCCCGATCAGACTCCGCTCCTGGCTCATGAAACGTTCAGCCCGGCCATCGTCGAGCGCCGGCTCGACGAGCTGACGCGATTCGCCGCGGAGCTGCGCCTCGATCTCCCGCACGGCTGGCAAGCATGGCGTGACGAGGCAAAGTCGCGGCCGCGGAAGGATTGGCGTCGCCCCGGGTTGCCGATTGACCGGTGCGCATCCACCGGCCGACCCGTGGCCGCCCTGGCCGATGCACGGGCCGTGAGCGCGGACATCGAAGTGGTGGGCGCCTTGGAGGGCAGCATCCGCGCCATTCGAGAGCTGTTCGACTGGAGCAGCCTCAACGCGCGTTTTCCGCTGGCGAAGCTGTGGGCGTCGGACCGCCTGCAATGTGTTCGCCGCGGCAACGAGAAACACAGTTGTCTGGCGATCTGGGAAGCGGCGAGCTGGGACGCCTCGAACTTCGATCCGGAGAATCGGGATGCGCCGCGAATCTTGTTCGAGTCCGATCCGTCCCTGGGCTATCGCAGCCGCGGCGGGGTCGAGCTGCCGGTCGCCGGCCTGCGGATCTGGCAAGTGCTGGACGATGCCGGCCGGCGTCACGATTTGCGACAGGAACAGGTGGTGGCGCCGCCGCGCTGGTGATGGTTACTCGTGATGGTTACTTGGCCTTCTCCGCCAGCCGTTCCCGCAGCCGGGCCAGCAAGATCGATTTGGATTGGGGCGGTTTGGGCGCGTCCGGCCTGGTGGACTTGGCCGGCGGCGCCGGGGGTATCGACGCGGACTGGCCGTTCGCCGGCGGCGCCTCGGCAGGCGCGGGTTGGGCCGCGGCCTCGGCGACGCTCGGCTCGGCCCAGGCGGCCGGAGCACTCGACCCCGTCGACAGCGGCGCGCCGAAAATCTGCTGCACTTCCGTCTCGGCCATCCGCTTGTTGAACGCCATCGTCGCCATGTGCGAGTAGGGCACGATCATCACGCGGCCCTCGGCCGTGGAGCCGGCCATGCGGCCGCGCACGACGACGAAATCATGTTCCAAGCGAATGAGCTGCTGGACCACGACTTCGGCGCCGGTCACCAGGCCGAGCGCGAGCGAATCGTACAGTTCCGAGGGAACGCGACGGAGCATTTCGATCCAGCTCGAGCCTTGCATGGTTGAGTCCTGAGAGTCGAACAACGTGCCCGTCCCTTGTTCAGTGGACGGGGTCCGCGCAAATCTAGCTCAAAATCGCAGCCGAGGCGGGCACTGGTCGCTAGAATCAAGGTACTTTCCCGCGCTTCGGCCCGTGCAGCCCAGGATCATGAACCCCGTCGTCGTACCGCTGGTGTTGCTTGGCGTTGTCGTCCTGTGCGTCGCGGTCGCCGCGCGCGCGGCCAACAAGGGCGGCGAAACCGAGCTCAAGGCGTGGTCGCGGTTCTTCCTGGTCGGGCTGCGGCTGGTCATCGGCTGGCATTTCCTGGTGGAAGGGCTCGACAAGCTGCACTCGCCGAACTGGTCGAGCGAGGGCTACCTGCGCGAAGCGTCGGGCCCCCTGGCGCCGCAGTTCCGCGCCCTGGCCGGCGATCGTCTGGCGGACAAGCTGACGGTCCCCGCCGACGGTTCGTTTCCCGCTGAGCTGGCCCTCGAATGGAGCACCTATCTGGCTGCGTTCAACGACTATTACGGGCTCGACGAGGAAGCGCGCGCCAAGGCCAGGGCGTTGTTCGATCAGGCCAAGTCACGAACGCTGACCTGGCTGACGAACAAGCAGCCCGTGGTGGTCAGCGCCGCCCAGCCGCCGGACTACCGCGACGAGCTGACGATGGCCGAACGGTTGGAGCGGCAGCGGAAGCTCGAGGCCGCCGTCGCCGCGATCGAAGCCGACTTGCCGGCCTATGGCCAGGAGCTGTTCCCGAAGCACCAGAGCGCCAAGGCCGACCTGAATCGATGGCGCGGCGCCATGAAGCGGGACCTGGACCAGCACTTCCTGGCCCTCAAGAAAGACTTGCGCGACGGCGTGCTCGTGCCGATGTTGCTGGAGACCGCGCCCGAGAAGCACCGCACTCGGCTGGCGCCGCCCAAGAAAGATCCCGACAAGAAGGAAACGGACAAGGACAAGAAGGAAGCGGACCGCGCCAAGAAGGAACGGGAATGGCTGTTCAATGTCCAGGGAGTGTACTTGCAGATTCTGCTGGAGCAGACCAGCAACAAGGAGCTGACGCTCGATCCGCTGGCCGAGAAGATCCTGGTGAGCGCGTTCCTCAAGCCGCCCGAACCGGGCGGCGACAACATGCTGCCGTTCACGCCGCGCCGGCCGATCAGCGCCTGGACCATGCTCGACTATGCCGATGCGATCGTCAAGTACGGCCTGGTGGCCGTGGGCGCCTGCTTGCTGGCCGGCTTCTTGACGCGGACGGCGTGCCTCGCCGGCGCTCTGTTTCTCTTGATGTTCTTCGTGGCGATGCCGCCGTTGCCGTGGTGGCCGGAAAGCCCGCGGGCCGAAGGGCATTACCTGTACATCAACAAGAACATCATCGAGATGTTCGCACTGCTGGCCCTGGCGACGTTGCGCACCGGCCGCTGGGTCGGCGTCGACGGCCTGCTGCGGTTTTTGCGGCCGGCGCGCTGGCGGACCGAACCGGCGTCTGGTAACGTGAACACGTGAGCCCGGTTTCGTTCTTGTCGCCTTTTCGCTCCGCGAGAGGTCGCACTTTCGCGGAGCGAAAGGCGACAAGGTGAGACACTACCTCGGATTGGTTTCGGATTTCAAGATTCAGCTTTGGCGCTTGAGGAGCGATCATGGCACTCGACCTTACCCCCGAGCAAAAAGAAGTCGGCAAGCAAAACTTCCACCGCGTGGTGGGCAAGCTCGGCAAGGAAGGCGTGCCGGACGGCATGTCGCGGCGGCAGTTCATGCGCGGCCTGATCGCCGCCGGCGTCGCCGCTCCCGTCACCGCCGCCGCCTACTACGGCTACCAGAACAACTTCCGGGAACGGCCGGTGAAGGCCGGGCTCATCGGCTCGGGCGACGAAGGCGGCGTGCTGGTCGGCGAGCACAATCCGGCCTACGTCGAGTTCATCGCCTACAGCGACATCCGCCCCAGCAATCAAGCCCGCATCTTCCTCGACGAACGCGACCGCAATCCCAACAGCCCCCGGCGCGGCTTCAACTTCCATTACGGCAACGACGCCCATCGCAAGATCCGGCTGTACGACGACTACCGGCAACTCCTCGCGAATCCCGAGATCGAAATGGTCGTGATCGCGTTGCCCTTGCACCTGCACGCCGCGGCCACGATCGCGGCCCTGGAGGCCGGCAAGCACGTGCTCTGCGAAAAGCTCATGGCCTGGAACATCCGCCAGTGCAAGGACATGATCCGGGCCGCGGAACGGGCCAATCGGCTGCTGTCCATCGGGCATCAGCGCCACTACAGCATGCTGTACGCGCAGGCCAACGAAGTCGTGAGTTCGGGCGTGCTGGGCGAGGTGCAGCACATCCGCGCGCTGTGGCATCGCAATAATGCGGTGGAGATCGAAGACGCCAGCGGCCAGGTGCGGTATCGCGACAGCTGGAACCCCGCCATCAAACCGGAAGACCGCGACGCGCTGGCGGGCCGCATTCGCACCCTGGGCTACCGCAGCATGGAAGAGCTGGTGCGGTGGCGGCTCTACAAGCGCACCGGCGGCGGCCTCATGGCCGAGCTCGGCAGCCATCAGCTCGACGCCTGCAGCATCTTCCTCGGCAAGCAACGGCCCATCGCCGTCACCGCCGTCGGCGGCAAGCATTTTTACCCGGATAACCGCGAAGTCGAGGACCACGTCTACTGCATCTACGAGTTCCCGGGCAACAATTACGACCGCAGCCGGGGGCCGGACGCGACCAACAACGACATCGTCATCGTCACCTACTCGTCGATCAACACGAACAACTTCGAGCGCTACGGCGAGTGCATCATGGGCTCGAAGGGGACGCTGGTCGTCGAAGAGGAGCAGAGCGCGATGCTGTACGGCCCGGCCGCGGCCCAGCGCGGCACCGCCATGACGGTGACGACGGCCGGCGGCCGACCGGCGCTCGATGCTTCCGATTCCACCGGCCCGGCGGCGCGCCGCGACGCCGATGCGGGCCAGTCGGCCCTGGGCGTCGCCGCGCCGAGCCGCGGCTATCGCGAGGAAATGGAGCACCTGGCCTACTGCATCCGCAACCGCGACCAGGGCATGGCCAGCGATCGCGAACGGCTGCAACCGCGCTGCGGCGGCCGCCAGGCGATGGCCGACGCCATTGTCGCCCTGACCGCCAACGCCGCGATGAACGACCCGCACAACAAACGCATCGTGTTCCAGAACGACTGGTTCGATCCGACCAAGGAAGCCGTGCCGCCCGTCAACCTGCAGGTCGAGACGGTGTAATAGGTCGTTGCGTGAACAAACGGGCGGTTTTCGGCATACCAGACGGTCGGATAGTGTTACCGTTAAACAAACGGCGGTCATGCGGGGTGTCGGGTCGGCACGGGGGGGATCGTGAACGACGTTTCGTGTCCGGGACCGCGGTTGTCGCGGCGGCGCATGCTGCAGGTGGGCGGCATCGGCGCATTCGGCCTCACCTTGCCGGGGATGCTTCGCGCCCAGCAGCACGCCGCCCAGTCGGACCTGCAAGCGACGGCCGACGCCTGCATTCTCATCTTCTTGAACGGCGGGCCAAGCCACCTGGACATGTGGGACATGAAGCCGGCGGCCCCGGCGGAGATTCGCGGCGAGTTTCGGCCGATCGCGACCTCGGCGCCCGGCATCCAGATGTCCGAACATCTCCCCCGGCTGGCCCGGCAAGTCCACCGTTGCACCATCGTCCGCTCCGTCCATCACAGCGTGAACAATGCCCACGCCGCCGGGGTATACACCGCCCTCACCGGCCACGACCGCGGCGACGCCAACATCGCCATCGGCGCCGCGCCGCACGACTACCCGGCCATCGGCGCCGTGGCCGGCCTGGTTCGCCCGGTCGCCAGCGGCACCGTGCCATACGTTGCCCTGCCCTACATCACCAAGGAAGGCGCCGGCGGCCCGCCGCAACCCGGTTTTTTCGGCGGCTGGCTCGGCCGCAATCACGATCCGCTGTTCGTGCTCCGCGATCCCAATCGGCCCGAGTTTGCCATGCCCGAGCTGAGCCTGGGCGGCGACGTGACCGCCCAGCGGCTCGGCCAGCGCCGCTCGCTCGCCGCGTCGTTGAGCCCCGCGCCGCGCACACGGCCCTTGCAAGACCTGGACGCGTTCCAGGCGCGGGCCTTCGATCTCCTGACCTCGACCGCTACCCAGCAGGCCTTCCAGATCGACCGCGAACCCGACCGGCTCCGCGACAGCTACGGCCGCAACATCTATGGCCAGAGCACGCTGCTGGCCCGGCGCCTGATCGAGGCCGGCACGCGGGCCGTGTGCCTGTCGTGGGCGCCCGATGCCAACGCCACCTGGGACACGCACGGCAACAACTTCACCAAGCTGAAGAACGAGCTGTTGCCGCAGCTCGACCGCGCCGTGGCAAGCCTGCTCGGCGACCTGGCGGCGCGCGGCATGCTCGAACGCACCGTCGTGGCCGTCATGGGCGAGTTCGGCCGCACGCCGAAGATCAACGGCAACGGCGCCGGCCGCGACCACTGGAACTTCTGCTACAGCCTGCTCCTGGCCGGCGGCGGCGTCAAAGGCGGCTACCTCCACGGCGCCAGCGACCGCATCGGCGCCTTCCCCAGCCTGAACCCGGTCTTGCCGGCCGACATCGTCGCCACCATCTATCGTTGCCTCGGCATCCCCGCGGACCTGGAGCTGCGCGATCGGCTCAACCGGCCCTACACGCTGGTGCCGTGGGGGAACGTGGTGGGGGAGATGCTGGCGTAGGCTTTCGATCGCGAGAGTCAGCAACTTCTGGTCTGCTATGATGCAATGTTGTATCGTCCGCGCCTTGTCCGGAGCCTGACATGACTCACGTGAGCCTTGATCCCCAGGACGAAGTGGTGAAACAGTTCGTGCTCGGGCTGGCGGTCGATCCAAGCGGCTCGATCCTGGAGTTAAATGGACGGCCGGTGGCATGCATCGTCCCGCCTCCGAAAGCGATGAAATGCATCGGCGAGCCTGAATGGACCGATGCGAAGAACGCTCGACGTGTCGAACTGATCAAGAAGAAACATGCCGATGGGCTATCGCCCGCTGAGCACGTGGAGCTCGCTAGGCTTCAGGATGAAATGCTTCGCTTCCGCCAGAAAGTGGCGCCGCTGCCGTTGGAGGACGCGCGTCGGCTCCATCAGGAATTGCTCGCGCTGGCTGCTGCTCAGACTTCGCCGAAATCCCTGATCTTCAGCGGCTGAGACCGCCCCGCGGAAACACGCGCCCACAGGGTGACGACATCGTGGCATGCCCGCGGCAAGCGGGGCGAGCTTCCGGACATCTACTGACGTGTCGCAATCCATCACGCTCTCGATAAGCCGGCATTCCCGGCCAAGCGGATGGCCCGGACAATCGCTACATCCCTCCCACCCTCCGCACTTTCCAGTCGCATCGGCGCCCTGCCCTCCGGCCCATTTGCCTCGGCATTTACAATGAAGTCGGCAAGAATGCCGCGACGATGCGTTTGGTTAGCGGAGGCCCACCATGTTGCGAAAAGCCGTCGCTGGTTGCATCTGTCTAGTGCTGGCTGCCTGGCTCGGCGGTCTGAGCCCGGCGCCCGCCCAGCCGCCCGCCAACCTCAAAGAACTTTCGCAAGCCCTCAAGCCGCTCCTGGCCGACGCGCTGCCGACCGTCCTTTATGAAAAGCACGACAATTGGGGCCGCAAGACCATGGTCGCCCACGCGATTCACTGGCGCGGACTGCGGCCGGAGATCAAGAAGACGCCGCGGAACGACGGCACCTGGAAGTGGATCAAGATCTCGGTTCGCAATCCGAAGCAGACGGTCGATATCCGCATGTACGGGCTGAAGCGCGTCAATGACGAGAAGCAGACCTTCAAGACCGACCTGGCGTTCCTGTGCGGCGTCGAGTACGACCAGCAAGTCTGGGAACGCGGCATTCGCCTGTGGTCGGCCGGCATCCGCGCCCGGCTGCGCGTCAAGGCCCACCTCGACTGCGAGAACACCATCCGCGTCGAGACGAAGGAGAACGCGTTCCTGCCCGACATCGTTTTCCGGCTGCGAGTCACCAAGGCCAAGGTCAGCTACGACGACCTGGTGGTCGAGCACATCGCCGGCATCGGCGGCACCGCGGCCAAGGTCATCGGCGAAACCTTCCACGACGCCATGAACCAGTGGCGGCCGTCGATCGAGCGCAAGCTGCTCGAACGGGCCAGCGCCGCCATCGTCAAGGCCGCCGACACCAAGGAAGTGCGCATCGGCCTGAGCAGTCTGTTTAAGGAATCGAAGTGACCAGACTTCCGAAGTCTCCAAGACTTCGGAAGTCTTGCAACCTCATGACCGCTACCAACGAACATGACGAGCCCGTCCTCGACGTGCACACCACCGGCTGCTGCGTGGTTGGCGGCGGGCCGGGCGGGATGATGCTGGCGATTCTCCTGGCGCGACGCGGCGTGCCGGTGACCCTTCTCGAAGCGCATCCGACGTTCGAACGAGAGTTCCGCGGCGACACCTTTCACACCAGCATCCTGGAGATCCTCGACGAGATCGGTCTGGCCGAGAAGCTGCACGAGCTGCCCCACGTCAAGATGTTCGGCCCGACGATCCCCGGTCCGAACGGGCCGTACATGCCGATCGACTTTCGCAAGCTGGTGACGACGAAGTTCCCGTACATCCTGTGGATGCCGCAGCCGGTCTTCCTCGACTTCCTCGCCGAGCAGGCGAAGCAGTTCCCGAGCCTGCGCATCGTCATGGGCGCCAGCGTGCAACGCTTGGTCGAGGAGAACGGCCGCGTCGCCGGCGTGCGCTATCGCTCCGCGGACGGCTGGCACGAGGTCCGGGCGACGCTGACCGTGGGGGCCGACGGCCGCTTCTCGCGGGTGCGGAAGCTGTCCGGCATCAAGGCGACGCAGACGTCGGCGCCGGTCGAGCTTTTGTGGTTCCGCTTGCCGCGCCTCGCCGGCGATCCGCAGGGGACCGGCATCGTCTCGCCGCGGTTTGGCAAGGGACACATCCTCCTGATGATCGATCGGGCGGACCACTGGCAGGTAGGGCTCTTCTTTCCGGCGGGCGATTATCCCAAGCTGCACGCGGCCGGGGTCGATGCGATCCGCCAGAAAATCGTGGCGCTGGAGCCGCGTTTCGCCGAGAACGTCCAGTCGCTGACCGAGTGGCAGCAGTTCAACTTGCTGTCGGTGGCGTCGAGCCGGTGCCCGCGCTGGTATCGGCCGGGGCTTTTATTGATCGGCGACGCCGCCCACACGATGACGCCTGCTGGGATTCCAGCTTCTTGCTCCGACGTGATTTGTTCTTCTTGGCCATGGCGAGTCCGTTCGCGTTGAGAAATGACTTAGGATTTGCGGCCTTGTTCGATCATCTGCCGGATCGAGAGATCGCCCGTAGTTCGGTTCTGACGATTCCGGTACGCCAGCATGTCCTCGACAACCTGGCGCACATCGCGGCCGGACTTTTGCGGGGGTTGCGTCAAGAGCGCGACCGGCGTCCCGCGCCGCGTGATGAGGATGTTCTCGCCGTGCTCCACACGCTCCAGCAACTCGGGAAGATGGGTCTTGGCTTCATAGGAACCGACGGAGGTCATACGTTATGCTCCTGGGAAACTGGTCTACTCATCTAGTCTACTCGTCGTCTCGATGGCCAGGCAAGGGGGATAATACGGCGGGGGCGGCTGTGCCGTGAGCAATGGCGTCGCCAGAAGCCGTTGCCGCGCCGGCTGACTCGTGCGAGCGCAGCCGCCGATCGGCGGTCGGAGTACATAATCCTGATCGGAGCCGCGATCGATCCAATGAGCTCAACTGCCCTATCCTGAGAAATTCACCATGGCCGAACAATACATCTTCACCATCGAAGGCCTCACCAAAGCGTACGGCAAACGCGAGGTCCTCAAGAACATCTGGCTTGCGTTCTATCCGGGGGCGAAGATCGGCGTCATCGGCAGCAACGGCGCCGGCAAGAGCACGCTGCTGCGCGTCATGGCCCTGCAGGAGAAGGACTTCATCGGCACGGCACGGCTGACGCCGAACTTCTCCGTCGGCTTCGTGCCGCAAGAGCCGCGCTTGACCCCCGACAAGACGGTGCTCGAGAACGTCGAGGAAGCCGTGGCCGAAACGCGAGCGCTGCTCAAGAAGCAGGAGGACATCGGCGAGAAGATGGCGACGGCGAGTCCGGAAGAGCTCGACAAGCTGATGGCCGAGATGGACCGCGTCCAGTCAGCGATCGACGCCGCCGACGCCTACAACGTTGACCGTCACCTGGAGATCGCCATGGACGCCATGCGGCTGCCGCCGGGGGACGCCAAGGTGGAAACCCTCTCCGGCGGCGAACGACGCCGGGTGGCGCTGTGCAAGGTGTTGCTGCAGAAGCCCGATCTGCTGCTGCTTGACGAGCCGACCAACCACCTCGATGCTGAGTCCGTCGCCTGGCTTGAACGGCACTTGCAGGAGTACCAGGGAACGGTGGTGGCGGTGACCCACGACCGCTACTTCCTGGACAACGTAGCCCAGTGGATCCTGGAGCTGGACCGCGGCGAGGGGCATCCGTTCAAGGGGAACTACTCCGGCTGGCTGGAGCAGAAGAAGGCCAAGCTGGCGAAGGAAGAGCGTGAAGAATCGGCCCGGCAGAAGGCCCTGCAGCGCGAGCTGGAATGGGCGCGGATGGCGCCGCGCGCCCGCGTCGCCAAGAGCAAGGCCCGCCTGGCCGCGTACGAGAAGCTCGCCGCCCAGGAGGTCGAGGACGGCGGCGGCGACCTGCGCATGCAGATCCCGCCTGGGCCGCACCTCGGCGACCTGGTCGTCCGCGCCGAAAAAGTCCGCAAGGCGTTCGGCGACAACGTGCTCATGGAGGATTTGAACTTCGATCTGCCCAAGGGCGGCATCGTCGGCATCATCGGGCCCAACGGCGCCGGCAAGACGACGCTGTTCAAGATGATCATCGGCGCGGCGAAAAAGGGGACAGACCCTGGGAGTGCAGAGGGTCAGTCCCCTTGTTCGCCGGCGGAAAAGCCTGACGCCGGCTCGCTGAAGGTCGGCGACACGGTCGTGCCGGCCCATGTCGATCAGAACCGCGACGCCCTCGACGGCGCGAAGACGGTCTTCGAAGAGATCACGGGCGGCGCCGAGTTCCTGATGCTGGGCAAATCTAAGGTGGCCTCGCGCGGCTACGTGTCATGGTTCAACTTCAAAGGGCCGGATCAGCAGCGCAAGGTCTCGGAGCTGTCCGGCGGCGAGCGCAACCGCGTCCACCTGGCGAAGCTGTTGCGGCGCGGCGGCAACCTGCTGCTCCTGGACGAGCCGACCAACGATCTTGACGTGGACACCCTGCGGGCCCTGGAGGAAGCCGTGCTCAACTTCGGCGGCTGCGCCGTGGTCATCAGCCACGACCGCTGGTTTTTGGACCGTATCGCCACGCACATCCTGGCCTTCGAGGGCGACAGCAAGACCGTGTGGTGCGAAGGCAACTATCAAACCTACGAAGAGCAGCGCAAGCAGCGCCTGGGGGCCGACGCCGATCAGCCGCACCGGCTACGTTACAAGAAGCTGACGCATTGATGCGCGACTTGCGACTTGCGGCATGAGGATGTCCTCACGGAAGATGGGCGTTGTCGCCGCGCCGGCTTCCATCCGCTGCTCGCTTGATGGTCGGGCATCGATCAATCAGAGGTAGGCGGCCCCGGCACCCTCGGCAGACGCGCAATCCTGTTGCAATGTCGCCGCCCTGCTACAAGAATGTCAGGCGTGGGCTTACAAGAGCGATCGCCATGAATTCGACGTCGACCCGAGTCAGTCTGCTCATGCGCATGCGCGACTCGCAGGATCGCGAGGCCTGGGGGGAATTCGTACAGCGATATGCTCCGCTGATCCACGCCTACGGCCGACACCGTGGCTTGCAGGATGCCGACGCCGCCGACCTGGCCCAGGAGGTGCTCCGTTGCGTGGCGCGGAGCGCGGCGGAATTTCGCTACGATCCGGCGCGCGGCTCCTTTCGCGGCTGGCTGTACACGGTCACGCGCAACGAATTGCGCAAGATGGCCGTGCGCAACGATCGGCAGGCGAGCGGGACCGGCGAGTCCGCGGTGCGGCAAATCCTGGAGCAGCAACCCGACGTCGCGACCGACGAGGCGGAGTGGACTCGGGAGTATCAACGAAACCTGTTCCACTGGGCCGCCGCCAAGGTGCGACCTGAGTTTCGCGAGACCAGCTGGCAGGCGTTCTGGCGCACGGCGGTCGTGGGCCACGACATCAACGCGGCGGCGACAGAGCTCAACGTGACGGTCGGCGCCATCTATATCGCGCGCAGCCGCATCACGGCCCGCATTCGCCAGGAAATCGAGGCTGTGGAAAGGGAATGAGACGGCCAACAGACTGTAGAAAACGCGGACTGGCTCCGAACGGGCCAGACACTACGAAATGTGCCCCACGCGCGAACAACTCGAGACGATGCTCGCCCTGCCGCCCGCCCTGCAAGCATCGCTCGAAGAGCATCTCGGAACCTGCCAAGCCTGCCGGCAACTCGTCGACGAGCTGACCGACGTCGGTTCGCTGGTTGCCGAGCGGCCGTCCGCCGAACCCAAGTCGGCGCACCTGCAGCGCGCCATCCAACAGCTTCTCGAACATTCGGAAGCGCCAGCGACCGTTGTCCCCGCCGAGAATGAGGCCGCCTCCACGGCGCGGCTCACCTTGCTGGCGCCGATCGATCGGCAAGGATTTTCGGGCAAACTGGGAATGTACCAAATCCGGCGGCTCATCGGCCAGGGCGGCATGGGCATCGTCTTCGAAGCATACGACCCGCTCCTCAAGCGGACGGTGGCAATCAAGATGCTGTCGATGCTGACCGCCCTGAACGAGGAGGCGAAAGTCCGCTTTCTGCGTGAGGCCCAGGCTGCGGCCGCGCTCACTCATGAGAATATCGTCACCATCCACGCGGTCGACGAGGACAACGGCATTCCCTTCCTGGTGCTGCAATATGTCGCGGGTGAATCGCTCGCCGAGCGGCTCAAGCGCGAAGGCCGGTTGCCGCTTGGCGAGGCGATTCGCATCGGAGCGCAAGTGGCGCGTGGCCTGGCGGCGATCCATGAGAAGGGCCTGATCCATCGCGACATCAAGCCCTCCAACATCCTGTTGGAAGAGATGAGTGATGGCGCGGTGAGTGGCAAGGACGAACGGCCGGGGTCGGGAGACCCGCGCCCAACACGTGCGCAGCATGGGCCAACAGTGAAGATCGCCGACTTCGGCCTCGTCAAGAACATCGGCGATGAACCCTTGAGCGCATCGGGCACGGTCGCGGGGACGCCGGAGTTCATGTCGCCGGAACAGGCCACGGGGCACGCGGTGGATGCCCGAACCGACCTCTTCAGCCTCGGTGTGGTGCTCTATGCAGCCAGCTCGGGTGTGTCGCCGTTCCGCAGCGATTCGCCACTGTTGACCATGGACCGGGTGCGCGAGACGAAGCCGCGCCCGCTCCAGGAAGTCGAGCCGACCTTGCCGGATTGGTTCTGCCGGCTCGTGCATCGCCTAATGGCGAAGGGACCAGGCTTGCGCATCCAGTCGGCGCGCGAGCTGGCGAAGCTGCTGGAGCAGTCCCAGGCCGGACCGCCGATCCCGCCGCCAAGGCCACTCATGAGCCGGCGCCTGCTGGCGCTGACGGCCTCGCTGCTCGTGATCGCGGGACTGGCGGTCGCCCTGGGCATCTACTACGGACGGGGCGAATCGAACGGCGGCCCTGACAAGCGACCGGAGCCCGCGCCGGCCAAGAAGCCCGCGGCCGGCTTCATGATCGCAGGGCGCCGAGATGTCCACCAGGATCTCGCAAACGCGTTGATGGCCGCCAGCGACAACGATGTCATCGAAGTCTATGGCAACGGCCCCTACCGCACGGTTCCACTGAACATCGCCGGCAAGCGCCTCACCATCCGAGCGATGGCCGAGTCTCGGCCAGTGTTCCGCAGCAAGTCGCCGGGCGCTCGCGCCCAGGAGCCCTTCTTGCAAACCGACGCCGACCTGCGCCTGGAGGGATTGACGATCCACTGGTCGATCGAAGCCCCGTTGGGCAAGTCCGAAGCCAACATGCTGGCGCGCTGCATTGTCGTCTCCACCGGTGGACAGGTCGCGCTGGCTCATTGCCGGATCGTCGCCGGGCAGATGGACGTTTGCGTGGGGGCCTCGACGGGCAACCTGGAGTTGGACCATTGCCATTTCGCCGGCGAAAAGGCCGTGGGCGCTTATTGGCGGCCGGTGGCCGGCGCGCACTTGACCGCGGACAACTGCGTCTTCGAGGGGCGCATCGGGCTTTCGGTGGCGACACGGGCGGAGACGGCCAGGAGTGCATCTGCGTCGCTCGTCTTGACCCACAACACCTGGGTCGTCGACAAGTCCATTCAACTCATGATGTTCCTCGGGACCAAGCAACCCCTGGAACTGACGACTCGCGGCAATCTCTTCGATAACACGCAGCACTGCTCACTGATCGGCGTCATGGTTTCCAAGAAGATCGAGCCAACACCGGACAAGTTGATTGGCCTGGTGCGTTCCTTCATCAACTGGACTGAGTCCGGCAACCTGCATCGCCGCGGCGCCGAGTACCTATCTGCTCAGCGTCCTACGGGCGTTGGTGCATCGGCCGAGATCGCGTCGGTCGCCGGCTGGCTCAAGCTCTGGAAGCTGCCGCCGGAACATTCGGTGGAGGGCGACATCCGCTTTCACCAGCGCGACGGGAAATCGGCGATCCTGCCGCCGCGCCTGGAGCGGGTGGACAACGAGTCCGGCCCCGTGCCCGCCAAGGTCGGAGCTGATCCGGATCGGGTGGGGCCGGGGGCGGCGCATCACAGCCAATAGCAACTGACCAACGCCACGCTCGCCCCGGCAAACGAACAACCCGCACGAAATCGTGCGGGCTGTTGGATGGGACTCGGATGACCCAAGCCCTTTCGTTAGTAGCGACGCTTCAATTGCGTGCCATTATTGAGCGCGTCGATGATCTCCTGGTTGGTAACCTGCCGCGGCCCCATGGGCGGGCGGATAGTGGAGTTCGTGGCGCTCAACCGCGACCTGGATTTGGAATTAACCTTGAGCTGGGGGTAGACCCCAGGCCCCATGGAGCCATTGGCGGTTAAGCGCGACCGGGACCCGGAAACAGCTACCGTCGGGCTAGCGCCTCCACCCCACGAATTGTTGCTTAAGCGTGACCGGGACCCGGGAGCAGCCTTCAGCCCATCCCAACCGGGGCACACATCGTATTCCTGGATCACTCCGCGCGGCCCAGATCTCCCAGCAATCGTGTTCTTCAGCTTCGGCCCTTGAACGCTTGGCATCTTGGAGTGCCTTCCCGGCGGGCCCTTCTTGCCGGCGCCATGGGCTCCCGCGCTCAGTACCAGCGCCAAACCAACGGCAGTGAGCGTGCGAATCGTGAACATGATGGACTCTCCTTTTGGCGATCATTTGGTTGCTTGCCTGCCAACACGGCTGGCTTCTGGATGCAGGTATCCGAGCCGCGCGGAAGCCTTTCAGAAAAACAATGACGGCGGTCACTTGATTGTTTCTTCGTTTTTTCTGAAAGGTCCCGGGCGACGCCGGATACCTGCTGCTGAAGAGGTTCGGCACTCGCCGAACCCGACAAACCAAGTGGAGGTAGACCATGAAGACTTTGAAACGCAAGCTGACTCTGGAGATTCTCGAAGACCGCCTCGTCCCATCGTTCGCGAATATCACCTTTACCGGGACCCTTGAAGGAGCGAAGCCCATGATGATGATCGACGCCGTGCGGGCCCCTTCCCCGCACACCTCGCTCGTCGGCAACGAATTCGGAGACGTGCTGGCGTTCACCGAGCAAGACAATCTCTACAAAGTGCGCACCGCCGCCCGCGTCAGCATGGACGACGGCGTCGTCAAGGGAATCACACACACCTACAACAGCGACTTGGTCGTGAAGGCGGCGGCGACCGCCGCGATTTTCGCTGGCGCCAACCGGCGGTGACGTACGACCTGGGCCGGCCAGGAGACTTGGCTGCCTCGTTGGTAGGTTCCAACGAGTACTTTCAGATTCGCAACCAACCGGCGCCGCACGCCGGCGCCAACATCATGATCGGCGAGGACGTCCCATCGCCGACGTTCCACACGAATGGTGACAGTCGCTTTGCCCGCGAGCCGTCGAGAGTCTTGATCGGCCTGCTCTTGCCATAACTATGGCCGCTATTGCCTCGCCCCTGGTTTGACCGCCAAGTGTAG
>JAKEET010000151.1 GCA_022616435.1 Gemmataceae bacterium
CGGACTCTGTTCACGCAGTACGGCACGATGGTCGGCACGCTGGAATACATGAGCCCGGAGCAGGCGGAGATGAGCGCCCTGGGCGTCGATACTCGCAGCGACATCTACTCGCTGGGCGTGCTCCTGTACGAGCTGCTGACCGGCAGCACGCCGCTGGATCGGAAACGAATGAAGGAAGCCGCTTTTGGCGAGATTCTCCGCATGATCAAGGAGGAGGAGCCGCCCAAGCCGAGCACGCGGCTGAGTGACTCGGGCGAGGCGCTGGCGTCGATCTCGGCCAATCGCCACACGGAGCCGGCCAAGCTGACCAAGCTGGTCAAGGGCGAGCTGGACTGGATCGTGATGAAGGCGTTGGAGAAGGACCGCAACCGCCGCTACGAGACGGCCAAGGACTTCGCGGCCGATGTGCAGCGTTACTTGGATGACGAGCAGGTGCAAGCGTGCCCGCCCTCGGTCGGTTATCGGTTGCGGAAATTCGCGCGGCGGAACAAGGGGCCGGTCCTGGCAGCCTCCGTGGTGGCGTTCGCGCTCGTAGGGGGCATCATCGGCACGAGCTGGGGCATGCTCAGCGCCGACGCGGCCAGGGCCGACGCCGCCCGTGAGGCGCAGCAGAAGGCGGCCGCCCTCACCGACGCCAGGGAGCAGCTCTTCCAGGCGCTGCTTCATCGGGCGCGGGCGGAGCGAAGCAGCGGCCGGATCGGGCAGCATTTCGCGGCCCTGAAGGCGATCCAGGACGCGGCCCAGATACGCGTCACCCCGGAATTGCGAACGGAGGCGATCGCGGCCCTGGTCTTGCCGGACGTTGAAGTCGCTCACGAATGGGAGGCGTGGCAGAAAAACACGGTGGGCCTGGATTTCGACGCGTCCTTCGAACGCTACGCCCGGCTGGACACCCAGGGAGGGATCACCGTTTGCCGACGGACCGATGGGCCCGAAGAAGTCCTGGCCCGCCTGCCGGCGCGCGGAAAGCCCAACTTCGGCGGACCATGGATGAGCCCGGACGGCCGTTATGTGGCCTTTGGGCATAGCAATCCGTTAGGGGCGATATGGACCGAGGAGTTGGTCGTCTGGGCGCTCGATGGGCCCGCACGACAAGAGCCGTTTGTCGTCGGGGACGGAATGCCGATAACGACGCTGGCTTACCGGCTGGACCGTCCGCACCTGGCAGTCGGGCATCCCGATGGCGCAGTCGGCGTCTACGACCTGGAACGCACGCCGGTGCAACGGCGTCGCAAGATGGAAGGGAGCGACGCGCTCGAAGAAGTCTACGACCTGGAACGCGGCACGCGGGTGCAACGTCTGCAGATCGGCGCTGTCCCCCGCTATATCGCGTTTCATCCCAAGGAAGGCCGGTTGGCGGTGGCCACGGCGAACGAGGTTCGCCTGTTCGACGTGGAGACGGGGATGCCGTTGCCGAACGCGCTGGCGCCCGCCCTGGCAACCGGAACGCACTATCTATGCTGGCACCCCGATGGCCGCCGGCTGGCGCTGGCCGGTGCGGACGGCAGGCTTCGCATCTGGGATTCCCAGACCGGCGAAGTCATGTCTGTCGCGACGGATGGCGATGCCGTGGCCACGGTGGCGTTCAACCCCGCCGGCGACTTGCTGGTCAGTCGAGGCGCCCGTACGCGCGTTTACGACGTCGCGACCGGCCGCGTGCAGCTGGCGCCCCCGAACGACTTCGGCCACCGCTTCAGTCAAGATGGCAGCTTGCTCGGCTACAGTTGGGATGGCCGTACCAGGGTTCGCGTGTGGCGATTGAAGGCGGACCGAGGGCTGACGGTGCTGCGCCGCCGTCACGCGGTTGGCGCGGAGTTCTTGTCGAGTCTCGTATTGCACGAGGACGGTCGCACGCTCGCTGCCGCGTCTCCGCACGCACTAGCCTTCTTTGATGTCGCAAAGGGCGAAGAGCTGGCTTCCGTGGCCTGGGCCCATCTGGACGAGTGGTACCCGGTGTTCTTCGACCCAGCCAGTTCGCCGGCTTCCGGCAGCCCGGCAACCGGCCAGCACTCCGGGCGGGATTGGAAAGTCGGCCTACCCGAGAACGAGAAGACCGGCGCGTGGATTACCGCCCGGCACGCCGGAATGTCCATCTGGCCCGCCCGATGGGACCCCGCCCGACCGGGGACCCTGCGCGTTGGGCCGCCGCGGCGCCTGCTCGACGGCGCGGGTACGAGGGGCGCCGCCGCCAGCCGGGATGGGCGCGTTGTCGCGGCGCCGCGCGGCCACTCGACAGTCGTGCTGCACCGGGATCGGCCTGAGCGGCGCTTGGAACTCGGCCCGCAGGTCGATGTGCGCTTCGCCGCGGTCAGCCCCAACGGCAAGTGGATCGTCACCGGCAGTCACTGGTGGGACGGCCAATCCGACAGTGCCTGGATCTGGGACGCCGAGACCGGCGATCGCGTCGAGAAGCTGCCGGTGAACGGTATGACCCCCGCCCAGTTCAGCCCGGACGGCCGGTGGCTGGTGACCAACACGGCCAACGACCCGCGGCTATGGGAAGTCGGCGGCGCCTGGCGAGAGGTGCGACGCTTGAAGGGAAGCGCCATCTTCAGCCCGGATAGCCGCCTGATGGCCGTCAATGACGGCGTGAGCAAGGTCCGCCTGGAGGAAACCGTCACCGGCCGCGAGGTGGCCTGTCTGATCGTGCCGGAGCCGGTGATGTGTATTCCGGCCTGCTTCACGCCGGACGGGACGCGGCTGATCATCGACGGCGCCGCCAGCCCAGCGTATGTCTGGGACCTGCGCTTGATCCGCGCCCAGTTGAAGACGCTCAAACTGGATTGGGACTGGCCCGAGTTTGACCCGCCGGCGCCGGCAAGCGACGCGCCACCCGCGCTTCGGGTGGAAGTGATAACGGGTGAGCAGAGCAAGCGAGTGAACAAGTGAAAGCAAACGATGGCATTTTTTCGAGGAGTCCTGTCGATGCGGAAGAAATGTGCACAAGCGGCGGCCGGTCTCGTCGCCGTTGCCTTGGTCCTCGGGTCAGCCCTGCCGCACTCCGTGGCGAGCAAGGCGCCGGCGTGTGGCCGGCGTGACGAGAAGCCCAACCTGATCGTCAACGGCAGCTTCGAGGCTGGGCCGGAATTCGAGGGCAGCTACTTGCCCCTCGACGAGGACGCGGTCGAGGTCCGCGGCTGGGTGGTCAGCCGCGGCCAGATCGACCTCTTGCAGGAGAACGACGGAAAGTACCCGGCGGCCCACGGCAAGCGGTCGCTCGACCTCCACGGCTCGCCGGGGTTCGGCGGCGTGAAGCAGCCGTTCGTGACGAAGGTCGGTCAAAAGTACAAGGTTAGCTTCGGCATGTCCGGTAGCCCGGGCTTCGGATACGAGACCGTGCAAATTGCCGCTCGGGCCGCGGGGAAGAAGGAAGTGTTCGAGTGCGACATGACCGGCAAGACGCTGGACGACTTGAAATGGGAAACGAAGACCTGGGAGTTCACCGCGGTGGCCACGATCACTGTTCTGGAGTTCCACACGACCATGGCGGCGACCGCGAACCCATTCGCCGGACCGCTCGTGGACGACGTGAAGGTCGTCGCCGTGGATTGACCGTCAGCTCGGAAGACAAAGCGGCCGGTGGGGTCCTTACCGCCAAGCAAGCCCCCCACCGGCCCGGCACCGCCCCGGCGCTCGGTCTGCGCGCCGGATGCGTTGTCCCTGCAATCATGATGCAGACCGTGATCGCAAAGGAGATCTGATCATGTTGCAACACTCGTTTCGTCCCCACCTGGAGGAGCTCGGCAGCCGCCTGCTGCCCAGCGCCAATCCGGCCATCAGCATCGGCGACGTCGCCCGCGTGGAAGGCCACAGCGGCCAGACGGCGTTCGTCTTCACCGTGAGCCTGTCCGAAGCCAGCTCCAAGGAGGTAAGCGTCAAGTACGCCACCGCGAATGCGTCGGCCAAAGCCAGGGACAACGACTACATCGGCAAGTCGGGTACGCTGAAGTTCGCCCCCGGCGAGACGACCAAGACCATCATCGTCCTGGTCAACGGCGACACGAACGTGGAGGCGGACGAGACGTTCTTCGTCAACCTCACGCGGCCCCGCAACGCGAGCATCGCGGACGCCCGAGGCGTCGGCACGATCCTGAACGACGACGCCCCGCCGCCCCCGCCGGGTGGAGGGTGCAGCCCCGACAACCCCTGCGATCCACTGCCGCCGCCGGACGACTACGGCTACCTGCCCGACTACGGCTACTTCGGCAACGGCGGCCCCTACGAATACTAGGGTTCCGAGATCTACATGAACGTCCAGGGCCAGCACCTCTGGGCGTATACTCAGTGGACTGTCAGCCCAAGCTGTTGCTGAAGTGATTAAAGCAGCCGGTGGGATCCTTACCGCCAAGCAAGCCCCCCACCGGCCCGGCACCGCCCCGGCGCTCGGTCTGCGCGCCGGGAGGGCCGTTCCCTCAACCCGCAGACCGCGAGGAGAGCATCATGAGCTCGAAACATCAGGTTTTGCTCGCCGTGGAACAAATGGAAGACCGCTGCACGCCCAGCGCTGTGCTGGCGGATGCCAGGACACACATGCCGCTCGACTGGGACGGATCGAATGCGGCCCAGGTCAGGAGCCGTGAGGACGCACCGGACATGAAGTCCGCCGCGCGCGTCCGCGCTCCCCGGGGACATGTCATCCCCATCTTCATGAACTTTAGCTGCTTCGGGGACGCCACCACCATGAAGGCGTCTGCCGAGGGCACCGGCGTTCTGGGCCCCTGGACGGCCGAGGGGCGACTCGACAGCGTCCGCATTGATCCGGTCGCGGACCGGGGCGACTTCCGCGGCGCGATCACAGTCGTCACCGCCAACGGCGACCAGCTGTTCGTTTCGTTCACGACCCAGTGGCGGCTTTCGACGGGGAAGGGGACGGAAACGATCAGGGTGACCGGCGGCACGGGCCAGTACGCCGGGGCGATCGGCCACGGCATCGCCGCCTGCACCATCACCTTTGATCCGGCAACCTCCACGATCCGGTGCAACTGCGTGGGGGTCGGATTCTTGATCCTGCCCCGCCGATAAGCCCGCGGTCCGGGCGAGGACGGGCAAAGCACAAGGCGGCCGGTGGGGTCCTTACCGCCAAGCAAGCCCCCACCGGCCCGGCACCGCCCCGGCGCTCGGTCTGCGCGCCGGCAACGATGGTGCTTCCATTGTATCGCAGACCAGTCTTCCCAAGGAGTCTCTGCGATGCGTATGTCATCCTGGCTGCGATCCGCACGTTTCCTCCTCGTGCCGTCCGGCACCGAGAACGGACATCATCCCACTCGGCTCCGCAAGCGGGTCGTGGCCGCCCAGTTGAGCGTGGAACGGCTGGAGGACCGGACCGTCCCCAGCACCTTCACGGTCCGGAACCTCGCCGACAGCGGTCCCGAATCGCTGCGGCAGGCGATCCTCGACGCCAACGTCCACCCCGGCGCCGACCTGATCCGCTTCGCCCCCGCGGCTCGTGACGGCACCATCACCTTGACCAGCGGGCAGCTGAGCATCACGGACGACCTGATCCTCGACGGCCCGGGAGTCAATCGTTTGACCATCAGCGGCAACGATGCCAGCCGTGTCTTCAGCGTCAGCGGCAGCGCGACCGATGTGGAAATCCGCGACCTGACCATCGCCAACGGCCGGGCCACCGATGCCACGGTGGTGGGCCCCATCGGCCCCGTCACCCTGGGCGGGGCCCTGCTCAACACGGGCGCCCGTGTCGTCCTCTTCCACGTGACCATGGCGAACAACCAGGCCGTCGGCGCCATCGCCCAGGGCGGCGCCGTCGCGAATGTCTTCGGCGCCAGCCTGGTGGTCACGGACAGCACCTTCACGGCGAACCGGGCCGCCGGCACCATGTTCGGGTCGGCGGGTGCCATCTTGAATGAGGGCGGCGGATCGGTCCTGGTGCTCGACTACAGCACCTTCACGGGCAACCAGGCAACCGCGAGTCTCGGCGCCGGTCCCGTCATCAACCAAGGCAACGCCGTGGGCGGCGCCGTCAAAAATGCAGCTGGCGGCCAGGCGACGGTGTTGCACACCACCTTCGCGGGCAACCTGGCGCGCGGGGGCAACGGGGCCGACGGCGGGCCCGGCCAGAAGGGCGGTGACGCCGGTTTTGGCGTGGCCGGCGCCCTCGAAAATGCGTACTTCGGTTTAGTTGGGCCGTCGGCCTCCTCGACCATGACCGTGGCACACAGCACGTTCCTCGCTAACCGAGCCCTCGGCGGCACGGGCGGTACGGGCGGTACGGGCGGGGCCGGTGGTAATGGCAGTGGTGGCCCAGGGGGCGCCATCAGCAACGCCGGCTCGACCCTCACGGTCAGCCACAGCACGTTTCTCGGCAACCAGGGCCTCGGCGGCAACGGTGGCAACGGCGGCGTGGGTGGTAATGGAGGTGCGGGCGGCGGCAGCTCGGGCGGCGCCATCAACAACTCCAACCCGGTCGGCATGACCCCTGTCCGCGCGACCCTTCATGTCAGCGATAGCCTGTTCCTGGGCAACGAAGTGATCGGCGGCGCGGGCGGCAACGGCGGCAGCGGCGGGAACGGCGGCGCCGGCGGCACTGTCCAGGGGGGCGGCCTGAGTAATGGGTTCTCTGATTGGGACGTCCGCGCCAGTTGGTTCGTCTTCAACCAGGCCACCGGCGGCGCCGGCGGCGACAAGGGCAGCGGCGGCCTCCTGGGCGGCGCCGGCGGGGCGGGCCGTGGTGGCGGCCTCGCCAATCTGAACGGGTCGATCGGCACCCTCTCCGACTCGATGGTCGTCCTCAACCAGGCCACCGGCGGCGCCGGCGGCTTGGGCGGCAACGGCGGCAACGGACAGGGCGGCGGCGTCTTCAACGGCGGACCCGCCCCCCTAGGCACGCCGAGCCTCACGCTCCTGCGCAGCCTTGCCGCGCTCAACCGGGCCGACGGCGGGGCCGCGGCGGAGGGCGGCAGCGCGGGCCTGGGCCAGGGCGGTGGCCTCTACCTTTCGCTGGGCGGAGTGGCGTCTGCCGACCTGTGGACGTTCATCTTTGCCAACGACGCTTCCACAAGCGACGACGACTTGTTCGGGATCTTTGGTTAACGACCTCAACCGAAATGAGTGGCCGGTGAGGCCTTACCGCCAAGCAAGTCCCTCACCGGCCCGGCACCGCCCCGGCGCTCGGTCTGCGCGCCGGGAACGATGTCTCTCCAAGTGTATCGCGGACCAACCTCGAATTGGAGATTCCCATGTGGTTCCGCACTCTGCTCGACTCTCTCAAACCTGGGCACTCGCACACGGCAATCCAACAGGCCCGGCGCGGCGCTCCTCCTCGGCGACCGGCTCCTTGCCGGCTTGCCGTCGAGCCGCTGGAAGACCGCAGCCTTCCCAGCACCTTCACCGTGCTCAATCTCAACGACAGCGGCCCCGACTCGCTGCGGGCGGCCATCGTCGCTGCCAACGCGAACCCCGGAGCCGATGAGATCGACTTCGCCACGACCGGCACCATCGCCCTGCTCACCGGCCAGTTGGACGTCACCGATAGCGTGACGATCAACGGCCCGGGCGCCGGCGCCTTGACCGTCGATGGCGCAGGCAACGACCGGGTGTTCGCGATTGCCGGCGCTCCCAGCGTCAAGATCGCGGGCCTCACGGTCGCCAACGGGTTGACCTACGGCTCCCCGGGCGGCGGCATCTCCATGGCCGGCGGCAATGTGACCCTCGCCAACTGCACCGTGTACGGTAATGCCGCAGGCGGCGTCGCCGGGGGCATCTATGGCGACGGCGGTGATGGGGCCGGGGGCGGCCTGTACATCGCGGGCGGCACGCTGACCCTCGACCAGTGCACCGTGTCGGGCAACTTCGCGTCGGGCGGTCCCGGCGGTGACGAGTCCTTCTCAGAAACCATCGTCAAAGGTGGCGACGGCGGCGATGGGGCCGGGGGCGGCCTGTACGTCGCGGGTGGCACGGTTGTTATCAACCAAACCACCTTCTCCGAGAACCAGGCGGTCGGCGGCATGGGTGGCAGTCCTCCGTGGTACCTCAACAATACGGTTGGTGGCAACGGGGGCATGGGGTATGGAGGTGGGATCCGTGTCGTGGCCGGCTCGGTCGAGATTCGCCAAAGTTCGATCTTCGACAACATGGCGGTCGGCGGCGCCGGCGGCGCCGGCGAAAATCTTTACGGTTGGCCCCAGCCCGGCGCGGGTCTGGGCGGCGGCCTCTACATCGCGCCCGCCGCCCCGCCCCTGGTCGATCTCGACACCTTCACCGAGCTCAACACCTCGTTCAACAATGCGGACGTCTACCCCAACATCGCGGGGCCGTACACCGTCATCGGGTCGTCCAACCCCACGCTGACCATCAGTGACGTGTCAACGCAGGAAGGCAACACCGGCGCCCACCCGGTCACTTTCACCGTGACCCTGTCCGCGCCCGCTGCCCAGGCTGTGACGGTCACCTACGCCACCGCCAACGGCACCGCCACGGCTGGCAGCGACTACGTTGCCGCGAACGGCACGCTGACCTTCGCCCCGGGCGAGACGAGCAAGACGATCCCGATCGCCGTTCTCGGCGATACCGCCGTGGAGCCGAATCAAACGTTCCACGTCAATCTGAGCAACCCGGCCAACGCCAGCATCGTGGACAGCCAGGGTGTCGGCACGATCATCAATGATGATGCCGCGCTACCAACGCCGCGCATCAGCATCAGCGACATGACTAAGAAGGAAGGCAACGGCAAGAAAACGACGCTGTTCACGTTCACGGTCACGCTCTCGGCCGCCTACGACCAGCCGGTGACAATGTCCTTTAGCACCGTGAACGGCACCGCCAAGACGAGCGACAACGACTACATCGCCAAGTCCGGCACGCTGACCTTAGCCCCCGGCGAGACGACGAAGACCATCACGATCGAAGTCAAGGGCGACAGAAAGCGGGAGGCAAACGAAACGTTCTACCTCGACCTGTTCGGCAACAGCGGCAATTCGCTGTTCACCAAAAACCGCGGCATCGGCACCATCCTGAATGATGATTGACACCGTACATCCGGTTGCGAGCGGAGATAGAGGAAGTATTGGCAACCGGGTAGAAGGAATGACAATTGGCGTTATGGCCCGATCAGGGCGGCCAAGGTGGCCTGGTCTTGATTTTCTGGATTGAATGTGGTCAGCCCTTCGGCTCCGGCGGCACGGAGAAGGCGCTGATCGGAAGCAACCAGGACCAGGTCATCGCCGGCGGTTCGTAACCTTCGGGCGATCGCCAGCGCCGATTTGAGCGTCAGGCATCCGTAGAATTGATTGAATGCGCGACAATATGAGCAAAAGAGGCGGTGACGAGGCGGCCCGTTACCGACGCCTTGGTGACGTTCGCTCCGCGGACAATCTCCTCATCGAAACTGGCAAGCGCTTGCGCGAAATCCCCGGTCGAGAGGATTCCCGCGTTCCGTTTTCGGACAAGGACCGACACCACTTCGCCCATGCCGGTGTTGAGGGTATGGATCCGGTTGGCGGCTACTGTGTCGAGGATCGCATTGATCCGGGTGAACCCCTTTTTCGGGGACGTACCGCTTCGCCAAGGCACTCGCGTCCAGGTAGAACGAATTGGCCACGCCTATTCCTCGCGCATGGCAATAATTTCCCGGCTGAACTCGTTGCTCTCGGGGTCAAAGCCCTTCTTGAGCAACCTTTCCTGCAGCTTCTTCGCGCCAATCGGCTTTCCACGGATGCCGAGTTCTTTCAGGAACTTCTTCCAGCCGGCAACGAGGTCGGCATGCTCTTCACGGCCGACCCGAAGGATTTCGTCCGCAAGAGCTAAGTCGTCGTCCACGGGTTTGGGCCGCCGTGTTGCGGGCTTGCGGCGCCGTTGTTCGTGGACATTCCGCTGTGTGGCCATCGTTGCGTCCTCTATGGGATCGATGATTTAGCGTAGCAAACGGCTATGTATCGGGACAGAGCGAAGTAAATCCTAGGCAGCAAAAAAAACAAGCAACAGTACATCGCCAAGACCGGCACGCTGACTTTCGCCCCTGAGGATGATCGGCCCCAGGATGATGCCGGCCAGCATTTGCAGGCCGGCAAGCGCACGCAGCCAGTCGCGTGCCGGAAGCTGTTGGTGATCCAGAACCGCGAAGACGCCCGGAGTCAGCAGGCAGCACACGATGTGGATCGCGCCGGCCATGTTCAGCAAGGCGCCCGCGCGCTGGATGCGGCCGACCCAGGCGGCGTGGGCGCCGGCATCCACGACGCCGAGCTGATCGTTGGCCCGGCAGCGCGCGCACACGTCGCCGCTTGCCTCCTGCGGCAGAACATCTCCGCACCACAGACACGTGGAGCCGGAACACGCCATGCGGTTGACCTTACAGCATGCCACGCGGGCGCGGGCCGCATTCGCATTGTGCTTGTTGTTCAGGAATCGTATGATGGCCGGCCGAACCCCAAGTGCACGGAGGCGCCATGAGCCAGACATTCCACTACGCGGAACCGCGCGTCGTCGATGACCCCAGGGACTGCTACTTCTATCACAGCATGAACATCCCCGGCCACGGCGAAGTCCAGGGCGATTGGGATCTGCGCGACGCCATGCCGGCGTATCTGGGCAACTTCGACTTCCGCGGCAAGCGCGTCCTCGACATCGGCGCCGCCTCCGGCTTTCTCAGCTTCACCATGGAGAAGCACGGCGCGGAGGTCGTGTCCTTCGACATGGCGGACGGCGCCCAGTGGGACCTGGTGCCGCATCATACGGTCGCTCACCAACTGGACTCCCTGCGCCTCGCCACGCGCGAAACCCACCGCCGGCTGACCAACGCCTACTGGTTCGCCCATCGCCGGCTCAGCTCGAAGGCGAAAGTCCATTACGGCAACGTCTACGATCTGCCCCTGGAGCTGGGGGAGTTCGACGTGATCGTCCTCGGCATGATCCTCGGCCACCTGCGCGACCCGTTCCAGGCGCTGTACGGCGCGTCACGCTTGTGCGCCGGCTCGATCATCGTCGTGAATCAAGCGACGCCGTTGCAACGCGCGGTCGGGAGATTCATGCCCTCGACCAAGAATCAGGAGCTGATGGCGTGGTGGCGGCTTACACCGGAATGCCTGCAACAGATGCTCGGCATCCTGGGCTTTGAGATCAAGCAGATGTGTGACTCGTGGCCGCAATGCACGGTGCCTGGCCGCGTGCGGAAAGAGAAATGCTTCGCGGCAGTGGCGCCGCGCGTCGCCGGCAGCACCTCGCTGGAATTGGCGCGCAAGGCGTGCGCTTGACTTCCAGCAGACGAATCAGGAGCAACCTGGTCACGTCGTTCCCGCCCGGCTGGGGATCGGCAGCTTCACGCCGCAGCGGGGACAGCGGGTGGTGCGGCCGGCGAACTCGAGCCTGGCTTGCATGCCTTTGCCGCAGTGCGGACATGAAAAGGAGAGCTTCTGTCCAGTCTTCGGCTGGATGGACGCGGCCCCTCGCGGCGCTTTGCCGATGGCGCCGGCGCGACGATGCCAAACCCACGCGAATCCCAGCGCCACGAACAGGAAACCGGCAATCGCCAGGGCCAGCCACACTTTCAGGCTGATGCCGGCCTCCGCGGTCTCGGCTTGCCGGACGCTGACTTCCACCGGTCGTGCGCCGGAACTCTCGAGCGCGCGGCGCACGTCCTTGGCGGTCAAGGTCGGCGGCAGGGTGCGCACGGCCACCGGCAGCGGCGTGGCCAGGCTGCCGCCCGACAGCGACGTCAGCTTGATCGTGCCGTCCTGGCTGGCGGAGGCGATCGTGCGGCCGTCGGGGGCGAACGCCACCTGAAAGATCACGTGGTTGTGCGGCAGGATACTGAACCGCTGCCTCCACGTGGTCGTGTCAACAATGCGGACCGAGCCGAAGCCGGGTTCGGTGGCGGACGGGGCCTTGCCGTGGCCGACCGCGAGCAGCTTGCCGTCGAGCGAGAACGCCACCGGCCGGGCAAACGGGACCGGAAACGCGGCGACGGTGGCGCCGGTCGCGGTATTCCAGATGCGCACGGTGTTGTGGCCGACGCCGGCCGCGAGCAACGTGCCGTCGGGCGAGAAGGCGACCGACCACACCGTCTTGTCTACCGCGAGCGACCTGCCCGGCTTGCGCGCCTCCATGTCCCACAGGATCAGCTCGCCGGGGGTGTTGTCGGATTTGTCGCCGCCGCCGGTGGCCATCAGCTTGCCGTCGCGGGACACGGCGACGCACATCACCGGGGCGCTGTGGTCTGTGAGCGTGACTTTCTCCGTATCGAAGAGCTTGACCGTCTTGTCTTCGCTGACGCTGACCAGCGTGTTGCCGTCGCGCAGCACCGCCATGCCGCGGACCTGATTCTTGTGGGGATTCATGTTGCCGCGCGTCGAGGCGGTGGCGGGGTCCCACATCCGGACCGAGCCGTCGCTGCCGCCGGTGACCAGGAAGTTACCCTTGTCGTTGTTCACGAAGATGCCGCAGATGGCCGTGGCGTCGTGCGCCTTCCAGGTGCGCAGCTTGTGGCCGAACTCCAGATCGCACATGTGGAGCGAGCCATACGCGGCGGCGAGCACCCGCTGATCGCTCCCGACCGCGACGTTCTCGAACCATTGCTTCGTCGCCGTCCGGTGACTGGCCCGGAGCTGGCCGGTGGGCAGGTCCCAGTGGCTGATCTCGCCCCAGTTGCCGAGCTTGCCGCCGGCGGCGATGAGGCCGCGGCCGTCGCGCGTGAAGGCAACGCCGAGGATGTGGCCCGTGTGCCCTTGCGGGCGCAGCAGCTCCTTGCCGGTCTGCACGTCCCAGACACGGACCCCGGCGGGCGGCAGATCGTTCTTGCGATCGGTGATGGCATCGCTGGCCGTGGCCAGCATCGTGCCATCGGCCGAGACGGCCAGCGACGCCATCCTCATATCCGTGTTCCACACCTTGAGCTGCTTCCGTTTGGCCACGTCCCAGAAGCGGATCGTCTTGTCCAGGCTCGCGGTCACGAGCGTGCCGTCGGGGAGAAACGCAATGCCCTTCGCCCAGGATTTGTGCCCTGTGAGGAAGCCGATCGGCTTGCCGGACGGGAACTCCCAGACGCGAATCGTCCTGTCGTAGGAGGTGGTGACCACGGTCTTGCCGTCCGGCGCGAACGCGGCGCGATAGACGACAGCCTCATGCCCCTGGAGGGCGACGAATTCCTTGCCGGCGGCTAGATCGAAGATCGTGGTCTCGTAAGGAACCTTCGGATCTTTCCAGTGGCCGCCGGTCGCGGCCAGGTACTTGCCGTCCGGCGAGAACGACACGGACCGCGTGATTTTCTTCAGCGCGAAGGTTCGCACGGTGCGGCCGGTCGGCGCGTCGAGGATGTTCACCTCGGTGTGGCGCGCCACGGCGAAGGTGCGGCCGTCCGGCGCGGCGGTCACGTCCCAGAAGATGCCTTGGCGGAGCGGCTGCTCGGGCGGCGGCGCCAGGGTCCGCGACCACAGGGTGACGTCGCCGCCGGCGCCGCCGGTGGCGAGCAGGTCGTTGGCCGGGGAGAACGCGACGAACCAGACGCCGCCGGGATTGCCCTGGAGGACGCGCGTGGGCGGGCCGGCCGGGGCCGCCGGCATCGTGGTCCCGCGCCAGCGCAGGGCGGACCCGTCGTGGCTGCCGCTGATGACGTGCAAACCCTGCGGATGCATCGCCAGTGCCGTGATGGGCCCATGGTGTCCGCTCAGGACCGTCCGCGGCATCCCTCGCGCCGGGTCCCAGACCCAGATCTTTTGGTCCGTGCCGCCGCTGACCAGCGTCCGGCCGCCCGGCGAGAACGCCAGCGCGGAGACTTCGGTGCGATGGCCCTTCAGGGTGGCGCGCAGGGCGGTGACATTGCCGTCGTCGGCCGCCCGGAGCTTGCCGGGTTCCCAGAGCTTGATGGTCGTGTCGGCGCCGGCGCTGGCGAGGATCCCCTGCGCGGAAAACGCCAGCGCCCGGATGGCGCCGGTGTGGCCTTTCAGCGAGACGGAGTCCTTGTTGGCGAAGCCCCACACCCGGATGGCGCTGTCGTCGCCGCCGCTGGCGAAGCCGCTGCCGTCGGGCGCAACGGCCAGGGCATTCACGCCGGCCTCGTGACCGGGGAACGTGGCGATCTCCTTGCCCGAGGACGGGTCAACGAGGCGAACGAGCTTGTCTTCCCCTGAACTCAGCAGCTTGCCGTCGCGTGTGAAGCAGACGGCGCGGACGGCGTCGGCGTGATTCTTGAGCGTGAGTCTTTCCTTGCCCGTGGGCCAATCCCACAGCTTGACCGTCTTGTCAGCGCTGCCGCTCGCCAAGGTCTGACCTTCGGCGGAAAACGCCAGGCACGTCACCAGGCTGGCATGGCCCGCGAGGCTCCGCATGAGGTCGCCGGTCTTCACGTCGCGCACCTGAATCTTGTCGTCCACGGCGAGCGCCAGCGCCTTGGCGTCGGGGGCGTACGCCAGCGCCTGAATCGGCATCAGCTCGCCGAACGGCAGCGTGGCGACTTCTTCGCGCTTGTCCACGTCAATCAGCTTCGCGGTCTTGTCGCTGCTGCCGCTAGCCAGCTTCTTGCCGTCGTGGGAAAACGCGACGCCCCAGGCGCTGCCCGCATGGCGGCCCACGGTGGCCAGCGGCTTGCGCGTCTTCACGTCCCAGAGACGGACGGAGCCGTCGGAACCGGCGCCCGCCAGCAGATTGCCGTCGGGGGAGAAGGCGATGAAATTCATCGAGGCGTCGCCGATGGCGATCACCGCCGTGTCCTTGCCCGTGTCCGCATCCCACAACCGGATGGTTCGGTCCCAGCTGGCCGTGGCCACGACCTTGTCGTCGGGCGACACGGCGACCGATTCAACCGCCGACGCGTGCCCCGCCAGGTTGCGTTGCTCCGTGCCCGTGGCCAGGTCCCAGATTTTCGCGGTGTTGTCCTTGCCGCCGCTGACGACCGCGCCGCCGTGCTTGAAGAAGGTCACGCAGTAGATCATGTCGCTGTGCCCGCGCAGCACCTTCTTCTCGTTCAGATCGTCGACGTCCCAGAGCTTCAACACCTTGTCGAGGCCGGCGCTGATCAACTGCTTGCCGTCGGCCGAGAACGCCACGCCGTTGACGCCGACCGTGTGGCCGCGCGCCGATTTGATTTCCGCGCCGGTCTTGCCGTCGCGAAGCTTCACGTGGCCGCCGAAGTCGCCGGTGGCGAAGACGTCGCCGTGCGGGGCATAGGCGAGCGAGCGGATGCCGCGAAAGCCCTTCACCGTCGCCAGCAGCGTGTGAGTGGCCGCGTCCCAGATCTTGAGCTGGCCCGGTCGCTCGTGCCGGGCGCCGGCGGTGACCAGACGCTTGCCGTCGTTGGAGAACGCCACGGTCAGGACTTGCTCGTCGATGGCGGGGATGACCGGACTGGGCGGCGGGACGAACAACTCCGGCTCGAATGCGGCGATGGAGGGCGGCGCCGGCGGCTGGGCCTTGGCGGGCGGCGGCGGCTCTTGCATGACCGCCAGGGTCGCGCCTCCCGCCAGGGTGGTGACCGCGACCGCGACACACAGCGCGGCTTTCACCTTGGCTGCAACCAGGGTCTTCACGACGCCCTCGGCCAGGGCGACGGCCGACGGCGACAGCGCCGCCGCGGCTTGGCCCGCGAGCGCCGGCGCCACCGCGTGCGCGGTGGCGGCAACCAGGACCGGCGGCGCCGCCGCCGCGGCCGTGTTCTGGGCCAGCGCCAGGGCCGTCAGCACGGCCGACAGCATGACGCCGCGCCGCGCCAGCCGCTTCTGCAAGTGCTGCCGCGCCCGCGCCAGCCGGCCGGCCACCGTCCCTTCTTTCCAGCCGAGCTCCTGGGCCGCCTCGGCTTTGCTCATCCCTTCCAGGCAGCACAGCACGAACGGCGTCCGGTATTTCTCCGGCAACGCTTGCACTTCCTCGTCGAGCAAGCGCTGCAGCTCGCGGCAAGCGGCCTCGCCCCAGGGCGAGTTGGCCTCGGCGGTCTCGGCCGTTCGGCCGCGTGCGCCGGCCTGGGCGCCGGCCTGGGCTTCGTGATCTTGCCGCCGGGCGGCACGCTGGCGAGCTTTCATCGCGGTCCGGTAGGCGACGCCGTACAGCCAGCTCCCCACCGCCTCCCCCTTGCGAATCGACGCGGCCTTCCTGGCCAGGATGAGAAACGCCGCTTGAAACGCATCCTCCGCGTCGTGGGCCCGGGCCAGGGCGCGCCGGCACACGCCCCAGACCGTCCGGCCATGGCGTTCGACGAGGCCGGCAAAGGCATCCTGGTCGCGGTTCGTCAGGAAACGCTGCAAGAGTTGCTGGTCGGAAACGTCGCGCTCCTGCACAACGGCGCCGGCAAATGTGTGAACCATGGCCGATCCTCCCGCTCCCCGCGAGGGTTACTCCTTGATAGTGCCGGGGGCGAGGGGGATGGATACGAGAATTCTTGAGGAAATCAGGGAGTCAGGCCGTCACGACGCGGGGACGAGCACCTGCTGGGCGCAGTGCGGACACTTGACGTTCCTGCCGGCGAGGTCCGGCCTGGCTTTGAGGTTCTTGCCGCAGGCGGCGCAGGCGAAGGACACCAACGCCGCGCCGGTCCGTCGGCTGACGATGCCGTGCGCGCCAGCACGGCGACGCCAACGAACGAGGCACCACGACGCCAGGGCGAGGCACAGCGCGGCGACGATGATGCCGCCGGCAACCATGAGCCGCACCGGAATGCCGCCGCCGGCTTGCTCACCGGAGGCATCCCCGGGAGCGCCGGCGGGCATGGTCGCCGCCGTTGGCCGCCGCCCCAGCGCTATCGAGTCAACGTGCCATTCGGTGATGCGCACGTCCAGCTCGGCCTTGTCGCCCCCCGTGGCAGCGGTAATGCGGACGTTGATGACGTCTTCCTCGCCAAACCGGTAGCCGGTCAGCGACTGCCACTCGCCGTCGCTTCCCTCCGCCGCGTGGTAGAACAGCTGGTCGCCGGATCGTACCAGGCGCAGCTTGCCGGTCCTGGCCTTGGTCGGAAAAACATTGGACGGCATTTGGTTCTTGCCGGTCTCGTTGTTCCAAAGGGATGCCCAGGTGACAAACACGCTGCCGCGGCTCCCGGTGACGCTGCGCGAATTCGTGGCGCGGTCCTTCTTGGCTGTATCCTTGGAGATTCCCAGGCTCAAGCGCGTGGAAATCTTGCCGGCATCCGCCCGCGCTGGCTCCTTGAGGATTTCGAACGACATCCAGATCGCGAAATCTCCCTGCAGCCGCAAGTCAGCCTGCACGCCGGTCCCCGGCCGGTCGCCCTTCCAGCCGGCCGGCAGTGTGATGCGCAGCCCCTCGTCCTCGAACGTCACGCAGTTCTTCGCGTCGGGCCCCAGCAACGTCAGATCGGCCGGCTTGGATGGGTTCCCCTTGAAGGTCCAGACGTGCCGCTGCTGGAGTCCTTTTCCATCCACGGGTTCCTGAGCGTGGGCGATCAACGTCATGCCGACCAGGGCGAACGCCGCGAGAACTGGTGCTCGACAAATCACTGGGGATTCTCCTTGGGCGCGCGTCGGGGCGTAAGCCCGACGTGGACAGGAAGCAGTCGCCGAGTGGGGATGCGACACGGCGGGCTAACGCCGCGCCGCTCGCCATCACTCCGTCGCGGCCACGAACGCCGTGTCACATCCCGGACATTTTACCTTCTTGCCGAGGTTCGTGCTCGACACCTTCAAGCGTTTCCCGCAGGCCGGACATGGCACATGCACCGTCCCATGGTTCGGCGCCGCCGGCTGCTCGGAAGCCTCGGACATCGCCCGGTCGCCTGCCGTCCGCCGCATCCGCCGCCGCCGCCTCAGCCCGGCGATGGCCGCGCCGCCGGCCAGCACCGCCGCGATCGCGACCGCCGTCGCCAGCCACCAGTAGCCACGACGTTCCTCGCGAGGCGTCGGATCCGCGACCGCCGCCGGCAGGTTGACGCTGCGCACCCGGAAATCGATGAGCCGGGCATCGACGGCGCACGGTTGCTCGGTGGTGTTGACGGCGCAGCGGACCACCGTCACGTCGCCGTCGCCGAAATGCTCGGCAACGAACAGCTCGCGGAACTCATCCCCGGTGCCGGCATCCTTCACCAGGTAATGGAGCGCCGCACCCTTGCGGACCAGGCGAAACTGGCCGGCCCACTCCTGGGTCGGGAACCGCTGCATCTTCGTGGGCCTTTCGCGGGTGCGGTCGGTGTGCTGGATTTCATACACGTGGCCGCGCCGCGTGTTGAACCGCCCGATCCGCGCCGTGCGGCGGTCGCCGTCGCCCTGCACGACGTAGATATTCACCCCGACGACCGCCGCGGGTTTGTCAGGGCTGTCCGGCGCGTCGGCCGAAAACAGCTCGTAGGTCGCCGTGATCTCGAAGTCGCCGGGGATGCGAAAGTTGGTCTGCAGGGCGATCGGCGCGTATTTCTCGCGCTTGGCGGGCAGCGTGACGCGCAGCCCTTCCGGCTCGCGGATCGTGTACTTCGACACGAACGGGCCGGTCATCCTCAGGCTGGGGTGGATGGGCCGCTGGTCGCGCAGGTCTTGATGGACTTCGACTTCTTCAGCCTTGATCTCAACCTGCCCGGGCGCGCCGGCCTGGCCGAGCGTCAACACCGCACCGGCAAGCAGCGCGTTCATGGTTGCTCCGTTGGCTTGGCTATCCGAAAAGGGGACTGACCCCCTCTGGGTAAGGGGTCAGTCCCCTTTTCGGATAGCCTCTTGTTGGCGACAGGCAGCCAATCGAACCGAAACGCCGGGGCCGGCTCGGGGACGGCGTCGCCGTGGCAGCGGGCGCAGCCACGCGGAGGGGGCTGGCCTTTCTTGGCGGGCTGCGGATTGTTGCCGAAATGGAAGCGGTGCAGCTTGAAATCGGAGAACGACGCCTGGAAACCCTCCGACGTGTTGTGCTCGGCCACCAGGCCGACCTGCAACACCGCCGGAAGCTCGCCCGTGATCGGCGGCAGATTCGTCCAGCGCTCGCCGTCGTGGCTGCCGGCCGGGAACAGGTGCGGCCCGAAGCGCTGCAGACGCAGGTAGGCGAACGGCCGGCCGGATACGAGCTTGCTGTCGTGCGTGGACCTTTCCGGGGAGTGGCTCTGCCAGGCCAGATAATTCTCCCGCGAATCCTGGTGAAACAACGTGCCCCGCCCGAGCTTCAACAGATTCTGGTCATCCTGCATGACGACGATGCCCGCACCCTGGAAACCGGCGGCGTTCAAGTCGGCGCGATGCCGGTCGGCGCCAGGTGCCGGCGGCAGCAGGTCGCGCTCGAACCGCGGCGTCCCCTTGGGCAGCACCGTCGCCGTTTTCACTTGAATGAGGAAATCGCCGCCCACCTCGCGCATCACCCGCGGCGCCGTCCGCCGGCCGTCCGCGCCGAAGACGTGGGCGCCGCCGGGCACGGTCAGGGTCAGGGTCTTGCGCGTGGCTTTGAACTCGGTGTCGCGCGCCGGATCGACCACCTTGCCCCACAGGGAGAGCCAATCGCCCTCGTCCTCGTCGCCTGGCGGCGTGGCCAGCTTCGCCGGCGCGATCGGGCCGGGGCTGGGATTCAGCAAGGCGGGCGCGACCGCCGCGGCGACGGCCGCGAAGGCCATCACCACGGCCGCCACCAGGGCCAGCAGCTTGACCTTGGCGACGACCATGGAATGCAGCGCCCGGTCGCTGAGCGTGAGCGCCTCCGCCGAGATGGCGGAGACGGCGACGCCGTGCTGCAAGTGCATGGCCGCCTCCAGCGTGCCGCGGATCACGGCCGGCGCCGGCGCGGATTGCGCCGGTTGATAGTGATTCAAGTAGGTCGCCACCGTGGCGCCCGTGAGGGCCAGGCCGCGCTTGGCCAGGCGGGCGCGCAGGTGGTCGCGCGCCCGGGCCAGCCGCGTGCCGACGGTGGCGCTCGGGCAGCCGAGCCGCCGGCCCGCTTCCTCGAGCGACATGCCCTGCAATTGACAGAGCAAAAGCGGCACGCGGTACTTCTCCGAAAGCTGCATCACTTCCGCGTCCAGGAGCAACCAGAACTCGGTGAGGTCGTCTTTCATGGGCGCCGGCTCGCTGCCTGTCAACGGGTGCTCTTTGGCGTGGCGTTTGCGCACGCGCTCGCGCTGCTCCAGCCCGATCCGGTACGCCACCTTGTACAACCAGCTCGCCAGGGAGCCGCGCTTGCCGATCGAGGCGGCCTTGCGGACCAGCGTCAGGAACGCGGCCTGGAAGGCGTCCTCGGCGTCCGCCTCCTGCAGTCCCAGCCGCCGCAGCAACCCCATCACCATGCCGCCGTGGCGGTCCATGAGCAGCTCGAACGCCGCCGCGTCGCGGGCCTCAAGAAAGCGCGCAAGCAGATCGGCATCCTGCGCTTCCGCAGGCGGTCCCGGCACGGATCGGCTGACTGCTGGTGACATGACGGACGCCATGGGCCCTCCCGCCCTACCTCTGGTATGGTAGAGGGGCGGCGGCGGGAATTCTTTTCATGGAAAATGCGTGGCGGGGAATTCTGGGGGCGGGAGTTGACGGAGGTTGCGGTACCTTTGAAGCACTGTTTCGAGGCACTATACTGTAAGGAGTCCCAGGAAGGTGTAGCGCGCGAGCGGAGGCGGCGCGGAGGCGGTGGGGGCGGGTGCTCAAGGTGCGTTTGTGACGCGAGAGTGGCTGGTCGATGCCGTCTTACTTCTATGTATGGACTGACGACATCGTTCAGCATTTGGCCGAGCACGATGTCACTCCTGAAGATTTTCAGCGCGTGGTTGAGAATCCAACGACGAGAGGCAAGAGCGATTCCTCGGGGCGTCCGTGCGCGTGGGGCTACACTGAGGATGGGCGATTCTTGATTGCCGTCTACCACCGACTGGACGACGTGACCATCCTGCCGGTGACGGCCTATCAAGTCCCTGAACAACGCTCGAGAAAAAGAAGAAGGAAATCGTGAAGCAAGCGAAGCCACGCCAAACCGCGCTCAAGCTCACCGGGCAACAGCTCCGCCAGTTGCGCAAGGATCGTGAGTTGATTGCCAAAGAGCTGCCGGACCTGATCGCCAAGCATCAACGCCTTTGTGAGGCCGCGGCCGAGCCAACCCACAGCGGCGCATTGCGGCGCGCGATTCACTCAAGCAAGATCCTGTTGGATGACTTGGCCGACCGCGCTGCGACCGACCTGAATACCCTGGATGCCTTCCTCACCGGCACAGGAACATTGTCATCCGACGTGATCGATCGATTGACGAACATCCTGAAACTGAATCTTCGGCCCAGCAACGGCAAAGCCAAGCCGCGCACGGCAAAGGCGAGTTGAGACGATGGTGATCTCCTCGCGTACGATGCGATCCGTATTCTCAGAAACTACTTGCCCGGTGAGGCAGCATAAGGACACGACGATGAACGATCAATGGAAACTCGCCCTCACCCGCCGCCATTTCTTCCGCGACTGCTCCGTCGGTCTCGGCTCGATGGCCCTCGCCTCGCTCCTGGAGCGCGACGCCGCCGCTCAATCCCCGAGCGCCGCCAACCCGCTGCGCCCCCGGCCGGGCCATTTCCCCGCGAAGGCGAAGGCGGTCATCTTCCTCTTCCAGTGCGGCGGGCCCAGCCACCTGGAGCTCTTCGATCACAAGCCGACCCTCAACCGGCTCGACGGCCAGGTGGTGCCGGCGTCGTTCACGCAAGGCCGGCGCTTCGCGTTCATCCGGCCCGACGCCAAGTTGCTCGGCAGCAAGCGCCGCTTCGCGCGGGCCGGGCGCGTCGGCATGAACATCAGCGAACTGCTCCCGTACCACCGCGAGATCGCCGACGACATCTGCTTGCTGCAAGGCATGAAGACCGACGTCTTCAACCACGGCCCCGCCAAGGTGTTCCTCAACACCGGCTCGCCGCAGTTCGGCAGGCCATCGATGGGCTCGTGGGTCACCTACGGCATCGGCAGCGAAAACCAGAGCCTGCCGGCGTTCGTCGTCCTGCAATCCGGGCCGCGCGGTCCGCGCGGCGGCGCCGCGATCTGGTCCAGCGGCTTCTTGCCCACCCTCTACGCCGGCGTGCCGTTTCTTCGCGGGCCGCAACCCATCCTCGATCTGGCGACGCCGCCCGGCATCGCCCCGCGCGAGCAGGCCCAGTTCATCGACGCCGTGCGCGACTTGAATCGCATGCGGCTGGGGATCGTCGGCGATCCGGAGATCGAGACGCGCATCGCCGCCTACGAGACCGCCTTCCGAATGCAGACTGCCGCGCCCGAGGTCATGGACCTCGCCGGCGAAACCGAAGAGACACTGCGGCTCTACGGCGTCCAGCGCGGCCAGCCGTCGTACGCCGCCAACTGCCTGCTCGCCCGCCGCCTGGTCGAGCGCGGCGTCCGCTTCGTGCAGATGATCCACACCGATTGGGACCATCACGGCGGCCCGCTCAATCTCGACACCTCCATCGAGCAGATCACCCGCGAGGTCGATCAGCCCTCGGCCGCGCTCGTGAAGGATTTGAAACGCCGCGGCATGCTCGACGACACGCTGGTCATCTGGGGCGGCGAGTTCGGCCGCACGCCCATGGGCGAGCCGCGTGAATCGATCGGCCGCGACCACCACATCGACGCCTACACGATGTGGCTGGCCGGCGGCGGCATCAAGCGCGGCTACGTGCACGGCCGGAGCGACGAATTAGGGTACTACGTTGCCGAGGGGCAGGTCCACGTCCACGATTTGCAAGCGACGATCCTGCACCAGCTCGGCTTGGAGCACACGCGCTTGACGTTCCGGTTCCAGGGGCGCGACTACCGGCTGACGGACGTGCACGGGAATGTGGTGCGCGAGATTCTGGAATAACCACAAGTCTTGCTTGCGGTTTTCGCGCTCGCGGCGAAGCGCCATGAACTCCGATGTTTCGCTGCGAGCGCGAAACCGCAAGCGATCCTTGACCACCAACATCATGTCCACCATCCGCTTCCTCACCCTCAACCCCGGCCACTTCCACGCGGCCCTCGTGCAGAAGGAGATGTACCCGGACGTCGATCCGACGGTGCACGTCTACGCCCCGCTCGGCCCCGACCTGCTCGGCCATCTCCAGCGCATCGCCGGCTTCAACGCCCGGCCCCAACATCCCACGGCGTGGCAGCTCGAAGTCCACGCCGGCCCCGACTACCTGCAGCGCTTCGCCAGGGAAAAGCCAGGCAACGTCGTTGTGCTCGCCGGCCGCAACGCCAGGAAGATCGATTATCTCGAAGCCGCGATCGGCGCCGGGCTGCATGTTCTCTCGGACAAGCCGTGGATCCTCGTGCCCGAACATCTGCCGCGCTTGCAGAAACTGCTGGATGACGCCGACAAGAAGGGCCTGATCGCCTGCGACATCATGACCGAACGCTACGAGATCACGTCGATCCTGCAGCGCGAGCTGGTGAAAGACCGTGACACCTTCGGCGAACCGCTGCCGGGGACGGTGGAGCAGCCGAGTGTGTACATCGAGAGCGTCCATTTCCTCAAGAAGCTGGTCGCCGGCGCGCCGCTCAAGCGGCCGTCGTGGTTCTTCGACGTCAGCGAGCAAGGCGAGGCGCTCAGCGACGTCGGCACGCACCTGGTCGATCTGGTGATGTGGATCCTCTTCCCGGGCGCAGCGATCGCCGCCGCCGACTGGAAGCTGACGGCCGCCAAGCGCTGGCCGACGTGGCTCGACCGTGCTCAGTTCCAGGCGGTGACCGGCGACGCCGATTTCCCGGCCTTCTTGACCGCGCAGCTTCAGGACGACAAGCTCCCCTACTTCTGCAACACGCAAGTCCGCTATCCGTTGCGCGGCTTGAATATCACTCTCGACGTCCTCTGGGGCTACGAGGCCGAAGCGGGCGGCGGTGACACCCACCTCGCCGTGTTCCAGGGCTCGCGTTCCCGTGTCGAGATTCGCCAGGGGAAACCCGAGAAGTTCCGGCCGGAGTTGTACGTCGTGCCGCAACAGGCCACGGAGAAGGACAAGGTGGGCGTCGCGTTGACCAAGGCGATAGCGTCGTTGCAGAGGTCGCATCCGGGCGTCGCAGTCGCCGATCAGGGGGAGCGTTTCCACATCACGATCCCGGACCGCGATCGCATCGGCCACGAGGCCCATTTCGCCGAGGTGACACACCAGTTCTTGAAGTACGTGAGCAAGAAGGAA